>NZ_JBIAVA010000019.1:0-138039 GCF_042893535.1 Streptomyces sp. NPDC001599
AAACTCGACCGCACCGCCCTCCCCGCACCCGCCTACACGGCATCCACCGCCGGACGAACCCCCCGCACCCCCCGCGAAGAAATCCTCTGCACCCTGTACTCGGAGATCCTCTCGGTGAACACCGTGGGCATCGACGACAGCTTCTTCGACCTCGGCGGTCACTCCCTCCTCGCCACCCGCCTGGTCAGCCGGGTCCGCACCACTCTCGGGCGGGAGCTACCGATCCGGCAGCTCTTCGAGACGCCCACCGTCGCGGGCCTCTCCCGTGCCCTGGACACGTCCGGCACCCTCCGCACCGCGCTCACCGCGAGGCCGCGCCCGGAGCGTATTCCGCTCTCCTACGCCCAGCAACGCCTCTGGTTCCTCCACCAGCTCGAAGGACCGTCGGCGACCTACAACATCCCCACCACCCTCCGCCTCACCGGCACCCTCGACCCCGACGCCCTGCACGCCGCGTTCAGCGACCTCCTCGCCCGCCACGAAAGCCTGCGCACCATCTACACCGAGGACGACCGGGGCGCCCAGCAGATCGTGTTGCCCGTGGAGGCCGTCGCGACGCCGTTCGCCGTCGTCGACGTGGCCGCGGAGGACGTGGCGGAGCGGGTGGCCGAGGCGGCGGCGCACGCCTTCGACCTGGGCGCGGAGATCCCCGTACGGGCGAGGCTGTTCCGGGTCTCGGAGCGGGAGCACGTGCTGCTGCTGCTCGTGCACCACATCGCCAGCGACGCCTGGTCCCGGGCCCCGCTGGCCCAGGACCTCACCACCGCCTACACCGCCCGCTGCGCCGGCGACGCACCCACCTGGCAGCCCCTGGCCGTCCAGTACGCCGACTACGCGCTCTGGCAGCAGGAGATCCTCGGCGACGACACCGACCCCGACACCCTCGCCGGCAGGCAACTCGCCTACTGGAAACAGCAGCTCGCCGGCCTGCCCGAACGCCTCGACCTCCCCACCGACCGGCCCCGACCGGCAGTCGCCGACCACACCGGCGACCGCGTGACCTTCACCCTCCCCGCCGACCTCCACACCCGACTGACCGAACTCGCCCGGGAGACCAACACCACGGCGTTCATGGTGATCCAGGCGGCGTTGGCGGCGTTGCTGACGCGGCACGGCGCGGGTGAGGACATCCCCATCGGCACCCCCGTCGCCGGACGCACCGACGACGCCACCGACCACCTCGTCGGCTTCTTCGTCAACACCCTCGTCCTGCGCACCGACACCAGCGGCAACCCCACCTTCCGCGAACTCCTCACCCGAGTCCGCGACACCGACCTCACCGCCTACACCCACCAGGACCTCCCCTTCGAACGCCTCGTAGAAGCCCTCAACCCCACCCGCTCCCTCACCCACCACCCCCTCTTCCAGACGATGCTCACCCTGCACAACACGCAGGGCACGAAGACGGACCGGTTCGCCGGGCTGGCGGCCGAGGTGGTGGCGTCGGAGTCGGTCTCGGCGCGCTTCGACCTGTCGTTCGCGCTGGCCGAGCACTTCGGCGCCGACCATTCCTGCCAGGGCATGAGCGGCGGCGTCACGTACAGCACGGCGCTCTTCGACCGTGCCACGGTGCGGGACCTCGCCGACCGGCTGGTGCGGTTGCTCGCGGCGGCGGTGGCGCACCCGGGGCGGCCCGTGGGGCAGTTGGAGATCATGGACGCGGCCGAACGGCGGCTGGTCCTCCGGGAGTGGAACGACACCGCGGCCGAGCCGCCCGCCGCGTCGGTGACCGGCCTCTTCGAGCGGCAGGCGCGGCGGTCGCCGGGGGCGACGGCCGTGGAGTTCGGCGAGGTGCGGCTGACCTACGCGGAGCTGAACGCGCGCGCCAACCGGCTGGCCCGGCATCTCGTCGCGCGGGGCGCGGCGCCGGGCCGGTTCGTGGCGGTGGCGCTGCCCCGCTCGGCGGAGCTGGTCGTGACGCTGCTGGCGGTCCTCAAGTCCGGGGCCGCGTACCTGCCGATCGACCCGCACTACCCGGCCGAGCGGGTGGAGTACATGCTGGCCGACGCGGGGCCCGCGCTCACGGTGAGCGAACCGGTGGCGGAGGCAGGGCTGTCGGGGTACGGGGACACGGACCTCGAGGCGGGCGAGCTGCGGGGTCCGGTCCGCGGGGCGCATCCGGCGTACACGATCTACACCTCGGGTTCCACGGGGCGGCCCAAGGGTGTGGTGGTGCCGCGCGGGGCGCTGGACAACTTCCTGGCCGACATGGGCCGGCGGTTCACGCCGGGGGCCGGTGACCGGCTGCTCGCCGTGACCACGGTGGGCTTCGACATCGCGGGCCTGGAGATCTTCCTCCCGCTGCTGCACGGCGCGGTGCTGGTGCTCGCCGACGAGGAGACCGCGCGCGATCCGCACGCGCTGCTCGACCGGGTGTCGGCGTCGGGGATCACCATGGTCCAGGCGACGCCGAGCCTGTGGCAGGGGGTCGCGGCCGTGGCCGGGGACGAGCTGGCCGGGGTGCGTGTGCTGGTGGGCGGGGAGGCGTTGCCGTCCGAGCTGGCGCGGGCGCTGGCGGACCGCGCCCGCTCCGTGACGAACCTGTACGGGCCGACGGAGGCGACGATCTGGGCGACGGCGGCCGACGTCGCCGAGTCCGGGCCGGTCATCGGCCGGCCGCTCGCCAACACCTCGGCGTACGTGCTGGACTCGGCGCTGCGGCCGGTCCCGGTCGGCGTGCCGGGCGAGTTGTACCTGGCCGGGGAGCAGCTGGCGCAGGGCTACCACCTGCGTCCCTCGCTGACGTCGGAGCGGTTCACCGCCGACCCGTACGGCCCGGCCGGTACCCGGATGTACCGCACGGGCGACCTGGTGTGCCGGCGCCGGGACGGTGCGCTGCGCTATCTGAGCCGGGTGGACCAGCAGGTCAAGCTGCGGGGCTTCCGTATCGAACTCGGCGAGATCGAGGCGGAGCTGTCCCGGCATCCGGCGGTCGCCGAGGCCGCGGTGACGGTGCGCGAGGACCGGCCGGGCGACCGGCGGCTGGTCGGCTACGTCGTACCGAAGGGACCGACGGGACCGACGGGTCCGACCGGTCCGACCGGTCCGGCGGCTCCCGCGGGACCGGTGCCGAGTGTCCCGGAGCTGCGGGAGCGGCTGCGCGGACGGCTGCCGGAGTTCATGGTGCCGACGGCGTTCGTGGTGCTCGACGCGCTGCCGCTGACGCCGAACAGGAAGCTGGACCGCAAGGCGCTGCCCGCTCCGGAGTACGACGGTGAACCGGTGGGCCGGGGGCCGCGGGATCCGCGCGAGGAGATCCTGTGCGCGCTGTTCGCCGAGGTGCTGGGCGTCGTCCGGGTCGGCATCGACGACGGCTTCTTCGACCTGGGCGGGCACTCGCTGCTCGCGAGCCGGCTGGTCAGCCGGATCAGGACGGCGCTGGGCGTCGAGCTGTCCGTGCGCCAGTTCTTCGAGACGCCGACGATCGCCGGGCTCTCCGGCGCCCTGGACCGGGCGGCGGGCGCACGGGCGCCGCTGGTGGCCCGGCCGCGTCCGGAGCGGGTCCCGCTGTCGCCGGCGCAGCAGCGCCTGTGGTTCCTGCACCAGTTCGAGGGGCCGTCGGCGACGTACAACATGCCGACGGCACTCCGGCTGTCCGGTCCGGTGGACCGGGCGGCGCTGGAGCGGGCGATCGGTGACGTGCTGGTCCGGCACGAGAGCCTGCGGACCGTGTTCGCAGCGGACGACGGGGGTTCGTGGCAGGTCGTGCTGCCCGCCGACCGGGCCGCCCGCCGCCTGGACGTGGTCGACGTGGCCGCCGGGGAGGTGGCGGAGCGGGTCGGCGAGGCGGCCCGGCACGCCTTCGACCTGACGGTCGACATCCCGTTCCTGGCCCGGCTGTTCCGCGTCTCGGACACCGATCACGTCCTGCTGCTGCTCATCCACCACATCGCGGGCGACGGCTGGTCGATGGCACCGCTGGCCCGTGATCTCACGGCGGCGTACGCGGCGCGCTGCGCGGGCGCGGCACCGGACTGGGAGCCGCTGCCGGTGCAGTACGCCGACTACGCGCTGTGGCAGCGGGAGGTCCTCGGCGACGAGTCCGACGCCGACAGCGTGGCGGCGCGGCAGCTGGCGTACTGGAAGGACGCCCTGGCGGGGCTGCCGGAGCAGTTGGAGCTGCCCACCGACCGGCCCCGCCCGGCGACCGCCGGCTACACCGGCGACCGCATCGCGTTCACGGTGCCGACGGCGCTGCACGCGCGGCTGACGGAGCTGGCGCGGTCCACGCACTCCAGCCTGTTCATGGTGGTGCAGGCGGCGTTCGCCACGCTGCTGACGCGGCTGGGGGCGGGCGAGGACATTCCCGTCGGCACGGCGGTCGCGGGGCGCAACGACGCCGCGACGGAGGAGCTCGTCGGGTTCTTCGTGAACACGCTGGTGCTGCGCACCGACACCGGCGGCAACCCGACCTTCCGTGAGCTGCTGGGCCGGGTGCGCGAGCGCGACCTGGCCGCGTACGCGCACCAGGACGTGCCGTTCGAGCGGCTGGTGGAGGCGCTGAATCCGGCGCGCAGTCTGGCCCACCACCCGCTGTACCAGGTGATGATCACCTTCAACAACACGGCCGGTGCGGGCGACCGCGCCGCTCCGGACGCCCCGGACGCCCCGGACGCGTCCGGTGAGGCGGGCGCGCTCGTGAACGCGACCCGGATGACCGCCGGTACCGGGGTGGCCAAGTTCGACCTGGCGCTGACCTTCGGCGAGCGGCACGACCCGTCGGGCGGGCCGGCGGGCATGCGCGGTTCGCTGGAGTACCGCACGGAGCTGTTCGACCGGGGAACCGCGGAGTCGGTGATCTCGCGGCTGCTCGGGGTGCTGGGCTCGGTCACGGCCGACCCGGACCGGCCGATCGGCGGGATCGGCCTGCTGGACCCGGCCGAGCGGCGGCAGGTGCTGCGGGAGTGGAACGACACGGCGCGCCCGCAGCGTGAGGGGACCCTGCCGGAGCTGTTCGAGGAGCAGGTCGCCAGGACTCCGCGCCGCCCGGCGTTCTCGGCCGGCGGGACGACGCTGACGTACGCCGAGCTGAACTCCCGCGCCAACCGGCTCGCCCACCTGCTCGCGGAGTCCGGGGCGGGGCCGGAGCAGGTGGTGGCGATCTCGTTGCCGCCGTCGGTGGAGATGGGCGTGGCGGTGCTCGCGGTGCTGAAGACGGGGGCCGCGTACCTGCCGGTCGACCCGGGCAGTCCGCGCGAGCGGATCGCCACCATGGCCGAGGACGCGGCGCCGGTGTGCGCGCTGACGACGTCGGCGGTCCCGGCCGGGGTGTTCCCGGCGGAGCTGCCCCGGCTGCTGCTGGACGACCCGGACGTCACCGCCCGGCTGGCCTCACAGCCCGCGCACGACCTGACGGACGAGGACCGCACGCAGCCGCTGTCGCCGTGGAACGCGGCGTACATCATCTACACGTCGGGTTCCACGGGCCGCCCCAAGGGGGTGCTCGTCGAGCACCAGCCGGTGCTGAACTACCTGGCGGTGTCGGCGGAGCTGTACCCGGGCGTGGCGGGCAACGCGCTGCTGCACTCGCCGCTCTCCTTCGACCTGACGGTCACGGGTCTGTTCGCGCCGCTGCTGAACGGCGGCTGCGTGCACCTCGCCGACCTGGAGGAACTGCACGAGCGCGCGCTGGACGGCGAGGTGCCCGACCTGCCGCAGACGACGTTCCTGAAGGCGACGCCGAGCCATCTGCCGCTGATCACCGGGCTGCCCGGGGTGTGCGTGCCGGACGGGGAACTGGTCCTGGGCGGGGAGTCGCTGACCGGCCGCGCGGTGCGGACGCTGCTCGCGGCGCATCCGGGGGCGCGGGTCCTCAACGAGTACGGCCCGACCGAGACGATCGTGGGCTGCACGACCTGGCGGGTCGAGGCGCCGGACGACCTCGCGGACGGCGTGCTGACCATCGGCCGCCCGTTCCCCAACACGCGCATGCTGGTCCTCGACCCGTACCTGCAACCCGTGCCGGCCGGGGTGCCGGGCGAGTTGTACGTGTCCGGGGTGCAGCTGGCGCGCGGCTATCTGAACCGGCCCGGGCAGAGCGCGTCCCGGTTCGTCGCCAACCCCTTCGAGGGGCCGGGCGAGCGGATGTACCGCACCGGCGACATCGTGCGCTGGAACCGGCGGGGCGACCTGGAGTTCATCAGCCGGGTCGACGACCAGGTGAAGATCCGCGGCTTCCGGGTGGAGCTGGGCGAGGTCGAGTCGGCCCTGTCGCGGCACCCGGGGGTGCCGGAGGCGGTGGCCGTGGTGCGCGAGGACCGGCCGGGCGACCGGCGCCTGGTGGCGTACCTGGTGACCGGGGCCGGACCGGTGCCGGTGCCCTCGGACGAGGAGCTGCGGGAGCGGCTGCGCGAGACGCTGCCCGACTACATGGTGCCGTCGGCGTTCGTGCGCCTGGCGGAGCTGCCGCTGACCGGCAACGGCAAACTGGACCGGGGGCGGCTGCCCGCGCCGGACTACGCGGCCGCCGGTACGGGCCGGGCCCCGGCCACGGCGCGCGAGGAGCTGCTGTGCGCGCTGTTCGCCGAGGCGCTGGGCCTGGAGTCGGTCGGTGTCGACGACGGGTTCTTCGACCTGGGCGGCGACAGCATCCTGTCCATCCAGCTGGTCAGCCGGGCCCGTGCGAAGGGCCTCGCGCTCTCCGTGCGGGACGTCTTCGAGCACCAGAGCGTCGCCCGCGTCGCCGAGGCACTCGATCTCGCCGAGGCGCAGGCCGCCGACGGCGCGGCGGGGCCGTCGGCGGGCGCCGTAGCAGGAGCGGCGGAAGAGGAGGAAGCGGCGTGCGGGCCGGTGCCCGCGACGCCGATCATGGGATGGTTCGCCGCGCTGGGCGGGCCGGTCGCGCCGTTCAACCAGTCGGTGGTGGTGTCCGTGCCCGCGGACCTCGACGCGGAGCGGCTGGTGGCCGCCCTCGGAGCGGTCCTCGACCGGCACGACTCGCTGCGGCTGCGGGTCGCCGCGGACTGGTCCATGTCCGTGCCCGAGCCCGAGCCCGGCGGCACGGACGCCGCCGGTCTCCTCACGCACCGCGCGGCCGGGGACGTCGAAGACGCCGGGCTGCACGCTCTGGTGGCCGAGGCGGCCGCCGCCGAACGCGACCGGCTGTCCCCGGCCGACGGGCGGATGCTGCGGGCCTGCCACGTCGACCGGGGGCCGGACCGGCCGGGGCTGCTGGTCCTGGTCGCCCACCACCTGGCCGTGGACGCGGTCAGCTGGCGGCTGCTCGTGCCGGACCTGGCCGCCGCCTACGAGGACCGCCCGCTCAGCCCGGCGGGCACCGGCTGGCGCCGGTGGGCCTCGGCGCTGCGGGACCTGGCCGGCTCCGCCGTCACCGAGGCCGAGACGGACCACTGGCTGGATGCGGCCCGCCTGGCCGCCGAGCCGGCGGACCCGGTACTGGATCCGGCGCGCGACACCCACGCCCGCTCGGGGCAGGTCGTCCTGGACCTCGACGCGGACACCACCGACGCCCTGCTCACCTGGGTGCCCGGGGTGTTCCGGGCGGAGATCAACGACCTGCTGCTCACCGCGTTCGGGCTGGCCGTCGCCGACTGGCGGCGCGAGCGGGGCGCCCGGGGTACGGCGCCCGTCACGGTGGACCTGGAGAGCCACGGCCGCCACGAGCACCTGGTGCCCGGCGCCGACCTCACCCGCACCACCGGCTGGTTCACGTCGATGCACCCGGTGCCGCTGCGCCCGGAGGTCGACGACCTGGAGTGGGCCGAGGTGTGGGACGGCGGTGCCGCGGCCGGGCGGGCCCTGAAGCGGGTCAAGGAGCAGCTGCGCGCCGTCCCGCGCGACGGCGTGGGCCACGGCCTGCTCCGTCACCTCAACCCGCGCACCCGGGACCGGTTCGCCGCCCTGCCGGCACCGGCGTACGGCTTCAACTACCTGGGCCGCTACACCGGCGGCCGGGGCGGCGGCGCACCGGGCGGCGCACCGGGCGGCGGTGCCGGGCCCGAGCCGTGGAGCGTGCTCGGGCGGGGCGTTGCGGGCCAGCACCCCGACACCCCGCTGGCGCACCCGGTCGAACTGGTCGCGGGCGCCCACGACACCGACGAGGGGCCCAGGCTGCACAGCGTGTGGACGTACGCGGACGCCGTGCTGTCCGAGGCCGAGGTGCGGCGCCTGGGCGAGGGCTGGTTCCGGGCCCTGAAGGCGCTGGTCGAGCACGCCGGGCGGCCCGAGGCTAGCGGTCTGACCCCCTCGGACGTCTCCCTCACCTCGCTCAGCGAGGACGACATCTCCCGACTCGAGAGCGAATGGGGTTCCCTCTGATGGCCAAGTCCGGCTTGGAAGACATCCTGCCGCTGTCCCCGCTCCAGGAGGGGATGCTGTTCCACAACCTCTTCGACGACGAGGAGCTGGACGCCTACAACGTCCAGGTCTTCATCGACCTGGAGGGCGGCACGGACCCGGAGCGGCTGCGCCGGGCCGGGCAGGCGCTGCTGGAGCGGCACGCCAACCTGCGGGCCGCCTTCCGGCACGAGGGGCTCAAGCGCCCGGTGCAGCTCATCCCCCGCCGGGTCGTCCTGCCCTGGGGCGAGGAGGATGTGGCGGGCGTTCCCGAGGAGGAGCGGGAGGCGGCGGCGGAGCGGGTCGCCGAGCGGGACCGCTGGACGCGCTTCGACCTGTCCCGCCCGCCGCTGATCCGCTTCACCCTGGTGCGGCTCGGCCCGGCCCGCCACCGGCTGCTGCTGACGCTGCACCACATCCTGGCGGACGGCTGGTCCATGCCGATCCTGCTGCGCGAGCTGATGACCCTGTACACGGTCCACGGCGACGGCACGGCCCTGCCCCGGGTGCGCCCCTACCGCGACTACCTGGGCTGGCTCGGCGGCCGGGACCGGGACGCCGCCAAGGACGCGTGGACCGAGGCGTTCGCCGGGTTCGACACCCCGAGCATCGTCGCCCCCGACCGGGGCGCCCTCACCGCGGCGCCCGAGCGGATCGACTTCTCCGAGGACGAGGCGGCGAGCGCCGCGCTGACCCGGTTCGCCCGGTCCAACGGGCTGACGGTGAACACGGTGATCCAGGGCTGCTGGGGGCTGGTCCTGTCCCATCTGACGGGCCGGGACGACGTGGTGTTCGGCGTGACCGTCAGCGGCCGCCCGCCGGAGCTGCCCGGCGTCGACACCATGGTCGGCCTGTTCATGAACACCCTGCCGCTGCGGGTGCGGCTGCGGCCCGCCGAGACGGTGACCGGGTTCCTGCGCCGGCTGCAGGGCGAGCAGGCGCGGCTCATCGACCACCAGTGGGTGGGCCTCGCGGAGATCCAGCGCTGGGCGGGCTCCGGCGAACTGTTCGACACGGCCATGGTGTTCGAGAACTATCCGCTCAACTCCAGCCGCGGCCGCCCCCCGGGCGCCGCGCCGGACGCGGACCTCCCGACCGTCCTCGGCGTCCGTTCGAAGGACCAGATGCACTACCCGCTGGGTCTGCTGGCCCTGCCCCGCGAGACCCTGCGGTTCTCGCTCGGCTATCTGCCGCAGGTCTTCGAACCGGCGCGGGTCGAGGCGGTGATCGCCGCGTTCCGCCGGGCGCTGCGCACCGTCCTGGACGGCCCGGACACCCGGGTCGGCGCGGTAGAACTGCTCGACCCGGAGGTGCGCGGCACCGTCCTGGAGAAGTGGAGCGGCTCGGACGACGTAAGGCCCGCCGAGCGGTTCACCGACCTGTTCGAGGAGCAGGTGGCGCGCACCCCCGGCAAGACGGCGCTGATCGCCCCCGACGGGCGGCTGACCTACGCCGAACTCGACGCCGCCGCCAACCGGCTGGCCCGGCGCCTGGTCGAGCTGGGCGTCGGCCCGGAACGGCACGTGGCGGTCGCGGTGGGGCGCCGCACGGAACTGGTCATCGGCATGCTGGCGGTGCTCAAGGCGGGCGGCGCCTATGTGCCGGTCGACCCGGAGTACCCGCCGGACCGCATCCGCCACATGATCCAGGACGCGGATCCCGCGCTGGTCCTCACCACCTCCGACGTGGACGACCGGATCGGCGAGGAGTGCTGCGGGCCGCTGACCTTCGTCATGGACGACCCCGGCACCGGAACGTCGCTGGGCAGGCACTCCGGGACCGTCCTCACCGACGCCGACCGCGCGGCGCCGCTGCTGCCGGACCATCCGGCGTACGTCATCTACACCTCGGGCACGACGGGCCGCCCCAAGGGAGTCGTCGTCGAGCACCGGGCCCTGTCGGCGTTCGTGCGGCACTGCCGGTCCTCCCAGGCGCCGGACATCTCGGGGCTGTCCGTGATGCAGGCGTCCGCGTCCTTCGACCAGAGCGTCGGCTCGCTGCACGCCCCGCTGATCAGCGGCGGCTGCGTCCGGCTGACGGATCTGCGCGCCCTCGCCGAGACGGCCGGGTCCGAACCCGGCTTCCAGCGTGCCACCTTCATGAAGGGCACCCCGTCCCACCTGGCGCTGCTGGCCACCATGCCGCCACAGGTCGCGCCCTCGGGCACCCTGACCCTGGGCGGCGAGGAGCTGCGCGGGGAGATCCTGGCGCCCTGGCGCGAGACCGCGGGGGACGTGACGGTGGTGAACGTCTACGGGCCCACCGAGGCCACCGGTCACTGCCTGGAGCACTGGATCGCCCCGGACCGCACGGTGGAGCCGGGCCCGGTGCCGATCGGCACCCCGCACGAGGGGGTGCGGGTGTACGTCCTCGACTCCGCGCTGCGCCCGGTCGCGCCGGGTCTGGACGGCGAGGTGTACCTGGCGGGCGTGCAGCTGGCGCGCGGCTACCTGGGCCGGGGCGGGCTGACCGCCGAGCGGTTCACGGCCGACCCGTTCGGCGCGCCGGGCAGCCGCATGTACCGCACGGGCGACGTCGCGCACTGGAACGAAGCGGGCGAGCTGGTCTTCGCCGGGCGGGCGGACCGGCAGGTCAAGCTGCGCGGGTACCGCATCGAGCTGGGCGAGATCGAGGCCGCCGTCGCGGGCGGGCCGGGTGTGCGCCAGGCCGCGGTCGTCCTGCGCGAGGACCGGCCGGGCGACCAGCGCCTGGTGGCCTACGTCGTCCCGGACCCCGGCCACTGGGACGAGGCCGCCGCCCGCGCCCGGCTGGCGCTGTCCCTGCCGGACTTCATGATGCCCTCGGCCTTCGTCGCCCTGGACGCCCTGCCGCTCAGCCCGAACGGCAAGCTGGACCGGGCGGCGCTGCCCGCCCCGACGTACACCGGCCGGACCGCGGGCCGGGCGCCGCGCACCCCGGCCGAGGAGATCCTCTGCGACCTGTACGCGGAGGTCCTGTCGCTGCCGGGCGTCACCGTCGACGACGACTTCTTCGACCTCGGCGGTCACTCCCTCCTCGCCACCCGCCTGGTCAGCCGGGTCCGCACCACGCTGGGGGCCGAGCTGTCCATCCGGCAGTTCTTCGAGGCGCCGACCCCGGCCGCGCTCGCCGTGGTGCTCGCCGGGGCGGGCCGGGCGCGGGCCGCGCTCACCGCACGGCCCCGTCCCGAGCGCCTCCCGCTCTCCTACGCCCAGCAGCGCCTGTGGTTCCTCCACCTGCTCGAAGGGCCGAGCCCCACCTACAACATCCCCACGGTGCTCCGGCTGTCCGGCCCGCTGCGCCCGGACGCGCTGCGCGCGGCGCTGCTGGACGTGGTCGGGCGGCACGAGAGCCTGCGGACGACGTTCACCGAGGACGAGCTGGGGGCCCGGCAGGTGGTGCACCCCGCGGACGAGGTCCGGCCGGTCTTCGAGACGGCCGAGTCCACGGAGGCCGACTTCGAGGCCGACCTCGCCCGGGCGGCCCGGCACCCCTTCGACCTGGGCACGGAGATCCCCGTACGGGCCCGGCTGCTGCGGATCTCGGAGCGGGAGCACGTGCTGCTGCTGCTCGTGCACCACATCGCCAGCGACGCCTGGTCCCGCGGCCCCTTGTCCCAGGACCTCACCGCCGCCTACACCGCCCGCTGCGCCGGCGACGCACCCACCTGGCAGCCCCTGGCCGTCCAGTACGCCGACTACGCGCTGTGGCAGCAGGAGGTCCTCGGCGACGACACCGACCCCGACACCCTCGCCGGCAGGCAACTCGCCTACTGGAAGCAGCAGCTCGCCGGCCTGCCCGAACGCCTCGACCTCCCCACCGACCGGCCCCGGCCGGCGGTCGCCGACCACACCGGCGACCGCGTCGAATTCACCCTCCCCGCCGACCTCCACACCCGGCTGACCGAACTCGCCCGGGCCACGGACACGACCCTCTACATGGTGCTCCAGGCCGCCCTCGCGACCCTGCTCACCCGGCACGGCGCCGGTGAGGACATCCCCATCGGCACCCCCGTCGCCGGACGCACCGACGACGCCACCGACCACCTCGTCGGCTTCTTCGTCAACACCCTCGTCCTGCGCACCGACACCAGCGGCAACCCCACCTTCCGCGAACTCCTCACCCGAGTCCGCGACACCGACCTCACCGCCTACACCCACCAGGACCTCCCCTTCGAACGCCTCGTAGAAGCCCTCAACCCCACCCGCTCCCTCACCCACCACCCCCTCTTCCAGGTGGTGCTGTCGCTGCGCAGCACCGCCCCGCGGCGGGCGGACGGCGAGGGCGCGCCCGCGCTGCCGGGCGGGCTGACGGTGAGCGGCGCGGGCGGTGCGGCGGCGACGGCGGCCAAGGTCGACCTCGGGTTCTCGGTGACGGAGCGCCGGACCGCCGACCACACCCCCGACGGGGTGGCGGGCGTCCTCGACTTCCGCACCGACCTCTTCGACCGCGGCACCGCGCAGGGTCTGGTCGACCGGCTGGTGCGGGTGCTCGCCGACGCGGCCGCTCACCCCGACCGGCCGCTGAGCCGCATCGACGTGCTCGGACCGCGGGAGCGGCACCGGGTCGTCGAGGAGTGGAACACCACGGCGAAGGGGCTCGCCCCGGCCACCCTGCCCGAGCTGTTCGAGCGGCACGTGCGGGAGCGCCCCGACGCCGAGGCGGTGGTCGTCGGCGACACGTCGCTGAGCTACGCGGAGCTGAACGCGCGCGCCAACCGGCTGGCCCGGCTGCTGGTGGCGCGGGGGGCGGGCCCCGAGCGGCTGGTGGCGCTGGCGCTGCCCCGCTCGGCCGAACTGCCCGTCGCCGTCCTCGCGGTGGCCAAGGCGGGCGCCGCCTACCTGCCGCTGGACCCGGCCCACCCGGCGGAGCGGATCGCGGGCACCCTCGCCGACGCGGCACCGGTCGCGCTGCTGACCACGGCCGCGGTGGCCGCCGGCCTCCCGGACACGGACGTGCCCCGGCTGCTCCTCGACGAGAAGCCCGCGGCCGGCGGTGGGACGGGCGGCGAGAACGCGCGCGACCTCACCGACGCCGACCGGCTCGCGCCACTGCTGCCGGGGCATCCCGCGTACGTCATCTACACCTCCGGCACCACCGGCCGGCCCAAGGGCGTCACCGTGACGCACTCGGGCCTGCCCGCCCTGCTGGACATCTTCACCTCGCAGCTGGACGTCGTCCCCGGCAGCCGGGTCCTGCACCACCTCTCCCCCGCCTTCGACGGCGGGTTCTGGGAGCTGGCGATGGGCCTGCTGACCGGTGCGACCCTCGTCGTCGTGGAGCCCGGCACCGTGCCGGGGCCCGCCCTGGCCGCGCTGGCGGTCCGCCACCGGGTCACCCACGCGGCGATCACCCCCGCGGTGCTCCAGCTGATCCCCGAGGGCGCGCTGCCCGCCGCCACGACCCTGGTCGTCGCCGCCGAGACCTGCCCGCCCGAGCTGGTCGCCCGCTGGTCCGCGGGACGTCTGATGCGCAATTCCTACGGGCCGACGGAGACCACGGTCTGCGCAACCATGAGCGCCCCGCTGGCGGGCGCGGCCGTCCCGCCGATCGGCGCGCCGATCGCCGACACCGCCGTGTACGTCCTGGACGACGCGCTCCAGCCGGTGCCGCCGGGCGTGCCCGGGGAGCTGTACGTACGCGGGCCCGGGCTCGCCCGCGGCTACCTGGGCCGCCCGTCGCTGACCGCGGGCCGCTTCGTGGCCTGCCCGTTCGGGCCCGCGGGCGGCGTGATGTACCGCACCGGCGACCTGGTCCGCCACCGCGCGGACGGCGACCTGGAGTACCTGGGCCGCACCGACACCCAGGTCAAGCTGCGCGGCATGCGCGTCGAACCGGCCGAGATCGAGGCGGTGACGGCGGGCCTGCCCGGCGTGGCGCAGGCGGCCGTGCTGGTCCGCGAGGACACGCCCGGCGACCGCCGCCTGGTCGGCTACGTCGTGCCGGACGCCGGGGCGGGTGTGGACCCCGGCGCGCTGCGGCAGGCGCTGCGCGGCTCGCTGCCCGAGTACATGGTGCCCGCCGCCCTCGTGGTCCTCGACGCGCTGCCGCTCACCACCAACGGCAAGCTGGACCACCGCGCGCTGCCCGCCCCGGAGTACCGCACCGTCGAGGGCCGTTCGCCGCGCACCCCGCGCGAGGAGGCCCTGTGCCGGCTCTTCGCCGAGGTCCTCGGTCTGGAGCTGGTCGGTCTCGACGACGGCTTCTTCGGCCTGGGCGGCCACTCGCTGCTGGCGATCCGGCTCGTGGAGCGGGTCCGTGCCGAGCTGGGCGAGGAGCTGGGCGTGCGCGACCTGTTCGCCGCCCCCACGGTCGCCGACCTTGCGGTGCGGCTGACGGAGCGCGGCGGCCGGGAGCCGATGGAGCGGCTGCTCCCGCTGCGCGCCGCCGGTGCCGCCCGGCCGGTGTTCTGCGTCCACCCCGGTTCCGGCATGAGCTGGTGCTACTCCGGCCTGGTGCGCCACCTGCCGCCCGGCGTCCCGGTGTACGGCGTCCAGGCCGCCGGACTCGACGGCGACGGGCCGCTGCCCGCGACGCTGGAGGAGATGGCCGCCGAGTACGCGGACCTGGTCCAGCAGACGCAGCCCGAGGGCCCCTACCGGCTGCTGGGCTGGTCGCTCGGCGGCAACGTGGCCTTCGCCATGGCCCGCGAACTGCGCGCCCGCGGACAGGAGGTGGAGCTGCTGGCCTTCCTGGACGCCTATCCGCGGCAGGCGGGCGCGGGCCCGGAGGCCCCGCTGGCCGAGGTGTTCGCGCACAACCTGCGCGACGCCGGGTTCGACGTCGCCGAGGAGGAACTCACCGGCGGCCGCTTCCCCACGGCCCGCTACCGCGCGTTCCTGAACGCCGCCGGGGACCCGATGGGCCGCCTGGACGAGGCCGAACTGGCCGCCGTACTGCAGGTGTTCATGAACAACGCCGCCCTGATGCGCGGCCACACCCCCGGCACCTACGACGGCGACGTGCTGGTGCTGGCCGCCGAGCGGGCGGACGGCGACAAGCTGGCCCGCCGCGGCGCCGAGTCGTGGCGCCCGCACGTGGCGGGCCGGATCGAACGGGTCGGTGTCGACGCCGACCACCTCGGGCTCGTGCAGTCCGACGCCGCCCTCGCCGTCATCGGCCGCGCGCTGGCCGACCGCCTGGACCCGGCGACGGGTCCCGCGGCTTCCGCAGCAGTCCCCGAGACCGAAGGAGTCACCGCCATGAACCCCTCGCCCGAGCCCGCCCCGACGCCCCAGTCGCTCGATTCGACCGAGGTCGCCTGAGCCATGCCCGTCCTCACCGTCAACGGCATCAGGATCAACTACTACGACGACGCGCCCCCGGCGGGTGCGCAGAACGCGCCCGCCGTGCTGCTCGTCATGGGCTCGGGCGGCAGCGGCCGGGCCTGGCACCTGCACCAGGTGCCCGCGCTGGTCGCCGCCGGATTCCGGGTGATCAGCTTCGACAACCGGGGCATCGCGCCGAGCGAGGAGTGCCCCGAGGGCTTCGGCATCGACGACCTGGTCGCCGACACGGCGGCCCTCGTCGAGGAACTGCGGCTGGGGCCCTGCCGGGTGGCCGGCATCTCGATGGGCGCGCACATCGCCCAGGAGCTTGCCCTGTCCCGGCCCGACCTCGTGGACCGGCTGGTCCTGATGGCGACCCGGGCCCGCCCGGACGCGCTGCGCGAGGCGCTGTGCCGCGCGGAGATGGAACTGTACGACCAGGGGATCCAGCTGCCCGCCGCCTACGAGGCGGTCGTGCAGGCCATGCAGAACCTGTCGCCGCGCACCCTCGACAACGACGTGCAGGCCCGCGACTGGCTGGACGTGCTGGAGCTGACCAGGCGCTCCGGTGCGGGCTACCGGGCCCAGCTCGGAGTGCGGGTGGACGGCGACCGGCGGGAGGCCTACCGCGGCATCCGGGCCGCCACCCGGGTCGTCGCCTTCCAGGACGATCTGATCGCCCCGCCCCACCTGGGCCGGGAGGTGGCCGACGCGATCCCCGGCGCCGAGTACGAGCTGGTGCCCGACTGCGGGCACTACGGCTACCTGGAGTCGCCGGACGCGGTGAACAAGAGCCTCGTCGAATTCCTGCGCCGGTGAAGGAGAAGCCGTTGAAGACCGAGTCCGACGTCCAGACGGGTGCGCCGACGCCCGCCGACGGCCCGCTGATCGCGCTGGCCCGTGAGGTGTGCCCCGGCTTCTCCCCCGGGGAGGTCGTCTACCGCAGCCGCACCTCGCTGGTGGTGGGCGGCTCGCTGGACGGCGTCGAGGCGCTGGCCAAGGTGCGCACGCCCGACTGGCGGCGCCAGTGCCTGCGCGAGATCGACACCTACGACCTGTTCGACGCGGTGCCCCCGCCGGTGCCGGTGCCGCGGCGGTTCGCCTCCGACCGGGAGCGGGCCGTGCTGGTCATGGAGCGGCTCACGGGGGAGGTGCTGGCGCCGGACCGGTTCCCGGTCACCCCGGTCTCCCGGGAGGACCTGGCCGGGGTGCTGGAGGCCGTGGAGCGGCTGCGGCACTGGCGGCCCGCGGCGGCCGGTGCGTGGGCGGTGGACTACCGGGGGATGCTGGAGGGGGTGCACGCCCAGGGCGTCTTCGACGACGCACACTGGGCGGACCTGCTCAGGCTCCTCGAACTGTCCGGCGCGCCCCGCGAGTTCGGCCACGGCGACCTGGTGCTGGCCAACGTGGTCCGCAGCCGGGGACGGCAGGTCCTGATCGACTGGGCGAGCAGCGCCCTGTACCTGCCCGGCCTCGACCTGGCCCAGCTCTGGATGCTCCTCGGCGACGTCCCCGGGGCCCGGGCCCGCGTCGAGGTGGAGGTGGCCGAACGCGCCGACGAGCGGGACGGGATGATGCCGTTCCTGGTGAACCTGACGCTGCTGCTGTACCGCGAGCACCGCGCCCACCGGCGGTTCACCGACGAGGCCTCACGGGCCCGGGCCGTGGGGCTCGACGCCGCCTGGGAGCTGACCCGGCACCGGGTCCGGCAGTGCCTGGCGACGGCCGGCTGACCGGCCCGGAGCACGCGAAGGGGCCTCCCGGTGACGTGCGCCGGGAGGCCCCTTCGTGTGGGGGGGGTGAAAGGCGGTCTACTGGATGAGCAGTTGGTGGCTGGCCAGCTCCCGGTACAGGGGGCTGGTGCCGGTCAGTTCCTCGTGCCGGCCCGCGGCGACGACCCGGCCGTGCTCCAGGACGACGATCTGGTCGCTGTCCACGACGGTGGACAGCCGGTGGGCGACCACGAGCAGCGTCCGGTCCGCGGAGACGGTGCCGATCGCCTCCCGCATCAGGGCCTCGTTGCGGGCGTCCAGGTTGCTGGTCGCCTCGTCGAGCAGCATGATCGGCGGCGCGGCGAGGAAGGTCCGGGCCAGCGCCAGGCGCTGCCGTTCGCCGCCGGACAGCAGGACGCCGCCCTCGCCGACCTCCGTGTCCAGACCGAGCGGCGCTCGCTCGATCACGCCCATGAGGTTGACCGAGCGCAGCACCTCCCGCATGTCGTCGTCGGTGGCGTCGGGCGCGGCGAGGGAGAGGTTGTCGCGGACGGTGCCGGCGAGGACCGGCGCCGACTGCTCGACGTAGCCGAGGCGTCCGCGCAGCTCGCGGCGCGGCAGGTCGCGTACGTCGGTGCCGCCGACCCGGACGGTGCCGGAGGTGACGTCGTAGAACCGTTCCACCAGCGACAGCAGGGTGGACTTGCCCGCTCCGGAGGGGCCGACCAGCGCGGTGCGGGTGCCGCGGGGGACGGTCAGGGACACGTCCCGCAGGACGGTCTCGCCGTCGCCGTAGCCGAAGCTGACGCCGTCGAACTCGATCGCGGGCGGCCGCGGTTCCGCGTCGGCGGGTTCGGTCCCGGGCCGGGTGCGCTCGCGCACCGTGAGCGGTCCCGCGCCGGCGTCGGTCTCCTGCGGCAGGTCCACCATCTCCTCGATGCGCTGGAGGGCGCCGAGCCCGGACTGGAGCCGGGAGTAGGCGGTCAGCGCGCGGCCGAGCGGGAACCACAGCATGAACAGGAAGAGCACGAAGGCGACCATGTCGCCGACCTGGATGGCGCCGCTGGCCACCCGGGCGCCGCCGAGGCCGAGGACGACGAGGAACGCCACCTGGATGGTGGTCGAGGTGATCGGGTTGATCATGGCCTGGAGCCGGGCGATGCGCATCCCGGCGTGGTAGGCCTGCTGCGCGTACCCGTCGACGGCCTGGCCCTCACGGTCCTCGGCGCCGCTGGCGCGGATGGTGCGCACGGCGGAGATGGCGCGCTCGACGGCGGAGGTCATCTCGCCGATCCGGTCCTGGGCGTCGCGGGAGGCGCCCCGCACCCGCCGGGAGAGCCCGACGACGGCGAGGACGCCGAGTCCGAGGCCGAGGGCGGTGGCCGCGAACAGGGTGGGGTCGATCAGGCACATCATGAGCGCGGAGCCGCCGACCATGACGACGTTGGTCACGGTGTCGAAGAGCCCGGAGGTGACCACCGCGCGCAGCATGGTGGTGTCGGCGCCGACCCGGGAGAGCATGTCGCCGGTGCGGCGCTGGTCGTACTCGGTGATGGGCAGCCGCAGCAGCCGGGCCACCAGCCGGCGGCGGGCGGTCAGCACGAGCCCTTCCGCCGCCCGCTGGAGCAGGTAGTCGCGGACCCCGCCGAGTACGGCCACCACCACGAGGACGCCGATGAGCAGGGCCACCAGCCGCCCCACCGGCTTGTCCGCCTCGATGTCGGCCAGGACGTCCCGGGTCAGCACCGGCTGGCTGAGGGTCAGCAGGGTGACCACGAGGGAGAGCACCGCGACGATCCCCAGCGTCGGCCAGTAGCCCTGGAGATACGGGAACAGGGAGCGCAGCCCGACCTTGCGGACCGGTGGGGCGGGCGGTCCGGACTCCGGCGCGCTCTTCGCGCCGGTCTCCCGGGCGGGCGGTCGCTCCCTGGTCTGCGTGCTCGTCATCGCACTCCTACTCCTGTTTCACTGCGGGGGCTTGGCCGGTCAGGCGGGCTGCGGGGCCGCTCCGAGCACGTAGCCGTCGGCCGGCCGCAGCGCGCGCGAGCGGCGCAGGTCGCTGAGCACGAAGGTGCGCTGGAGCCAGCGGTCGGTGCCGTCGTAGCGGGGGGTGAACTCGGTGCGGCCGTGCACGGTGACGCGGTTGTCGACGATCGCCAGCTCCCCGGGCAGGAGGCGGTGGGTGACGGCGGTGGCGTCGAAGCGGGCCTGGAGTTCGCGCAGGGCCTCGGCGGCCCGCTCGGTCACCGGCTCGGTGGCCGCCAGGTCCACCCGGAGGTCGGGGTCCGAGGGGTCGCCGAGGAGTACCGGCGCGGGTGCCTCCTCGGGGCCGCTCAGCTGGAAGGAGGGCGGCGGGGCGGTGCGGAACTCCGGTGCCCACAGGGCGTCCACGGTGCGGTCGGACAGCAGCGGCAGCACCCGCCGCACGCAGGCGGTGCGCAGGCCCGCCCGGCCGGTGGGGTCGGCGCGCAGGCACAGCAGCATCACGAAGTCGGGGCGGTGCTCGTGGAAGGCGTTCTCGTTGTGGAACGTCAGCAGGGTCGAACCGGCGTTGCCCTGGAACTCCTCCATGCCCGGCACGGGGACGACGTCCTGCACGAGGGCGCCGTTCTTCTCCGGCAGGAACGCGCCGGGGTCGCCGAGCCCGCAGGCGGTCATCAGCAGCACGGCGGCGCCCAGCGAGGCCTCGCGCTGCACGGAGCCGTTGACCCGCGGGGTCGGCGGCAGCCCCATGGAGTCGACGGGCAGGCCGCGCAGCACGATCGCGCCGTCCGGCCCCGAGTCCCGGCGGAATCCGGCGAGGTCCCGGCGCAGGGCCGCCGGCCAGGCGTGCCAGGCGTTCCGGGCCGCCTCGACCCATTCGGCGTCGTCGGGCCGCCCGGTCGCCTGTGTGGCGAGTTTCCAGGCGATCTCCTCGACGAGTTCCGCGTCCGACTGATCCAGCGTCACGTCGTAGCGCGACGCCGGTCCCGCGGCATTCGCAGCCATGGTCAAAGCCTCCGTCCACCGTCGTTTTGTGTGTACTCGGGACGCTATGGGCCGTCGTTATCGGCCGCGTATCGAGCGGGCATGGGGGGAGATCCCGGCCAGGGAGAGCAGCAGGTCCTTGACCTCCGTCGCGGCGACGGACTCCCCCAGGGGCGCGTCCGGGTCGGAGACCAGCAGCACCGGCGCGTCCTCGGTACGGCCGGGCAGGCGTCCGTGGCTGCCGCGGACCCGGGCGCCGTCCAGCGGGACGACGTTCATGGTGTAGCGCAGGCCGAGCTTCTTGCGGGCCAGCGCCGCCGCCGCGCGGAGCCGGGCCGCCGCCGGGGCGTGGTGGTCGAAGCCCAGCTCGGCCGGGTCGTAGCCGGGCTTGCGGTGGATCTCGACGGTGCGGGCGAAGTCCGGGGCGCGGGCGTCGTCCAGCCAGTAGTAGTAGGTGAACCAGGCCTCGGGCCGGGCGACGGCGACGAGTTCACCGGCCCGCTCGTGGTCGAGGCCGTGCTCCTTCTTCCCGGCCTCGCCGAGCACCTCGGCGACGCCGTCCAGACCGTGCAGCAGTTCCGCCACGCGCGGCAGGTCGGCGGCCTCGCGCACGTAGACGTGGGCGACCTGGTGGTCGGCGACGGCGAAGGCCCTCGACGTCCACGGGTCCAGGTACTCCATGCCGTCCTGGGTGTGCACGGCCAGCAGCCCGGCCCGGCGCAGCGCCCGGTTGATGTCGACGGGCCTGCTGACGGGGGTGATGCCGTACTCGCTCAGCACCACGACGGTGACGCCGTCGCGGCGGGCCTCGTCGAGCAGCGGCGCCAGGGTGCGGTCCAGTGCGGCGGCGGCCCGGCGGGCCCGGCGGCCGTCGGGGCCGAAGCGCTGGAGGTCGTAGTCGAGGTGCGGCACGTAGACGAGGTTCAGGTCGGGCCGGTGGGTGTTGTGCAGGTGGCGGGCGGCGTCGACGATCCAGCGGGAGGAGGCGAGGTCCGCGGTGGGCCCCCAGTAGTGGAAGAGCGGGAAGGGCCCGAGGCGGCCGGTCAGCTCGTCGTGCAGGGAGGCCGGGTGGGTGTAGCAGTCGGGTTCCTTGCGGCCGTCGGCGTAGTAGACCGGCCGGGGCGTCACCGTCCAGTCGACGTCGGCTCCCATGGCGTACCACCAGCAGACGTTGGCGACGGTGTAGCCGGGGTGCAGCGCGCGGGCCGCCTGCCACACCTTCTCGCCGCCGACGAGCCGGTTGTGCTGCCGCCACAGCAGTACCTCGCCCAGGTCGCGGAAGTACCAGCCGTTGCCGACGACGCCGTGCTCCGCGGGCGGCCGGCCGGTCAGCAGCGTGGACTGCACCGAGCAGGTCACGGCGGGCAGCACGGTGTCCAGGCGGGCGCCGGTCCCGGCGTCGCGGAGCGCCGAGAGGCGCGGCATGTGGGCCAGCAGGCGCGGGGTGAGCCCCACGACGTCCAGCACGAGCAGGCGCTTCACGGGGTGCTCTCCTCCGTCAGGCCGAGGGCGGTCAGGGTGTCGCGGGTCCAGGCGAGTTCACCGGCGATGCCGTCGACGAGGCCGCCGCCGTCGGGGGCGCCGGGCAGCACCGGCCAGGTGTACGTCTCGACCTCCACGTGGTCGGTGAGCGCGGTCGGCCCGCCGAGCAGGGTGGTCAGCGCGGCGACCAGTTCGGGGCGGGTGCTGCGCAGGGGCGGCGGCAGGTCGCGCTGGACGGGCACGTGGTAGTGGACCCGCCAGGCCGCGTCGCCGGACAGCGCGCCCCGAAGCGCCTCGGGCAGGTCGTCGGCGGCCGACGGGCCGCCCGGTGCGGCCTGCCGCGTCTGGTGCAGGAACCGCCGCTCGGCGAAGGCGGCCAGCGCGGCGCGGGCGGCCGGGTCGGCCGGCCGGTCGGCGTGCACGGCGCAGGACGCCTGGGTCTTGACGACGGGCAGCGCGGCGGCCAGCCGGGTCAGCGCGGGACCCGGCTCCTCGAAGGCGACGGCGAGGTGGCAGGTGTCGACGCAGACGCCGAGCCGTTCGTGGTCGGCGTCGGCGAGCCGTGCCACCGCCTGGCCGGTCGTCTCGATCAGGCACCCGGGCTCCGGTTCGAACCCGACCCGCACGGTGCGCCCGGTGTCCGCGGCGAGCGCCGCCAGCCCCTGGGAGAGCAGGTCGAGGTGGCGCCGGGCGAGGTCGTCCCGGTGCGGGGTCCAGGGGGTGCGCCAGGCCAGCGGCAGCGTGGAGACGGAGCCGCGGGCGGCGTCGGGCGGCAGCAGCTCGGCCAGCACGCGGGCGCAGGCCAGGGTGTGGTCGAGGCGGGGCCGCTCGGTCCAGTCGGGCCGGTAGACGGCCTTCTTCACGGTCGGGGCGTGGAAGCCCGCGTAGGGGAAGGCGTTGAGGGTGACGACCTCGATGCCGCGCAGGTCCAGTTCCTTGCGGAGCAGGTCGAGCGCGGACCGGTCCGCGGCCAGGGCCGTCACCACCGGTGCCGCCAGCCACAGTCCGAGGCCGATCCGGTCGGCGCCGAGCCGTTCGCGCACCGGCTCCCCGTAGCGGGCGAGCTGGGCGAGGACACCGTCGAGGTCCTCGGCCGCGTGGACGTTGGTGCAGTAGGCGAGGTGGACGGTGGTGCCGTCGGGGTGCCGCAGGCGCACCGCCCGTCACCTCTCCCCGCGGCGGATCGAGCTGCCCTCGAACTCCTCGCGGGCGCCGGGGGCTTCGGAACCCTCGGGGCCGTCGAGTTCGAGGCGTCCGCTCTGCCCGTAGAAGGCGACCGGGTTGCGCCAGAGCACCTGGTCGACGTCGTCCTCGCCGAAACCGGCGGCGCGCATGGCGTCGGCGGTGCGGCGGGTCTTCAGCGGGTCGCTGCGGCCCCAGTCGGCGGCGGAGTTGACGAGGATCCGCGCGGTGCCGTACTCGCGCAGCAGCGCGACCATGCGGTCCTCGCTCATCTTGGTGTCGGGGTAGATCGAGAAACCCATCCAGCAGCCGCTGTCCGCGACGTCGCGCACGGTCACCTCGTTGAGGTGGTCGACGACGACCAGGCCCGGGTCGATGCCGGACTCGCGGACCACGTCCAGGGTGCGGCGGGTGCCGTTGGCCTTGTCGCGGTGCGGGGTGTGCACCAGGACGGGCAGCTCGTGCCGCACGGCGAGCTCCAGCTGCACGGTGAACGCCTTGTCCTCCTGCGGCGTCATCGCGTCGTAGCCGACCTCGCCGACCGCCACCACCCGGTCCCGGACCAGGTAGTCGGGCAGGACGTCGAGCACCCCGGCGAGCCGGGGGTCGTTGGCCTCCTTGGGGTTCAGGGCGAGCGCGCAGTGGTGGCGGATGCCGAACTGCTCGGCCCGGTAGGGCTCCCAGCCGAGCAGCGCGTCGAAGTAGTCGGTGAACGAGCTGACGCCGGTGCGCGGCTGGCCCAGCCAGAAGGCCGGTTCGACCAGCGCGCGGACCCCGGCGGCGGCCATCGCCTCGTAGTCGTCGGTGGTGCGGGACGTCATGTGGATGTGCGGGTCGAAGATGCGCGTCACGCCGTGGCCTCCGTGGATACGCGGTGGGTGTGCAGATAGGCGGCGACGTCGGACGGGAGTGCCCGTCCCGCGGCGCGCCGCTCGGCGGCGAAGTCGGCCATCATCCGGTCCAGTTCCGCGTCGGCGCGTGCGTCCAGAGCGGTCACCAGGTCCAGCGGGACGCCGACGAACACGCACTTGAGGACGGCCTGCCGGAAGGCGTGCGCACCGAGCCGGCGGGAGCCGTACGGGCCGACGGCGGCGGCGATCAGCCTCGGGTCGTTGCACCGCAGCGCGTCCTCGACCAGCGGCAGCCCCAGGTCGCCGAGGTCGCCCGCGGCCTCCAGCAGCGGCAGCGACCGCAGGACGGCCCGCCGTTCGGGCCCGCCCCCGATCCGGTACAGCCGGGAGACGACGGCCGCCAGCGCGGCACCGCGCACCGGAAGCGCGGCGAGCAGCAGCACGCGTACGGCGTCGTCGACGCTCCACCCCGTACCCGGACCCGCGTCCGCGCCCGCGCCTGCTTCCGCGCCGGCGTCCAGCGCGCCCCGACCGCACCGCCGGGCGGCGACCGCGAACTTCCCCTCGACCTCGCCCGGCTCGCACCGCACCGCCGCGCACGCCTGCTCCAGCCACCCGGCGGCGTCCGGGGTGAGCGCGCGCTCGAGGGCGCCGGACAGGGTGCCCGGCAGGAACCGGGCCCCGTCGCCGCCGGGGATCACGCGGCCGCTCCCCGGGCCGCTGCGCGGGCGTCGGCCTCGGCCGCGCGTAGGAAGTCCAGGGACCGGCGGGCCACTTCGGGGGCGGCGTGGCTGTGGCGGGGCAGCTCCACCGAGACCAGTCCGCGGTAGCCGGTGGCGGCCAGCGCGGACAGCACGGGCGGGAAGTCGATCTCCCCGCTGCCGAACTCCAGGTGCTCGTGGGTGCCCCGGCGCATGTCCTCGATCTGCACGTTGACCAGCCGGTCGGCGACCCGTCGTACGCAGTCGGCGACCGGCTGCGGCTCCAGGCAGCGGCAGTGCCCGATGTCCAGGGTCAGCCCGAGGGGGTGCGGGCCGCCGAGCCTGCGGCACATTTCGTCGTAGGCGTCCAGGGTGTCCACGAACATGCCGGGCTCCGGTTCGAAGCCCAGCACGACCCCGGCCCGCGCGGCGGCCTCGACGACGGTGCCGCAGCCGGCCAGCAGCCGGTCCCAGACCACCTGCCGCGGCGTGCCGACGGGGGCGGCACCGCTCCAGAAGGAGACGGCCTCCGCGCCGAGGTCGGCGGCGATCCGCACGGCCCGCAGCAGCAGGTCGACCCGGCGCTCCGCGCCCTCGGCGGACATCAGCACCGGCTGGTGCTTGCGCCAGGGGTCGAGCACGTACCGTCCGCCGGTCTCGACGACGACGGCCAGCCCGAGCCGGTCCAGCCGCGCCGCGAGCCGCCGCAGCCGGTGCGGCAGGTCGTCGGCGAACGGGTCGAGGTGCCGCGGGTCCAGGGTGAGTCCGACGCCCTCGTAGCCCAGGTCCGCGAGGACGGCCAGGGCGTCCTCCAGCGGATGGTCGCCGAAGCCGTTCGTGCCGTACCCGAATCTCGTACCGGCGCTCATGTGGGGGACACCTTTCTGCCCAGTCGTCGGGCCCACGGGAGGGCGCAGGCCAGCGCGGCGCCGGCGGCGCCGCGCCCGGCGGTCGCGGTCAGTGCCGCCTGGAGCGGGATCAGCGCGTGGATGCCGGCCGCCACCGCCCGCCGTACCTGCGGCGCGGCCGGACTCCGCGCGGCCGCGAGCTGCGCCGCCGCGCCCCCGTACGCGTACGCGGCCGTCAGGCCCCCGGCCAGGACCCGGTCCCGGGCCGGCCGGCCCCGGCCGCGCAGCAGTACGGCGGCCCCGACCGCACCGCCGACGGCGAGCGACTGCCGGGGCACCGCGCGGGGCGCGCCGCTCACCTCGTACCGGCTCAGCCGGGTGACCATGCCGGTGTGCAGGGCGACGGTGGCCGCCGCGGGCAGCGCCCGGCGCAGTCCGCCGGGTCCCGCGCCGCCCAGGACGTTCAGCGCGCGGGCCGCGGCCATGGCGGCGGCGCCGGCCGGGGTGGGCTTGAGTACGAGGTCGTACGCCCAGACGGCACCGGCCAGGGGCAGCGCCGTGGCCAGGCCCCGGCGGCCGCGGGCCAGCGCCGCGAGGCCGAGCCCGGCCGCGGTGAGTCCGCAGCCGACCGCGAGGGCCGCGGCCGGGCTCACCGCTCCGGAGGGCACCGGGCGTTCGGGCCGCTCCACGGCGTCGAGGTCGCGGTCCGCGTAGTCGTTGAGCGCCATCCCCGCCCAGTACAGGCAGACCGACGAGGCCGTCATGCCGAGCAGTTCGGGGCCGAGCGGCAGCCGGGCCGCCGCCGCTCCGGCGAGGACGTCCCCGGGCACCGACAACGCGGCCGGGGCCCGGACCAGGCGGGCCAGGTCGTGCACCCGCGGCAGGGCACTCACGCCGGCGCCCCCACCGAGCGCGCCCAGTCCACCAGGGTCGCGTACTGGGCGGCCAGGTCGTGCTCGGCGGAGCCCACCGGGTCCTTGAAGAAGAAGCCCAGCTCCGGCACCGGCCCGGCGACGCCCGCGCGGTGCGCGAGGGCCGTGAACCGGGCCAGGTCCAGCACGAGCGGCGCGGCCAGCGAGGAGTCACAGCCCTGCCAGGTGAACTGCAGGGTCATCCGGGCCCCGAGGAAGCCCTCGAACGTCACGTGGTCCCAGGCGGTCTTCCACTCCCCGAGGTCGGGGACGTGGTGGATGTGCACGCCGCCCTCGACGGCGTGGCCCAGCTCCGCCTCCAGCACCAGGCCCTTGGAGGCGTTCTTGCTGACCACCCGCTCCGGGTCGGCGAGGGTGGCCCCGTCGCCGCCGCCGAGCAGGTTGGTGCCGGACCAGGAGCGCACCCGCAGTGCCCGGCGCGCGAACATCGGCGCGAGCACCGACTTGACCAGGGTCTCGCCGGTCTTGCCGTCGCTGCCGGCGTAGGGCAGGCCCCGTTCCCGGGCGAGTTCGTCCAGGGCGGGCAGGCGCGCCCCCGTCGACGGGGTGAAGTCGACGAAGGCGCAGCCGGCCCGCAGCGCCGCGTAGGCGTACAGGGAGCTGACGGGCAGCGGCCGTTCGCCCCGCGCCAGCGCCTCGCGCAGGGCCGCGGCCGAGGCGTGCGCCGGCTGCGGCACGGCGGGCGGCTGGGTGGAGGAGACGTTCACGACGACGACCCGGTCAAGACCGAGGCGTTCCCGGAAGCCGGTGAGGTCGGCGACGATCGCCCCGGCGGCCGACGCCTGGTCCGGGGTGCCGTCGCCGCCCTCCTCCGTGCCCGGCGGCGCGGGCCTGATCTCGGCGTCGGCCGCGTCCAGTTCCGCGGTCAGCACACCCGGCAGGCCGCGGGGCAGGACGCCCGCCTCGGCGAGCTGCTCGGCCCGTTTGACCAGGCCGGTGCCGACGACGTCGTGGCCGCCGAAGACCAGCTCGTCGAAGCCGGGCAGCGGCACGCCGTCGAAGGCCTCGAGCGTGCTCACACAGCCGGTGGCCGGCACCAGCCCGGCGCGCAGCGCGGCGGCGCCGACGACGGTCGTGGTGGCCACCGAGCCACGGGCGCCCACCAGCCAGATTCCGGTACGCATGATGTCTCCTCCTGTCCTTGCCGTCGGACTTCCCGTCGGACTTGCCGTCGGACTTCCCGTGGGAGCCGGGTCCGTCAGCTCATGCCTTCGGGCAGCGGGTAGGACAGGAAGTCGCGGTCGAGTTGGTGCACGCTGCGCGGCAGCCACTTGGCGGCCTCCCGGGCCACGACCCGGCGCGGCAGCGGCTCCTTGACCTCGAACTGGGAGGGCTTGGCGATGGTCTGGATCGCCCACGCCATGGCGTTGATCGGGGCCATCCGCTCCCAGCGGTGCCGGCTGATGTCCAGCAGCATCATCGACCGCATGAAGATGAACCAGATGTGGTAACCGGGCGGCGGGTTGCCGTTCATGGTGTGCACCGGGCGCTCGCGGCGGGGGTCGTTGAGCACGCCCTGGGCGAAGTCCGCGAAGGCGCCGACGATGCCGTGGCCGTAGGGCCGGTAGTAGGTGTCGAAGACGCCGAGCTGGGCCTTGGAGAGCACCTGGAGCGGGCCCTTGATGGGGGTGACGTACTCGATGAAGTTGTTCGGGTAGTCGCTGGTGGCGGCCATGGCCATCCAGGCGTCGAAGATGGCCCGCTCCCAGCCGTCGCCGAGCGCGGTCTCGATGTCGGTGAACGCCTGCTCCAGCTCCGGGCCCACGTTGTAGAGCGTGGTCTCGTCGAACATGTACCAGAGTTCGTTGGCGCGGCGGTCGCCGAGCATGCCGGGTACGTCGGGGAAGTCGCCGTGGCCGCGGTGCGGGGTGACGGGGCGCTCGGCGGCACCGGCCGGAGCGGCGCCCAGCAGACCGGCGCCGGCGCCGAGGCCGACGGCCGCGGCGCCCCCGAGGGCGGTGGTCATCAGGCGTCGCCGGTCGAGGTGGTTCGACATGGGTTCTCCTTGGTTCTCTCGCGCGGGCAGGGTTGGGTCGGGGGTGGGTTCAGGGGGTCGCCGAAAGCGGCGGCGGCAGCGGTGGGAGGCCGGCCTCGGCGTCGTGGCGCTGGATCCAGGACACGTCCTGGACGAGGGACGACATCGTGCCCGTGGACTCGGCCCCGTCCTCGTCGGGCCGCAGCCGCTGGGAGCCGCCGCCCCGCGAACCGAGCTGGACGCGGGTGGTGTGCGGCCTGCGGACACCCTCGTAGGCGTCCAGCGCGGCCGCGATCGCCCGCCGGGCAGCGGGAGCGGAGGCGGCGGAGGCGCCGGTGCCCGTCGGGGCGTCCAGGCAGTGCGCGAGGACCGCCGCGTCCTCGACGGCCTGGCTGACGCCCTGGCCGTGGTGGGGCAGCATCGGGTGGGCCGCGTCGCCGAGCAGCGTGACGGCGCCCGCGCTCCAGCGGGCCAGCGGCTCACGGTCGTACAGCGCCCAGCGCCGGGACTCGCGCACCGCGGCCACCAGGGACTTGACGTCGGTGTTCCAGCCGTCGAAGCGGGCGGCCAGTTCGTCCAGGTCGCCGGGGGCGCTCCAGGACTCCAGGCGCCACCGCGGGTCGGGTACGACGGCGACGAAGGTGAGGAACCGCCCGCCGCGCACCGGGTAGACCAGCATGCGGGCGTCCGGGCCCGCCCACACCAGGAGCGTGTCGCCGGGCAGGCCGGGGACCTGGTCGCGGGCGACGACGCCGCGGAAGGCGCTCTGGCCGGAGAAGACGGCGGTGTCGGGCCCGGCGAGCGTGCGGCGCACCACCGAGTGCGCGCCGTCCGCGCCGATCAGGACGTCCGCGCCGGCGGTGGAGCCGTCGGCGAACTCCAGCCGGACCCCGCCCTCGGTCTCGGTGAACCGTTCGAGCCGGTGCCCGGCCCGCACCGTGCCGGCGGGCAGCGACTCGGCGAGCATGGTGTGCAGGTCGGCCCGGTGGATCGTGTAGTACGGCGCCCCGAACTCGGCGAGCCACTCCTCGCCCATCGGCTGCCGCACCAGGGTCCCCCCGTGCGACCAGTCCCGCACCTCCATGCCCGCGGGCCGCACGCCGAGGGCGCGCAGCCGCTCGCCGAGCCCCCAGCGTTCCAGGAGGCGGCTGCCGTTGGGGCCCAGGTGCATGCCCACGCCCGCTTCCCTGAGTTCCGGCGCCTGCTCGTAGACGCGTACCTCGTGGCCCTTCCGGGTCAGGGCGAGGGCGGCGGCGAGTCCGCCGATGCCCCCGCCGACGACTGCGATCCGCAGCTTCGGCACCACGTTGTCCCTTCCTCTCGTGCGCCAGGTTCGCCGCTCGGTCCGGTCAGCTCCGCTGGTCCTGGACGGGTTCCGCGCCCGACCAGACGACGGCGGCGGAGCCCCAGGTCAGCCCGCCGCCGAAGGCGGTCAGGAGCAGTCGGTCCCCGGAGCGGATACGGCCCTGCGCGGCCGCGTCGGCCAGCGCGAGGGGGATGGACGCGGCGGCGGTGTTGGCCACGTCCGCGATGTTCGACACCACCCGTTCCCGGGGCAGGCCCAGCCGCTTCGCCACCGAGGTGAGGATGCGCAGGTTCGCCTGGTGCCCGACGAAGGCGTCCACGTCCGCGAGGTCCCAGCCCGCGTGGGCGGCGGCGGAGCGCGCGGACTCCGCCATGGTGGTCACGGCACGGGCGTAGACGTCGCTTCCGCGCATGGTGAGGTACGCGCCGTCCGGCGGGATGGTGATCAGCTCGTCGCCCGTGCCGTCGCTGCCGAGTTCGGTGTGCAGCACGGCGCCCGGGTCGCCGGTGCTGCCGCGCTCCAGGAGCACGGCGCCCGCGCCGTCGCCGAACACGACGGCGGTGCCCCGGTCGTCGGGGTCCACGATCGAGGAGTAGACGTCCGCGCCGATGACCAGGGCCCGGTCGCAGGTGCCCGCGGTGATCATCGCGTCGGCCACGGACAGCCCGTACACGAAGCCGGAGCACACGGCGGACAGGTCGAACGCAGCGGCGGCCCGCAGCCCGAGCCGGGACGCCACCCGGGGCGCGGTGGCGGGGCAGCGCCGGTCCGGTGTGGTGGTGGCGAGGACGACGAGGTCGCAGTCGTCCCGTCCGGCGGACTTCAGCGCGGCGGCCCCGGCGGTGACGGCGAGGTCCCCCGTGGTGGTCCCGGGGGACACCCGGCGCCGGCGCTCGATGCCGGTACGGCTGTGGATCCAGGCGTGGTCGGTGTCCAGATGCCGCGACACCTCGTCGTTGTCGACCACGGTCTCCGGCAGACAGGTGCCCACCCCGGTGACGACGGCCCCGGTCCGACCGCCGCGCGCGGCGCTCACGGGCGTACTCCGGCCCGCACGGTGCCGGACGCCGGGACGGTACCGGCATGGGCCGCCGCGGCGTGCCGTTCCGCGAAGTCCGGGTGGGCGATCGGGGCGCTGATCAGACCCTCGGGCACGGACAGTTCGCGCAGCAGCGCGTCGGGGTCGAGGGGGGCGCCCGCCGCCTCGTGCCGGGCCGCCTCGAAGGCCAGGAGGGCGTCCTGGTCGAGGACCCCGGCCCGCAGGGCGTCCAGCGCGTGTTCCAGCACGCAGACCGCCGCGTACTGCGCGAGCAGCCGCTCGGACAGCGGGGTCGGGGCGTGGCGGGCCCAGTGGCCGATCGCCAGCGTCTGGTGGACGGCGCGGCTCCACCGCGCGCTGGCCTCACCGGCGCCGTCCCGCTCCACCCGGTCGAGCAGGTGGTCGCAGACGGCCCGCAGCACCCGGACGGCGTCCAGCCGTCCGGCCCCGGCGGCCGCCTCGTCCAGCACCCGGTCGAAGTCCTCGCGGTGGCGCAGGGCGAACCGGGTCGCCTGGTAGCCGAGGACGGTGTTGTCGCCGCCGAAGGTGACGGCGATCTCGTAGTCGTGCAGCAGGGGCGTGATCTGGTTGGCGTCGTGGTAGCCGAGCCCGCCGCACAGTTCCCGGGTCTCGGCCAGCGTGTGCCGGGCGTCGCCGGTGCAGCCGGACTTGCCGCAGGAGATCAGGGCGTGCAGCACCTGGTCACGGGCCGGCGCCCCCGCAGCGCTCCGGGCCACCGCCACCTCCGCCAGCGCCGCCATGGCGTGCCGGGCGGCCAGCGAGCGCCCCACGGCCGCCGACAGCCGCATGCGGTAGTGCTCGTGGCCGATCAGCGGCCTGCCGAAGGTCTGCTTGACGGCCGCGAACCGCGTGGTGATCGCGCAGGCGAGCAGTTGCGCGTACGCCGCTCCCACCGACGGGAAGAGCCGCTCGTGGGTGAAGGTGGCGAGGCACTCCTCGAACCGCCGGTGGCGCGGCAGCGGGGACCGGTAGGTGCCCTCCTCGTCGATCGACGCCCAGCGGTTCATCAGCGCGGACAGCGGCAGCCGGTGGTCCGTGAAGGTCAGTACGCCGGTCTGGTTGGCCGTGACGCCGCCCTTCGGCTCGGCCCGGCCGATGCGCACGCCGGGCAGCACGGCCCCGGCCTCGCGCAGCGGAACCCGCAGCCAGTGGTGTCCCTCGTCGCGCCCGCCGACCTCCAGCCGGGCCAGCACCATGGCCACGTCGCCGGTGTGCAGGCTGTTGCCGGTCCACACCTTGCTGTCGGCGGGCCGGGGCGTGTTCAGCACCAGGCTCCGGTCGTGCGGGTCGTAGGCCGCGGTGGTCCGCACCTGCTTCAGGTCCGAGCCGGCGAGCAGCTCGGAACCGGCGAAGCAGTACATCCGCTCCATCGCGTCGATCTCCCCGGCCCAGGCGTCCAGTTGCTCCGGACCGCCGTGACTGAGCAGCGCGTCGCCCGCGATCTGGTGCGAGACCAGGACGTTGAGCAGCGACAGGTCGTACGCGCCGATCCAGCCCATGGTGCGCAGGAACTCCGGGAAGCGGGCGCTGTCGCCCCGGCCCAGCCAGCGGGAGTTCGCCGAGAATCCGGCGCCGTTGAGGAGCCGCGCCCGGCGCAGCGTCAGCAGGCTGTAGTCGAGGACGCTCAGGTCGTCCGGTCGGATGGTGGCGAACTCGGGCCCGGACAGGACACGGGCCAGCTCTTCTTCGCGTTGCGTCATGGGCTCTCCAGGAAGGGAAGCTCGGATCCGGGGACGCCGTGGCGTCGTTCAGCCGGCGTCCAGCACCAGCGCGCAGTTGCTGCCCCCGAACCCGAAGGAGGTGCTCACGGCGACGTTCCCGTCGTGCCGGCGCACCCCGCCGAGGACCAGGTCGAGCTCGGGCAGGTCGGGGTCGGCCCGCTCGGTGTGCGCGATCGGCGGCAGCACTCCGCTGCGCAGGCCGCGCAGGGTCAGTACGGCCTCGATGGCGCCCGCCGCGCCGAGCGTGTGGCCCAGCAGGCCCTTGTTCGCGGTGACGGACGGGCCGTGCGGGAAGAGGCGGGCGATGAGCCGGGCCTCCGTCAGGTCGTTCTGCGGGGTCGAGGTGCCGTGCGCGTTGACGGTGGTCACGTCCTGCACCGACATGCGCGCCGCCGCCAGCGCCCGCTCGACGGCGGCCGCGGCGCCCGCACCGTCCGGGCGGGGGGCCGTCGGGTGATGGGCGTCGGAGGTGTCGGCATGCCCGAGCAGCCGCCCCAGCACCTCCGCGCCCCGGGCGCGCGCCTTGGCCGGCTTCTCCATGACGACGGCGGCGGCACCCTCGGAGATCACGAAGCCGTCGCGGTCGGCGCCGAACGGCCGGGACGCGTCGGCAGCCTTCTGTTCGGACAGCGCGCCCATCCGGGCGAACCCGGAGACGACGAGGGGGGTGACGGCCGCGTCCGTGCCGCAGACGACGACCGTGTCGCACACACCGGCGTCCAGCAGCGTCTTGCCGAGCCCGAGCGCCGAGGCCCCCGACGCGCAGGCGGCGGCCACGGTGTGACCGGGGCCGGTGATTCCGTACCGGGCGCCGATGGTCCCGGCCGCCATGTTGATCAGGGCCCGGGGATGCAGGTACGGCGACACCATGGCCGCCCCCTGCCGCTCCAGCCGCCGGTGCTGCTCGTCGTGCGTGGTCACACCCCCGAAGGCGCTGCCCACGACGACCCCGACCCGGCTGCCGTCCCAGCTGTCCGGGTCGAGCCGCGACTGCGCCAGCGCCTCCGCCACCGCCACCAGCGCGAACCGGATGAACGGATCGGTACGGGCGGTCCCGCGCCCGGTCAGCTGCCCCGGCCGCAGCGCGGGCACCCGCAGGCTGTGCCACGCCCCGGTACCGGCCAGCGGCTCGGGGTCACCGGCCTCCAGGGACCGGGCGGCGCACATCGCCTCCCAGGTCGAGTCGGTGTCGGTACCGGCCGGCGTCACCAGTCCGACACCGGTGACGGCGGCGGGCCCCTCGGTCACGCCGCTTCCAGACCCGAGCCGGCCAGCAGGACCACTTCCCCGACGGTGAGGTCCGCGATCCGCGTCTCCTCACCGCTGAGGTCCACGCCGGTCTCCTCCTTGATCCGCACGATCAGCTCGGCGACGGCCAGCGAGTCCAGCTCCAGGTTCCGCAGCGAGGCACCGTCCGTGATCTCCGCGGGGTCCACTTCCAGATCCTCGGCCAGGATCCCGTGCACAACCGACTTGGGGTCCGTACTCATCGCGTTCACCTCTGGGGCTCAGGGTTGATTCGACACCTCGAAACGAGATCGGGCTCCACTGTGCTGGCGACGGATATGCGGGACCTATCGCGCCGTTATCGGGGAGCGGAGACGGCTCGAAAAGAAAGACGGGCGGCCACTGTTCGGCCGCCCGCGGGAGTTCTGTCGTTGTACCGCTACTTCGCCGCCCGGCGTGCGGCCGTCCAGTCCGTCAGCGCTTGCGAGCAGCGCTCGAGCTGAGCGAGGAGACCGGCGGCCTCGTCCTCGCCCAGCCTGCTCGCGAGGAGGTCCTCGATGTCCCGGACGACCTCGTCGGCGCGGCGCACCAGCGCGTGGCCCGACCGGGTCAGTCGCGCTTCGAGGATGTGCTGGTGGATCGGGTGGGGCTGACGCTCGACAAGGCCACGCCCCTCCAGGTTCGACAGTACGGACGACATGGTCTGCGGGGTCACCATGCTGCGTCGCGCCAGTGCCGCACCGGACAGTCCGGGCTCCTGCTGCAGGGCGCGCAGCACGGTGTACTGGGGGACATTGACCTTGAGAGGCCTCAGGGCGGCGTGCTTGGTGGACGTGAGCTCCTGCTCCACCCGCTTGATGTGATCCCCGATTCGTCTTTCCATAGCTGATGACACCATGTCCTGGAGAGTACCTGCGCACCTCTTATTAGTGTATGTCTGCTGCGACTCATTCCAGATCGAAGAGTCGTCCCCCCGGACGCCGCCAGGCGAAGAAGAGCCGCACGGCATCGGGCCGGCCCCGCGAGGGACTCAGCGCGACGGACAGGAGCGACTCGCGCACGGCGGACCTCCGGGACGCCTCGTCGAGAACGAGGTCCCACTGCCGCATGGCGTGCGCCACGGACACGGGTACGGGCTCCGGGAGTTCGTGACCGAGGCGGCGCAGGAGCTCCTGCGCGGCCGCCATGCGGGCCAGCCCCGCCGGGGTGCACAGGCGTTCCATGACGGCGCGCCCCACCCGCGTCTCCAGTTCCGCGGCCGGGACCGCGGGCTGGCAGCCCGACGGGCAGCAGTACCCGGCCGGCTCGCCGGGTGCGGTGTGCGCGTACCGGCACGGTTCGCCGCACAGGCCGCAGACGGCACACTGGTCCAGGAGCGGCTCCTGCGGTTCCTGCGCTTCCCGCCTCTTCCCGGCCTGTTCTTCGGACACCGCTGTCATGTCCGGGAGCGCCGTCGCAGAGAGGCGTCGGCGAGGGCCGGCGGCGTGTGGTCGGCGTCGGACGGGTTCAGGTCCGTGCCCGGCGGGACGAGCTCGTCGATGCGGTCCAGGACCGCTTCCTCCAGCTCGACCGTGTCGGCCGCGAGCAGGTCCGCGAGCTGTTCCCGGGTGCGCGGGCCGATGATGGCGCTGCACACCGCGGGGTGGTTGAGCACGAAGGCCAGCGCCAGTCGGGTGAGCGGGACACCGGCCTCGGCCGACAGCTTGAGCAGCTCCTCGACCACCTGGTACTTGCGGACGTTGCCGGGCAGGTCCAGGTCGAACTTGTGCGGGATGAGGTTGCTCCGGAAGTCGTTGAGTTCCAGCGGGGCGCCGCCGCGGAACCTCCCCGTGAGCCACCCGCTGGCCAGCGGGCTCCAGGTGAGCACGCCCACCCCGTAGCGCTGGGCGGTGGGCAGTACGGCACGCTCCACGCCCCGCATGAAGATCGAGTACGGCGGCTGTTCGGTGTGGAAGGGCGTATGGCCGCGGCGGTCGGCCACCCAGCGGGACTCGACGATCTGTTCCGCCGGGAAGTCCGAGCTTCCGATCGCCATGACCTTGCCCTCGCGCACCAGGTCGGACAGGACCGAGAGGGTCTCGTCGAGGTCGGTGTCCGGGTCGGGGCGGTGGACCTGATACAGGTCGATACGGTCCGTGCCCAGGCGGCGCAGGCTTTCTTCCACGGCGCGCCGGATCCACAGCCGGGAGTTCCCGGACCGGTTGAGGCCGTCCCCCATGGGGAAGTGGACCTTGGTCGCCACCACCACCTCGTCCCGCCGCCCGCGCAGCGCCTTTCCCACGATGCGTTCGGACTCGCCGTCCGAGTACATGTCGGCGGTGTCGACGAGGTTCACGCCGGCGTCCAGGGCGTCGTGGACGAGGCGTTCCGCCTCCGCGTGATCACGCTGCCCCCACGCCCCCAGCATCATCGTGCCCAAGGCGATGCGACTCACCTTGATTCCGGTACGCCCCAGGGTGGTCGTGCGCACAACTCCTCCGTTCGTAGGCAGCCACGACGGGCACACCAGGTCGGTGCGGCGCCGTACATCTATCAGAGAGCTTATACATATGCGCCGTCTGCTGAACAGAGGGCGGGCCGGGAGGATCCCGGTGGCCGGGGCAGGCGCGTGGCGGGCCGCCGCGCGCCTGCCTCGGCTCACGGTGCTTCGGACTCCGTGGCACCACCGGAGTCGCCACCCAGGAGCCGGTGCCTCAAGGAGTGCTCCGCGGCCTGTCGCAGGCCCTCGCGTCTGCGACGCTCGATGTGCCGGAGAACGAGTCCGCGAAGCTCCGGGTGCGCCAGCACGGAGTCGAGGGCCGTCGCGGGAGGCGGGCGCACGGTCAGCCGGCCGTGACCGCGACGGGCCGCCGGGTGTCACCGGCCCGGGCACACGCGGTCGGCGCCCACTGGGCCAGGATCGCCCCCACGGTCATCCCCCCGCCGAAGCCGGCCATCAGGACGGTCTCGCCGTCGGCGAACTCCCCCTTGCGATGGGCGACGTCCAGCGTGATGGGCACCGAGGCCGACCCGGTGTTGCCGTACTTCTCGAGAGCGAGGTGCATCGTCGCCCTCGGGAGCTCCAACCGGGGCCACACCTCCCCCAGCATCACGCCGTTGGCCTGGTGCGGGACGAAGTGCCGCACCTGGTCACGGTCGACCCCGGCCCGGTCCAGCAGCTCGTGCAGCGCACCGGGGAGGTTGTCCTGCACGAAGGAACGCACCCCGCGGCCGTCCATGCGGAAGAAGTGGCCGCCTTCCCGCAGGGTGCGGTCGCTGGCCGGCCTGCGACTGCCGCCCGCGGGAACGCTGATCAGGCGGTACTGGTCTCCACGGGTCAGCAGGCTGGTCTCCTGGATGCCCCGCGCCTGGGGCACACTGCCCAGCAGGACGGCCCCCGCGCCGTCCCCGAAGAGAATGGCGGTCTTCCGGTCGGAGTAGTCGAGGATGCGCGAGTAGATGTCCGCGCCGACGACCAGGGCGTAGCGGCCCTCGCCGGCCCCCCGCAGCAGGCGTTCGGCCACGGCGGTCGCGTACACGAACCCGCTGCACACCGCGTTGATGTCGAACGCGGCCGCGTTCACCGCGCCGAGGAGATGCTGCACGATGCTTGCCGTGGCGGGCTGCGGATGGTCGGGCGTGGACGTCGCGAGGACGATGTAGGCCACGTCCCGAGGGGCGACGCCGGCCTGCTCCAGTGCCGCGCGGGCCGCTCTCGCCGCGAGGTCCGAGGTGGCGTCGCGGTCGTCGGCCCGCCGCCTCTCACGGATTCCGGTCTTGCGTACGATCCACTCGTCGGAAACCCCCGCTCCCCGTGCGACTTCCTCGTTGCTGACCACCGTGTCCGGTACGTACGAACCGGTGGCCACGATTCCCACTTGGGGCACGACCCCTCCTCTCGATCAGGGCGAGGAGCCGGATGCCCCCCGCCTGCCGTGCCGGGCCGCGTCGGCCGTGCGGCCCCGCGTCCGTCATCGCCTCGCCGCACCGGTGATCAGACGTCCCCATCCGGCGCGCCGGGCATGGGCCAGGAGCTCGGGGTGGTCGCCGACGGCGATGGGCCGACCGACCTCCCGCAGCATCGCGAGGTCGCTGATGTGATCGCCGTAGGCCGAGCTGCGGGCCAGGTCGAATCCGCCCAGCACTCCGGCGAGCCGTACCGCGCGCCCCTTCGTCGGGCCGATCATCGGCGCGAGCACCTCGCCGGTGAGCCGGCCACGGCGGATCACGGGGCGGGTGGCCAGCACCCGGCCGGCCCCGACGTCCGCGGCGATCGGGTCGAGGCACGCGAAGAACGACCCCGAGACCAGCAGGAGTTCGTGGCCGGACTCGCGGTGGCCGGCGAGGGCCTCCTCGACCTCGGGCACGTACAGGCCGCCGGGCGACTTGTGCCACTCCTCGGTGAACCACGCCCGTCCGGCCGCGGCCAGGCGGTCGGCGCTCTCACCGGCCAGGAGCCGGTAGTAGGCCCGGTTGATGTCACTGCGGGGGGCCCCGCGCCGCGCGGACTCCCGCAGCCCGGCCACGAGGCGCTGATACGTGGCCGCGGGCTCGCCACGCCGTTCCAGGTAGAACTCCAGGAAGCGGAACATGCTCTTGACGCGGATCAGCGTCTCGTCCACGTCGCAGAACACGCCGGTGCGCGACGTCGTCGGGGGTGCCGGGCGCATCACCCCGAGGGCTGTGGCGGTCATACCGGCATCCGGGCCAGTACGAGGTCGAAGGAGCACAGCGTCTCCCCCTTCTGTGTCGCCTCGACGTGCACGGGAAGCCTCGCGTCCACGCCGCCGCGCGAGTCCAGGACTCCGCCCAGCGTGTAGTCGGTGATCTCCTCGGCTCCGCTTCCCGTGAGCGGCGGTACGGTCGCGCTCAGGACCGTGTCGTCCTCCAGCTCTCCGAAACGCGTGAAGCGCACGTCCAGTTCGGTGATCAGCGTCTTGGAGGGGGCGAGCCCCCGGATGTCGAGTGCGGCGAACAGCGCGAGCTGCCGGGCGCCCTCCGCGATGACCATGCCCGGCAGGTGATCCTGCGGGTGGTCGAAGAGGCTGGCGTGGTGGGCCGGTATGCGCAGGAGTGCCTGGGCGCTGTCACCGATCACGACGCCGTCCAGCAGCACCACGTTGTCCGGGTTGGCCCGGCCGACGAGGTGGGGAGTGAGCGGCGCCCCGGGCGTGGCCGCGGGATGGCTGGCGGAGGACGGCAGGGCCATGCCGTCGCGGTTGTTGAGGCGCAGCGTGAGGTAGCCGTTCGGGTTCTTGAAGCGGAGCCCGATGGCGGCGGTGCCGATCGGTGAACCGTCGACGTACAGGTCGATCTCGTAGTCGAGCCCCGTGACCCGGTTCTCCCGCTCCTTGCGGCTCGCTATGCGTACGCGCATGGAGAGGCGGAACGGCGAGGTCCCCACGTAGGTCAGACTCGGGCGGTCCAGCCGCAGCCGCAGGTGCGTGAGGATGAACTTGTGGTCGGCGGGGACGGCGAAGAAGCGGTGGGCGCCTGCGAGCGCGGCCTGTCGGCACGCCTCCAGGATCAGCAGCGGATCGTGGCAGCTGGGCCGCAGCAGGTGGTCTCCGTAGTAGGCGTGCGAGCGGGGCAGTTGGGCCCCGGCGGCGTAACCGGCTGCGTCGATGGCCTGCAGATCCGTCAGGAACACCTCGCCCAGGGCGTCCCGATGGACGAGCAGTCGGTCGACGGTCCGGGTGTAGTCCAGCGACGGCAGCGCCGGTGATGCGACTTGGGGTGCTGTGGTCATGGGTGGCCTGGCTTCCTGTTCGCGGTCGTGAGTTCCTTGCTCTGAGAATGCGGAGGTGGGCGTTTCGCCGGTCGGGGGAACTCAGGCCGGATACACGTCGCCGGGCAGCTTGCGGTCGGAGCCCTCGCGGCCGATGTGCCAGTAGGGGTAGGGCGCGGTGGTCTCGCTGACCTTGTCGAGCCGGCCCAGCTCCTCCTCGGTCAACGACCACTCCATGGCCTGGAGGTTGTCGGCGAGCTGGTGCGGCTTGGTGGCGCCGACCACGGCGGAGGTGATGCCCGGCTTGGCGAGGACCCAGTTCAGCGCGACCTGTGCGACGGACGCGTCGTGGTCGGCGGCGATCCTCGCCATCTCGTCGACGATGTCGTACGCCTGGGCCTCGTCGGTCAGCGGCGTGGTCTCGGACGGCGTGCGCTGGGCGAGGCGGCTGCCCTCGGGGCGGCCCTCGCCACGCCGGTACTTCCCCGTGAGGAAACCGCCGGCCAGCGGCGACCAGGCGGTGATGCCGACGTTCTGGTCGACGGCCAGCGGGACGATCTCCCGCTCCAGGTCGCGGGCGCCGATGTTGTAGTAGCCCTGGTAGCAGACGAAGCGGTTGAGGTTGCGGCGCTCGGAGACCGAGAGGGCCTTCATCAGCTGCCAGCCGGCGAAGTTGGAGACCCCGATGTAGCGGATCTTGCCGGAGCGGATCAGGTCGTCCAGGGCGCGCAGCGTCTCGTCGAGCGAGGTGCGTGGGTCGAATCCGTGTATGTGGTAGAGGTCGATGTAGTCGGTGTTCAGCCGGCGCAGGCTGTTCTCGACCGCCGCGTACAGGTGGTGGCGGGTGGCTCCGAGGTCGTTGGGGTCGTCGGTGATGCGCCACCGGCCCTTGGTGCCGATGATGACGCGGTCGCGCACCTTGCCGAGGGTGCGGCCGAAGAACTCCTCGCCCTTGCCGTTCTTGTAGACGTCGGCGGTGTCGAAGAAGTTGATGCCGGCGTCGAGCGCCTGGTCCATCATCCGCGCCACGTTGGCGTCCTCGACCGTGCCGAACTCCGACCAGTTGCGGTCGGAGGCGCCCAGGAAGGTCGCCCCGCCGCCGAAGGTCATGGCGCCGAAGCACAGTTCGGAGACGGACAGACCGGTGTCTCCCAGGTAGCGGTATCGCATCTTCGCCTGCTTTCCCTTGATGTGTGCGTGCGTTGACTGGCCGCGGGGGCGCGGACGGCGCTGTCCGCGCCCCCACCGGAGGGGCCCGCCGGGGGGAACGCGGGCCCGCGGGAGGGGGATCCCGTGGGGTGGAGGGAGTGCCCGGGACGGGGGGAGACCGGGCACTCCCGGCTCTCGGCGGATCCATCGGCATCCGGTGGTCCAGGAGACCGGGGCGTACTCCTGGACGGATCCCCTTTCTTGCCGCTTTGGCTCGCCGAATCCCTGCGGCCGGATGTACGATTCCTTAGGACCGTAAGACATCTGATGGCATTCGTCAATGAGAGGCGGGACCACCCCATGCCGAGTTCTTCCGCATCCCGACCGCAGGCCGAGGACCCCGAGGCGCACGAGGTCCTGATCGTGGGCGCCGGACCGAGCGGCATGGTGGCCGCTTGCGAGCTGCTGCGCCGAGGCGTGCGCGTACGCATCGTCGACCGCGCCCCGGCTCCCTCGCCCTTCCCGAAGGCCCTGCTCGTCTGGCCGCGCAGCATCGATCTCTTCGAGGACCTCGGCGTGCTCGCGCACCTGCGTGACGCGGGCACGCAGATCAACGCCTTCAGCTACTTCTCCGAGCGCCGGCTGCTGGCCAGCTTCGACTTCCCGCAGCACCTCAGCCCCGTATGCCTGCCGCAGAACGAGACCGAGCGGATCCTGCGCGAGCGGATGGAGGCCCTCGGCGGCAAGGTGGAGCGGGGCGTGCGGCTGCTCACGCTCGAGGGGCTGGACTTCTCCGGCCGCATAGCGGGAACCGGGGACGTCACCGCGGTGCTCGAGCACGAGGACGGACGCGTCGAGCGCACCGGCGCCCGCTTCGTGATCGGGGCCGACGGTGCGGGAAGCGCCGTACGGGGCCTGCTCGGAGGCGGCTTCACCGGCAACACCTACGAGAGTTCCTTCGCCCTGGTCGACACCCGCATCAAGGGCTTCCTGCCTCCCGACCAGGCCCTCTACTACCAGTCGCCCGCCGGGGCACTGGTGGTGGTGGCCCTGCCCGACGGGGTGTTCCGGTTCTTCTGCAGCCTGCCCGCCGGCGAGCGGGTCACGGTGGAGCGTATGCAGCGGATCGTGGACGACCGCGGCCCGGCCGGAGTGACCCTGACGGATCCCGTCTGGGTCTCGGACTTCCGCATCCACGCGCGCCACGCCGACCAGTTCCAGCTCGGCCGCGTGTTCATCGTCGGTGACGCGGCGCACGTGCACAGCCCGGCCGGCGGCCAGGGACTCAACACCGGTATCCAGGACGCCCACAACCTCGCCTGGAAGATGGCGGCCGTCCTGCACGGAAAGGCTCCCTCCGACCTGTTGCGCACCTACGGACCCGAACGCGCCGCGGTGGCCCGGCGGGTGGTGCGGGACACCGACATCCAGACGAGGAGCTGGCTGGTCAAGCGCCCCACCGCGGTCGTGGCCCGCGACGCCGCGTTCCGGGTCGCCGAGCGCACCGGTCTGTTCCGGCTCTACGCGCCGGTGATGGCGGGGCGCCGGCTCGCCTACCCGGCGGTGCGGCAGACCCAGCTGCCGGCCGGGCGGACCTCCTGCCACCTCCGCTCGCGGCTCCCCGGCGGGCTGACCGTCGGCGCCGTCTTCCCGCGCTCCCTGGCCGTCCCCGCCGGCTTCGCGGGAACCGCCTGCGAACCCGCCGGGTGGACCCTGGCGGTGACCTGCCGGGGCGACGCGGTGGCCTGGCGCGAGCAGGCGCGCGCGCTCGCGGCCGCCTGGCCGCAGGTCCGGGCCGTCGACCTGTCCGCCAGGTCCGCGCGGACGGAGACGGGATGCCGGCATCAGGGCTACTACCTCGTGCGCCCGGACGGGCACGTCGCGGCGCACGGTCACGCCGGCGACCTGGACCGCCTGCACGTCGAACTGACCCAGTGGCTGGGCCCGGCGGACCGGGTCGCCGCCCGCTGAACCGCCGGGAACAGCGTGAAGGGGGGTGCGGCCGAGAGCCGCACCCCCCTTCACCTGGGCTCAGGCGGTGGCCTTCGCCTCGCTCCGGGTCGCGCCGAACGACAGCTCGCCCGTGGTCATGAGGTCGAGGAGCTGCGCCAGCCCGCGGTCCTCCGGCGTCGCCGTGCGGAAGACGAAGTGCCGGAGCCCGGCCTGCTCCGGACCGCCGAAGAACCGGAAGAAGCTGATGTCCTCCGGGTGAGCGGCGAAGCTCTCGTAGAGGTAGACGCTGCCGCCCTCCGCCATGAGGCCCCTCGCGGCGGCCGCGAAGACGCCGTCGGCCGCCTCGTAGACGAGGTCGAACGGGCCCGCCACGGCGGCGATGTCCGTCACGGCCCGAGCCGCTCCCGACCCCACCGCGAGCGCGGCCTGCTCGTGGTCGGCGACCACGGCGGTGACCTCGGCGTTCAACGCGGACAGCAGCTCGACCAGGAGCCGTCCGACCCCCACGTCGGCTCCCGTGACCAGCACGCGCCGGCCACGGATGACCCCCGCGCCGCGGACCAGACGCAACGCCGTGAGCACCGCGACACGCAGCGCCGCCGCCTGCTCGAAGCTCACGTGGTCGGGCAGCACCGTGGCGTACTCCGTGGGCAGCGCCATGCACGGAGCCCATCGCGTTCCGGTCGCCACACCGACGACACGGTCGCCCGGCTGCGGGCTGAAGCCCTCCGGCGCGGCCCGCATGACCACTCCCGCCACGTCCCAGCCCGCCACCCATCCCTCCGGCAGCGGTTCGGCTTTGATCATCTCGTCGAGCTCCGGCGCCACCGCGCGCACCGCGACGAGTATCTCGTCCTCGGCCTGTGCCGTGATCGCGTCCTTCATGCTGCTGAGCTGCTCGGACATGGCTTCATTTCCTCTCGTGCCTACGGTTCGTGCGTGCGGATTCGTGCATGCGGATTCGTGCGTGCGGATTCGTGCGTGCGGTTCATACGTACGGTCCGTGCGCGCGGTTCGTGCGCGCGGTTCGTGCGTGCGGTTCGTGCGTGCGGTTCGTGCGTGCGGTTCGTACGCGCGGTGTCCTTCGTCGACGACGCGCCCCGCCGTCAGAACTCCCCCGGGGCCAGGGGGGACGCGCCGAGCGGGTGGTCCACCGGGACGACCTCGAACGCCTCCGGCTGCTCGGCGACGCAGTCGGCGAGCACAAGATGGTGTTCGAGGACCTGGTACCTGACCCAGGCCCGGCTGTGGTGGTCGTCGACGGCGTCCGGGGCCAGGCGGATCCGCAGGTGGAGGCACTGCTCCGGGGTGACGGCGACCTGGGCCTGCTCGACCTCGTCGCAGGCCGTCGCCAGCGCGACCAGTTCCCGGGCGTCGATGGTGCGTCCGCAGAAGCGGAAGGAAGGGGGCGTGGGGCCGAGCGCCCGGAGGGCGGGGCCCCGCCGGCCGCATGAGCAGTGCGTGAACTCCGCGCGTTCCCGGGTCTCGTACCGGATCAGCGCAGGCGTGCGCACGGGGCTGAGCGTGGTGAGCAGGACGCGGCCGTCGACCACCTCGACCAGCTGGTGCGGCAAGGGGTGGTAGACGTCCGCCAGGCACTGCGGACCGTGGTGGCCGATCACCCACGACGTCGGCGTGCCGTACAGGCGCCAGATGTCGGTGTAGGGGAAGCGGTCGGCGAGGACGGCGTCCGGCGTGGTGTCGTGGGTCGTCCCGCCCAGGAGGAGCGTTCGCAGCCAGGGGATCGGCCGTCCCGCGGTGACGCCGCCGACCAGGCGCGCCATGGTCTGCGGCGGTGCCGCCAGTGCGGTCACGCCCTGCCCGGCGAGCAGGGCCAGCCAGCCCTCGGCGTCACCCGGCGGCAGTTCGCCGACGGGGAGCACCGTGGCCCCGGCCGTGGCGGCGAACCGGTTGAAGAGGTAGTGGTCGGGGCGGAGCCGGCCGGACGGGTGGAGGTTGGCCACGACGTCCCGAGGGCCGAGCGGGCTCCAGGCGGAATGGATCTCGGAAGCGAACATGCCCTCGGGCAGCAGGCTCAGGCCGGGCGCCGCCAGTGTCCCGCCGTGGGCCCAGAGCAGGCCCGGATCACCTTCGCGACAGGCGACCGCCTCCTGGGTAGCGGCTGCCAGCTCCTCCTGCGTCAGCACGGGAAGGTCCCGCAGCGCGAAGGTCCCGCGAGCGGTGTACGGCTCGTACTTCGCCGCCAGCGAAGGCAACCGGACGGCGCTTCGCACCAGATCCTCCAGCGAGGACGCCGGTGCACGTGCTCCCTTCGGCCGCTTGGCGCCGGTGCGCGCCTGGAACACGGGCGTGCCGCTCAATGGGGGCATCGGGCGGGCTGTTCGCGAAACCATCGGGCTCCCCCTCATCGCTCGTACAGCCGAACCGCAGCGAACCGCCGCAGCACCAGCATGCGTTGACTCCAGGCCACCTTATGACCGTGGTCGCAGATTAGTCTAGAGTCTTAGTTAGTACTCCAGAGCAACTTACCCACGGCCCTCACGCACCCCACTCGATTGCGCCACTGGCCATTTTCGAGTCAATCCTTGTATCGAGAACTAATGCTGGCCTGGAGTCCACATTTGGACTACGCTCCCTCCGTTGGCGCTGCCGGGGCGGCGCCACCTGCGTGTTCTTCGACGACACCTGGAATCCATAGGGGGATTTGAACGTGGGCATAGGCAGAGAAGGCACGATCATCGCGGTGGTGGGCATGGGGTGCCGTTTCCCTCAGGCCGACAGCGTTGAGGAGTACTGGTCCAACCTGGTCGAGAACCGGGACTGCGTCACACCCGTCCCGCCCGAGCGCTACGACGTCGAGGCCTTCTACGCGCCTCAGCCGGGCACACCCGGACGGACGGTCAGCCGGTACGGCGGCTTCCTGGACGACCCGTTCGGCTTCGACCCGGGGTTCTTCGAGATCTCTCCGGCGGAAGCGGCCAGCATGGACCCCCAGCACCGACTGCTGCTCCCCGTGGTGCGGGAGGCGCTCGAAGGCGCGGGCATCCGTCCGAGCACGCTCGCGGGAACGAACACCGGCGTGTACATGGGCCAGGCCACGGCCGACTACGCGCACGACAGCCGCATCGAGACCCACGACCTGCACGAGGCCACCGGAAGCCACATCCGGGCCATGGGCTCCGGCCGTGTCTCCTACGACCTGGACCTCCGCGGGCCGAGCCTGACGGTCGACACCGCCTGCTCCTCCTCACTGGTGGCCGTGCACATGGCCCGGCAGGGACTGCTCACCGGGGAGACCGATCTCGCCATCGCCGGCGGCGTCAACCTCATCCTGTCTCCGCTCGACGCGGTGGCCTACTCGCAGGCCGCGATGCTCTCGCCGGAGGGGCGCTGCAAGTTCGGAGACACCGCCGCGAACGGCTTCGTGCGCAGCGAGGGCGTCGGCATCGTGGTGCTGGCCCGGTTGAGCGACGCCCAGAAGGCCGGCTACCCCGTCCTGGCGCTGCTCCGGGGCAGCGCGGTCACCAACGACGGGCGGGACAGCGGGTCGCTGATCAAGCCCGCGGAGTCGGGCCAGGTCGCCTTGGTGGAGAGGGCGTGCCGGGACGCCGGCATCACCCCGGAGGAGCTCGACTACGTCGAGGCGCACGGAACGGGGACACCGGTCGGAGACGCGGTGGAGCTGCGGGCCCTGGCCGCCCTCGCCCGGCGGCGCGGCCCGCGACGCGGCCCGCTCCGGACCGGGTCGGTGAAGACCAACATCGGGCACACCGAAGCGGCCGCGGGGATCGCCGGGTTGATGAAGGCGGTTCTGATCGCCCGCCACGGCGTCGTACCCGGCTCGCTGCACCTGCGGGAGCCGCAGCCCGCGCTGACCGACTCGGACGGAGCGGTGCAAGTCGTCGCCGCCAACCAGGCGTTGGCCGCCGAGACCGGGCACGCACTGCTCGGAGTCAGTTCCTTCGGACTCTCCGGCACCAACGCACACGTCGTGGTCGCCCGGGCCGAGGAAGAGAAGGCCCGCGCTCCGCACGGCCGCACGGAGCTGCCTGCGGCCAGGCCGGCCCACCTGCTCGTGCTCAGCGCACGGTCCCGTACGGCGCTGCTGCGCCTGGCGGGCGACTACGCCGACTTCCTCTCGCCGGGCGGCCCGGGCAACGAGCTGCCGCTGTGGGACGTCTGCGCGACGGCCGCACTCCACCGCGACGCGCACCCCTACCGGCTGTGGGCCACCGGCGCGGACCACGAGGACCTGGCTCAGGCGCTCCGGACCCTGGCACAGGGCGGGGACACCGACCGGGCGGGCCTGGGAGAAGCGGGTTTCCAGGCCGCCAGGCGCACGGTGTTCGTCTTCCCCGGACAAGGCTCGCAATGGGCCGGCATGGGGCAGTCCCTGCTGCATTCCACCCCTGCGTTCGAGACGGCGATCACCGCGTGCGACGCGATCGTCCGGGCCGAGACGGGCCGCTCGGTGACCGAGGCCCTCGCCGACGGGACCATCGGTGAGGACGTCGCCGAGGTCCAGCCGATCCTGTGGGCCATGGAGGTGGCGCTCGCCGCCACGTGGCGGGACATGGGCGTCGACCCGGCCGTGTGTGTCGGCCACAGCATGGGCGAGGTCGCGGCGGCGGCGGTGACCGGCGCCCTGCCGCTCGCGGACGCCGCCGCGGTCATCTGCCGCCGCAGCGCACTGATGCGCCGTACCGTGGGGCAGGGCGCGATGATGTCGGTGGACGTCTCGGCCGAGCAGGCCGCGGACCTCGTCGCCGCCGAGAAGAACGTGTGCGTCGCCGCCGAGAACGCCCCCTCGTCCACGATCCTGGCAGGCGACGCCACCGCCCTGCGCCGCATCGGCCGGCGCCTGGACCGGTCCGGGGTCTTCCACCGGATCGTCCGGGTCAACGTCGCGTCCCACTCGCCCGCCATGGACCCGCTCCGCGACGACCTGCTCGCCGCGCTGGCCGGCCTCACGCCCCGGGACGGCACCGTCCCTCTCTACTCCACCGCCCGCGACACCCTCCTGCCGGGGTCCGAACTGGACGCCGGGTACTGGATGGAGAACCTGCGGCAGCCCGTGCGGTTCCTCGACGGGATACGGCACTTGGTGAAGGAGGGGGACAACGTCTTCGTAGAGGTCAGCCCGCACGCCGTTCTCCAGATGGCCGTCGACGACATCGCGCGGGAGGCGGGTGCCGCTTCCGGGGTCGTCGCCTCCACGACGCGGAAGTCGCGGGAGGAGCCGCTCGCCCTGGCCCGCTCCCTGGGAGCGTTCTTCGCCATGGGCGGGACGGTCGACTGGGAGCGCTGGTTCAGGGGGGAGGCACGGCAGGTGCCCCTGCCGCGCTACCCGTGGGACCGCGAGGTCCTGCGCCGGGAACCGGCCGCACCCCTCGCTCCGGCCGGGGCCGGCGGCCAGGTCACCGACATCACGACGAACCTGACCGACGCGACCGTGAGCCTGCACGGCTTCGAGGCCATTCCGCCGGTGGTCCATCTGGCCACGCTCCACGAAGCGGTGAGCGCCACGGCCGGCCGGTCCACCGTCACGCTGGAGCAGGCCGAGGTCAAGGAGCCGATCGAACCGCCGGCCGGAGGCGAAACGACTCTGCGGGTCCGACTGGCGGCCACGCCCGGCGCGATGGCGGCCACGGTCCACCCGGCGGACGACACCGGTCGAACGGCACTGTCTGCCCGGGTCCGCGTCGAAGGCGAGGCCGTCGTCGAGCAGCGGCACTCGTTGGCCCGGCTGGACGCGGCCCTCGCCCGGTGCCGGACTCCGCGCACGTCGGCACAGTTCGCGGAGGATCTCGTCGACCGCGGCTACACCGTCGGTTCCCGCGTACGGACCCTGCGACGCCTGTGGCGGCGCGACGGCGAGGCCGTCGCCCTCGTCGCGAGCCCGCAGGGCTCACCGCACGTCGCCTGGGAGAGCTGCCTGCTGGTGCTCCTCGCCTGCGTGGCGGACCACGCGTACACCGTCACGTCCTTCGCGCGGGTCCGGTTCCACCGCCCGCTCACCGGTGACGTGTGGGTGCGCGCACTCGTGGCGCCCAGGGACTCCGGCCGGACCGCCGTGGCCCACGTGTGGGTGCTCGACTCGCAGGGACGGCCGGTGGCCGATTTCGGCGGCATCGAGCTGCGTCGCGCCGCGTCCCCGCGCGGCGGGGGCACCCCCGACGGACTCGGCCTCGCGCGCATGGTCCGCAGGCCGGCCCGGCGCCTGGCGGCGGCGACACGCATGCTGCGCGGACCACGCCCCGCGCAGGCCGACCTCTCCGTGGCGATTCCCTCGCCACGCGCCGGCGAGGAGCGGTCGCCGCTCGCGGACACCGGGAACACCGGGGCCGGGGACACTGGGATCACCGGGGCCGGGGACACGGGAGACCTGTTCCTGGCCCAGATCTCGCAGGTTCTGCGGCTCCCCGTCGAGCGTCTGGACCTACGCCGTTCGCTGCGGGACTACGGGATCGACTCCTTGAGCGCGGCCAAACTGCGCGTCGGTTTCCGGCACGTCACCGACCGGGACATCGCGCTCTCCCGCCTGCTCAGCGACAGCGCCCTGAAGGAGCTGGTCTCGGAGGCGAGCTCCCTCCAGCCGACCGTCTGAGTCGCGGACGGCCCGGGTCGCGGACACGAGGGCAGGGCCGGGGGGGGTGACTGACCACCCACCCTTGGTAAACCCCAGGTCAATTCTGCACTACTCATCATTCATGGATCGTGATACAAGTGAACATGATGCAAGTGCGCAGCCGGGGCACGCGAATCCGTGACCCGCGGCAGCCGGACCGTGCACGCCGTCCCGTGCGCTACTGGAGTTGAAGATGGTCGAGACGATTTCTCCCACTGCGGCGCAACCACAGGGGCGCCGGGAGCGCAACAAGATGCGCGTCAAGAACGGCATCTACGAAGCCGCCCTGGAGCTGTTCACCCAGCAGGGCTACGACCAGACCACAGTCGAAGAGATCGCCGAGAGGGCCGACGTCGCGCGCGGCACCTTCTTCAACCACTTCCAGCGCAAGGAAGACATCATCGGCGAGTGGAGCGAGCGGCGGCGGGTCCTGCTGCGCGAGGGGCTGGACCCGGAAGGGATCGAGGGCCCGGAGGTCGCCGACATCCGGCACACCCTGTCGCGCTGCATGAGCATCCTCGCGCAGATCACCCTCGCCAACTCGGCCCAGACCAAGGCCCTGCTGAACGCCTGGGTCCGCGCGGGGGCACCCCTGCACGAGGAGCCGCACACCGCCCACATGTTCAGCCGCTTCATCGAGGCGGGGCGAGCGAGTGGCGGCATCCCCGAGAGCGTCGACTCCGAACTGGCGGGCCACCTGCTGCGCGACGTCTACCTCGGCACCCTGTTCCGGTGGGCACGCAAGCCCGCCGGCCAGGGCGACCTGGAGGCCGAACTGCAGGCCGCCTGCACCGCCCTGCTGGCCGGGCTCGCCCCGCACTGAACCGGCGCACCTCTCACACGCCACCTCCGGAGCCCCGGGACGACCCAGACGTCGCCCCGGGGCTCTGCCGTTCCCCCGTCCCGATCAGGCCCCCGAGGGGTAAGGTCTCAGCCAACCCGCCTCCTCCTGAGCCATGTGGATTGACTGCTATGGATAAGACCTCTTATGGTCGACAGGAATCATCCAACAGATCGCATCCATATACCTCAGACAAGGAGGAGCTCCGTGTCCGACCACCGTTCAGGCGCCCGTCCGAGCGCAGTGGCCATGACTGTGGGGCTGACCCTGCTGGCCCTCAACCTTCGGCCCGCCGTCGGCAGCGTTTCCCCCCTGCTCGACGACATCCAGGAGTCCGTCGGGCTCTCCGACTCGGCGGTGAGCGTTCTCACGACGCTGCCGGTCGTGTGCCTGGGTGTCTTCGCCGCCGTGTCCCCCGCCCTGTCCCGCCGCTTGGGTACCCCCCGCGCCCTGGTGCTCGGCTTCCTCTTCCTGATCGCCGGAATCCTCGTCCGGCTCGACGAGGCCGCCTGGGCGCTCTTCCTCGGTACCGCTCTGGCGGGCGCCGGCCTCGCCATCGGCAACGTGCTGATGCCGGCCGTCATCAAGAGCGTCTTCCCTGACCGGGTGCGCCTGTACACCGGCATCGGCACCGCGGTGCTCAGCGCCGGCGCCGCACTGGCGGCGGGCGTGGCCGTCCCCCTGCGCAACGCCACCGACAGCTGGAGCGGCTCGCTCGCCCTGTGGGTCGTCCCCGCGGCACTCGGCCTCATCGTGTGGCTGCCGCTCGCCCGCCGGAGTGAGCGTCCCGCTCCCGCCACCGGCTCCACGGCCCGCGGATCCCTGCTGGGCGACGCCATGGCCTGGCAGGTCACCGGATACCTGGCACTGCGCGCGCTGGCCTACTTCACCGCACTGGGCTGGCTGCCCACGATCCTCGCCGACCTCGGACACAGCAACGCCGCCTCCGGAGCGCTGCTCTCCGTGGCCATGCTGGTGAGTGTTCCCGGAGCACTCTTCGCCCCGATCCTCGTCGGGCGCAAGGGCACCGCCCCCATGGTGATCGCCATCGCCGTCGGCGGCGCGATCAGCCTGCTGGGTCTGCTCTGGGTGCCGGGAATCGCCGCCCTGTGGGTCGTGGTCCTGGGTCTCACCCTGGGGGCCGGACACGCCATGGCCCTCACCTTCATCGGGCTCAGGTCCCCCAACCCCCAGGTCGCGGCGCAGCTGTCGGGCATGGTGCAGACCATCGGCTACCTGGTCGGCGGCATCGCCGGCCCGCTTCTGCTGGGCCTGCTGCACGGCGCCACGGACGGATGGACGGTCTCCCTCGTCCTGCTGGCCGCGTTCACCCTGCCCGAGCTGATCCTCGGCCTGTGCTCCGGCCGTGGCCGGGCGGTGCGCCCGCGCTTCCGCCAGACCAGTGCCGCGCCGCAGCAGACGACCACGCCGCCCGTGCTCGTCGACTGACCGTCCCGCATCCCCAAGGAGGAACCCCATGTACCACGTTGCCGTCGCCTTCGACGTACAGCCCGACCGGCGCGAGGACTTCATAGCCGCCTGCCACGCCGACGCCCGCGACTCCGCCGTGGACGAGCCGTTCACGCAGCGGTTCGAGCTGGTGGCGGACGAGAACGACCCCAACCGGTTCTACCTGGACGAGGTGTACGACGACGCGGCCGCGTTCGACAAGCACATGGCCGGTCCGCACTTCGCGAAGTTCTTCGAGCGGATCGGGGACATCGCCGAAGGCCCCACCTGGCTGATCCGCGGCACCCGGGTCGTGGACCCCACCGCGTCCTGACCTGTTCACAACCGGCGGTCGGCCGAAGCCGAGGGGCTCACGAGCCCCTCCGCCCGCGCCGGCCGCCGTGCCCGTTTCCGCGCTTCCGCGATTCCGCACTTCCGCCCCTCACATCCAAGGAGCATCCCGTCATGTGCAGCCCCAAGGTCATGGAGCAGGTCTACGGAGAGGCCGGCCACGACTGCGCCGGTCACGGCGCCGACTCCGGGGACGAGCGGCAGACGACCGGTCGGCCCAGCGGCGGCACCCCACTCATCAGGGGGAGCCGCGTCAGCGATCTGACGCACACGTTCGGCAACGACTTCCCCGTGCTGGAGCCGATCGTCCTCAAGCCGAACATCGATCACTTCGCCGACGTGGCAGGCGAGGGGTTCAACGCGAACAAGCTGGAGATCGACGAGCACACCGGCACCCACGTGGACGGTCCCGCGCACCTCGAGGACGGTCCGATGTACACCGACGAGATCCCCATCGACCGCTTCATCGCCCCCCTCTGCGTCATCCGCATAGGCGACCGCGCCGCGAAGGACCACGACACCACACTCACCGCAGACGACATCCTCAGGTACGAGAGCCGCCACGGCCGGATCCCCCAGGGCGCCCTGGTCGTCATGGACTCGGGCTGGTGCGACCGGATCAACACCCCCGGCGCCTACATCAACCGCGACTCCGAGGGCGCGGCCCACTTCCCCGGCCTGGGCTTCGACGCCGCGGAGCTGCTGGTCCACGAGCGGGCGGTCCACGCCGCCGGCACCGACACCCCCAGCCTCGACGCCGCCAAGAACCTCCAGGTGGACGACCCGGGGGCACACCGCATCGTCCTGGGAGACATGCGTTACGGGGTGGAGAACATCGCGAACCTGTCCACCGTGCCGGAGTCCGGTGCCACCGCCGTGATCGGGCTCATCAAGCACCGCAAGGGCTTCGCCGGGCCGTGCCGTGTGTTCGGCATCTACTGACGGGGCCGGTGCCCAGGTGACGGCCACCGCACCGCACCGCCCGACGGCCGCCGAACCGTCGCCACCGCGGCGGACGGGGCGCCGTGCGACGGACCTGCTGAACGCCGTCCCGGCCGCGCGGTCGGTCGCCGGGCACGGGGCGGACGCCGCGGACCGCGACGGCCGGCTCGCACCCGGGACGGTCGCGGCGCTGACGGACGCCGGGTTCCACCGGCTGTTCGTGCCACCCGAACGGGGCGGCGTCGGCGGCGGCTTCGCCACCCTGGTCGGCGCCGTCGCCGCGGTCGGCGAGGGCTGCGCGTCCGCCGCGTGGGTCGCGGCCGTCTTCGCCAACTTCGGCCGGCTCGCCGGGTTCCTGCCCCCCGAGGGCCGGAGCGTGATCTGGGGCGACGGCCCGGACGTGCGTCTGGTCGGTGCCGTCGCGCCCACCGGACACGCCCGGCCGGGCCCCGGAGGGTGGCTGCTCTCCGGAAGCTGGCAGTACGTCAGCGGGGCCGCCTTCGCCCACTGGGCCCTGCTCGCCGGGAGGACGGCCGAGGACGGCGGCGAGGCGGTGCGGTTCTTCGCCGTACCCCGGCACGCGTACGAGATCACCGGCACGTGGTCGGCCCCGGGCATGCGCGGCACGGGCAGTGACACGGTCCGGGTCGACGAGGCCTTCGTCGCGCGGGAGCTGTCCTTCCCCCGGCGGCTGGCCGCCGACGGTGCGCTCTCGGCGCACCCCTGGCTGACCGTGCCGTCCGCGGCCGTGACCCCCCTGTGCTTCGTGGCGCCGGCCCTGGGCGCCGCGGCCGCGGCCCTGGCCGCCTGGACGCAGCGGCTCCGGGACGCACCGACCAGGTCCACGGACGCCGCACGCGTCGCGCTGGCCCGGTCCATGGGCGAAGTGGACGCCGCCCGCCTCCTCGTCGACCGGGCGGCCGCCACCGCCGACCTCGGCCGCGTCGGCCCCTCCGAAGCGGTGCGCAACGCACGCGACGCGGCCCTGGCCATGGAGCTGATCTCCACGGCCGTCTCCCGGCTGTACCGCCTGGTCGGAACCAGCGGTCAGTCGGACCCCCGGTTCCAGCGTCCTTGGCGCGACATCACCACCGCGGCCGGCCACGCCCTGCTGGGCTTCGAGGCCGCCGGCCGCTCCTACACCGAGCAGTTGACCACCTCCCCCGGAGCGCCGTACGGCGCCCGACGAGACGCAAGGAGCCATCGTGAGTGACACGGAACCGAGTAAGACGGAGCGCACGGAACGGACGGAACGGACCTGTGCCCTGATCACGGGAGCCAACAAGGGGCTGGGCCGCGAGGTGGCACGCCAACTGGGCCTCCGCGGCATGACCGTACTCGCGGGCGCCCGCGACCGTTCCCGGGGCACCCGCGCCGTGGAGGAACTGCGGCAGTCCGGGATCGACGCCCACTTCATCCAGCTCGACGTCGACGACGAGTCGTCGGTGTCGGCCGCCGCCGACCGCATCGCGCGCGAATTCGGCCGCCTCGACGTGCTCGTCAACAACGCGGGCGTCGTCGAGGACGACATCGCCCCCAGCGCGACGACGTCCACGCTGGCCGAGCGGATCTACCGCACCAACGTGTTCGGCGTGATCGCGACGACCCACGCCATGCTGCCCCTGCTGCGCGCGTCGGACGCCGGCCGGGTCGTCAACCTCTCCAGCAGGCTCGGCTCGCTGGCCAAGGCCGCCGACTTCTCCGCCCCCCACCGCGCGCTGCTCGCGTACAACTCCTCGAAGGCGGCCCTCAACTCGCTGACCCTGCACTACGCCCGCGAGTTCGCCGGAAGCCCCCTGAAGGTCAACTCCGCGACGCCCGGATATGTGGCGACCGACCTGAACGGCCACCGGGGCACCCGCACGGTCGAGGAGGGCGCTCGGGTGGTCGTGACCCTGGCCACGCTGGACAAGGACGGACCGACCGGCGGCTTCTTCGACGAGGACGGACCGGTGGCCTGGTGACCGCAGCGACGAACGACGCCCCCGGGACGAGGACGGCGAGCGAACGCTACGGCGAGACCCTCTTCGTCCGGGACACCCCGGAACACAGGCGCCTGCGACTCCTGGGCGAGGTCTTCGACCCACTCTCCATACGGACGCTGGACGCCATCGGCGTGCGCCCCGGCATGCGCTGCCTGGAGATCGGGGCCGGCGGCGGCTCCATGGCGCGGTGGCTGTGCGCCCGCACCGCGCCGGCCCAGGTCGTGGCCACGGACCTTGACGTCTCGCCGCTCGTGGCCCAGCCGGAGGAGAACCTCCTGCCGATGGTCCACGACGTGACCCGGGACACCTTTCCCGCGCACTCCTTCGACCTGGTCCACGCCCGCTTCGTACTCAACCATCTTCCCGAACGGGACGAGGTGCTGAGGCGGATCGTGCGGTGGCTGCGGCCCGGCGGTGTCCTGGTGGTCGAGTCGTTCTCGTGGTTCCCCGTCGACAGTTCCCCGGACGCCGGGTACCGCAAGGTGCTGCTCCGGTGGAGCGATCTGCTGCGGGACACCATCGGCACCGACAGCAGGTGGGCCCGCAACTACCCGTCCGCCCTCGCACCCCACGGCCTGCGCGACCTCGGCGCGAACACGGTCACCCAGCACCTCAGAGGAGGCAGCGACCTCGCCGACTTCTGGCGGCTCACGGTCGGCATGTCGAAGGAACAGCTCCTCGGCAAGGGATATCTCTCCGCGAAGGAGTACGAGGTGTTCGCCGCGCAGATGCGGGACACGGACTTCTGGGACCTGGCACCGGCCCTCACCCAGGCGTGGGGACGGAAGGCGTGGGGGAAATGACCGCTGCCCGGCCCCGCCTCGGCCACATCTCGTTCCTGAACAGCTACCCGCTCCTGTGGTCACTGCGCAGGACGGGCGTCCTGCCCACGGTGTCGCTGCACATCGACACCCCGGACAAACTGAGCGACGACCTGGTGGAGGGCCGGCTCGACGCGGGTCCGATCACCGTGGCCGAGTACCTCAGGCACCACGAGCGCCTGCTGCTGCTCCCCGGCCTCGCCATCGGCTGCGACGGCCCGGTCCTCTCCTGCAACATCGTCAGCAAGGTTCCGTTGCGGGACCTGCACGACCGCCCGGTCGGTCTCGGCACCACAAGCCGCACCACGGTGCTCCTGTCCCAACTGCTCCTGGAGGAGCACCTGGGCGTCCGTCCCCGCTACACCCCGTGCGTCCCGACGCTCTCCGCCATGCTGCGCCATGCCGATGCCGGTGTGCTGATCGGGGACGTGGCCCTGCGCGCCCGGCTGGAGGACGGGCCGCGTCTCGGCCTGGAGGTCCATGACACCGGCGCGCTGTGGAAGGACTGGACCGGGCTCCCCATGGTGTTCGCGGTGTGGGCGGTACGGCGCGAGTTCGCCGAACGGCATCCGGCCGAGACCGACGCCCTGGCGCGTGGCCTGCGGCTGGCCCGCGCCCACAGCGAGGCCCACCTCGACACCGTCGCCCGAGATGTCACCCTGCTCGGCACCACCGTCGCGCCGCGTCAGGCCGCCGACTACTTCCGGCACCTGTCGTTCGACCTGACGGCACGGCACCTGGAGGGCATGCGGACGTTCGCCGGCCTCGCGGCCGAACGGGGCGCGGTCCCGGCGTGCCCGCCGTTCTCGTTCCTCGGCTCCCCCCGTCCGGTGGGGAGCGACGCATGAACGCGGCACCCGCCGTCGACGGGAGGGCACGCACACGTGGCCCGCACACCGCCCCGCCGACCGCCCCACTGGCCGGTGTCACGGTCGACGGTACGGCCGCGGGACCGGCCGGCGCGGTCGCGCTCGACCACCTCCGCGCACTGGGCGCCAGGCACCGTCCCGGCGTCCGGACCCCGCGGCATGCGGCGACGGAGCACCTCACCGTGCTGTCCGAGGACGGCCTGCATCCCCTGGTCTGCGAGATACTCCCGTTCCCGGACGCTCCCGGGTCCCGGCTCGGCGAGACGGCCCTCCAGGCCATGGCGGGCCTGATGGCGGTGAACGGCCGGCAAGGGAACGCACCACGCCGCCTGCCGCTCGACTACGTCGCCGCCTGCGCCGGGGTGCTCGCGGTGCAGGGGGTACTCGCGGCCCTGATCGCGCGGACGCGTGGAGCGCGGTTGGGACGGATCCGCACGGCCCGTTCGAGCGCGGCGCTGCTGAGCGTCTCGCAGTACCTGGCCGCCGAGACCGCCCCGGACGGCACAGGGCCGCACGGGACAGGGCCGCACGGGACAGGGCCGGACGGGACAGGGCCGGACGGACCAGCGGAACCTCGGCCCACAGCCAGGACCAGGACCGGAACCGGAGCCGGAGCCGAAACCGGAGCCGGGACCCGGACCGGAACCGGCCCGCCGTTCCTCAGCCGGGACGGAGTCTGGTTCGAACTGGAGGCGCTGGACGGCACCCCCTGGCGTGACTTCTGGGCCGCTCTCGGCCTTCGAGGCCGTGAGGTCCCGCTGGGCTGGCGGACCTTCGTCAACCGCTACTCCGCGGCGAGGGCACCGCTGCCCCCGCTCCTGCACCGGACGCTCGGCACCCGCGACTTCACGGACATCGCCGCCGCCGGAGCCCGCAGCGGCCTCAGCGTGTGCCGCATCCGTACGACGGCCGAGCGGTACGCGGAGGAGGAACCGCTCCCGGCGCCATGGAGCCTGCGCCCGCCGGGCACGCAGCACACGCAGCACCCGGAGCACACGGAGCACACGGAGCGTCCCTTCTCCCGCCCGGCCCCGCAGTCCGCCCCCCACGTTCTTCCGACGGCCGGGCAACCGCTGCGCGGCATCACCGTCGTGGAGGCGACCCGGCGTATCCAGGGCCCGATGGCCGGGCACGTCCTCCAGATGCTCGGCGCGCACGTCGTACGCGTCGAACCCCCGGGCGGCGATCCGCAGCGCGCCGCGGAGCCGGTGGTCGGCGACTGTTCCGCCCGGTTCCTCGCCCTGAACGAGGCCAAGAGCGTGGTCGAGGCCGACCTCAAGACCGCCGAGGGCCGGCGCACGGTCCGGGACCTGGCCCTGCGGGCCGACGTCTTCCTCCACAACTGGGCGCCGGGCAAGGCCGAGGTCTTCGGCCTGGACGCCGAGGCCCTCTGCACGGCCAACCCCGCCCTGGTGTACGCCCACGCTTCGGGGTGGGGACCCTCGTCGGCTCCGGACCTCTTCCCCGGTACGGACTTCATGGTCCAGGCCCGATCCGGTCTGGCCTGGGAGATGGCCGAAGGCGCGGACCGGCCCCGGCCGACGCTGATGACGGTGCTCGACATCCTGGGCGGGCTCATATCGGCCGAGGGCGTTCTCGCCGGGCTGCTGGCACGCGAACTCGGGGGCGGACCCCAGCGGGTGGACACGTCCCTGCTGTCCGCGGCGTCGGTTCTCCAGCGCCTGGAAGCAGACCGCGCCCCCTCCGCACGGGCGCATGCGGCATGGGAGGGCCCCTACCGCACGGCGAACGGCCACATCGCCCTGTCGCTGCCGGCCGCCGGAGGTCGGAGCCTTCTGGCCACGGCGCTGAACATCCCGGCCACCGGGCCGCACCCACCCCTGCGTGACACCGTCGCCGCCCGCCTTCTGACCCGCCCGGCCCGGAGCTGGATCGAGGACCTCGGCACGAACGGGATCGACGCGGTCCTCGTCCAGGAAGACATCGCGGCCGTCGCCCGGGACCCGGCCTTCCGGGCGGACCTCCGTCATGGCGCGTGTGCGCTGGTGGCACCCCCTTGGAGATTCCTGTCATGACCGTCCCGCTGCCCGACCTCGTCCCCGCCCGACTGCGCCGGCGCTGGAAGGCCGAGGGCGTCTATCCCGGGCGCCCGCTGTTCGACCTCTTCCGCGAACGGGCCCGCGAACACCCCGACGCCCCCGCGGTGGTGGAGCCGCACGGCACCACCACGTACGCCGAACTCCTGCGCGCCGCCACGGCTCTCGCCGCCGAACTGGGCGAACAAGGCGTTCGCGGAGGCGACGTCGTCGCGGTCAACCTGGCCAACGGATGGCGAGCGCTCGCCGCCGACCTGGCCATCGCGGCGACCGGTGCCGTCGGCCTGCCGTACCCCCTCGGCCGCAGACGTCAGGACACCAGGGCCATCCTGGGAAAGTCCCACGCCGTCGCGGCACTCATCACCCGCACCGTCGGGGACCAGGACTACGCGCGGACGGTCGACGAACTCCGGGCGGACCTGCCCGCACTGCGACACGTGTACGTCGAGGGCCCCCGCCTGCCCGGCATGCGGGCGCTGGAACCGGTGTGGCACAGCCCGGTCCCGCCGCGGAACCGGCTCCCACGGGCGTCACCGGACCCCGACTCGGCCGCGCGCATCATCGTGTCGTCCGGAACGGAGGCGGCGCCCAAACTCGTGGCCTACTCCCACAACGCGCTCGCCGCCAGCCGCGGACGCCTGCTGCTGAACCTGCGCGCCGGCGACCGGGAACCGCTGCGCCTGCTGTGCATGGTCCCGCTGGCCTCGGCCTTCGGCTCGGTCGGCCTGGCCGCGCTGTGCGTGCTGGGTGCGACGGTGCTCGTCACTCCCCGCTTCTCCCCCTCGGCGGTACTCCGCATGGTCGCCGAACGACGCCCGACCCACCTTCTCGGCGTACCCACGATGTACCAGGAACTCCTCACCGACCCGACGCTGCCGGACACGGACGTGTCGTCCCTGCGCTGCGTCGTCAGCGGCGGTGCGCCACTCCAGCCGGCGATCGCCGCACGGTTGCGGCGGAGCCTGTGCGCCACAGTCACCACCGTGTACGGGTCGGCGGACGGGGTCAACTCCCACACCCGCCCCGGGGACCCCGCGGAGGTCGTGGACACCACGGCGGGACGCCCGGACCCCTCCATCGTGCGGCTCAGGATCGCCGACGAGCACGGCGCCGAGGTCCCCACCGGCCACACCGGCGAGATCTGGGCACGCGGCCCCATCACGCCGCTGTGCTACGTCAACGACCCGGACCTCAACCGCCGTTACCGCACCCCGGACGGTTGGGTGCGCACAGGGGACCTGGGGGCGGTGACCCACGACGGAAGACTACGGCTCACCGGCCGCAAGAAGGACATCGTGATCAGGGCGGGTCTCAACATCAGCCCGGCGGAGGTCGAACTCCACGTCTCGTCCCACCCCGACGTGGCCGGCGCCGTGTGCCGTGGCGTACCGGACCCGCTGCTCGGCGAACGCCTCGCGGTCTTCGTGGTCCCGACACCGGGCGCACGACCTCCGACCCTGCCCGCACTCCACCGTTTCCTCCTCGCCGACCGCGGCCTGGAGCGCGCGAAGCTGCCGGAAATCCTGCACGTCCTCCCGGCCTTCCCGTCCGGCCCGTCAGGAAAAGTGGACCGCGCACAACTCGACGCCCTCGTACGCACTCCAGAACCCGGAAATCCCCCACCGGTGAGAGAAGGCACCACATGAGCGCCGCCCTGTTCACCCCCCTCGTCATGCGCTCCCTCGACATACGCAATCGCGTGTGGATGGCGCCGATGTGCCAGTACTCCGCCCCCGTCGACGGAGAGCACACAGGGGCTCCGGGCGACTGGCACTTCACCCACCTCGCGACACGGGCCGTGGGCGGCGCGGGGCTCGTCATGACCGAGGGAACGGCCGTGACGGCGGCCGGCCGGATCACCCCGGCGGACCTCGGCCTGTGGAACGACACCCAGCAGGCAGCGTTCCAGCGCATCGCGCAAGGCCTCCGCGCCCTCGGCTCGGTGCCCGCCATCCAACTGACGCACGCGGGACGGAAGGCGTCGACCGCCCGCCCCTGGGACGGCGGCACCCCCTTGACCCCGGAGTACGGAGGATGGCACCCCGTCGGCCCAAGCCCACTGCCCTACGCCCCCGGCCATCTCGCTCCCCACGAGCTGACCGTCCCCGAGATCCACCAGGTCGTCGACGACTTCGCCCGAGCGGCACGACGCGCCCTGGACGCGGGCTTCCAAGTGGCCGAGGTGCACGGCGCACACGGCTACCTGATCCACCAGTTCCTTTCCCCCTACACCAATCGCCGCGGCGACCAGTACGGCGGCTCCTTCTCCAACCGGATCCGATTCGCGCTGGAGGTGGTCGACGCGGTGCGCTCCGTATGGCCCGACGGCCTCCCGGTCTTCTTCCGCGCATCGGCCACGGACTGGCTGGAGCGGTCTGCCGCCGAGGGCCCGGGACACGGCTGGGAGGTCGAGGACACCGTGCGCCTCTCCGTCGAGCTCCTGGACCACGGCGTGGACCTGCTCGACATCTCCTCCGGAGGGGTGGCCCCCGGGATCAGGAAGCCGGTGGCACCCGGCTACCAGGTCCCCTTCGCCACAACGGTCCGGCACAAGTCCGGCGCCCCGGTCTCCGCCGTCGGCCTCATCACCGACCCGCACCAGGCGGAACACATCGTGGCCACGGGCCAGGCCGACGCGGTGATGCTGGGCCGAGAACTGCTCCGCACCCCGTACTGGCCCCACCGGGCGGCACAGGAACTGGGCGCGAAACCCACCTGGCCACAGCCCTACGAAATGGCCCACCCATGACACCCCCACCGCCCCCGGAGCACCCCACCCCTCACATACGGCGCCCCCAGCGACCGCCGGGACTCACCCGCTACACTGTCGCCAGTCTCCTTCGCCTCCGTAGCTCAGGGGATAGAGCACCGCTCTCCTAAAGCGGGTGTCGCAGGTTCGAATCCTGCCGGGGGCACAGGAAAGGGCACCTACGTTTTTCTCGTAGGTGCCCTTCACCGGTTCAGGCGGCGTGCGGGGTGAAGGTGACGTGTGAGTCACCTTCGTCAATGGTGAGGTTCAGCGTGCCGTCCAAAGCCTTGGCCAACCGCCGCAGCAGCGGGAGCGTCGGCACGGTGTCACCCCCCTCCATCCGGGAGACCTGGGGCTGGGTCATCCCGGCCCGCTCTGCCAGTTCCGTCTGAGACAGGCCGAGCTCGATCCGCCGGTCGTAGACCGCCTGCCCGAGGTCGCCGGCCAGGCGGGCGTCGACGTACTCCTGGTCGTACTCCACCGACTCACCCGCGAGCTGCCGAGTCCGACGCGTCCTCCATGTGCTGTGATTCATCAGCTCTCCTTGCGCCGCTCGTAGATGTGCTGGGCGTGGCCGTGTTCGGTCTCGCAGACCTTCTGGACTTGGTGCGCGCGCTCAACTTCTGCTGCCTCACGCATCCTCGTCTTGCGGAAGACCGTCAGCAGCACGATCCGCTGCCCGGGCGCGAGCCAGTAGGGGATGCGCACCGCCTCGCCGTCCAACTCGAAACGGAGCTCTCGTAGTTTGCCGCCCAGGTGGCGCGAGTACGGCTCTCCAAGGGTCGTCGGCTCGTCCAGCAGCCGGTCCGTCTTGTCCTCGACCCGCCGGTACAGGCGGAACGGAAGCAACTCCAGCCAATCCCGCACTTCGGGCTCGATCTCGATCTGCCATCGCTCCGTCATGCAATCAACGGTATATACCTCGAAATGCATGACGCAAGCCGCCGCAGGCCTCGGTGCCGCGCGCCTGTAACTCGCGCGGCCACTGGCCCGGCCGGCACGGGTACGACTCACACGAGGACGGGTTCCCGGACCGGACAGCTACCAGCACACCTTTCCGCTTGATGTGGGCTCGTCACGACAGACGGCCTTCAGGACGCGTCGGCATAGGCGAGGTGGTCACCACAGACGGTGCAACGGAAGAGCATGGCGGTCATCCCCCCGCCGAGGTGGGTCAAGAGGCTCTCAAGCCGGCTTTCGTCATGGCAGCCATCCATGCGCAGGTCGGTCCGCAGCTGCTCGAGCGCTTCGGGGTGCTCCGCCAACTCGCTGTACCCGACTTCACCCACGAAGGCACTGGCGTCGTAGCAGTGGACGAGCCAGTGCGGATCCTGCCAGGCGTGGAACCCGGGTGTGCGGCGGGTGACCTCGTGCAGCACGTCGCCGCTCACGCCGTCGAGACCGTAGGAGTCGGTGAATTCACCCGCGAAACGATCAGCCGCGCTCCCGTCTGCGATGCACCAGGGGCAGAAGCGTCCACCGACCTCATGCGCCGAGTAGAAGGTGGCTGTGTAGATCCAGCCCGTGCTGCGGCCGCAGCAGACGCACGACTCGGCGGACGCGTGGATGGACCCGCTTGCCACGGGGTCCGGGTGATACCGGAAGAAGGGCAGGTCGACGTTCATCGCGACTTCATGATGCCGCCGCCCTGCCGCGTGCCGGTGGCCGGGGCGGTCTGGTCCAGGCGGGTGGCCAGGGTGGTGGCGAAGTCCTCGGCGCGGGCCAGCTGGGTCCGGAGTTTGCCCACCTGTTCGGCGGCGGCCTGGTGGTACGTGCGGACGCGTTGCAGCAGGGCGTCGCGCTCGGCCGTGTCGAGAGCGGCGTCGCCGTCCAGGCGGTCGGTGGCGTCGAGCAGGTCGCGCATCTGCTCGAGGGTGAAGCCGAGCGGCTTCATGCGGCGGATGACCATGAGCCGGGCGACGTCGGTCTCGGTGTAGAGGCGGAAGCCGCCCTGGGACCGGGCGGAGGGGATGACCAGGCCGGTCTCCTCGTAGTGCCGGATGGTGCGCAGGGACAGCTCCGTCCGCGCGGCGACCTCACCGATCTGCATGTGCCTGTCGTCCACGTCGTCCACGCCGTTCTCCTGGCTCTTCCCGTCGGCCCGTCGGCTCGCCGACCTCTACTCTAACGTTAGGGTAGAGTTGGGGACGGTGAGGGCGGCCTCGGCTGCCCACCCTGCCGTTCCGGGGCCGATGACGCCCCCGGCGAAGATCCGATTCCCGCGGGAGAGAGCGTGCGCGAGCCCCTGACGCCGATCGCCGCCGCCGCGTGCCCGCCGTGACCCTTCGCCCCTGGATGTGAGTCGCCCGGCCGGGACCGCGTCGGCCCCGCCCCGCCTCCCTAGCCTCCCTCGCCCTTGAGACTTCCGGCCCGTGCGCGGGTCGCCCGCCCTTGCCGCACGCCCGGCCTGCCCGTGGGTGTGCCCGAGCACGACAGGTACGCATCTCCTTGTCTTCCGCTGCTGTGACTCCCTCGACTCCCGCCGCGCGGCTGCGCGCCCTCAAGCCCGACTGGCTGAACGATCCGAAGGTCTGGCGCACCGAGGTCCTGGCCGGCCTGGTCGTCGCCCTGGCCCTGATCCCGGAGGCCATCTCCTTCTCGATCATCGCCGGTGTCGACCCGGCGATCGGCCTGTTCGCCTCCTTCACCATGGCCGTGACGATCTCGATCGTCGGCGGTCGCCGCGCGATGATCTCGGCCGCCACCGGCGCGGTCGCGCTCGTCATCGCGCCGGTGAACCGGGAACACGGTCTGGGCTACCTGGTCGCGACCGTCATCCTGGCCGGCGTCTTCCAGATCGTCCTGGGCGCGCTGGGGGTGGCCAGGCTCATGCGGTTCGTGCCCCGGTCGGTGATGACCGGCTTCGTCAACGCCCTCGCCGTCATGATCTTCATGGCGCAGGTGCCGGAGATGCACGACGTGCCCTGGCCGGTCTACCCGCTGATCATCGGCGGCCTGGCGCTGATGGTGTTCTTCCCGAAGGTCACCAGGGTGGTCCCGGCCCCGCTGGTGTCCATCGTCATCCTCACCGTGATCACCGTCGCCGCCGGGATCGCGGTGCCCACCGTCGGCGACAAGGGCGAGCTGCCGTCCTCGCTGCCGGTGCCGGGCCTGCCCGACGTGCCCTTCACCCTGGACACCCTGACCACCGTCGCGCCCTACGCGCTCGCCATGGCGCTGGTCGGCCTGATGGAGTCGCTGATGACCGCCAGGCTCGTCGACGACATCACCGACACCCACTCCTCCAAGACCCGCGAGTCCATCGGCCAGGGCGTCGCCAACATCGTCACCGGCTTCTTCGGCGGCATGGGCGGCTGCGCCATGATCGGTCAGACCATGATCAACGTGAAGGTGTCCGGCGCTCGTACCCGCGTCTCCACCTTCCTCGCCGGCTCGTTCCTGATGGTGCTGTGCATCGTCTTCGGCCCGGTCGTCTCCGACATCCCCATGGCCGCTCTGGTCGCCGTCATGGTCATGGTCGCCTTCGGCACCTTCGACTGGCACTCCATCGCGCCGAAGACCCTGAGGCGGATGCCCGCCGGGGAGATCGCCGTCATGGTCATCACGGTGATCGTCGTGGTCGCCACCGACAACCTCGCCATCGGCGTCGTCGTCGGCACCGTCACCGCCATGGTCATCTTCGCCCGGCGCGTCGCCCACCTCGCCCAGGTCACCGCCGTCACGGACCCTGACGGCAGCACGGTCGTCTACCGGGTCACCGGAGAGCTGTTCTTCGCCTCCTCCAACGACCTCGTCGGCCAGTTCGACTACGCGGGCGACCCGGACCGGGTCGTCATCGACCTGTCCGCGGCCCACATCTGGGACGCCTCCTCCGTGGCCGCCCTGGACGCGATCGAGACGAAGTACGGGCAGCGCGGCAAGACCGTCGAGATCACCGGCCTGAACACCCCGAGCGCCGACCTCCACGGCAAGCTCACCGGCGAACTCACCGGCAGCCACTGACCCTCGCGCCGGAGCCCGCAGCAGTGCACCCCGGCCCGGCAGCCGGGGTTCTCCGGTCTCCACCGGTGCCCTACCCCGGCGCGGGACCGGGGCGGGCGCCGGTCGCCGCTTCCTGCCCGTTGTTCCGGAACGCCCTCTCCAGCGCGTGACGCAGACCGAGGGTCTGGCCCTCCTGGTACGCACGTGCGTACTCGATGTCACCGAGGGACGTACGGGCGTTGCGGATGCAGCGTTCGCGGTGGGAGGTCAGGAGAGCGAAGCCGAAGAGCCGAGGGGTGCCGGACGGGTGCCACACGCGGTCCACGGCCCCCAGTACGACTGCCGCCGAGCGTACGTCGCCGTAGGAGGAGGACACCCAGGCCAGGGTCTCGCCGAGGACTGCCTCTCCCAGGTGTTCGTCGATCTCCCCGGTGTGCTGGAGCGCGCGGTGCAGGAGTCGCAGGGCGACCTCCGGTCGCTCGGCCTCGCCGTGGTCCACGGCGAGGGCCCACAGCAGGTAGCACCGGTGCCATGTGTCCCCTCGGGCCTCGGACATCGCGAGGGCCTGTTCGAGCAAGGCGGTGGAGCGTGCACGGTCGCCCTGGATGACGGCGGTGAAGCCGAGTTGGGCGATGCACTGTGCGTGCGTCAACAGGGAGTCGGACCACTGTCCGATCGCCAGGGAGGACCGCGCGTATGCCGCCGAGGCCTCCGTGTCGCCGGAGATCAGTGCCGCCAAGCCGCGTAACTGGAGGAATGCGGCGAAGATTTCGGCCCTGCTCGCCCGGTGCGCGGAGGGGCCCGTGGAGCCGGACGCGGCGGGCATGCCGGCCAGGGCTCGTTCGCCCCGGCTGATCATGTCCCCGGTCCTGCCGTGATCCCCGTGGAGAAGCAGCAGGAAGCCGGCCACCCAGACCGCTTGGCACCAGATGCCGACGGCCTCGGGGGACGGAGGCCGCGGGTTCCGTTCGAGTGTCTTGCGCATCCAACGTGCGCCCTCTCCCACGTTGGCCGACGTCAGACAGTGCAGCCAGAAGCCGAGGGAGGCGCGCAGTACGGTCTCCGCCGGTTCACCGACCGGGGGCGGTGCGGTGACGATCTGCCGCAGATTGGGGTGTTCGGCGCGCAGGCGACGCAGCCAGCCGGCCTCTTCGCGGGAGCCGTAGGCGTTTCCCGCTCGTGCGGCCAGGCCGAGATACCAGGCGCGATGGCGTCGTAGGGCGTGCTGTGCCCGGCCGCTTTCGGCGAGGCGTTCCTGCCCGTAGGCGCGAACGGTCTCAAGCATGTGCAGACGGGTCTGGCCGCCGGTCTCCTCGCTGGTGAGCAGTGACTTGTCCACGAGCCCGGCCACGGCTTCGAAGGCGTCGTCGGCTGCGTCGGAAACGGGCACGTCATGTTCGCCGGCGCTTGCGCAGAGTTGCTCGGCATCGGCCAGCAGCGCCCCGCCGGAACACAGCGACAGCTGCTGCCAGGCCCTTCGCTCTGCCTCGGTGCACAACTCGTAGCTCCAGTCGAAGAGCGCGCGCAGTGCCTGGTGGCGGGGGTGAACCGTGCGGTCACGGCCGCCGGGACCGAGCAGGCGGAACCGGTGGTCGAGTCGTTCCAGAAGTTCCTCGATGGTCACTGTGCGCAGCCGGCGTGCGGCGATCTCCAGGGCGAGGGGAAGGCCGTCCAGCCGCCGGCACACGCGGGCGACGGTGTGCCGGTTCGCCTCGGTGACCCGGAAGCCGGGCGAGGCCGCCTCGGCCCGGTCGGCGAAGAGAGTCACGGCCGGTGAGGCCATGGGGTCCTCGTCCCCGGCGGGGCCGTGGAGCGGATGACCACGCCCCACGGCCGGCAGGTCCAGTGGCCTCACCCGCAGCACGTGCTCGGCGCCGACGTCGAGTGGTTGCCGGCTGGTGGCGAGCACGCGGAGGTCCGGCAGGAGCGCGAGCAGGTCGCGGACGGCGTGGGCGCAACCGTCCAGCACGTGCTCGCAGTTGTCGAGCAGGAGGAGGACCTTCCGTCCGCGCAGTGCCCCGGCCAGCGTGTGCAAGGGGTCCTGCCCCGACGCGACCTCCACGCCGACGGCCGAGGTGACCGCCTCGACGATCGCGTCGCCGCTGCCCAGGTCGGCCAGCTCGGCACAGTACGTACCGTCCTCGAACCGCTCGGCCACCTCACGGACGATGCGCCTGGCCAGCCGGGTCTTGCCGACCCCGCCCGTCCCGACCAGCGTGACCAGCCGGCACCGCTCCAGAAGCCCGCTGCCGGCGGCCAGTTCGGGCTCGCGGCCCACAAAGCTCGTGGCCTCCGCCTGGTCGGGACGACGCCGGGTGGCGCGGGAGGCCTTCTCCCGCTTCTCGGCCCCGTGGACCTCACGTCGTACGGACTCCCAGCGCTCTTCCCATCCGTGCGGGTCCCCTCCGCAGGCGCGGACGTAGGCGCGGAGTACCTCTCGGGTGGGGAGCCGCTGCCCGGCGGCGGCCTGGGACAGGGTGCTGGCGGAGTACCGGGCCGCCTCAGCCATCTCCGTGTAGGTGAGCCCGGCCCGGTGGCGCAGAGCCCGCAGCCCCAGCGCGAAGCGTTCGAGCGGACCCTCTCGTGGGTCGAGCGGCTGTTCCCGACGCCCCGGCCTGCCCGCCAACTCGGACCACCTCCCGGACATTCGGATTGATTCATTGATTATGGCTCCTCCCGCCAGGTGGCGAACAAATCCCGCCGTCCCCGATGCTCAAGATCAATCACCCGTCGGCAGCGGACGCCGGGGACGGCGCGGCGCTCTGATCGAACTGGAGCGCCATCAGCGGAGGAAGAATGACACTGGATCTGCGACGTCGAGGGTCGGCCGAAGAGGACATGGTCTTTTTCGCGATGCCCTACGACGAGAAGGAACTGCCGAACGGCCGCGTGGAGAACTTCGACGATCTGTACGAAGGTCACTTCGAGGACTGGATCAGGAACTGGGAACTGCGCGCCGAGCGCGCCGACAAGGCTCCGGGTACCACCGAGAGCGCGATGGACGTCGCCTGGTCCGGGATCGACCGGGCCGGCTTCGTGGTCGCCGATCTCTCCGTTCCCTCGACGTCCGTCGCCATGGAGCTGGCCTGGGCGCTGTGCCTGAGGAAACGGCTCGTGGTGATCGCGCACGAGGGCGCCGTGGTGCCCAGCAACACCCAGGGGCAGTTCCGCGTGGTGTCGTACGAGTGGAGCTTCAGGGGCCTGGCCAAGCTGCGCAGCAGTCTGCACGCGGAGATCGAAGCGATGCGTCAGCAACGGCGTGAGCCCGAGATGGATCTGCGCCCCTATATCCCCGACCAGTTCCGCGCCAAAGCCAGGGTCGAGGAGATCAGCGAGGACCATATCCGAGTGCGCGACATCCGCAATCCGCGTCGCATCGCCGAGATGCACAAACAAGACGTGAGCTACCGGGACGTCGTCCCGGACCACATGTCGCAGAGGTTTTTCGTCGGCAAGGAAGTCTCCGGATTTTTCGTGAATCGGGAGAACACCCTCATCTTCACGCAGCAGGAAGGCGAAGATCCGTGGGAGGAGTGGGAACAGACCTATCGGCGTGGCTCGGCATTCACCGCACGCGTGTACGAGGTGAACAAGGCGGGTGTCTGGGTCGAGTTGCCCGGCGGCGGCCGCTCCCGGGTGCGGGACCATGAGGCGACGGGGCTGAAGGAGCAGGACGAGGTCCCCGTCGTCATCAGGTGGATCGACCGGGCGCGCCAGCGCATCGACATCGCGCTCGCCAACCAGCCGACCGGTGTGCCGGCTGCCACCATTCCGCCTCCGGCCCCGTCGCTGGACGCGTACCCCCGGGTCGGGGAGCGACAAGGTGCGACCGTAAGCGTCCCGAACGCGGGATTCGTGCTGGTGAAGCTGGACGGATACCCGGACCTGCCCACGCTCGCCCTGTTGCACGCGCGCAGGATGTCGCAGTCGCTGCGCGAGGAACTGGAGGCCAGCCGGGTCGAAGAGGGCAGGCGGGTGTGGGTCGCCGTCGAGGAGGTCGCCCCGTCCCGCAACAAGCCGGGAAGGATCGACATCAAGGTGCGCGAGGTCGAGGGGGAACTGCCGCCGCCGGAGGCCGGGGACGCCGAGGAAGTGCCCGCGTGAGTGCTGACGCGACGGACGCCCACGCCCTCACCGAGTTGGACGACCGACTGTGGAACGGCGGCCTGGACGCCAGGCATTACACCGCGGACAGGGAGAAGTACCAGGCGGCGATCATGGAGCAGTACAGGCTCTGCGTGGAGATGGCCGACCGGATCAGCGCCCGCAGGAGCCTGACCAACACCTTCTTCCTGACGGTCAACGCGGCTCTGCTGGCCGCCGTCGGCGCGGTCGGCGGCACCGTCCTGCGGGGCACGCCGGCCTGGGGGCTGGTGGTGGCCGGGCTCGTCGCCGTGGGCCAATGCGGAGCCTGGTTCCTGCTCATCACCTCCTACCGGCAGCTCAACCGGGCGAAGTACAAGGTCATCGGCGCGCTCGAGCAGCGGCTGCCCGCGCGCTCGTACGACGCCGAGTGGGCGGAACTGGGCGACGGGAAGACGCTCAGGCAGTACGTCCCGCTCACGCTGGTGGAGCTGTGGATCCCGGCCCTGTTCATCGTGTTCTACGTGGCGGCAGGCGCCGCAGCCCTGAAGTCGGCCTGACGGCCGGGCCGGACCGGGCTGAGCCAGGAATCGGGGAGCAGGAGGCAGGGGGCAGGGAGCGCCTGGCGCGCGTCACCCCGTCGTGCCGAACCACGCCTCCGCGAGCACCGGGAGTGTTTCCGCGCCGGGTACGGGCAGTTCGCGCAGGTACCAGGGGAGGTTGCTGTACACGTGCAGGAGCGTGTACGCGAGCAGTACCGACGGGTCGAAGGTGTGGCCGTACGCCTTGGCCAGGCGGGCCAGCAGGTCCGGGTCGCCGCCGGTGACGAACAGGCCGACGCCCACGAAGTCGTAGGCGCGGTCACCGATCATGGCGGGTTCGAAGTCGAAGAGCCCGGTCGGCCGCCACCCGTCGGGGTCGACCAGGAGGTGCTGCCGCATCACCTCGGTGTGCAGCAGGCAGCCGTCCGGGTCGCGCGGCAGCGGGACCGAGGCCAGGAAGTCGGGGATCTGCTCCAGCCAGCCAGCCAGCCGGCCGGCAGCCCGTGGGCGCGCTGCTGTCGTACGGCGCCGGCTCGCTGACGGTCCAGGAAGGCGCCCCAGTCGCCGGGGCCGAGGACGTCCCCGAGGGGACCGGGGTCGAGGGAGTGCAGTACCGCGAGGGTTTCCCCGACCTCGGTGACGAGCCGTTCGCGGTGGTCGCGGGGCACGCGGTCCCAGGCGCGGGCGAGGTTCTCGCCGCGGAGGCGGGACATCAGGACGTACTGCCAGCCGTTCTCGCAGGGGCCGAAGTCACGGACCCGCGGGGTCGGTGTCGGCAGCCGTCCCTGGAGGTGGGTGAGGACGCGGCCCTCCGCGATGCCGTGCTGCGCGGCGGCCCCCGGGAACAGCTTGAGCACGTGCTCGTCGCCCACCGCGTAGACCGGCTGGGAGCCGTCCGGGAAGCGGGTCAGCGGTTGGCCGGCGAGGCCCAGGCGTGCGCACAGGTCGGCCGCACCGCGGCGCATCACCGTCTCGTCGGGGACGACCGCGTCCCACTCTTCGTCCGATTCCACCGGGGGCAGCATGACCGGGACGCTAGGCCACCGCATGCCGGGGAGCAACGGAGATTCGCCGCTCCTCCTTCCGGCGTACGCCCGGTAGCCCCGGTCTGCCCTGCGGGCGACAGTGGCAGGGGGCGGGCGCCGTCGGCGTCCCGTCCCGGCACGCCGTACGCGAGGGAGCGTCGATGGCACGGAACGCGGGGCGGCGACGTGCGCGTCAGTCCGTGGCCGGGCGGCCCGGCGGTGTCCCGTGAGCCACCCGGGCACCCTCGTCCTGATCCTGGCCGCCGCGGTCCTGGCGCCGGTCCTCGTCCACGCGACGGGGCGGCGGGTCCGCGTCCCCCTGGTCATCTTCGAGATCGCGCTCGGCATCCTGATGGGTCCGGACGTGCTCGGCTGGGCCCGCCCCGACGACGTCGTCGACACGCTGGCCGACCTCGGCCTGTCCATGCTCATCTTCCTGGCCGGCTACGAGATCGACTTCGCCGCCGTCCGGGGCGACACCCTGCGCCGCTCCCTGTGGTCCTGGCCGATCGCCCTCGTCGCCGGGATCGCGTTGGCGCTGCTCGTCAGCGGCGGTGACGTCTTCGAGGCGTTCGTCGTCGGCACCGCGCTCACCAGCACCACGCTCGGCACCGTACTGCCGATGCTGCGGGACAGCGGCGAGCTGCGCGGCCGGTTCGGGACGGTGATCTCGGCGTTCGGCGCGGTCGGCGAGTTCGGGCCCGTGATCGCCGTGGCGCTGCTGCTCAGCGGGCGGCGGCCGGCCGAGTCGGCGGCGCTGCTGGCCGCGTTCGGGGCGATCACGGCCCTCGCCGTGTTCTGGGCACTGCGCCCGAGACCGCCCTGGTTCGCCCGGCTGACCGAGCTGACCCTGCACAGCAGCGGCCAGTTCGCGGTCCGGTTCGTGATGCTGCTGCTCGCCTGCATGCTGGGCCTCGCCGAGGTCTTCGGACTCGACGTCCTGCTGGGCGCGTTCGCGGCCGGCGTCCTGACCCGGCTCGTACTGCACCGGGCCGCGCCCGCGAGCAGCGGGGAGGTCCTCGGCAAGGTGGAGGCCATGGGCTTCGGCTTCCTCGTGCCCCTCTTCTACGTGGTCACCGGCATCGAGTTCGACCTGGACGCGCTGCTGCACGACCCGGGGGCGCTGCTGCTGGTGCCGGGGTTCCTGCTGCTCTTCCTGCTGGTGCACGGTGGCCCGGTCCACCTCCTCGCGCCCAGGGACCTCGGCCGCGGGGACCGGGCGGCGCTGGCGCTGTTCAGCTCGACGTGCCTGCCGCTGGTCGTCGCCATCACGACGATCGGCGTCGACCAGGAGCTGATCGCCACGGACCGGGCGGCTTCGCTGGTCGGTGCCGCGATGGTCTCCGTGCTCGTGTTCCCGCTGGTGGCGGCGCGGGTACGGGGGACGGGCCGGACGGCACCCGCGACGGGCGGGGCCAAGGAATCCGACTCGGAGGCCTGGTGACACCCCACCCTGGACCAGGTACCCCCGGGGGGTATATCCTCTCTGCCATGGACCGCCACATGGACCACAGCACGCACCACACCGCCCCCGCAGGCGCCGGGAACGGTCGGACCCACGGGCACGGGCACGGGCACGGACAGGGACACGGGCACGGCACCACGTGGGCGACCGCCATGCAGGCCACGCTGCACTGCCTCACCGGGTGCGCCATCGGCGAGATCCTCGGCATGGTCGTCGGCACCGCGCTGATGTGGGGCAACGTGCCGACCATGGTGCTGGCCATCGCCCTGGCCTTCGTCTTCGGCTACTCCCTCACCCTCTTCGCGGTGGTGCGCGCCGGGGTGTCCATGAAGGCCGCGGTCAAGGTGGCGCTGGCCGCCGACACCGTCTCCATCGCCGTGATGGAACTGGTCGACAACGGGATCATCGCCCTCGTACCGGGCGCGATGGACGCGCACCTGTCGGACGGGCTGTTCTGGTACGCCCTGCTCGGCGGCTTCGCCGTGGCGTTCGTGATCACCACGCCGGTCAACAAGTGGATGATCGGCCGCGGCAAGGGCCACGCCGTCGTCCACGCCTACCACTGACCGCGCGTACCACTGACCGCGCGGGTCTCGGCCCGGGTCAGCCCAGGCCGGCGAGCAGTTCCTCGCACGCCTGCTCACAGCTCCGGCACGCCTCGGCGCAGACCCGGCAGTGCTCGTGCATGTCGGCGTGCCGGGCGCACTCGTCGCCGCACGCCGCGCAGACGGTCGCGCAGGCCTGGAGCACGGCCCGGGTCACGTTGGCGTCGTAGCCCGTGTGCCGGGACAGGACCGCGGCCGTGGCGGTGCAGACGTCGGCGCAGTCCATGTCGGTGCGGATGCACTTGGCCAGATCGGCGACGGTGGGCTCCGACAGACAGGCGTCGGCGCACGCGGTGCACGCCTGGGCGCACCCGAGGCACTCCTCGATGCACCTGGCCATGGCCTCCCGGTCCACGCCGCCCAGGTCGGCCGGGTAGGTACGGAGCAGGTCGTTGACGGTGGTGGGCATGGTGGCCGCTTCCCTTCCGTTCACGCGTACGACTGGGTTCCGGCCGGGTTTCACCGTGCGGCGCACCGCAAACCGCCGCCGCACACCTGTCGGTATGCTCCCCGCCGTGGCCGTCCGCCGACCGAGAACAGCGAGAAGAGCGCCGTGACCCCGTACGACTCCAGGAACGAGAACGAGTACGAGTACGAGAAGGACGGCGCGGCCATCTACCGCCAGTCCTTCGCCACCATCCGCGCGGAGGCCGACCTGTCCGGGCTGCCCGCCGACGTCGGCCGGGTCGCGGTCCGGATGATCCACGCCTGCGGCATGGTCGACCTGGTCCGCGACCTGTCCTGGTCCCCCGGCGTCGTCTCCCGTGCCCGCGAGGCCCTGCTGGCCGGTGCGCCCGTGCTGTGCGACGTGCGGATGGTGGCGAGCGGTGTGACGCGCGCCCGGCTGCCCGCGGACAACGACGTCGTGTGCACCCTGTCCGACCCCGCCGTCCCCGAGCTGGCGGCCCGGCTCGGCACCACGCGCAGCGCCGCCGCGCTGGAGCTGTGGCGCGACCGGCTGGACGGCGCCGTGGTCGCCGTCGGCAACGCGCCCACCGCGCTCTTCCGGCTCCTGGAGATGATCGACGAGGGGGCTCCGCGCCCGGCCGCGGTCATCGGCGTACCCGTCGGCTTCGTCGGTGCCGCCGAGTCCAAGGACGCGCTGGCCGCCCACCCGTCCGGGACGGAGCACCTCGTCGTACGGGGGCGCCGCGGGGGCAGCGCGCTGGCCGCCGCCGCGATCAACGCGATCGCCCGCGAGGAGGAGTGACGCGAGGAGGAAGGCGGAGGGAGGAGGGCGGACGGACACGGACAGCGGCCGGTACGGGACTCGGTACGGCTCTTGGTACGGGTCTCGGTACGGGGACTAGGGCCGGTGGCCCGCCTGTGCCTCTCTGACCCACTGGGCCGCCTGTGCGGGTTCGGCCACGACCGGTACCCCCTCGGGCACCGGGGGCCTGCGCACCACGAGCACCGGCAGCCCCGCCTCACGGGCCGCCGTCAGCTTCGGGGCGGTGGCCGCTCCCCCGCTGTCCTTGGTGACCAGGACGTCGATCCGGTGCCGGCGCAGCAGCTCGCGCTCCCCGTCGAGGGTGAAGGGGCCGCGGTCCAGCAGGACCTCCATGCGGGGCGGGCAGGGCGCCTCGGGCGCGTCGACGGACCGTACGAGGAACCACGGGTCGGCCAGGGCGGCGAAGGCGGCCAGGCCCATGCGGCCGATGGTCAGGAAGACCCGCCGGCCGAGCGCGGGCAGCAGCTCGGCGGCCTCCGCCAGGGAGCCCGCCTCGTGCCAGACGTCGCCCTCGACCGGCCGCCAGCCGGGGCGGCGCAGCGCGAGTAGTGGGACCCGGGTGGTGGCGGCGGCGTGTGCCGCGTTGCGGGTGATGGTGTCGGCGAAGGGGTGCGTGGCGTCGACGAGCAGGTCGACGGCGTGCCCGCGAAGCCAGGCGGCGAGTCCTTCGGCGCCGCCGAAGCCGCCGATGCGTACCTCGCCCGGTGGCGTCCTGGGCGCGGAGACCCGTCCTGCCAGGGAGGTCGTCACACGGAGCCCTGCCGGCTGTCCGGCCGCCAGCAGTTCGGCGAGGCGGCGGGCCTCCGTGGTGCCGCCGAGGATGAGCACGTGCACGGCAGTCCGTCTCCCTTCCCCCGGTTCCCGCTTCCCCCGGTTCCCGCTCCCCGGTTCGCGCTCCCCGGTTCGCGCTCCCCGGTTCGCGCTGTCGGTCGCGTCGAGCCAAGCACATCCGCCGGCCGAGTTGCCGGACGGGGCCGATGCGAGAAGGTGAGGAAGGTGAGGGGGGAAGGCCGCGAAGGGAGAGCATGCGGTGACTGGCGATCCCATCGGCGACGCCGCGGTACTCAACGCGCTGTTCGCCAACTCGCCCCAGGGCCTGTTCGTCTTCGACTCCGAGCAGAAGGTCACCCGCTACAACCCCGCCGGCCGGGGGGTGCGGGGGCTGTCCGAGGAGGACGTCGTAGGACAGGGCATCGCCGACTTCGCCCCCGGGTTCGAAGCGGGCGAACTCCAGGGTCTGATCGACGAGGTCCAGGCGACCGGCGAGGCGTTGCGCGGCCGGCTGGTCCGCGGCAGGGCGCCGTCCGGCCCGCACCGCACCCTCGCCGTCGAGGTGTCCCTCTTCCCGCTGCACGACCTCGGCGACGGCAAGCCCGGTCTGGTGGGCGTGGTCGAGGACGTGACCGAGCGGCAGGCCGCGGCGGACCGGCTCGCCGTGCTCAGCGAGGTGCACGCGAGAGTCGGCTCCACGCTGGACGTACGGACCACCGGCGACGAGCTGGTGGCGGCCCTGGTGCCCGCCTTCGCCGACGCGGCCACCGTCGACCTGCTGGACGACGGTGTCGTCGCGGCCGAGCGGGCGGCCGGTCCCCCGCCGACGGAGGTTCCGCTGCGCCGGGTGGCCTTCGCCCCGCCGACCGCCGAGGTGAGCCGCAAGGAGGGCGACAGCCGCCCGCTGCCCTTCCCCACCCCGTACACCCAGGTCCTCAACGACATGCGGGCCCGGCTGGTCCGGATCTCGTCCGACGACCCCTGGCTGTCCACCGACCCGGAGGGCTTCGAGCCGCTGGTCCGGACCGGCGTGCACTCCATGATCGTCGCCCCGCTGCTGGCCCGGGACACCGTGCTCGGGCTGCTGACCCTGTACCGGCACCGGACAGACCCCTTCGAGGAGGCCGATCTGGACGTGGCCCGGCAGGCGGCGTTCACCGCCTCCGTGCACCTGGACAACGCACACAGCTACCGGCGCGAGCACACCGTGGCGGCCGCGCTCCAGCGGCGGTTGCAGCCCGGCGCGATCCCGCTGCTCTCGGCGGTGGAGACCGCCCACGTGTACCTTCCCGAGAGCGCCGGCGGCGACTGGTTCGACGTCGTCCCCCTGTCCGGCACGCGCGTCGCCCTCGTCGTCGGTGACGTCTCCGGCCACGGCATCGAGGCGGCGGCCACGATGGGGCAGCTCCGCCTCGCCGTGCGCACCCTCGCGCTTCGGGACCTGGAGACGGACGAGCTGCTGACCCACCTGGACGAGGTCGCCTCCCAGCTGGCGGACGCCTCCGGGCCGGGTCCGGGCGCCCCGGTGGCGACCTGCGCGGTCACCGTCTACAACCCCGTCTCCCAGCACTGCACCATGGTCCGCGCGGGGCATCCCGCACCCGTCGTCATCGACCCGGACGGAGTCCCCCGCACCGTGGACGTCCCCCAGGGGCCGCCGCTCGGGACCGGCGGCGGACACGTCTTCACCCCGGCCGTGCTCGAACTGGCGCCCGGAACCCTGCTGGCCCTGCACACCAACGGCCTCACCGGGGGCGACGGCGACCAGGGGGACGCCGCCCGGCGCCGCCTCGAACACATCCTCGCCTCCACGACCCGGCCGCTTCAGGAGCTGTGCGACACCGCCGTCTACCACATGGCGCCCTCCCGCCACGACGACGCCGTGCTCCTGATCGCGCGCACCCGCGCCCTGTCGCCGGAGCACGTCGCGGACTGGACGCTGCCCGCCGACGCCTCCGTGGTGGGCACCGCCCGGCGGCTCGTCGACCGGCAGCTCGCCTCCTGGGGCCTCGACGAGGCGGCCTACACCACCGAACTCGTCGTCAGCGAACTCGTCACCAACGCCATCCGCTACGGCAAGGGCCCGGTACGGCTGCGGCTCATCCGCGACCGGGGCCGGCTGCTGACCGAGGTCACGGACGCCAACAGCGCCAGCCCCCATCTGCGCCGGGCCCGGGAGAACGACGAGGGCGGCCGCGGCCTGTTCATCGTGATGCGGCTCAGCACCCACTGGGGCGTCCGGCACAGCCGGCACGACAAGACCATCTGGTCCGAGCAGCGGCTCGACGCGGGGCCGCCGGACACGTCCGGCCTGCTGGACGCCTTCGACGTGACGGAGGCGGCGGAACCGTGAGCGGCCCCGCGGTCACCGTTCCGGTCCGCCGGCGGCGTGCCGCGCGTGCGGGCCGGCCGGGAGGGGGCGGGGGTCGGCGGCGCGGGTGATGGCGGACTCGACGGCGGCGACCCGGTCCGCGAGCAGGCCCAGGGCGGCGACGGCCTGGGTGAGCGGGTCGTCGCCGGGGCCGCCGCCCAGGGTGCGGGCGCGGACGTGGGCGGTGCGCACCTCGGCCCAGCGGTCGGCCTGCTCGGGGGTGAGCGTGCCGCGCAGCTCGGCGAGCTTGAGGAGGTTGGCCTCGGCCCCGTGGGTCAGGGTCTGCGCCTCGGCGGTGTAGTGGTCGTCGAGGACGGCGGCGCGTTCGGCGTCGTTCATGACGGGGCGAATGCGCTGGGCGATCTTGTTCATGTTGCGGTAGGAGCCCTGGAGCCGGAAGGCGGGTTCGGTACGGGTCTCGTCCGACCGGGCCGCGGAGGCGATGTAGGCGGCGTTGACGGCCAGCACCGTCTCGCGGACGGCCACCAGGTGGCGCAGGACGGACAGGATCCGCTCCAGTTCGGCCGGCGGGTAGGCGTGGTCGAGGCGGTCGGCTCGTGCCGTGGGGTCGCCGGTGGCGAGGCGGACGAGCAGCTCCAGGTCGGCACGGTCGCGGCCGGCGAGCGGGGCCAGGACCGGGTTGGCGGTGAGCGCGTTCTCCAGGAAGCTGAGCGCGAAGGCCTCCTCCTTGCCGGTGAGGACGTCGCCGAGGTTCCAGACGTCGGCCCGGTTGGCGAGCATGTCGGGGACCTGGAAACGGGCACCGGACTCCGTGTAGGGATTGCCGGCCATGCAGACGGCGAAGCGCTTGCCGCGCAGGTCGTAGGTGCGGGGTGCGCCGTCCCACACGCCGTCCACGCGGCGGGTGGCGTCGCACAGCGGGATGAACTTCTGGAGGAGCTCCGGGGAGGTGTGCTGGATGTCGTCCAGGTAGAGCAGCGTGTTGTTCCCGGCCGCCAGCGCGAAGTTGATCTTCTCGACCTCCTGGCGTGCGGTGGCGTTCGGGGCGTCGGCCGGGTCGAGCGAGGTGACGCCGTGGCCGAGCGCGGGGCCGCTGGCCTTCACCAGCATCAGACCGAGGCGCTCGGCGACGTACTCGACCAGGGTCGTCTTGCCGTACCCGGGCGGGGAGAGCAGCAGCAGGAGGCCGCCCGTGTCGGTGCGCTTGCCGTCGCCGGTGGCACCGAGCTGTTTGGCCAGGCTGTCGCCGACGAGCGGCAGGTAGACCTCGTCCACGAGGCGGTTGCGGACGAAGGCGGACATGACGCGCGGCCGGTGGTCGTCCAGGCGAAGGCGGGCCCGCTCGGCGCCCACGAGGGCGGTACGGCGCCGCTGGTAGGCGCGGAACGCGGGGACGTCCTCGGCCGCGAAGCGCGCGGTGCGGGCGAGGAACTCGTCGAGGCGCAGCGGCAGCCGGCCACCCGTTGTGCGCGGGTGGCTGCCCAGCAGGCCCTCGGCCGTGGCCGTCGGCGGGGCGTCCCCGTCGTAGCGGGGCAGGTCCGGGCACAGCTCGGCGGCGACCGCCTCGGCCAGGTCGCCGGGGGTGAGTCCGGTGCCGGTGGCGGCGGCGTACGAGGAGATCCACGCCTCGGCGAGCTGCCCGCGGGCGGCCAGGTCGTCCAGCGCGGCCAGGTCCTCGTCGTAGGCCGGGGTGCCCACGGTGCGGCGGAACTTCTCCAGGAGCGTGCGGGTGCCGGCACCGAGGACGAAGCCGTCGGGGTCGGTGGTCAGTTCGTGAAAGAGGTACGCGGCGGCCGCGGGGCCGTCCACCGTCTCCACCGGCCCCGGCCCCGGCCCCGGCCAAGCGCCGACGGCCCCCGCCAGTTCCTCCTCCAGGGCCTCGATCGCCGCGGAGAGGCCGAAGGTGTCGCGGGCGCGGGCCAGGGAGCGGGCGCGCCGGGTCCACGTCTCGCGGGCCCGCGGGGTGGTGCCGTGGGCCCAGAAGAGCTGGGCGGCGGCGCGGGCGGCCGGTTCGTGGCGGAGGGTCCCGGCCCTGTCGTACAGGGGCAGCAGCGCCGTCAGGACGGCCGTCGCGTCGTGGTCGTGCACGCCCCGCTCGTAGCCCTCGTCGTACGCCTCCTGCGCGGCCTCGCGGACGAGGGCGGGCAGGTCGTCGGCGCCGGCGAGGGCGCTCGCGCCGTGCTCCCGGAGCAGGCGGGCGGCGAGGTGTTCGGCGCGGTAGACGCTGGGGGACTCCGAGGGGAGGGTGCGGTCCCAGTGGGCGCGGGTGGCCGCGAAGTCCGGGTCGGTCACCGGTGAGCGGTAGTCCGTGCCGGTGAGGGCGAAGGCAAGCCCGTCGCCGTCGGGGACGAGGGTGAGGTCGAGGGGCTGGGTGTTGACGGCGAAGCGGTGGGCGCCCAGGCGCAGGGTGCGGCCGTCGTCGGCGTACAGGTCGGTGCGGTCGCGCAGGGCGCGGGCGGCCTCCTGGCGGGCCGACTTGAGGCGCCCGTCCAGTTCCTCGGCACGGACGGTGTCGCCGAGGGCGCGCAGTTCCTCGGCGGTGCGGCGGACCTTGGCCGGCATGGGGTCGGAGGCGAAGTACGTGCTGACCGCGTCGGCGTCGGCGAGCGTGGCGCACCGCCGGGTGATCGTCTCCATGATCCGGGCGGCGGAGGCCGCGAGTTGCTCCGCGCGGCGGGCGCGGGTGTCGGCGAGGGCCTGCTTGCGGGCGGCGAGCGCGTCGTAGATCTCGGTGCGCTTGCCGGCGAGTTCGGCGAGGAAGCCGTCGAACTCCGCGAAGCGGGACTCCAGGTCCTCCAGACGGGCCAGCAGCCGCGCCAGCTGGTCGTCGCAGCGCTCGGGGGTGTCGGCGGCGGCGAGCGCCGCGGTGACCGCCTGCCCGAGCAGGGCCGTCTCGGCGGTGAACTCGGCGCGGCCCTCGTGGTCGAGCAGGGTACGGCGGCGGGCGTCGAGGGTGGCGCGGGCGCGGTTGACGCCGCCCAGGACGGCGGCGACGCGTTCCAGCAGGGCGGTGCGGACCGTGGCGTCGCCCATGTCGAGCTCGGCGACGACGTCGGTGACCGTGCGCAGCCCGTCGGCGAGTTCGTCGAGCCGGGCGGCGACCGGCCCGGCCTCGGCGACGGTGGTGATGGCCTCCGCGTCGGCGACGAGCGCCTCGACGTCCGCGCGCTGGGCGTCGAAGGCGTCCTCGCGGGCGAGGAAGGCCACGGCCCGCCGGCCCAGCTCCGCGAGGGACGCCTCGGCCTCCTCGGCGAGGGCGTCGATGCCGGGGGCGTCGGCGTACCGCATCTCCTTGACGGTCAGCAGGTGCCCGTGGGCGTGCCGCAGTTCGGTCAGGCCCCGTACCCAGGCGGCGGCCTCCTTGGGCGCCTCGCCGCGCAGCCGCCGGACCACCGACGCGATCCGTTCGGCGGCCTCGTCGCGGGCCTCGGCCGCCCGCCGGGTCAGGTCCCGCACCGTCTCGAACTCGGCCAGCACCTGCTCGGCGGTCTCCCGGACCGCGGCCAGCGCGCCCGCCAGGTCGCCCAGGTCCGCCTCGCCCAGCCAGTGGTGGCCGTCGGCCGCGCGCACGCAGGAGGCGGCTAGCGCCCGGTAGCCCTCGGCGGTGGTGATGCCCTCGCCGACGGCCCCGGCGACGGACAGACAGGCGGAGATGCCGCGCACCAGGTCGGCGTTGCCCACGCGGGCCAGGGGTCCGCTCCCGGTGGGCGCGGCGGCGGCGTGCGTGTCGGAGACGTACGGCGAGTGCCACAGCTGCACGGGGTGCACCTGGGCGGGTTCGTCGCCGTCCGCGCGCAGCACGGTGAAGGTGCCGTCCTCCGCCAGGGCCCAGCCCCGGCAGGGCAGCGGGTTCGCGACCTCCTTGCGGATGGTGTTGTACGACAGCAGCAGGCCCCGGCTCTCGCCGCGCGCGTGGAATGCGTACAGCACGTCCTCGCCGTTCGGCGAGCGCATCTCCCGCTCGAACTCAAGCCCGGCCGCGTCGAGTTCGTACGACTTGTGAACGCCGGTGGCCAGGCAGTAGCCGCCGGGGAAGACGATGCCCTGGTCGTCGGGCAGGCGGCGGCAGGCCAGGCCGATGCCGTCCAGGCGGACCACCGACTTGGTGAGGGTGTTGAAGACCAGGTACCGGTCGGTGTCCTCCTTGTAGGGCCGTACGCGCAGCAGGATCAGGGCGCCGACCCGGGCGTGCGCGATGTCGGCGTCGGCCAGGGACTGGAGGGGTTCGTCGACGGGCTCGGAGTAGACGCCCCCGGCGGTCTCGGTGTCGTCCTCCAGCTTGACGGTGAGGGCGCCGCCGACCGCGCTGACATGGAACTCGCCGCGCACCGACACGTGCGGGTGGCGGCCCAGGACGTGGTCCTCGCGACTCGCGGCGGTCCACTCGAAGTCGTGGGACGGGGGGAACACGTCGTCGCGTTCGCCCCGCGCGTCGAGGAAGGCCGCCCGCCCGTCCTCGGTGAGTTCCCAGCGCAGGACGCGGATGTCGTCGGCCTTCTCGCCGGTGCGGAAGACGGCCAGCAGCCTGCCGCTGACGGGGCGCAGCCGCAGCAGCCGGGCCTGCCGGTAGTAGCGGTGCAGGTCGGCGAACTCCCGTGCGAAGGCCGGGTCGTCGAGCAGGCCCGGCACCGCCGACTCGGGCAGCGGGTTCAGGTCGCGGTCGTACAGCGTGAAGACGTCCGCCACGGCCGCCGTCCGGGTGTGGTGGCCCGGGCGGCCGGTGGAACCGAGGAGCAGGGCGTCGCTGACGGCGGCGAGGTCGCGGGGCACCCCCGGGTGCTCGGTGCGCAGCCGCTCGGTGGAGGCCAGTTCCAGCCGGGCCGAGCCGAACTCCGCCACCCGGCGGGTGTTGAGGAGTCCGGCGCGGCGGGCGAGGTCGGCGCTCTGCGCGGCGAGACGGTCGCGCAGCACCTCGTACGCGCCGGCGTCGGCGGTGTCGTACGCGACCGTGGCGGATGTGACCGTGGCGGACGTCGTAGCCGTCTCCGCAGCGGTGGCCATGAGCGGTTGGTCCCTTCCAGGAGGCGGGGGGTGCCGAAGCCGCCGACCCCCGTACGGCGGTCCCGGCACCCGGTCTGTGGTGGCCGGTCAGACCCTGGCCGTGCCGTTCGGCGCGGTGAGCGGGGTGTCGGCGAGGCCCAGTTCGCCCGCGCGGTCCAGGAGGCGCTGGACCTGCCCGGCGTCCGTGCCGCCCGACTTCATCAGCTTCATCAGCAGCGCGGAGACCGTCAGGTTCTGCGCGTCGGCCGTGGAGAAGGAGCCCAGCACGCGGGTCAGGTCGTCGGTGAAGCTCGACGAGCCGTCCAGCCAGGGCCCCGCGAGGGCCTGTGCCGTCTCGGAGTGCTTGACGAACCCGTCGACGCCCTTGCCGAGCGCGATCGAGGACAGCAGGCGGTCGAAGAAGACCGTGTCGCCGCCGACGATGTCGATGTCGGCGTTCTCCAGACCGGTGGCGAGCACCGTGGCCTGGGCCTCGGCGACCTGCCGCTGCACGTCGAGCCCGGCCAGCCGGATGTCCTTCTCCGCCTGCAGGCGCAGCCGGTACTCCTCGTGGCCGCGCGAGGCGTCGTCCAGGGCGGCCATCGCCGCGGCCTTCTCGGTGAGCCCGGCGGCCTCTGCCTTGAGCTTGCCGCCGATGGCCTCCGCCTCGGCCAGGGCCTTGGCCCGCGCGCCCTCGGCCTCGGCGCGCATCCGGGCACCGGTCGCCTCCGCCTCCGCACGGCCGGCCTTCTCGATGACCTCGGCCTCCTTGTCGCGGACCTGGACCGCGGCCAGCCCCTGCGCGGCGGCCTCGGCCTGGAGTCCCTCGGCCATCCGCAGCTTGGCCTGCGCCTCCAGGTCGGCGCTCTTCAACCGGGCCTCGGCCATGGTGAGTTCCTCGGCGGCGCGGTGGGTGGCCGCGGCCTCCGCGGCCTCGGCGGCCTTGATGTCCTTGACCAGCCGCTCCTGCGCCTGGGCCTCGGCGGCGATGATCACGGTCTGCCGGTCTCGCTCCGCCTCCTCCACGGCGCGCAGCTTCTTGATGGACTCCTCCTGCTCGGCGACCGTGCGGTCCACGGCGACGCGCTCGCGGATGACCTCGGCGATGTCCCGCTTCTCCGCCTCGACCTCCTTCTCGGCGGCGATCCGGGTCAGCTCGGTCTCCCGCTCCCGGCCGATGGCCTCCAGCATGCGGTCCTTCTCGATGCGCTCGTTCTCCACGGCGATGACCCGCTCGCGGTTCTTCGCGGCGACCGCGACCTCACGGGCCTGGTTCTCGCGCTGCACGCCGAGCTGCTCCTCCGTGCGCAGGAAGGCCGCCTGCGCGCGCAACCGCTCCTCCTCCACCACCCGTGCCGTCTCGGCCTCCTCGCGGGCCCGGGTGGTGTCGATCTCGCGCTTCTGCTTGATCTCGGCGTCGGCCTGCCGGCGCTCCAGCTCCAGTACGGCCTCGCGCGCGTCGACGTTCTGCCGGGTGATCTCCTTCTCCTCGGTGCGCCGGGCCTCGTTGGTGCGCACGTGCTCGACGGCCGTCAGCTCGGTGATCTTCCGAATGCCCTGGGCATCGAGGACGTTGGCCGGGTCCAGCTGGGTCAGCGGCGTCTGCTCCAGGTAGTCGATGGCCGCGTCCTCGAGGTGGTATCCGCTGAGGTCGACGCCGATGACCTCGATGATCCGGTACCGCAGCTCCTCGCGCTTGGTGTAGAGGTCGGTGAAGTCCAGCTGCTTGCCGACGGTCTTCAGCGCCTCGGAGAACTTCGCGTGGAACAGCTCCTGGAGCGTGTCCCGGTCGCTGGCGCGGGCCGTGCCGACCGCCTGGGCGACCTTGACGACGTCCTCGGCGGTCTTGTTGACCTTGACGAAGAACGAGATGCGGATGTCCGCCCGGATGTTGTCTCGGCAGATCAGCCCCTCCTTGCCGGCCCGCGTGATCTCGATCGTCTTCACCGAGATGTCCATCACCTCGGCCTTGTGCAGCACCGGCAGCACCACCTGACCGGTGAAGGTCACGTCCACCTTGCGCATCTTCGAGACGATCAGCGCCTTGCCCTGCTCCACCTTGCGGAAGAGCCGAGAGACGCCGAACAGCACGACGGCGACGAGGAGCAGGCAGACGAGGGCGAGGACACCGATGACTTCCATGGCATACGTCCTTACGGCGGGAGAGGGCTGTCACGGGCGGCCGGTCGTGGTGCGGCCGGCCGCCGCAGCCGTGGGTGTGGTGACGCCCGTTCGGACGGGCGCGGGCCGGGCGTCGGGTCTTCGGGCACACCGCGCCCCTGCGGGGCCCCGGCAGGGGCGGGAGGCGGGTTTCAGACGGCGCGGCGGCCGTGTGCCGCGGCGCCGGCGGCGCGAAGGGCGCGGCCGGGTTCGTCAGGACGGGGGCGGAGCCGGTGGAGGGGGCGAACGAACGGACTGTGCGTCGTCGTCTTCGACGTCTTCGTCTTCGACGTCTTCGTCGTCTTCGTCTTCGTCTTCGTCGTCTTCGTCATCGTCCGGCCCCCTCTCCGCAGTGCTCCCCGTGCGCCCCATGATGCGTGGCGGTGCCACCTGTCCGCATTGCCGGTTCCCGGAAGCGTTCACCCGGCCTTGGGTGCCGGTGAACCGCCCCGGGAGGACCGGCGGAGCGATCAGCGGGGCGGCCATACCGGAAGCCGATCGGAAGCGCATCGGAACCCCGGAAATCTGGTTCCGGAAGCGCCGCCACTGGTCGGATCGGTCGATGCACATGGCACATCGGCCCACTCGGGGCGCGTGCCGTATCCGCCCGGCCGGATACCGGCGGCAATGAGGTGACAGATGAGCAGTACACGCGTCCCGTCCGGCGCCCGGGGTTCCTACCCCGCACCGGGGCTCGCACTCACGCCCGGCCCCGTACGCAACCAGGCCCTGACCGTGATCGCGGTCCCCTTCGTCCTCATAGTCGTGCTGGCCGTCGTGCTCGCCACGACCGGCCCGGACGACGGGGCGCCCGCCACCGACGGGCTCTACGGCAGCGGAGCGCTGCCGGGCTGGGGGTCCGGCACGACCGACGACGGCACGACCGACGACGGCACCTCGGGCGACGGCACCGACCCCGACGGCGCGTACGGCAACGGCACGTACGAGGACGGCACGTACGGCGACGGCACGACCGACGACGACACGTACGGCGACGGCACATACGGCGACGACACCACGGACGGCACCCCCACGGACGACACCACGACCGACGACACGGCCACCGAGGACACCACCTCCGACGGGAGCGGGCCGGAGGCGACCGTGACGGCCTACTTCGACGCCATCAACAACCGCGACTTCGCGACCGCGTGGGAGCTGGGCGGCAAGAACCTCGACCAGGACTACGACTCCTTCGTCGCCGGCTTCGAGACGACCCTGCGGGACGACGTCACCGTGACCGGCACGTCCGGCGACGACGTCTCGGTCACGGTCGTGGCCCGGGAGACCGACGGCACGCAGACGACGTACGAGGGCACCTACACCGTCAGCGGCGGCGTCATCACCTCGGCCGACATGCGGGAAGGGAACTGAGCAGCCATGACCACCCACGCCGCCCCGCCGCCCCCGGACGCCACGAGCAACGCCACGCGCCTGCTGTGCGCGGGCACCTACCTCGACCCCGTCTACCGCAAGGCCGTCATCCGGGAGCTGCTGACCCACCGCTACCGGGTCGTGGCCCCCTCCTACGGCTACGACGCCGCGCCCGTCCTGGCGCACGCCCTGGCCGCCCACAACCTGCGCCGCAACCAGCTGATCGCCCTCGGCGCGGGCGCGGTCGTCATCGCGCTGCTCATCGCCGCGGACGTACTGGACGGCTGGACGGCCGCCCTGTTCGCGTTCTGGCTGGCCTGGGCCACGATGTTCCTGCGCAGGCTCGCCATCCTGCAGACCCTCGCCGAGCACCTCGCGCCCCCGGCGGACGACCGCGCCGGGTTCGACGGCTCCCACCCGATCACCTCGCGCCTCACCCCGGAACTCGTCGGCAAGATCAACCGGGAGCAGGCCTCGGACACCGTGTACTACGGCGGCTACAAGCCCTTCGTCGGCGCCGGGGGCTCGGTCAAACGGTGGGCCAACGCGGAACTGCTGCTCGGCGTTCCGAAGTCCCGGGCCGGCGCGCTGGGCCAGAACCTGCTCAACGGACACCTCCCCGCCCAGCACGGACCGGCGGACGGCGCGGACGGCACGGGCGGCACGGGCGAAGCCGGAAGGACGGAACGCAAGCCGATCATCCCCTTCACGGTCGAGGACATCACCACCCGGGTCTGCGAGGAGCTGCTCGCGGAACTGCGCGACAAGCCCGCGCCGAGCGACCGCGTCGAGCTGCTCTCCGTCGACCGGCGCCGGTTCACCAAGGCGGTGCGGACCGCCGAGGGCAGCGACCCCGTCGCCGTGCTCCTGGACACGCCCGACCCCGGCCACCCCGACCACACCGCCGCACACTGGCGGGAGGACTACGACGCCCGCCGCGAGTACCTGTGCGTGCGCATCGGAGCCTGGCAACAGGAGCTGGTCACCTCGGTGTTCATCGGCTTCGACATCAAGGGCAGCACGCTGCACACCGAGTTCTACACCTACGTACTCGGTCCCCTGCCGGAGAGCTTCCACCTCGCCGACCGGCTGCCGGCCGCGATCGACGGCAAGCTCATGTGCCGCATCGCCTGGGACGTGACCCGCAGCGCGCCCGGCGAGCTGCTGCGGCTGATCGCCAACCCGCTGCGCGAACGGCTGCCCAGCCGCCACTCCACCGACACCGTCCGCAAGCTGGTGGGCCAGCCCGCCGACACCAGCGAGTTCCGGCTCGGCCGCTACGCCCTGACCGCGGTGGACTGCGGCGCCCTCACCAGCGTCCGCGAGCTGGCGCCCGACCACTCCTTCCACCACTTCTTCCAGGAGTCGGACGCGATCAAGTACATCCAGATCATCGAGCGCCATCTGCTGCAGATCGTCGGCGACTTCCTGCGCGACCACGACGTCGACACCCGGGAGCACGAGGCGAACCAGACCAACATCCTCCAGCAGAACTTCGGCGCCAACAGCACCAACAACTTCGGCGGCAACCAGAGCGTCGGCAACACCAACACCACCCAGACCTTCGGCAACAACTCCGGCGTCACCAGGGAGGCACGGCAGGCATGAGCGGCCAGCAGTTCCACGGCAACAGCTTCGGCCAGGGCAGCACCAACAACTTCGGGGGCAACCAGAGCACCGGCAACACCGACACCACCCAGACCTTCGGCGACAACTCCCCCGTCCACGCCGCGCCGCCCGCGCCGTCCACCCCGCCCGCACAGCCGTACGCCGACGGATGGCGGCGCCCGGCCGCCGCGGTGCCCCGGGACGCCGAGCGGGCCCGCAGCGTCTTCGTCGTGCACGGCCGGGACGACCAGGTGCGGCGCGAGATGTACGAGCTGCTGCGCCGCCTCGACCTGCGGCCCAAGGAGTGGGAGGACCTGGTCCGGGCGACCGGCCAGGCCTCCCCCTTCCTCGGCGACGTGGTCGCGGGAGCCCCCGCCCAGGCCCAGGCGGCGCTGGTCCTGCTCACCCCGGACGACATCGTCACCCTCCACCCGGACCTGCGCGGCCACGACGAACCGGACCACGAGACCCGGCCGGTGTGCCAGCCGCGCCCGAACGTCCTGATCGAGCTGGGCATGGTGCTGATGGCCTACCCGGAGCGCACGCTGATCGTCGAGGTCGGCGCGGTGCGGCCGATCGCCGACATCGCGGGCCGCAACGTGGTCCGCTTCGACGGCTCCGAGACGGCGCTCGGCAAGGTCGTGGAGCGGCTGAAACTGGCGGGCTGCACGGTCAACGACACCGGCTCCGACTGGCGCCAGACCTACCCCTTCCGCCACCTGTCCGCCTACCGCCGCCGGCCGTAGGCCTCCTGCCACCGCCGGCGCAGTCGTCCGGCGGATCCGGCGCCGCTCGGGGGACCGGCGCAACCGGCCCCCGGGGCACGTCCCGTCACCGCGGTACGTGTCCCGGGGGCCGGCCCCGCACGAACCGACCGAAACCACAACTCCCCCAAACGGACAATTGATACGCTGCCGACACCTCTCCCGCGACCACCGGTCGGGAGAGTGTGAAGCGAGTGGAGACCACTTGTATGGCGCGCATCCGTGTGAGCGTCCTGGGTCCGGCCAGGCTCGAAATCGACGGCGTACCCGCCCGGTTGACCCCGTTGACGACACGGCTGCTGGTCCGGCTGGTGGCGGCGGACGGCGAGCCCGTCCCGGTGCGCCGGCTGCACCGGGACGTGTGGGCACTCGACGGCGAGCAGCCGCACGCGGCGCAGCGCCACCGCAACGAGGTGCAAAAGCGCGTCCTCGAACTGCGCCGCGCCCTCGATCCCGCGCAGCGCGGTGACGGCGCCCGGGTGCTGCGCACCGAGCAACTGCTGGCCGGCCCGGCGCCCGAGACGGCGTACCGGCTGGTGCTCGCGCCCGGCGAACTGGACTGCGCGGAGTTCACGGACCTGGTCGACTCCGCGCTGCTCGCGGCGCCCGCGTCGGCCGCCGACCGGCTGGCCGCGGCGCTGGCCCTGGTGCGCGGCCGCCCCCTGGCCGAGGCGGGCGACGAGGACTTCGCGCGGCCGCTGGTGCGCCGGCTCACCACGCTGTACGAGACCGCCCGCCGCCAGCTGATCCGCAGCCGGATGGACCTGGGCCGCCACGACCTCGCGCTGCCGGTCGCGGAACGGATGGCCCGGGAGCGGCCGGACGACCAGGACGTCGCCGAGCTGCTCGGCGCCCTGCGGGCCCGGCTGCGCGAGCGGCACGGACGGGAGTTGCTGCGGCAGCCGTTCCCCGGCGCCGGTGACCTCGTGGTGGTGCGGGGCGACCTGTTCGACCAGGACGACGCCAATCTGGTCGTCGGGTTCACCGACACCTTCGACACCGCCACCGAGCAGGACCTGGTGATCAGCCGGGACAGCGTCCAGGGCCAGCTGGTGGAGCGGTTGTTCGGCGGGGAGCGCAAGCTGCTGGACGACCGGATCCAGGCCGGACTGCGGGCGTTCCGGCCGCTGCGCACCGAGCGGCCCCAGGACAAGCCGCGCGGCCGGCGCGTCCGCTACCCCCTGGGCACCACCGTGCCGCTGACGGTGGGCGGCCGCCGGGTCTTCGCCGTGGCCTACTCCCGGCTCGGCAACGACCTCGTCGCCCGCTCCGGACCGGCCGAGCTGCGGGCGAGCCTGGACACCCTGTGGCCGGCCGTCGCCCGGTACGGGATGTACCGGCCGCTCGCCATCCCCCTGATCGGCTCCGGGCTGGCCCGGATCGTGGAGCTGGACCGCACCCGGCTGCTGCTCATGATCGTGGAGAGCTTCGCCGACCACTGCCGCCGCGATCCGGCGACCGCCCCGGAGCTGCGCGTCGTGATCCGCCCGGCCGACCTGGAGCGGACCGACCTGTCGGTGCTCGGCACCTATCTGCGCACCAGGCGCCTCCCCGGCACGAACACCACCGCCGGCGCCGGCACCAGCGCCGACGTCGGCGCCGGCATCGGGAGTCAGGACACCGGTGCCGGCGCCGGCGACAGCGGTGGGGCGTACGGCCGCCGATGACGTCGACATGCCCCTACGGCATCAGCGATCCCGCTTCCGGAACCAGCGGCGCACCGCTTCCGAACCGCTTCCGGTTCCGGGTTCCGAGTGCCGGGTTCCGGCGCCGGTCCGCGCCGGTCGGCGGCCCTTCCTACCGGGAGTCCGCCCGGCGCGCGGCCCCCGCCGGCCACACGACGTCGACGGGGATCCCCGCCTCCCGGGCCGCGAGCACCAGGTCGGCGGTGCCGCCGCCCCGGCCGCTGGGCGGTTCGCCGTTCCACACGGCCACCAGCCGGTCGGCACGTTCGAGGAGCAGGGCGTTGGCGGCCTCGTACGCCTGCCGGTCGGCCCTCTCGCGGGGCAGTACGACGACCTCGTCGGCGGCGGCGGCGAGGCGGTCGAAGAGGGGGGCGTCGTCGGGCTCGACCGTGCTGCGGCGGTAGTCACGCGAAGGGACGACGACGACCAGGCGACCGCCGACGGCCAGTACGGCTTCGGCGAACAGCGAGTCGGCTCCCTTGGCGATGCAGGAGATCCCGACCAGCGTCTTCCCGGATCCCGGCCCCCCGTCCCGGTCCCGGTCCACGTCCCGGTACCGGGCGAGCAGTTCGTCCAGGGCGGCGCGGACCGCGGGGAGGCTCTCCTCCGTCAGGTCCATGTGCCCGGTCACCGCGAGGGCCGTCACGCTCTCCCCCTCGGTCGATGGCCTGCCGGCAGGCCCCGGATCCTATCGCGGCCCGTGGCTCACCGGGCGACGAGGGCGCAGAAGCCCATCACGTAGGAGACGGCGAAGACGACCGGGACCCACTGCTCGACGTAGGTCAGGGGAAGATACCGGCGCCAGTCCCGGCCCTCGCCCAGCGCGCCCCACTCCGCCCTGCTGTACGCGAACGCCGGCAGCCGCTCCTCGAAGGCGCCGATCACCGCGTACTTGGCGCGGTTGAGCTGCCGGTACGACCGCACCATGACGTACCAGGCGGCGCACTGGACGAGCAGGATGACCAGCCCGGCCAGCAGCAACGGGACGGACGCGCCGGCCAGTGCGCCGCCGGCCACCGCGGCCAGCACGGCGACCACCGCGCTGTTGAGCGACAGGAAGAACGTGTTGGTCAGATTCCGCCGGGCGCTGACCCGGTCGGCCATCTCCACGCACAGCTTGTACTGGTCGAGCACCGCCTGCCGGTAGCGGTCGTCGGTCACCGAGTACTCGGCCGGGCCGACCTCCGTGTTCCACAGCGCGTCCCCCATGTCGCTCATCCCTCGCCGTGCCTCCCGTCCGCCCGCCGTTCGAGTCCGAGTTCGAGTTCGGTCAGGCGCACCATGGCGGGCCACATGGCACGGTCCAAAGAGCCCACGAGCTGGTCTTCGAGCGGTGAGGGCCGGCGCAGGGCGACGAACTCCGCCGTCCAGTCCGGCTCGAAGTGGATGATTCCCCGGACCCGGGCCGACAAAGCGCGGCCGCGCCGGTACGCGGGCAGCGCACCGGGCGTCAGGTCGCCCGCGAGCGCGCGGAACTCGTCGTACGCCTTCTCCCTCATCGGTACGAGCAGCAGCAGCCGCTCCGGCGGCAGGATCCGCATCGCCTCGCGGATCTCCCAGAGCGTCCCCCGTCCCTTGCCCAGCACGATCACGACGAGTGCGGCGCCGCGCATCATGGTGCTCACCGGCGTCTGCCAGTCGTCCGGCGGCAGGTACATCCGCCGGGCACCGGCCCGGGGCACACGCTCCCCGGGCGCCCCCACCCCGACGAGGGTCCCGGCCCAGGAGAGGGCGTCGGCGATGCGCTCCTCCTCGCCCTGGCCGATGCCGACGGCCGCGCCCAGCCAGGCACCCGGCAGGGGGATGCGGTGGGGGCGCGAGAGCCGCTGGTCGTCGCGGAAGGAGCGCAGGTAGAGGACGTACCGGCGGCCCGCGAGGTCGTTTGGGGAGGAGACGACCGTGTCGTAGTACTGCACCGAGGTACGCAGGATCGTGTTGCCCAGGCCGATGAAGAGGACCGTCTGCACGAACAGGCCGACGACGACCAGGGAGGCCCACCACGGGTTGTCGTCGGTCGTCAGCAGGTCCCGCAGGGCGAGCAGGGTGAAGCAGAGGAACAGCGAGCCGAGCCCGGAGACGACCGCACCGAAGATCCCCGTCGTCGCGAAGGGAATCCAGCGCGACCCGGGCCGCGGGCCGCCGAGCGGCTCGGCGGGCTCGAGCAGCCCGTTCTCCTCACGGTGCCGCCGCAGTCCCGACAGGGCGAGCTGCGCCGCCCGCCGCACCTTCCTGCCGTGCAGGAAGAACTGGAGGCCCAGAAGGAAGAGGACGGCCGCACTTCCGTGGGGGCCGAGCGAACCGTCCCGCAGCATCAGGTAGTAGGCGAACGCCTGCGCCAGCACACCCGTCGCGCACAGCCCGGTCCCGGCCGCCAGGTGCCACAGCGCGGGCTTCCTGGTCGTGGCGTAGCCCACCGCCACGAAGGCCACGCCGCACAGCACCGCCGCGTGGACCGGCCCCCACAGGACGGCCACCAGGAGGGACACGGGGAACACCGCCGGCAGCCACCGGGGCAGCGGCGGCTCGGGTAACCGGTCGGGCGACTGCCCCGGCTGGGGTCTGCTCATCCTGGCCACACCGTAGTGAACCGCCGACCGGGCCCGGCGGGAACCCCGTCGGCGTCACACGATCCGGTGATACGACCGATGCCCGGCCCCCGCCGGCAGCAGCCGCCCTACGGCGCCGGGCTCGGGCCCGGGACGCTCAGCGCGGCGAGCCGCTCCGCGAAGGGCGTGACCTCCTCGAAGGAGTCCCGCTTCGGCAGCGGGCGCCCCGTCGAAGGACCGGCCGCCCGCGAGGACCCCGACAGCCCCGCCATCAGGGCCGCCAGCTCGGCCGCGGCCCGCCCGATCCGGGCGTCCAGCCCCTCCGCGCCCCAGTCCTCGGATGCGGCGTACACGCCGGTGGGGACGATCACCGCCTTCAGGTAGGCGAAGAGCGGCCGCAGCGCGTGCTCCAGCACCAGGGAGTGCCGGGCGCTGCCGCCGGTCGCGGCGATCAGCACCGGCTTCCCGGTGAGGGCGTCCTCGTCGGTGACGCTCAGCGCGTCGAAGAACGACTTGAACAGCCCGCTGTACGACGCCGAGAACACCGGCGTGACGACGATCAGTCCGTCGGCCGCCGCGACCTCTGCGAACGCGTCCGCGAGCGCCGGTGCCGGGAAGCCGCTGGTGAAGGTGTGCGCGATCTCCACGGCGAGGTCGCGCAGCTCGATCACCCGGACGTCGGCCGGGGCGGGCTCGGGCGCGGTGGCCGCCGGGGCGGCGACCGCGGCCAGCCGGTCGGCGAGCAGCCGGGTGGACGACGGCACGCTCAGCCCCGCGGAGACGACGACGAGCTTCATGCGCGTACCCCTTCCTCGTCATGGCTGTCCCGCTTGTCCTGCCCGGCGGCCTTCGCGGCCAGCAGGGACGCGTGGGTCGGCGCGTCCGGCACGCCCGCCGGACGGTCCTTCGCGAACTCCTTGCGCAGCACCGGCACGACCTCCTCGCCGAGCAGGTCGAGCTGCTCCAGGACGGTCTTCAGGGGCAGCCCGGCGTGGTCCATCAGGAACAGCTGGCGCTGGTAGTCACCGGCGTAGTCGCGGAAGGCGAGCGTCTTCTCGATCACCTGCTGCGGCGAGCCGACGGTGAGCGGTGTCTGCGCGGTGAAGTCCTCCAGCGACGGTCCGTGCCCGTAAACGGGCGCTTCGTCGAAGTACGGCCGGAACTCGCGCACCGCGTCCTGACTGTTCTTCCGCATGAACACCTGGCCGCCGAGGCCGACGATCGCCTGCTCGGGCGTGCCGTGCCCGTAGTGGGCGTAGCGGGCCCGGTACAGCTCGATCATGCGCTTGGTGTGGTCGGCGGGCCAGAAGATGTTGTTGTGGAAGAAGCCGTCTCCGTAGTAGGCGGCCTGCTCGGCGATCTCCGGCGAGCGGATCGACCCGTGCCAGACGAAGGGCGCGACCCCGTCCAGCGGACGCGGGGTGGAGGTGAAGCCCTGGAGGGGGGTGCGGAACTTGCCCTCCCAGTTCACCACGTCCTCGCGCCACAGGCGGTGCAGCAGGTTGTAGTTCTCGACGGCGAGGTTGATGCCCTCGCGGATGTCCTTGCCGAACCAGGGGTAGACCGGGCCGGTGTTGCCGCGCCCCATCATCAGGTCCACCCGGCCGTCGGCCAGGTGCTGGAGCATCGCGAAGTCCTCGGCGATCTTCACCGGGTCGTTCGTGGTGATCAGGGTGGTGGAGGTGGACAGCACCAGCCGCTCGGTGCGGGCCGCGACGTAGCCGAGCATGGTCGTCGGCGACGAGGGCACGAAGGGCGGGTTGTGGTGCTCGCCGGTCGCGAAGACGTCGAGCCCGACCTCCTCGGCCTTGAGCGCGATGGCGACCATGGCCTTGATGCGCTCACGCTCGGTCGGCGTACGGCCCGTGGTCGGGTCGGGCGTGACGTCGCCGACGGTGAAGATGCCGAACTGCATGATCGCTCAACCTCCGTTTTGTTGACGGTTCAACTATACCTGCCCAACGGTCGGCCCCCGGCCGTTATTCCGCATGTCCGTGCGAAGCTGCCCCCATGCTGGTCCTCCGCTCCGCCGCCCTCTTCGTCGTCGCCGCCCTCTTCGAGATCGGCGGCGCCTGGCTGGTCTGGCAGGGCGTGCGCGAGCAGCGCGGCTGGCTGTGGGCGGCGGGCGGGGTCCTCGCCCTCGGCGCGTACGGCTTCGTCGCCACCTTCCAGCCCGACGCGCACTTCGGCCGCATCCTCGCCGCGTACGGCGGGATCTTCGTGGCCGGCTCGATCCTGTGGGGCGTGGTCGCCGACGGCTACCGCCCGGACCGCTGGGACATCGCGGGGGCGCTGGTCTGTCTGGCCGGGATGGCCCTGATCATGTGGGCCCCGCGCAACGGCGGCTGACTACCCTGGTCGGCGACCCGCACCACCGACCGAGGAGCAGCCCCATGGCCACCGCAGCAGCCGCCCCGTCCGCCGCCTCCCGCATCGCCGTCGTCACCGGCGCGAGCAGCGGCATCGGCGCCGCCACGGCCCGGCAGCTGGCCGCGGCCGGGTACCGCGTCGTCCTCACCGCGCGCCGCAAGGACCGCATCGAGGCGCTGGCCGAGGAGATCGAGGCGGCCGGGCACAAGGCGACGGCCTACCCCCTGGACGTCACCGACCGCGAAGCGGTCGACGAGTTCGCGACCGCGTTCAAGACGGTCGGCGTCCTCGTCAACAACGCGGGCGGCGCACTCGGCGCCGACCCGGTGGCCACCGGCGACCCGGACGACTGGCGCCGCATGTACGAGACGAACGTCATCGGCACCCTCAACCTCACCCAGGCCCTGCTCCCCAAGCTGGAGGCGAGCGGCGACGGCACGATCGTGGTCGTCTCCTCGACCGCCGGCCTGTCCACCTACGAGGGCGGCGCGGGCTACGTCGCCGCCAAGCACGGCGAGCACGTCCTCGCCGAGACCCTGCGCCTGGAGATCGTCGGCCGCCCGGTCCGCGTCGTCGAGGTCGCGCCGGGCATGGTCAAGACCGACGAGTTCGCCCTGACCCGCTTCGGCGGCGACCAGGAAAAGGCGGCCAAGGTCTACCAGGGCGTCGCCGACCCGCTGACCGCCGACGACGTCGCCGACACCATCACCTGGGCGGTCACCCGCCCCGCCCACGTCAACATCGACCTCCTGGTCGTCCGCCCCCGCGCCCAGGCCTCGAACACGAAGGTGCACCGGGAGGGCTGACGCCGATGAGTAACTCACAGGGGTGAAGCGGGTCCGATTACCCGAACGGCTGTTGAACTGGCGATCTAGGCTCGCGCCACAACATCCAACGTGACGGCCCCCGACCGGGATGCCGGTCCTGGCCGGGGACCTGACCAACACGGAAGTAGAGCTTCCCTGTGGCTGAACACGAGCCTAGCGGTCATCAGTTCATGGACCTCACGGTCCCCGAGTACGCGTACATGTTCGGCTTCTTACAGGCGGACGGACATCTCTCCCAGCAGTCGCGGCAGCGAGGGCGACTGACCGTCGAGATCAGCGCGCGGGACATCGATCTCCTGCGTACGTTCCAGGAACTGACCCCATACAACAGCAGCATCACTGAGCGCACACGCTCCACGAACTTCGCCGAGACCGCTCACTCGGCGGTCTGGAGCGTCTACTCTCTCGAAGCCAGGACCAAGCTCAACGAAATTGGCTTACCTTACGGCCGCAAGTCGAAGGCGATCAGGCCGCCGAGTGTCGAGTTCTCGGATCGCGACTATCTGCGAGGCGTCATCGACGCAGACGGTTCCTTGGGCAACACCAGCCAGGGGTACCCGTTCGTTTCACTGACCTCAGCAAGTACCGCCATCGTGCTCTGCCTCTGCTCCTTCGCAGAGGCGGCGACCGGTGTGGAGCGGACCGCCAAGCGCAACCAGCGTGACGGCATCTACAACATCATGTACGTCACAGAGGCGGCGCAGATTCTGAGCAGAAACCTCTACTACCCCGGCTGCCTGTCACTGTCCCGGAAGTACGCAGCCGCCGAGAGCATCGCGAGCTGGGTCCGCCCGTCAGGCTCGAAGCCGAGGCCACCGCGCATCTGCTGGACGGGGGAGATGGACCGGATTCTGCTCGACGCGCCAACGATCGCAGACGCCGCAGCAGCGCTTGGGTACTCGAAGAGTGCCTGTCAAGTCCGCCGCTGGAAGCTCCTGCATGGCCTAGCAGCACTGTCAGGCTGACCGGCCAAGCGATGAGCGCGGCGGATTGCGCTGCGCTCATCGTCGGTCAGCCCTTTACACATACGACCTGCTTCAGCTTGGCCACGACCTCGACGAGATCACGCTGCTGCTCCATTACCTGGTCGATGTTCTTGTAAGCACCCGGGATCTCGTCCAGCACTCCGGAGTCCTTGCGGCACTCAACACCCCGCGTCTGCTCTTCCAGGTCTCGTACGGTGTAACGCCGCTTCGCGGCATTGCGACTCATACGCCGACCTGCACCGTGCGATGCCGAGTTGAAGGCCTTCTCGTTCCCGAGGCCTCTCACGATGTACGAGCTGGTGCCCATAGAGCCGGGAATGATGCCGTACTCGCCGGAACCTGCACGGATCGCGCCCTTACGCGTAACCAGCAGTTCCATCCCCTCGTACTGTTCCTCGGCCACGTAATTGTGGTGGCAGGAGACCTCATGTTCGAAGACCGGCTTCGCCTTCTTGAACTCCTTGCGAACCACGTCCTTGAAGAGCGCCATCATCAGGGTGCGGTTGTACTTCGCGTACTCCTGCGCCCAGAACAGGTCGTTGCGGTACGCCGCCATCTGCGGGGTGTCCGCGACGAACACCGCGAGGTCGCGGTCGACCAGACCCTGGTTGTGCGGGAGCTTCTGGGCGACGCCGATGTGGTGCTCGGCAAGTTCCTTGCCGATGTTCCGCGAGCCCGAGTGCAGCATGAGCCAGACCGCACCGGACTGATCGAGACAAAATTCGATCATATGATTTCCAGATCCGAGCGTCCCCATCTGCTTCCCGGCCCGTTCGTGACGGAACTTGACCGCTTCGGCGACTCCGTCGAACCGCCCCCAGAAGTCGTCCCAGCCGCCCGTCGCCAGCCCGTGGAAGCGCCCCGGCTCAACGGGACTGTCGTGCATCCCCCGCCCCACCGGAATCGCCTCCTCGATCTTCGAGCGCAGCCGGGACAGGTCGCCCGGGAGGTCGTTCGCCGTCAGGGACGTCTTCACCGCCGACATGCCGCAGCCGATGTCGACGCCGACCGCCGCCGGACACACGGCGCCCTGCATCGCGATCACGGAGCCGACCGTCGCACCCTTGCCGTAGTGCACGTCCGGCATGACCGCGAGGCCCTTGATCCACGGCAGGGTCGCGACGTTGCGCAGCTGCTGGAGCGCGCCCTCCTCGACCGTCGCCGGGTCGGTCCACATCCGGATCGGCACCTTCGCGCCCGGCATCTCCACGTACGACATATCGTCCTCATTCCCCCGGAAAAACTACAGAAGTCTCAAAGCGCAAAACCGGCACCAAGGGCAGCCAAAGGGACGACTGACCGGCGTTCACGGCGGCGCGTGCGATACACATTGTCTCCAGGGGACGCCCCCGCGCGGCAAGCGAATAACCAGCGGGGACACTGGAGTACCGACCACAGCCACACCGGCGAGAGGAGCCGCACCGTGCAGCGGAAGGCCTACGTACCGGGCGTCGCCGCCCTCCTGGCGGCGTTGCTGGCCGGCTGCACCGGCGGCTCGGGCGGCGGCGCCACGGCGGACGACTCCAACCCGGGGCAGCCCGGGGTCGCGACCGAGGCGGCCGAGCCCGGCAAGTACCGCACCCTTCCGGAGCCGTGCGGCGCGGTAGGCCACAAGGCGCTGGACACCCTCCTGCCCGGCATCGAGGAGATCGCGGACGAGGAGCAGCGCGAGAAGGCGTACGGGGGCGAGCCGACGCTCGCGTACGACACGGACCGCAAGGTCGGCTGCCGCTGGAAGGTGGAGTCGGCCGAGGCCACCGACCATCTCTTCGTCGACTTCGAGCGGGTGGTGTCGTACGACGGCTCCGTGAGCGACGACAGCGAGGCCGAGCAGCTCTTCGCGCAGCAGGTGGAGGCGGCCGACCTGCCCGAGCCGGTCGTCTCGGAGTCCGGGTCCGCCACCTCGGACTCCCCGTCCGGCAGCCCCTCGTCGTCCGCCGGGGAGCCCGGAGAGTCCGGAGAACCGGCCGCCGGCGCCGGCGGCACGCCCTCGTCCTCGGCGTCCGCCCCCTCGTCCTCCTCCTCGGCGTCGGGCTCGTCCTCGTCGACCGCGTCCCCCGCCGAGGTCCAGCCCCGGCTCCTGGACGACCTGGGCGACGAGGCGTTCGTGGACGACGCGCTCAGCAGCTCCGGCTCGACGGCGAAGCGGCGCACCGTGACTGTGGCGTTCCGCACGTCGAACGTCATGGTGACCATCGAGTACGCGGAGCAGTCGGCGACGCTCGGAGTCGTCCCGGACAGCGAGGAAATGCAGGACATGGCGCGGAAACTGGCCTCCCAGCTGGCGGATTCACTGGGCGGCTGAGTCCCGCCGGGGCTCCCCCGGGCCCGCGCGCGCTGCCGCCGAAGCGGGGCCGCACGATTTCCTCACCGCGTACGGTGGCTGCTCGGACCCGTTCCGAACGCAGGAACCACTAGTGCCATGAGTGAAGGAACCATGCAGCTACGAGCCCAGCGTGACCAGCGAGAGCAGCGAGCGAAGCGACTCACCCGCGTCCTTGTCGGCGCGGCCGCCGTACCCGTGATGCTGGTGGCAGCCGGCTGCTCCTCGGACTCCGGCTCCGACGACGGCAAGGACAAGGCCGCGGAGGAGTCCGCCGCGTCCTCGTCCGCGAGCCCGTCCCCGACGGTGAAGGCGGCGGCGTACGGGAAGCTTCCGGAGCCGTGCTCGGTGGTGTCGAAGAAGACGCTGGACGACCTGGTGCCGAAGGGCGACTCCGGCAAGGAGGGCTCGTCCGACGACACGGCGACGCGGGCCAGTTGCTCCTGGGACAGTCTCGACGACAACGGCGTGAAGGGTTCTCAGTTCCGCTGGCTGAGCGTGTCGATGCTGCGCTTCGAGTCGGACGTGACGCGTGGCGAGGGTGAGAAGCTGGCGCACGACTACTACCTGAAGCAGCTGAAGGACGCGCAGGCCGCGGAGGGCGCGAAGAGCCTCAAGACCGCGCCGGTGAGCCGCACGGGCAACGAGGCCTCCGTGGTGAGCTACGACCTGAAGAAGAAGGAAGGCACCTTCAAGCAGCAGACGGTCGTGACACGGGCCGAGAACGTCGTCGTCACCGTCGACTTCAACGGCGCGGGCCTGGCGGGCGACAAGACCCCGGACGCCGACGACCTGGTGAAGGACGCGCAGAAGGCGGCCAAGGAGGCGGTGGCCGCGGTGATGAAGGCCAACGACACCTCCGCCGGCGGCAAGCCGAGCGGCACCCCGAGCGGCACGCCGGCGCCCTCCGGCTCGTCCTCCAAGGCGCCGTCGAAGGACAGCTGACGGTCTCTTCGACCCACCGGTCACCCGTCCCCCGCACACATGTGCCACTCTGTTGCGCGCAACAACACGCAATGGGAGGGGAGTACGGGTGGCCGCGCCACTTCAGCTGACCCGGACGCATCGCGTCCTCATCGGCCTGGTCGTCTTCGGTGCCGTCATCATCGCCGGGATCGGCTTCGCGGGTTCGTACGCGGCGGTGCGGGAACTGGCCCTGAAGAAGGGGTTCGGGAATTTCTCGTACGTCTTCCCGATCGGCATCGACGCGGGCATCTGTGTGCTGCTCGCCCTGGACCTGCTGCTGACCTGGATCCGCATCCCCTTCCCGCTGCTGCGGCAGACGGCGTGGCTGCTGACGGCGGCGACGATCGCGTTCAACGGCGCCGCGGCCTGGCCCGATCCGCTGGGCGTGGGCATGCACGGCGTGATCCCGATCCTGTTCGTGGTGTCGGTGGAGGCCGCCCGGCACGCGATCGGCCGGATCGCCGACATCACCGCCGACAAGCACATGGAGGGCGTCCGCCTCACCCGCTGGCTGCTCTCGCCGGTGCCGACGTTCCTGCTGTGGCGGCGCATGAAGCTGTGGGAGCTGCGCTCCTACGAGCAGGTCATCAAGCTGGAGCAGGAGCGGCTGGTCTACCGGGCCCGGCTGCGGTCCCGCTTCGGCCGCGCCTGGCGCCGCAAGGCGCCCGTGGAGTCCCTGATGCCGCTGCGGCTGGCCCGCTACGGCGTCCCGCTGGCGCAGACCGGCCCCGCCGGGCTGGCGGCGGCGGGCATCGAACCGGCCCTGCTCCCGCCGGCGCCGCGGCAGCTCGAGGAGACGGGCCCGCAGGCCCCCGTGGGCGAACAGCGTGCCGAGTTGGTCAAGGGCCCCGAGGCGGACGGGCCCCGGCCTGCGGACCGGTCCGGACCCGCGGACCGGTCCGGACCCGCGGACCGGTCCGGACCCGAGGACGGGCCGCCGCACGGTGCCGGGGAGGAGGACGGCCCGGAGCAGAGCCCCTGGTTCAACACCCGCCAGGTCGCCTACCAGGGCGGTTACGACCCCAGCTACGACCCGGGCGAGCAGTACGCCCAGTGGTACGAGGAGCAGCAGCAGGCCGACCAGTACCGGGACCAGTACGAGGAGGAGCCCCCGCTGCAGGAGCCCTCGCCGGAGGAGACGGGCAGCTTCCCGATACCGGTCGTGCCGGGGCGCACCCGCGAGCTGGGTGAGGGCGTCGGCACGGCCGAGCCGGAACCGACGGAGGAGGACTACTACACGGTCTTCCGGAAGTCGATCGACGGCAGCTACCCCACGGTTGCCCAGTTCCGCAACGACGTGGAGGCGACCTTCGGCGTGCCGCTGGCTCCGCGTGAGGCCGATCGCATGGTGAAGGCGTTCACCGAGCGCCACATGCGGGAGCTCCAGGAAGAGCACATCGCCTGAGGCGGCTACGGCGAAGGGGGCGCCCGGCGAGAACCGGGTGCCCCCTTCTTCGTACCGTCCGTGCGGTGCTACTCCCCGAGCAGGGCCCGCACCCGGTCCTGTCCCACCGCGAGCAGCAGCGTGGGCAGGCGCGGGCCGGTGTCGCGGCCGACGAGCAGGTGGTAGAGCAGCGCGAAGAACGTCCGCTGGGCGGTCTTGATCTCCGGCGGCAGTTCCTTGGGCGTGGCGTCGGCGGGGAAGCCCGCCTGGACCTTGGGGACGCCGTAGACGTGGTGGGTGAGCCCGTCCAGGGACCAGTGGTCGGCCAGCCCGTCGAGCAGCAGCCGCAGCGACTGGCGGCTCGGCTCGTCGAGGGACTTGAGCAGCTCGGCGTCGGGCTCCTGGCGCACGATGGTGCGCTGGTCGGCGGGGACGTGGGTGTTGATCCACGCCTCGGCCTTGTCGTAGCGCGGCCGGGCCTCGCCCAGGGACGCGATCGGGTTGGCCGGGTCCAGCTCGCCGAGGATGCGCAGCGCCTGGTCCTCGTGTCCCGCGGTGATGTCGGCGACGGAGGCGAGCGTGCGGTACGGCAGCGGCCTGGGCGTGCGCGGCAGCTCACCGGCGGCCGTGCCGACGGCGCGCGCGTGGGCGGCGGCGTCGGCGGGGAGGGCGCTGCCGTCGGCGACCTTGGCGTCGAGGCGGTCCCACTCGTCGTACAGCCGCTGGATCTCCTGGTCGAAGGCGATCTTGAAGGACTGGTTGGGACGACGGCGGGCGTACAGCCAGCGCAGCAGCTGCGGCTCCATGATCTGGAGCGCGTCGGCCGGGGTGGGGACTCCGCCCTTGGACGAGGACATCTTGGCCATGCCGCTGATGCCGACGAAGGCGTACATCGGGCCGATCGGCTGCCTGCCGCCGAAGATGCCGACGATCTGCCCGCCGACCTGGAACGACGACCCGGGCGAGGAGTGGTCCACGCCGCTGGGCTCGAAGACGACGCCTTCGTACGCCCAGCGCATCGGCCAGTCGACCTTCCAGACCAGCTTGCCGCGGTTGAACTCGCTCAGCCGCACGGTCTCGGAGAAGCCGCAGGCGGTGCAGGCGTACGTCAGCTCGGTCGAGGCGTCGTCGTAGGCGGTGACCGTGGTCAGGTCCTTCTCGCAGTTGCCGCAGTACGGCTTGTACGGGAAGTACCCGGCGGAGCCGGAGCTGCCGTCGTCCTCGGCGGCGGCGCCGGAGCCCTCGGCGGCCTCCAGCTCGGCCTCGTCGACGGGCTTCTGCTGCTGCTTCTTCGGCGCGGCCTTCTTCGTCCGGTACTGGTCGAGGATCGCGTCGATGTCCCGCCGGTGCTTCATGGCGTGCAGGATCTGCTCGCGGTAGACGCCGGAGGTGTACTGCGCCGTCTGGCTGATCCCGTCGAACTCGACGCCCATCTCGGCGAGCGAGGCGGTCATCGCGGCCTTGAAGTGCTCCGCCCAGTTCGGGTGCGGGGAGCCCTTCGGGGCCGGGACGGAGGTCAGGGGCTTGCCGATGTGCTCGGCCCAGGTCTCGTCCACGCCGGGGACACCGGCCGGGACCTTGCGGTAGCGGTCGTAGTCGTCCCAGGAGATGAGGTGCCGCACCTCGTACCCGCGGCGGCGGATCTCGTCGGCGACCAGGTGCGGGGTCATGACCTCGCGCAGGTTGCCCAGGTGGATGGGGCCGGAGGGGGAGAGTCCGGAGGCGACGACGACACCTGGTTTGCCCGGGGCACGACGCTCCGACTCGGCGATGACCTCGTCCGCGAAACGGGAGACCCAGTCGGTGGTCTCTGTGCTCTGAGCCACGATCGGCACGTCCTCTTTCCTGAAGCTTCCCCGGAACCGCTCCGGAGACAGCCGGTACGGTCGCACGGCTGACCGCTCCATTCTCCCAGCCCGGCCCGCATCCGCGAAAACCGCTTTTCACCGCGTGGGATACTCGGTTTCTGTACCACTTCCAGGAACCCGAGCAGAACGGCAGCCACTCCATGGCCTCGGTCACGTCCCTCAGCGACTCCGTCCAGCAGCACCTCGCGTCCGCCCTCACGGCCACCCGGCCGGAGGCCGCCGGCGCGGACCCGCTGCTGCGACGAAGCGACCGGGCCGACTACCAGGCCAACGGCATCCTCGCCCTGGCCAAGAAGGCGAAGGCCAACCCGCGGGAGCTGGCGACCGAGGTCGTCGCCCACATCACGACCGGTGACGAGCTGATCAAGGACGTCGAGGTCTCGGGACCCGGCTTCCTCAACATCACCGTCGCCGACCGGGCGATCACCGCGAACCTCGCCGCGCGGCTCGCGGACGGCGAGCGCCTCGGTGTGCCGCCGAAGCAGGACGCGGGCACCACGGTCGTCGACTACGCCCAGCCGAACGTGGCGAAGGAGATGCACGTCGGCCACCTGCGTTCCGCGGTCATCGGCGACGCCCTGCGCGGCATGCTCGACTTCACCGGCGAGAAGACGATCGGCCGGCACCACATCGGCGACTGGGGCACCCAGTTCGGCATGCTCATCCAGTACCTGTTCGAGCACCCCGGCGAGCTGGCCCCGGCCGGGGACGTCGACGGCGAGCAGGCCATGTCGAACCTGAACCGGGTGTACAAGGCGTCGCGCGCGGTCTTCGACGCGGACGAGGAGTTCAAGGAGCGGGCCCGGCGGCGGGTCGTCGCCCTCCAGTCCGGCGACAAGGAGACGCTCGAGCTGTGGCAGCAGTTCGTGGACGAGTCGAAGGTCTACTTCTACTCCGTCTTCGAGAAGCTCGACATGGAGATCCGCGACGAGGAGATCGTCGGCGAGTCCGCGTACAACGACGGCATGCCGGAGACCGCCCGCATCCTGGAGGAGACGGGTGTCGCGGTGCGCTCCGAGGGCGCGCTCGTGGTGTTCTTCGACGAGATCCGCGGCAAGGACGACCAGCCGGTGCCGCTGATCGTGCAGAAGGCCGACGGCGGCTTCGGCTACGCGGCCTCGGACCTGACCGCGATCCGCAACCGCGTCCAGGACCTGCACGCCACCACGCTGCTGTACGTCGTGGACGTACGCCAGTCGCTGCACTTCAGGATGGTCTTCGAGACCGCCCGCCGGGCGGGCTGGCTCGGCGACGAGGTCACCGCGCACAACATGGGCTACGGCACGGTGCTCGGCGCCGACGGCAAGCCCTTCAAGACGCGTGCGGGCGAGACCGTGCGCCTGGAGGACCTGCTGGACGAGGCGGTGCAGCGGGCGGCGGAGGTCGTGCGGGAGAAGGCGCGGGACCTCACCGAGGACGAGATCCAGGAGCGGGCCGCGCAGGTCGGCATCGGCGCCGTGAAGTACGCGGACCTGTCGACGTCGCCCAACCGCGACTACAAGTTCGACCTGGACCAGATGGTCTCGCTCAACGGCGACACCAGCGTCTACCTCCAGTACGCCTACGCCCGTATCCAGTCCATCCTCCGCAAGGCCGGCGAGGTCCGCCCCGCCGCCCACCCGGAGCTGGAGCTGCACGAGGCGGAGCGCGCGCTGGGTCTGCACCTGGACGCGTTCGGCACCACCGTCTTCGAGGCGGCCGCGGAGTACGCCCCGCACAAGCTGGCCGCGTACCTGTACCAGCTGGCGTCGCTGTACACGACGTTCTACGACAAGTGCCCGGTCCTGAAGGCCGAGACGCCGGCGCAGGTGGAGAACCGCCTGTTCCTGTGCGACCTCACGGCCCGCACCCTGCACCGGGGCATGGCCCTGCTGGGCATCCGGACGCCCGAGCGGCTCTGAGCACCCCCGCGCCACGGCACGCGGCCCGTCCTCTCCCCCGTGGGAGGACGGGCCGCGTCCGGTTGTGCGGTGTCCGGGTCCGGTTCAGCAGGTCTCGTTGAACTCCCAGAACGCCGCCTTGGTCTTCGGTCCGGCGATCCCGTCGGCCGGACCGGCGTTGTAGCCGTGGGAGTTCAGGTAGCGCTGCAGTCCCCGGATCGTCTTGGGGCCGACGATCCCGTCGATCTCGTTCCTGGGGTAGAAGCCCTCGGACGCGAACAGGCGCTGCGACGCCTTCCAGCTGTTGGTGCCCAGCAGCCCGTCGGTCTTGCCGGGGTTGTAGTCCAGGAACTTCAGGTAGCACTGCCAGTTCATGGCGTGCTCCGTGTCCAGCCCCAGGTTGTTCACGGCGAGCACGGACACCGCCTCGGCGCTCACCGCCCGCTGCTGGGCCGGCGCGGGCGCGGCCGCCGCGGTGCCCGCTGCCGCGAGTGAGCCGACGGCGATCCCGGCCGCGGTGCTCACACTCACGAGTGCCCTGGTCATAGCTCGCATGGTTTCCCCTCCGATGCGTTCGCGGTGCTGTCGACGACGATCCTGCGGTCCCGGCGGCGGGGTCGGCGAGGGTCCCACCGCAAGTGGCGTACTCGTGGGACGTCCCGCCCCGCGACCTGCGGGGACGCCACCCGCCGAGGCGGCGCCGCGGGACGGCTGGGGCGGGCGGTGGCCGATTCCGTACGGGTGCGGGAACCGATGCCCGACGGGTGTCGTGGTCGCTGATGCAGAATGAGGCCGGGGGAACGGGGACCTGGACCAGTGAGCCCGGACGCGAGTGGGGGAACATGTCGCGTTGGAAAGAGCTGCCCGCCGAACTCGACCCGCGCGTCCACCAGTTGGTGGTGCGATTACGCCGGGTGAAGGACCACGGCGGACTGAGCATGCGGCAGCTGGCCGCGAAGACGGGGTACAGCGCGAAGTCCTGGGAGCGCTATCTCGGCGGGCGGTCGCTGCCGCCCCGGGAGGCCGTCGAGGCGATGGCCCGGATCGCCGGCGAGGAGCCGACCCGGCTGCTCGCACTGCACGAGGTCGCCGCCGAGCGCTGGGCCCGGACCCGCGGGGACGTCCCGGCCGAGCCGGACGGCACGGCAGCAGCCGGGCGGGAGGGCTCGGCGGCCGTGTCCCCGCCCAGGGACGGGCGGACCGGGGGGCGTTGGCCGCGCGGCGCCGTGGTGGCGGGTGCGGCGGCCCTCGTCCTGGCCGTCTCCGCCGCCGTCCTGCTGGCGGTGCGGCTCCCCGGCGACTCCGCCCCCGGCGCGGGGGGCGGCGACCGTGCGAACGGTACGACGACGGCCACGCCCGTCCCGGCCACCGCGTCGGCGTCCCGCTCACCGGTCACCTACACCTGCCGGATCACCCGGGCCGACGGCCTCTGGTACGCGGGCAACAGCCGTACTCGGGACGCCGTCGTGGCCTTCGGCGAGGCGGGCCCGGAGGTGGCCGAGGCACAGTGCCTGCTGGCGCGGGCGGGGCTCTCGCCGGGGGAGGTCGACGGCATCTTCGGCCCGCTGACGCAGCGCGCGGTCAAGCGCGTCCAGAAGCGGCACGGGCTCGTCGTGGACGGCATCGTCGGCCCGCACACCTGGAAGGCGCTGCGGGGGAAGGCGCCGGAGTGACGCCGGAGGGCGACCGGCTGACCGCGGCGCTGCGGGAGTTGCGCACGCGTACGGGCCTGAGTCTGGCGGCGCTGGCCGAGCGCACCACGTACAGCAAGTCGTCCTGGGAGCGCTACCTCAACGGCAAGACCGTGCCGCCGCGCCGGGCCGTGCGGGACCTGTGCCGGCTCGCGCGGGAGCCGGAGGGGCGACTGCTGGCGCTGTGGGAGATCGCGGAGTCGGAGTGGAGCGGGCGCGGGGCACGGCCCGCCCCGGCCCCGCCGGAGGCCGCCCCTGCGGAACCCACTCCTGCGGAACCGTCGCCCGGGTCCCCGCCTTCCCGGTCCGGGGCCCGGCCGCCCCTCGGCCGCGGACGCCTGCCGGCGGTGCTGGCGTCGGTGTGCGCGGTCGCCGCCGGATGTGTCGTCGTCACCGCGCTCCTGCTGCTGCCGCACCGGCAGGGCGACCGGGACACCCACGGACCGCCGTCCGCCGCGCCGTCCGCACCCGGTCCCCGCTGCCGGGGCGCCGCCTGCGAGGGTCAGGATCCGATACATATGTACTGCGGCTCGGGACCCGACACCCTCACCACCGAGCGCACCGCCACCGGGGCCCGGGTGGAGCTGCGCTACAGCCCCAAGTGCCAGGCCGGGTGGGCCAGGATGTGGGGGACGCGGGTCGGGGACCGGCTGGAGGTGACGGCGGGCGGCCCGACCCGGCGCGCGGAGATCGCGGACGAGGTCGACACGGAGTCCTACGTGTACACGGTCATGACCGCGGCCCGTCCCGGGACCGTCGTCCGGGCCTGCTTCCGGCCCGCGTCGGCCGACGGCGAACGGGAGTGCGTCGACGCCCGCGTGCGCGGTGCCGCCGACACGACGCCCCGGTCCCCCTCGCCCGGGTAGCACCGGCACCGGGCGTACCGGCAATCTGACGCCGGGGTGGGACAACCCCCCCGGGTGGCACCGGGGCACCGCAGTGCACAGACGGCCGTGCACAGACGGCTGTGCACGCATGCCCCCGGAACCCGAAGCACCCGACCCCGCCGCGCTCAAAGGCGCTCGCGCATCCGCGCCGACAGCGGGTGCTGCACCACCTGAGCCTGCACGGTCCGGCCGGGTACGGCTGCGTGGAGGAGACGGAGCGCGGTGGCGCCCGGGAGCGCCGGCGGCGTACGGTGCCCCGCGACCGCCGCGTCCCGGGGCCCTGTCGCTGCTCCTGCTCGCCACCACGCTCGGCAGCGCCATCACCCTGTCCGTCCCGACCGCGTTCGGCGTCGGCATGACCGGCCGGGTGGCCCTGCGGGTCCGGGCGGTGACGGTCGCGACGGCCGGGGAGTGACCCAGCCTGCGCCGGTCTAACTCGCGGCCCGCAGCCCCTCCCCCAGCCTCCGCAGTCCCTCCGCGATCTCGTCCGGTGTCTGGGTGACGAAGCAGAGCCGCAGCGTGGCGCGGTCGGGCTCGCCGGCGTGAAAGGGGGCGCCGGGGACGTACGCCACGTCGTGCCGGACCACCCCGGGGAGCAGGGCGGTGGTGTCGTACCCCTCCGGCAGCCGAGCCCACAGGAACATGCCGCCCTCGGGGCGGGTCCACACCGACCCGGCCGGGAGGGCGTCCGCGAGGCCCGCGAGCATGGCGTCACGGCGCCGGCCGTAGACGGCGGCGACCCGGGCGACGTGGGCGTCCAGGTCGCGGTCGGCCAGGTAGCGGGCGGCGGCGAGCTGGTTGACGGTCGGGGTGTGCAGGTCGGCGGCCTGCTTGGCGACCGCGCAGGCCCGGCGCAGCTCGGCGGGCGCCCGCAGCCAGCCCAGGCGCAGGCCGGGCGCCATGACCTTGGAGAAGGAGCCCAGCAGCACGGTCCGGTCCAGGGCGCCCTCGTAGGAGGCGATCCACGGCACCCGCTCGCCCTCGAAGCGCAGTTCGCCGTACGGGTCGTCCTCGACGATCCACAGGCCGCACCGCCCGGCGACCTCGGCGACGGCGGCCCGGCGGGCGGCGGGCACGGTGCGGCCGGTGGGATTGGAGAACGTGGGGACCGTGTAGAGCAGCTTGGGGCGCTCGCGCACCACCAGCTCCTCCAGTGCCCCGGGGTCTATCCCGTCCTCGTCCCCGGGCACGGCCACCACCCGGGCGCCCGCGAAGCCGAAGGCCTGGAGCGCGGCCAGGTAGCAGGGGCGCTCGACGAGGACGGTGTCGCCGGGTTCGAGCAGGGCGGTGGCCAGGAGCGACAGGGCCTGCTGGGAGCCGGTGGTGACGAGGATGTCGTCGGCGCCGGTGGCCAGCCCGCGCGCCGAGGTGCGGGCGGCGAGCGCGGTCCGCAGGGCGGGCTCGCCCTCGGTCGTGGAGTACTGCAGGGCCCGCGCGGGCGTCTCGGCGAGGACGTCCCGGTACGCGGCGGCGATGCCCTCCGCGTCGAAGAGTTCGGGGGCCGGCAGCCCGCCCGCGAAGTTGATCACCTCGGGGCGGGCGGTGACGGCGAGGATGTCCCGTACGGGCGAGCCGCCGATCGACCGGGCCCGCGCGGCGAGCGGCGGCAGTGGAGCGGTGGCGGCGGGCGCGTTCTCAGTCACGGTCATGGGCGCAGCGTAAAGAAATACGTGCCGCCTACAGGTGACTTTCCGCGATCCGGACACCCGTACGACCCGCGACCGCCGTGCCGTCAGCCCTTGGTGCCCAGCCCGCCGTACACGTTGATGTCCGCGTCCGTGACGTCGTTGATGTCCCGGTAGCGGACCTTCTCGATGTCGTCCAGGTCGGCCAGGTACGACTCCTCCGGCTGCTCCGGCACCGGTGCCGCGTGGTCGGGCCGCCAGTGGTGCACCGGGACGACCCCCGGCTCGGCCGGCTCGAGACCGGCCTCGGTGAAGAAGCGCTCGACGTCCTTGCGGGAGCGCAGCACGAAGGTGAAGCCGCGCTCCGTGTACGTCCGCTGGACCGCGCGGATGTTCTCCGGGTTGAGGTCCTCCGTGAGGTGGCTGAGGACGAGCCGGCTGCCGGCGGGCAGCGCGTCCATCAGCTCGCGGACGATCGGGTACGCCTCCTCGTCCTCGACGAAGTGCAGGATGGCGACGAGGCAGAGCGCCACGGGCCGGTCGAAGTCGAGGGTTCCGGCGGCCTGTTCCAGAATCTGCGCCGGGCTCTTCAGGTCGGCGTCGATGTAGTCCGTACGCCCCTCGGGACCGCTGGTGAGCAGGGCGCGGGCGTGGGCCAGCACGACCGGGTCGTTGTCGACGTAGACGACCCTCGACTCGGGGGCGATGCGCTGGGCGATCTGGTGCACGTTCTCGGCGGTGGGCAGCCCGGTGCCGATGTCGAGGAACTGCCGGATGCCGTCCTCGCGGGCGAGCGCGGTCACCGCGCGCCGCAGGAAGTCGCGGTTGTGCCGTACGTCGAGGTAACCGCGCGGGTTGGCGGCGAGCCCGGCGGCAGCGGCGGCGAGGTCGGCGGGGTAGTGGTCCTTGCCGCCGAGGAAGACGTCGTAGACCCGGGCCGGGTGCGCCTTGCTGCTGTCGATCCTCCTCCGCAGCTCCGCGGGGTCCTGACTGAGGGCGTCACCGGGCATGGGCGTCCCACCTTTCGGATGTCGCCTGACGAAGCGAACCGGTTAGATGGTCAACAACCTATCCCCCGGGCCGACTTGCCGCTGCCCCGCCGTGGCCGCCGCGTCACCCGCCCTCGACCGGCTCCCAGTGGTCGCCGCCGAGGGGGTACGCGTAGTAGGAGTCGTCCCGGGAGGCGCTGGTGCGGAACGGCTTGCCGTGGTCGTCGACGCGTGTCATGCCGTGCCGGCCGCCGCTGGACCACTCCAGCTCCAGGTACCAGCTGACGTCCTGGCCACTGGTGTGCGCGGTGGCGTGGAAGACCTCCGTGTCGGACTCGGTGACGCTGTACGGAAAGTCCCGCTGGCCCCCGATCGGTACCGCCGTCGGTGTGCCCAGGTCGAGCGAGACGTCGAAGGACGCGGTGTCCACCTGGCCGCCGCAGCCGTTGCCCATCACGTACTGGTTCCAGTCCAGCGCCGGACCGCTGCTCACCACACGGACGTGCAGGTCCTCCAGGACCACCGTCTCCGGGCCGGTGCCCTGCACGGTGAGGACGACCTCCTGCCGGTTCGCGGAGACCGCCTTGAGGGGGGCGGCCCAGCCGACGGCGCCCTGCTGCGGCGGCGGCTTCGGCACGTTCTGCGGGCTGCGGTCGACCAGGAAGGCGTGGTCGCAGGGCACGTCCCAGTAGTACGGGGTGGTGGACACGGTGAGCGGAGGCCCGGCGGGGGGCGCCTCGCGGCTCGGCCCGTCGGTGGCCCGGCGCGATGGCGTCGAGGAGGGGGACCCGGACGGGGACGCGGAGGCGGACGGGGAGGACGTGGAGGCGCTCGCGCTCGGGGAGCCCGACCCGGTCGCGGTCGCGGACACCGACGCGGAGGTCTGCGCGACGGCCCCGGCCGGACCGTGCCCGCCGTCCTCTCCCGGGCCGGAGACGAGATTCGCCACCAGCGCCACGGCGGCGCTGACGGCGACGACGCCGGACGCGGCGTAGAGCGCGGCGCGCGGGACCCGACGGCGGGCCGGGGCGGGTGCGTCCAGGACGGACGGCGCGTCCGGCACGGGCGGCGCGTCCGGCACGGGCTGCGTCGCCGACGCCGGTGGGGCGGGCGGGGCGCTGCCCGCGACCGGACCCTCGGAGCTCCCGGGGCTCCCGGAGTCCTCGGCATCCCCGGAGCCCTCGGAGCCCTCGGAGTCCTCGGAGCCCTCGCCGCCCTCGGCCTCCTCCTTCTTCACGCCGCGCAGGGCGTCCGCGCGGATCCAGCGGCGGTGGAGTTCGAGCAACTCCTCCGGCGTCGCCCGGCACACGCGGGCGAGGCGTTCGACGGGCGCGAACTCGACCGGCACCACCTCCCCGCTGACGTACCGGTGCAGGGTCGAGCCGCTCATGTGCAGCCGCTTGCCGAGAGCCCCGTAACTGAGTCCGGACCGCTCCTTCAGCTCCCGAAGCAGTCCCGCGAAGTCGTCCCCCGCCACCGTTCCTCCCTCTCCTCGCATCCCCGTACCGCATCCCAGAGGGACAACATTCCCGCAGGTCAAGGCGTTCCCGGCGTCCCATTGTCCCGCATGATCGCCCGTCGCTGGCGGCTGGGACGAACCCGGCCGCAAGCTGTGGTCATCAAAGCAGCCGCTCCCGGAGAACGGTCGACCGGCTCGCCTCAACTCCCCACTTGTGAAGGAGAACTTCCATGTCCGCACGCCGCATCACCCGTACCCGCCTGTTCGCCGCCACCACGGTCGCACTGGCCGCGCTCTCCCTCACGGCCTGCGAGGGCGACGAACTCACGGGCTCCCCGGCACCCGACTCCACCGCCTCCGCGCCGGCCGACGGGAACAGCGTCCAGCCGGCGGGCAGCGCGAAGGGTGTCGAGGGATCGACGGGCTCGAACGGATCCACCGGCTCCACCGGCTCGAACGGATCCACCGCCTCGAACGGCTCCGCCGGAAACGACAAGGCATCGGGCTCGGGCTCCGGCTCGGCCTCCGGTTCCAGCACCGGCGCCGACAAGGGCTCCGACTCGGACGTCCCCGGCGAGTGCTCCGCCTCCGACGTGCGGATCACCGCGGCGAACGCCCCCCGCCCGATCAACCACCTGCTGCTGACCGCCACCAACACCGGCTCGAAGACGTGCGCGCTGCCGCAGTACCCGGCGGCGCGGTTCGGCGAGGCCCAGTCCGTGCCGCCGGTCGCGGAGTCCAGCAAGCCGCAGTCGCTGACGACGCTGGCCCCGGGCGAGTCGGGCTACGCGGGCGTGCGCCTGTCGTCCGCCGACGGCAGCGGCGAGAACGGCTACGACGCGAAGACCCTCACCATCCCGTTCGAGGACGGCTCCATCGCCACGGTGAAGCTGCCCTCCGGCGGCGTGTACGTCGACACCGCGCTGACGGTCACCTACTGGCAGACCGACGCTTCGAACGCGCTCGAGTACTGAAGGGGCCCGCACCCCCGGACGCCCCGCACCCCTTGTGTGCGGGGCCGCCACCGGTCGCTCAGCGCAGGGTGCGAGCGACCTCGGTCGCCCAGTACGTCAGGATGTTGCGCGCGCCCGCCCGCTTGATCCCGGTGAGGGACTCCAGGATGGCCCGGTCGCGGTCGATCCACCCCTTCTCGGCGGCGGCCTCGATCATCGAGTACTCGCCGGAGATCTGGTAGGCGGCGACGGGCACGTCCGAGGCCTCGGCGACCTTGACGAGGATGTCGAGGTAGGGCCCGGCCGGCTTGACCATCACCATGTCGGCGCCCTCCTCCAGGTCCAGCGCCAACTCCCGCAGCGACTCCCGCGCGTTGGCGGAGTCCTGCTGGTAGGTCTTGCGGTCGCCCTTGAGCGAGGACCCGACGGCCTCCCGGAAGGGCCCGTAGAAGGCGGAGGCGTACTTGGCGGTGTACGCGAGGATCGCGACGTCCTCCCGCCCGATCTGGTCGAGCGCGTCCCGGACGACGCCGATCTGCCCGTCCATCATCCCGCTGGGCCCGACGACATGGGCGCCCGCGTCGGCCTGGACCTGCGCCATCTCGGCGTACCGCTCGAGCGTGGCGTCGTTGTCGACGCGCCCCTGGTCGTCGAGCACCCCGCAGTGTCCGTGATCGGTGAACTCGTCGAGGCAGAGGTCGGACATCACCAGCAGCTCGTCGCCGACCTCGGCCCGTACGTCCCGCAGCGCGACCTGAAGGATCCCGTCGGGGTCGGTGCCCGCCGTCCCGGCGGCGTCCTTCTTCCCCTCCTCCGGCACCCCGAAGAGCATGATCCCGGAGACACCGGCCTCGACCGCCTCCGCGGCCGCCTTCTTCAGCGTGTCCCGCGTGTGCTGCACGACACCGGGCATCGCCGCGATCGGCACCGGCTCGCTCGCGCCCTCGCGGACGAAGGCGGGGAGGATGAAGTCGGCGGGGTGCAGCCGGGTCTCGGCGACCATCCGACGCATCACGGGGGTGGTCCGCAGTCGCCGGGGCCGGGTGCCGGGAAAGGATCCGTACGTCGTCATACCACCTACGCTACGCCCGCCCCACCCGTGCCTTTGCCGACGGGAAGTCGGCCCGGGCGGCCCCTTCCCGCGGGCTCCCCTACGAGGCCGGAGGGCCGGCCGGCGGCCACGGCACGTCGGCCAGCAACGGGAGCAGTACCTCCTCCTCGTAGTCGAGATGCGCGTTGAGCTGTGCGGACATCTCGTCCATCTCGGCCCGGAAGCGCACCGGATCGGCGATGGCGACACCGTCCAGCAGGGCGGCCAGCTCACCCTGGATGCGGGCGACCGTGCGGTGCTCGTCGGCGAGCCGGTCGAAGACGCCGGTCAGGTGGGGGTGGTGCCGGGCGATCCCGGGGAACAGGTGCCCGTCCTCGCTCACGTGGTGGAACTCCAGCGCCTGGCAGAACGCCAGGCAACGCTGCCGGATCTGCAGCCCGAGGCCCGGCGACGCACCGGCCGTCGCCGGGGAAGCGAAGTGGGCCTCGGCCTCGGCGCGTACCTGCCGCAGCTGCCCGCGCAGCCAGGTGTGCACCTCCAGGAGCTTGTCGGCGAGCGTACGGACTTCTCGGGGCCCCTCCCACCCCTCGGGCTCGGCCCGCTCAAGCACCACGACCGGCAGCCGCCTGCCGGTGCGGGCCTGGTAGTCGCCGTAGCCGGGCGCAGCCCGCACGACGTGCGCGAACAGTTCCTCGCGCCGGGCCCCCTCGGCGGGCACCGCGAGCGCCTCGAAGCTCGACGTGCCCACCTCCACCCGGACCACGGGGTGGGCGAGCAGGTTGTGGTACCAGCCGGGGTGGCGCGGCCCCCCGAGGTTGGACCCGACGACGAGCAGGGCGTCCCCGTGGCGGACGTAGCCGAGCGGGGTGGTCCGTGCGGCGCCCGACCTGGCGCCGGTGGTGGTCAGCAGGAGCAGGTCTCCGCCCTCGAAGGGGCCGCCGACCTTCCCCTCGTTGGCGCGCAACTCGTCGATGACGGACTGGTGGAACGACGTGGGCATGGGTTTGTGTCTCCGGAACGGCAGGCCGGCAGGCCGCGACAGCGGCACCTGCCGCGAGTCACGAGCCACGAAGCCGACAAGAATCAGGAATGAGGAATGAGGAACGACGACGGGCGAAAGCGCTGCGTCGGAATCAGGGCGCGGAGTATGAACGCATCACGTACCCCTTGATGGAAGGGCGCTCGCCCGCTCGCCGGTCGGCCCACTGCTCTTTGACCGGCGCCACGCGGCACCACGCTCATTACACGCACCGGCCCGCCCCCCTGTCAACGCGGGCCCGCCTGCCACCGGTTACCGGTTACCGGCCCTACTGCACCCGTACGACGTGCTTGCCCCGAACGCCCCCGGCGGCCAGGGCCCGTTGGGCGTCGGCGACTCCGTCGAGCGGGTGGACGGTGTCCACGACGGGGACGATGTCACCGCGCTCGGCGAGCCGGGCGGCCTCGGCGAGCAGCGCGCCGTCGGGATTGCCGCTGAAGACGCGGATGCGCCCCCTGCCGTGGGCGACGGAACCGAGCACGGTACCGATCCACGCGAGCGGCCGGTCGAGGTCGGGGGCGATGGCGACCATGCGCCCGCCCGGTGCCAGCAGCCGCCGTACCCGGGCCTGCTCGGTGCCGACGGTGTCGAGGACGACGTCGAAGCGGCCGAGCGCGGACAGCGCGGTCGTCCGGTGGTCCAGCGCCTCCTCGGCGCCCAGCCCCCGCACGAAGTCGAGGTTCCGGCCGCCCGCGAGCGCGACGACACGGCCCCCGAGCACCTTTCCCACCTGCACGGCGACACTGCCCACGCCCCCACTCCCGCCCCGCACGAGCAGCCGCTCACCCGGCTGCAGGGCGGCCTTGTCGCGCAGCGCGGTCACCGCCGTGGTCGCGCCCGCGATCAACGAGACGGCCTCCTCCGGCGTGAGGTTCTCGGGGGCGGACGCGATCCGCCGGGGGCTGACGGCGACGTACTCGGCCATGCTGCCGGTACGGCGCCCCAGCAGCCCCCACACCCGCTGTCCCTCCCGGAATCCGCGAACCGAGGCCCCGGCCTCGGCCACCTCCCCCGCGAAGTCGATGCCGCACCCCTTGGGAAAGGCCCGGCCGGTCACCAGGCGCACCTTCCCCGTCCGGTCGTGCAGGTCCCCGCCGTTGACCCCGGCGGCACGCACCCGCACCAGCACCTCGCCGGGGCCGACGGCGGGCACCGGCCGCCGTCCGACGTACAGCACCTCGGGAGGCCCGTAGCGGTCGAAGAGAACCGCCTTCATCTCACCCATGTCTCGTGATCCACATCGTGTTCGGGAAGTGCGGAGGCGAGGCCCGCATCCGCTGCTAACCTCACGCTAGACACCTAAGTGGACGACACCCTCCACTTAACCCGGAAGTGAGAAACATGCCTGACCAGCCCTCTCACAAGCCCGCAGAGCACAAGCCCGCAGAGCCCACCACCGGGTTCCCTCCGCGGGACGCACTGCGGGCCGACGCCCGCCGCAACCGCGAACGCGTCCTGGAGGCCGCACGCGAGGTCTTCGCCGCCCAGGGCGTGGACGCCCCGATGAGCGCGGTCGCCCGCCGGGCGGGCGTCGGCGTGGCCACCCTCTACCGCCGCTTCCCCACCCGCTCGTCCCTCGTGGCCGCGGCCTTCGACGACCAGCTCGCCGTGTGCGCGACCGCGTTCGAGGAGGCCCTGGCCGACCCCGACCCGGGACACGGCCTGTACACGCTCCTACGGAAGGTGTGCACCACCCTGGTCACCGACCGCGGCTTCGAGACGGTGTTCATGGCCGGTTTCCCGGCGTCGCTGGACTACGACCGGGAACGCGCCTGCGCCGAGGAGCGCCTGGCCCACCTCGTCCAGCGCGCCCGCGACGCCGGCCAACTCCGCGAGGACTTCTCCCCCGCCGACATCCCCCTGCTCCTCCTGGCGGTGAGCGGCCTGGCCTCCCAGCCCCCCGAAACCGCCGTCCCCGCCGCCCACCGCCTCCTCACCTACCTCTTCCAGTCCTTCCAGGCCGACCCTCCGGCCCGCCCGGCCCCCCTGCCGCCCGCCCCGGCGCTGGACCTGTCGGGACTGCACCGGCCGACGGAACGCCCGTAGCGGGTACACCCCGCACCCTCGGCTACTCGGGGAACGGACCGCGGACCGAGACCCCGCCGTCCAGCACGATCTGCTGGCCGGTGACGTAGCGCGACTCGTCCGAGGCCAGATAGACGGCTGCGTCGGCCATCTCCTCCGACGTGCCGTAGCGGCCCGCCGGGATCTCCGGAACCCATGCGGCGGAGGGACCGGCGTTGACGGCGGTACTGATCGCCCCGCCCGCGACGACGTTCATCCGGATGCCGTCGGCCGCGTACTCGGCCGCGACGGTCCGCGCCAGACTGTGCAGACCGGCCTTGGCCGCGCCGTAACCGGCCTGCGTCGGCGCGGCCATGAAGCCGGTGACCGAGCCGATGCTGACGATGTTCCCGCCGGTGCCCTGCTCCAGGAACAGCCGCAGCACGCGTCGTACCGCGCGCGCCACGTAGCGCAGGTTCAGTTCGTAGACGGTGTCCCAGTCGGCGTCCGCCATCTCGTGCAGCTTGACCGCGGGTACGAACGCCACCTGCCCGCCGACCACCGTGATCAGGACGTCAAGACCGCCGAGCCGTTCGGCCGCGCCGACGATCACGTCTTCGAGCTGCTCGCGGGAACGGACGTCGCCGCTCAGCGCGTGGGCGACGTGTCCGGCCGCCAGCAACTCGTCCGCCGCCTCGGTCGCCCGCGCGGCATCCAGGTCGGCCACCGCCACCGCCGCCCCGGCGGCCGCACAGGAACGGACGATGCTCCGGCCGATCCCTGCCCCGCCACCACCGATCACCAGAGTCCGCTTGCCCTCGAGCCTGCCCAACCCGGTCATGCACCCTCCACCGTCGTCAAGTCGCCCAAGGCTAAGCGCAGTCGCCCCCGCCCACTCGCGGTTTTCGTGGCGGGTGCTGGGGCCGGTAGCGGGGTGGGCGGGGTCAGTAGCGGGGGAAGGGCGCCCACTGCTTGATCGCGAAGTCCTTGCCCGTGTTCTCGATCTCCAGGGCGGTGTGCCCGCTGAAGTGGGCGGGGAACACGAGGGCCTTGTTGTCTGCGGCCCAGCCGAGCAGCCGCAGGCGGGTGGCACGGGACTGGGCCGGGTCCAGGTCGAAGCAGCTGTTGTGGCCGGGGTGGGCGATCTGCAGGGGCGTGTGGAGGATGTCGCCCGCGAACAGCGCCCGGTCGCCGCGGGATCCGAGGGTGATCACGGCGGCGCCGGGGGTGTGGCCGGGAGCGGCCTCCAGACGCAGGTTGGCGTCGATGTCCCGGCTGGTCTCCCACAGTTGGACCTGACCCGAGGCCAGGACGGGAGCGATGCTGTCCTCGAACGCGTTCTCGTTGACGCCGCCGGCGATGTCCGGGTTGTTGGCGGGGTTCCAGTACTCGACGTCGATCTTCGGCAGCAGGTAGGTGGCGTTGGGGAAAGTGGGTGCCCAGACGCCGTCGACGAGCCGGGTGTTCCAGCCGATGTGGTCGCTGTGCAGGTGGGTGTTGACGACCAGGTCGACATCCTCGGGCCGCACACCGGCACGGGCGAGATTTCCGAGGTAGTCCAGCGCGAGGTGGTCCCAGGCTTCGACGGCCGGGCGCGTCTTGTCGTTGCCGACGCCGGTGTCGATCAGGATCGTCCGGCCACCACTGCGCAGTACCCAGGTCTGCATGGCGGTGTGGACCATGACACCGTCGGCTCCCAGGTGATCGGGCACGAGGCTCTCGCGGTGGTCCTGCCACGCCTGCTCGGGCATGTCGGGAAAGAACTGGTCCGCGGGCATGATCGGCCCGTGCATCTCCTCGACCCGGCTGACCCTGACATCGCCCAGGGTGATCTCGTACGTGGTCTCGTGCATGTCCTGCATGGTGCTTCTCCTTCGGTGCGGGTGCGGGTGCGAGTGCGGGTGCGGGGGTCAGCAGTCGAGGCGGGCGAGGAGCAGGTTCGGGTCCTCGCCGGTGAGGTAGGCGGCGCTCAGCACGTAGACCCGGTCGCCGCGCACGGCGACGGATGTGGGGTTCTGCAGGCCGTCGACCGAGGTCAGGACGGTGGAGTGAGTGCCGTCGGGCTGGACGAGCGCGACCTCGCTGGGACCGTTGAGCGTGGCCAGCAGCTGGTCGCCGCGGCCGGTGAAGGCGAAGTCGTCGATCCCTGTCAGGCCGGTGGCCTCGGTCCGGACCTTGCCGGCGTGCCCGTGCCGACGCATGGGGATACGCAGGACGGTGCCCTTGTCGAGGTTGGTGGCCCAGACGGCACCGTTGTGGATCTTCAGTCCGTTGGCGCCGAGGAAGCCTGTGGAGGCCAGTTCGGGGGCGGTGGACCAGGCGGTGGGAGTGCCCCCGGAGGCGGGGACCTTCCAGATGGTGCCGAGTACGGAATCGGTGATGTAGAGGGTGTCGGTACGCCGGTCCAGCGCCAGGCCGTTGGGCAGGCCGTTCGCGGGCAGCGCGGCGATGCGCTGCGGCCGGCCGCCGGGGTGCAGCCGCCACACGCCGGTGAGGTCTGCGGTGCCGGTGGCGTACAGGAAGTACAGCGTGCCGTCGTGAGCGCGTACGACGCCGGTGGTCAGCGGGAAGCGCATGACAGGGGTGTGAACACCGCCGTCCGCGGGCTCCGGCAGGGTGGCGAGGACCCGGACGGCGCCCGCGCGGGAGACTCTGGCGACCTGCCGCCCCGCGGCGAAGGTGACGTACGCGTCGCCGTTCGGCGCCATGGCGATGTTCTCCGGCGTCCGGCCCTCGGCCAGGTCGAAGTGTTCGGCGATCCGCGCTTCGGCCAGGGGTGCGGAGGCGGCCGAGGCCGCGGTGGGAACGAGCGCGGGGATGGTGGCCGCGACCATGATGCCCGCCGTCACGGCGGACCGGAAAAGCCTCGTGGACATGAGCCTCGTGGCCATGATTCTTCCCTTTCAGTGTGTTCTCGGGCATGCGGCAGCGACATGCCGACGCACGCGGCGACCTGCGGCCACGGGCGGGTATGGGGGTGTGCGGGTACGAGGACGTGCGGGTACGAGGGTGTGCGGATGTGCGGCGCGCGGCGCGGTCTCGTCCGAGCGGGTCAGTCCTGACCGACGCGGGTTCCCGTCCGTGCCGGTTCGGCGGAGGAACCGGACTGTGCGGTGGCCCGGGCGAGCAGGGTCAGCCCCGCCCGTGAGGGTGAGTCCGGTTCGGTGGTGGCGACGACCACGGCGGGACCCGGCCCGTGGCTCAGCGTCTGCTGCGTGACGGTCAGCGCACCGACCAGCGGATGGCGCATCCCGTAGGTGGCGACGGTGCACGCCCTGATCCGGTGGTCGGCCCACATCGTGGCGAACTCCCCGCTCTTCGCGGACAGTTCCCCCACCAGCGCGTGCAGTTCCGTGTCCTCCGGATGACGGCCGGCCACCAGGCGCAGACTCCCGACCACCGCCCTTGCCTTGCTCGGCCAGTCCGCGTACAGCTCACGGACATGGGGGTCGAGGAACACCAGCCGGGCCATGTTGGGGCGCTCACGGGGGAGGTCCGGGGAACCCGGATCCAGGTGCCCGGCGAACAGCGCGTGCCCCGGCCGGTTCCACGCCAGCACGTCGCTGCGACGTCCCAGAACGATCGCCGGAACGTCCCCCATCACGTCCAGCAACTGACGGGTCGGCTCCGACACGCGTTCCGGCGCGGACCGTCGGCCGCGAGTGCGCTGCCTGCCCGTACGGGCCACGTCGTGCAGGTACCGCCGCTCGGACTCGTCCAGCAGCAGCGCCCCGGCGAGCGCGTCCAGCACCTCGGGGGACGCGCTCGTGGACTCGCCCCGCTCCAACCGCGTGTAGTACGAGGCGCTCACCCCGGCGAGCAGCGCCAGCTCCTCACGGCGAAGACCCGGCACACGTCGGCGCTCCCCGTACGTGGGCACTCCGACATCCTCCGGGCGCAGTTGCGAGCGCCGTGTGTGCAGGAAGTCCCCGAGGGGCGTTTTCGCGGTCATGACTGCAAGTGTGGGACCTCCCCCCGCGGGTTGCCTGCCCCAACCCGGGGTAGGCAGCGCCGGGTCCGACGAGCCCGCGCGCGTACGGTTCCCGGCCGACGCGCCCGCGCCGGGGGCCTGGTGGCGCGTCTACGCGCCGCCGGGCTGACCGACGTGTTCGGACTCGTCGTACGACGACGGGGCGCCCCTGAAAGCCAGGGACGCCCCGCATTCACCTCAGGTCGAAGACCGCCGTCTCCGTGACCCCGGCCGCCGCTCGCTCGGCCGCGTCACCGGATCCCCCGCCTCAAGGGCCGCCGCCCGGCGGCGCAGGCCGAAGTCGGCCAGGGCCTCCGCCAGCTTGTGGACGGACGGTTCGGGGGCCATGACGTCGACGCGCAGCCCGTGTTCCTCGGCCGTCTTGGCGGTCGCCGGGCCGATGCAGGCGATCACCGTGACGTTGTGCGGCTTGCCCGCGATGCCGACCAGGTTGCGGACCGTGGAGGACGAGGTGAAGAGCACCGCGTCGAAGCCGCCGCCCTTGATGGCCTCCCGGGTCGTGGCCGGGGGCGGCGAGGCGCGCACCGTGCGGTAGGCCGTGACGTCGTCGACCTCCCAGCCCAGCTCGATCAGACCGGCGACGAGGGTCTCGGTGGCGATGTCGGCCCGAGGGAGGAAGACACGGTCGATCGGGTCGAAGACCGGGTCGTACGGCGGCCAGTCCTCCAGCAGACCGGCTGCCGACTGCTCGCCGCTCGGCACCAGGTCCGGCTTGACGCCGAAGGCGATCAGCGCGTTGGCCGTCTGCTCGCCCACCGCGGCCACCTTGATGCCGGCGAAGGCGCGGGCGTCCAGCCCGTACTCCTCGAACTTCTCGCGGACCGCCTTCACCGCGTTGACCGACGTGAACGCGATCCACTCGTAGCGGCCCGTCACCAGGCCCTTGACCGCCCGCTCCATCTGCTGCGGGGTGCGCGGCGGTTCCACCGCGATGGTCGGGACCTCGCTGGGGACGGCCCCGTAGGACCGCAGCTGGTCGGAGAGCGAAGCCGCCTGCTCCTTGGTGCGCGGGACGAGGACCTTCCAGCCGAACAGCGGCTTGGACTCGAACCACGACAGCTGGTCGCGCCGGGCGGCGGAGCTGCGCTCGCCGACCACGGCTATCACCGGGCGGCCGCCGTCCGGGGACGGCAGCACCTTCGCCTGCTTCAGCGTCTGGGCGACCGTGCCGAGCGTGGCGGACCAGGTACGCTGCCTGGTCGTCGTACCGGCGATCGTCACCGTCAGCGGGGTGTCCGGCTTGCGGCCCGCCGAGACCAGCTCGCCGGCCGCCGCCGCGACCGAGTCGAGCGTCGTCGACACGACCACCGTGCCGTCGGAGGCGCCCACCTCGGTCCAACAGCGGTCCGACGCCGTACGGGCGTCCACGAAGCGCACGTCCGCGCCCTCCGCGTCCCGCAGCGGCACACCGGCGTACGCGGGCACGCCGACGGCGTTCGCGATGCCCGGGACGACCTCGAAGGGCACCCCGGCCGCGGCGCACGCCAGCATCTCCTCGGCGGCGTACGCGTCGAGCCCGGGGTCACCGGTCACCGCACGCACGACCCGCCTGCCGCCCCGCGCGGCCTCCATGACAAGATGTGCGGCATCCCGCACAGCGGGGGCGCCGAGGGTCGTTGACGCACCGTCAACTACCGTCAGCTGGGGCGCGCCTGTGCCCGGATCCGACGGATCGGCATCCGTGTGCACTTCCGACACGCCCTGCCTCGCGTGCGTGCGTACGACGTCGAGCACCTCGTGCTCGGCGACGAGGACGTCCGCGTGCGCCAGCGCCTCGACGGCGCGCAGAGTCAGCAGTCCCGGATCTCCGGGTCCGGCACCGAGGAAGGTGACGTGCCCGTGTTCAGGACCGGCGGGAAGGGTGGTGGGGCTCACTGTGCTCGCTCCCCCATCAGACCGGCCGCGCCCTGGGCGAGCATCTCGGTGGCGAGTTCGCCGCCGAGCGCCAGCGCCGCCTCGTGCGTCTCGGGCACGGGACCGGTGGTGGACAGCTGCACCAGCGTCGAGCCGTCGGTCGTGCCGACGACGCCGCGCAGGCGCATTTCCTTGACAGTCTGCCCGTCGGCCAGAAGGTCGGCCAGCGCCCCCACGGGTGCGCTGCAACCGGCCTCCAGGGCGGCGAGCAGTGAGCGCTCGGCCGTGACGGCGGCCCGCGTGAACGGGTCGTCGAGCTCGGCGAGCGCGGCAATCAGCGAGGCGTTGTCCGCCGCGCACTCGACCGCCAGTGCCCCCTGGCCGGGGGCCGGCAGAACCGTGTCGACCGACAGGAAGTCGGTCACCTCGTCGATGCGCCCCACCCGGTTCAGCCCGGCGGCGGCCAGCACGACCGCGTCCAGCTCACCACTGCGGACGTATCCGATGCGGGTGTCGACGTTGCCCCGGATCGGGACGGTCTCGATCTCCACCCCGTGGGCGCGGGCGTACGCGTTCAGCTGCGCCATGCGGCGCGGCGCGCCCGTGCCGATGCGCGCCCCGCTCGGGAGGTCGGTCAGCTTGCGCGCGTCCCGGGCGACGACCACGTCCCGCGGGTCCTCGCGCTCCGGGATCGCGGCCACGACCAGGCCCTCGTGCTGCGCGGTGGGGAGGTCCTTGAGCGAGTGAACCGCGAAGTCCACCTCACCCCGGAGCAGCGCGTCGCGCAGCGCGGCGACGAACACCCCCGTGCCGCCGATCTGCGCCAGGTGCTCCCGCGACGTGTCGCCGTACGTGGTGATCTCGACCAGCTCAACGGGCCGACCGGTCACCTGGCTCACGGCGTCCGCCACCTGCCCGGACTGGGCCATGGCGAGCTTGCTCCGCCTGGTCCCCAGCCTCAGTGCCTTCTCAGTCATGCCGGCCCTCGGTTCTTCTCAGTGCTGTTCTCGGCGCGGGAGACGGAGGCCACCGTCTCCTGGTCGAGGTCGAACAGGGTGCGCAGCGCGTCCGCGTACCCGGCACCGCCGGGTTCGGCGGCGAGCTGCTTGACCCGCACCGTCGGCGCGTGCAGCAGCTTGTCGACCACACGCTTGACGGTCTGGGTGATCTCGGCCCGGTGCTTGTCGTCGAGCCCCGGCAGCCGCCCTTCCAGGCGGGCGATCTCGCCGGCCACGACGTCCGCGGCCATGCTGCGCAGCGCGACCACGGTGGGCGTGATGTGCGCGGCGCGCTGGGCGGCGCCGAAGGCCGCGACCTCGTCGGCGACGATCCGGCGGACCATGTCGACGTCGGCGGCCATCGGTGCGTCGGCCGAGGCGTCGGCGAGCGACTCGATGTCCACCAGGCGGACCCCGGCCAGCCGGTGCACGGCGGCGTCGACGTCCCGCGGCATCGCGAGGTCGAGCAGGAAGAGCACGGGCTCGGGGCGCGGCACCTCGGCGACCGGCTCCGGGCGGCGGCGCTCGGGGATGCGGCCGACGCGGGTCGCCGTCGCGGCGAGCGCGCCGATCAGCTCGGCGTCCGCCTCCGGTCCGGTCCGGCCCGGCTCGCGCGTCCGGTCCACCGCCGTACCGCCCGCGGCCCACGCGCCGTGCTGCTCCAGCGTCGCCGCGTCCATGCCGGCCACGGCGGCCTCGCCCATGACGGAGAAGCCGGAGGGGACGGAGGACACGGAGGAGAGGTCCAGGGGGCAGTTCTCGTCGGCGGCGCTCCCGGCACCCGGCAGCGGCGTTTCGCCGGCCTCCCGTACGGCAGTCTCCCGCACGGCGGTGTCCCCGACGGCGGGCGCGCCGGTGCGCCCCTCCACCGTCGCCGCCACGGAGTCGGCCGTGAGGACGAGACCGGTCGCCCCGGTGCAGGAAACGGCCACGTCGGCACGTGTCAGCTCGCCCGGCACCGCGTCCATCGGTACCGCGCGGGCCAGCACGTCCGTGTCGTCGCCCTCGGAGAGACGTTGTCCATATTGCTCTTCGAGCAGAAGCGCGAGGCGCTCGGCGCGCTCGAAGGTGCGGTTGGCGACCACGATCTCGGCGACCCCGGCCCGCGCCAGGGTGGCGGCGGCCAGCGAGGACATCGAACCGGCGCCGATGACCAGCGCCTTCTTGCCCCGGGCCCACCGCTCGACGTCGGCCCCCGCGGACAGCTGCTCCAGGCCGAAGGTGACCAGGGACTGCCCGGCGCGGTCGATTCCGGTCTCGGAGTGGGCGCGCTTGCCGACCCGCAGCGCCTGCTGGAACAGGTCGTTCAGGAGCCGCCCGGCGGTGTGCAGCTCCTGGGCGCGGGCCAGCGAGTCCTTTATCTGGCCGAGGATCTGCCCCTCGCCGACCACCATCGAGTCCAGTCCGCAGGCCACCGAGAACAGGTGGTGGACGGCCCGGTCCTCGTAGTGCACGTAGAGGTAGGGGGTCAGCTCCTCCAGGCCGACGCCGCTGTGCTGGGCGAGCAGCGTGGACAGCTCGGCGACACCGGCGTGGAACTTGTCCACGTCGGCGTACAGCTCGATGCGGTTGCAGGTGGCCAGGACCGCGGCCTCGGTGGCCGGTTCGGCGGCGACCGTGTCCTGGAGCAGCTTGAGCTGCGCGTCCGCGTTCAGGGAGGCCCGCTCGAGCACGCTGACGGGGGCGCTGCGGTGGCTCAGCCCGACGACGAGGAGACTCATGCCGGCATCACGGCGGGTACGTCCCCGTCGGGTCCCTGGTCGGCGGAGCCGGTGGAGTGCGGCTGCTTGCGGGCGGCGACGGGCGGTGCGACGCCGTCGGCCGCGGCCTCCTCGCCCGCCTTGCGCTGCTCGTGGAAGGCGAGGATCTGCAGCTCGATGGAGAGGTCGACCTTGCGCACGTCGACGCCCTCGGGGACGTTCAGCACGGTCGGCGCGAAGTTCAGGATGGAGGTGACACCGGCGGCCACGAGGCGGTCGCAGACCTGCTGGGCGGCGCCGGCGGGGGTCGCGATCACGCCGATCGAGACACCGTCGTCCTGGATGATCTTCTCCAGCTCGTCGGTGTGCTGCACCGGGATGCCGGCGACGGGCTTTCCGGCCATTCCCGGATCGGCGTCGATGAGCGCGGCGACGCGGAACCCGCGGGAGGCGAAACCACCGTAGTTGGCGAGCGCGGCACCGAGGTTGCCGATACCGACGATCACAACCGGCCAGTCCTGGGTGAGGCCGAGTTCGCGCGAGATCTGGTAGACGAGATACTCGACGTCGTAGCCGACACCACGCGTCCCGTAGGAGCCGAGGTAGGAGAAGTCCTTGCGCAGCTTCGCGGAGTTGACCCCCGCGGCGGCCGCCAGCTCCTCGGAGGAGACCGTGGGCACCGAGCGCTCGGAGAGCGCGGTCAGCGCGCGGAGGTACAGCGGAAGCCTGGCGACGGTGGCCTCGGGAATCCCTCGGCTGCGGGTCGCCGGTCGGTGTGCTCGGCCAGTTGCCACGGTGCTCCTGCGGGTAGAGCGGGGCTGTAGGCGGTCATACGTCCCTACATGACCGCCCCGTCGAATGCAGGCTATGTCTTTGTGAACGCGTGCACAAAGATGGTGTCCGATTTGCCCGGCCAACGTGACCGGGGTCACGCGCCCCCGGCGCACGGAACGGGAACCGGCACATACGTACTCTCGTTCCTCACTCATCGGGGGCAAAGCCGTACACGCTCCTCACGATCAACGCCCCCGAGACCTGGTCGCCATCGATCCTAAGCGACCATACGGACTACTTGTACTGATCGGTCAGTACCTTGCGCAGCCGTTCCTCGTTCACACGCCAGAAGGTGTGCTGCCTGCCGTCGACCAGCACGACCGGAATCTGTTCCCAGTACTGGTCGTGGAGTTGGCGGTCCTCGGTGATGTCCCTCCCCTCCCAGGGGACGCCGAGTTCGGCGCAGACCTTCTCGACGACGAGCTGTGCGTCATCACACAGATGACAGCCGGGTTTGCGGATGAGGGTGACGAGATGGTTCTCGGAGTGCTCAGAGGGCTGCGCGGGCTTCCGGCGGAAGAGGGGACTCATGCCGGCCATTCTCGCGCGCGCGGGCGTGACCGCGGGCGCGACCGCGGCCGAGCCCTCGGAGCGCGGCCGCGTAACGGCACCGCCGCCCGGAGTTCACAGCCTGCGAACCCGTCGGCTCCGAAGCATCCGAACAGGCTGGCTATGCTCACTGGCATGGCCGCTCTTCGATGGCTCACTCCCCGTAGGCGCTCCGCCACGGCGCGGAGCGTGTTGGCAGGCGAGGCCTCGGCGGAGGCAGCCCGCAAGTCCGCGGAAGCCGCCGAGCTCGCCGAGACCCCTCAGGAAACCGCCCCCGACTCCGGTGTCGCCGAACCGGAGTTCCCGGTCCACGGCGACGACCGCGCGGCCGCCTTCTTCGACCTCGACAACACCGTCATGCAGGGCGCCGCGATCTTCCACTTCGGCCGGGGCCTGTACAAGCGGAAGTTCTTCGAGACCCGCGACCTCGCCCGCTTCGCCTGGCAGCAGGCGTGGTTCCGGCTGGCCGGGTTCGAGGACCCGGAGCACATGCAGGACGCCCGCGACTCCGCGCTCTCCATCGTCAAGGGCCACCGCGTCTCCGAGCTGAAGTCGATCGGCGAGGAGATCTACGACGAGTACATGGCCGAGCGGATCTGGCCCGGCACCCGCGCCCTCGCCCAGGCCCACCTGGACGCCGGACAGAAGGTCTGGCTGGTCACGGCCGCCCCGGTGGAGATCGCCCAGGTGATCGCCCGCCGCCTGGGCCTGACCGGCGCGCTCGGCACGGTGGCCGAGTCGATCGGCGGCGTCTACACGGGCAAGCTGGTCGGCGAACCGCTGCACGGCCCCGCGAAGGCCGAGGCGGTCCGGGCGCTGGCCGCGGCCGAGGCCCTGGACCTGTCCCGCTGCGCCGCCTACAGCGACTCCCACAACGACATCCCGATGCTGTCGCTGGTCGGACACCCGTACGCCATCAACCCGGACTCCAAGCTGCGCAAGCACGCCCGCGAGCTGGAGTGGCGGCTGCGCGACTACCGCACCGGGCGCAAGGCCGCCAAGGTCGGCATCCCCGCGGCCGCGGGCGTCGGCGCGGTCGCGGGCGGCACCGCGGCGGCCATCGCGCTGCACCGCCGCCGCCGTTGACCCGACTGTTGACCCAGTCGTTGACCCGGCCGTTGACCCAATCGGGATGACGTACCCCCGGGACGGGCTCTCCAGTCCCCCGTTCTCACATCGACCACAACACGCTCTGTAGTCACACGGAATCCGAACCGTTCCGGTCACCAAGCGATCATTCTGGCGCAGCTGATCGAGCGTCAATCGGGCACAGAAGCGACGTAATCGATGATTTGAGCAACTGGGCGTAGCAGTGCCTGCACGAAGCGTTATTCTCCTCAGACGCATTCCGGTGCCCCACCTTCGCTACGACGGGTGAATGGTTCCGTACTGCACGTGATGGAAGCTCTGCCTCTGGGAGTCCCGTGTACCCACACGTCGGGGTTGACGCCTCGGGCCTGGCTACGCTGCGCGCAACGGTCAAATCAGCCCAAGACCTGTTGCGCGGCTTCGTCCCCACCGCGTATGCCGTCCCCGCCCTCGCCGCGGCCGCCGTGCCCGCCGGTCCGTGCTACGCACTGGCCGAAGGAAGCGCCGCCGTCGGCAGACGAGCGCGGTCGTCCTCGTCCGGGGCCGCCGCCACCACCCACCGCCGCCCGGCCGCGGACAGCGACAGCGCCCGCATGATGGAGCTGGTCGAGCGGGCCCAGGCCGGCGAGGCCGACGCCTTCGGCCGGCTCTACGACCAGTACAGCGACACCGTGTACCGCTACATCTACTACCGCGTGGGAGGCAAGGCCACCGCCGAGGACCTCACCAGCGAGACCTTCCTGCGGGCGCTCAGGCGCATCGGCACCTTCACCTGGCAGGGCCGTGACTTCGGCGCCTGGCTCGTGACGATCGCCCGCAACCTGGTCGCCGACCACTTCAAGTCCAGCCGCTTCCGCCTCGAGGTCACCACCGGCGAGATGCTCGACGCCAACGAGGTCGAGCGCTCCCCCGAGGACTCCGTCCTCGAGTCCCTCTCCAACGCCGCCCTGCTGGAGGCCGTACGACGGCTCAACCCACAGCAGCAGGAGTGCGTGACCCTGCGTTTCCTCCAGGGCCTCTCGGTCGCCGAGACCGCCCGGGTCATGGGCAAGAACGAGGGCGCCATCAAGACGCTCCAGTACCGGGCCGTGCGCACCCTCGCCCGGCTGCTCCCCGACGACGCCCGCTGAGAGCCGCCCACCGAGGCGCTCACCCTTCATATTCCTCAAGTCACCACTGGTGAAAGTCCGTTGAGTCCGCCGCCCGATCATCCGCCGTCCGTAACCCAAGTGCCACGCCGCTCGTTGTGCGGGATGCAGGCTCCCTGTGGTCACTCCCTGGCCGACTCCGATCACCCGATCGGATGGTTCCGACCGGGGCGTGCAACCCTCAGGACCCCCTGGGGAGTCGACCGTGATGACGAGAGGAGGTGCCGCCAGTGATCGCGAACGTATCGGCACACCGGCGGGCGAACGCCTTCGCCCAGGCCCTGGAGGAGCAGTCGGATCCCGGGGCGGCGGCCGAGCAGTCCGGAGGGCCGGCGACCGCCGGGGCCACCGCGGAACCGACCGAGCAGGGTCGCCTGGTGACCCTCGCCCATGGTCTGGAGACGCTGCCCCGGCCCGAGCTGGATCCCGAGGTCAAGGTCGTCCAGCGGGCCCAGCTCGTGGCCGCCTTCGAGGCCATGCTGCAGGAGGGCACCGCGAGCGGCGGGGCGACGGACACGTCGGTACCGGAGCAGCGCCGGGCGCGCGGCACCCATCGGGCGGCCCCGCTGAGCAGGTTCCGGCCCCGTTCGCGGCTGGCCAAGGGCCTCACCGCGGGCGGGCTGAGCGTGAGCGTGGCCGCCGGTGCCTTCGGCGGAGTCGCCGCCGCCAGTTCGGACGCCCTGCCCGGCGACTCGCTCTACGGCCTCAAGCGCGGCATAGAGGACTTCCGCCTCGGCCTCGCCGACGGCAACGACGAGCGGGGCCGGGCCTATCTGGACCTCGCCTCGACCCGGCTCAGCGAGGCCCGTCGGCTGATGGAGCGCGGCCGCAGCGGCCCCCTCGACCACGAGTCCCTCGGCGAGGTCCGCCGCGCCCTGTCCGGCATGCGGCACGACGCCTCCGAGGGCCACCGCCTGCTCAGCGCGGCCTACGCCCACGACCCCGACTCGCTGGCCCCCATGCAGGCCCTCTCCGCCTTCTCCCGGTCCCACCGGGAGACCTGGGGAGCGCTGCGAGAACGGCTGCCCGTGCAGCTCGGGGACGTCAGTGAGCAGGTGTCGTCGGTGTTCGACGCCATAGACGACGACGTGGCCCCGCTTCAGTCCATGCTGCCGCAGCCGCCGGCCCAGGACGAGGACGGCGGGGACGACGGTCTGCCGGGCGGTTCCGGCTCGACGACCACCGACACCCCCGGCTCCGGTCACTCCTCGGCGCCCCGCACCGGCGACGAGGGCACGTCCGAGCGCGGGCGCTCGCAGTCCGGCCGGCCCAGCGAGTCCGCCGAGTCCGGCGACGAGAGCGACGGCCTGCTCGGCGGCGGCACCGGAGGCCTGCTCGACCCGCCGAAGGACGACAGCGGCACCGCCTCCCCGTCCACGGGCGGCAACACCCCGCCCACGGAGCCGGACGTCACCCTCCCGCCCCTCCTCCCGGGTCTCCTGCCCGGCCTGGGCATCGAGGCGGAGGACGCGGACTGAGCCGATGCGGCGCGTGTACGGCGGTGGGGCAGGCCCATCGCCGTACCGACCGTCAGAAGAACACCGACCGCGGGCTTCGGCCAGCTGCGCAACCGGGCTGCGTCCGCCGGCTCAGCGCCCCCACCACGCCGTCCAGGCACCGCCGTCTCAGAAGAACACCGACCTCCGCTGCACCAGCAACTTGTAGAGCGTGTGCTGGATCTGCTCTCTCACCTGGTCGGTCAGGTTGAACATCAGCACCGGGTCCTCGGCCGCCTCCGGCGCGTAGCCGTCCGTCGGGATCGGCTCACCGAACTGGATCGTCCACTTCGTCGGCAGCGGCACCGCGCCCAGCGGCCCCAGCCACGGAAAGGTCGGCGTGAGCGGGAAGTACGGGAAGCCCAGCAGCCGCGCCAGGGTCTTGGAGTTGCCGATCATCGGGTAGATCTCCTCCGCCCCGACGATCGAGCACGGCACGATCGGCGCCCCCTGCCGCAGCGCCGTGGAGACGAAGCCGCCCCGCCCGAACCGCTGGAGCTTGTAGCGCTCGCCGAACGGCTTGCCGATGCCCTTGAAGCCCTCCGGCATCACCCCGACCAGCTCGCCCTGCGCCAACAGCCGTTCGGCGTCCTCCGCACAGGCCAGCGTGTGGCCCAGCTTGCGTGCCAGCTCGTTGACCACCGGCAGCACGAACACCAGGTCCGCCGCCAGCAGCCGCAGGTGCCGGTCGGCCGGATGGTGGTCGTGCACGGCGACCTGCATCATCAGCCCGTCCAGCGGCAGCGTCCCGGAGTGGTTGGCGACGATCAGCGCACCGCCCTCGGCCGGGATGTTCTCCACGCCCTTGACCTCGACCCGGAAGTACTTCTCGTACACCGGGCGCAGCAGGGACATCAGCACCTGGTCGGTCAGCTCGGCGTCGTAGCCGAAGTCGTCGACCTCGTAGTCGCCGGTGAGCCGACGGCGCAGGAAGGACAGTCCGGCCGCGACGCGCCGCTCCAGGCCTCCGTCCTGGTCACCGCCGTCCTGGTCGCCGCCGTCGCCGACCGCCGACCGCGGCTCGGCCGACTCGTCCGGCCCGGGGGCGGGGTCCTGCGCGGCGGCTCCCCGTACGGGCAGCGGCTGTACGTCGCCCACCGGCCCGTCACCCACCGGCGCCGACTCCGCCGAGCTGCCCCTGCGCCGGTTCCCCGCGCCGCGGCTTCCCCGCGACCGGTCGTCGTCGAACGGAATGACCTTGGCGTCCGCCATCGTTGATGCGCTCCTCAGTTGGCGCTCTGCGTCGGGAGGTGACCGCTGCCCCGCAGGGACAGCTCCGCGATCCGGTCGACGGCCCCCGCGAGGGCCTCGGGCGGCAGCAGCCCGGCGCCGCGCCCGCGGGCGAAGTCCGCGAACGCCCCGGCCGTCGAGTACTTCGGCCGGAAGCCAAGCGTCTCGCGCATCTGCGTGGTGTCCACCACCCGACCGTGGGTGAGCAGCCGGATCTGCTCGGGGGAGAAGTCCGTCATCCCCAGCGTACGCACGAGCGAACCCGCCCAGGTGACCGCCGGCAGCAGCAACGGCACCGTGGGGCGGCCGAGGCGCCGCGAGCACTGCGAGAGCAGCAGCACACCGTCTCCGGCGATGTTGAAGGTCCCGCTGTTCAGCGTCCCCCGCCGCGGCTCGTCCGCGCAGACCCGCAGGGTCTCGATCACGTCGTCCTCGTGCACGAACTGCAGCCGCGGGTCGTAGCCGAACACCGTGGGCAGCACCGGCAGTCCGAAGTACGAGGCGAGCGGCGTGTCCGCGGCCGGGCCGAGGATGTTGGCGAACCGCAGCACGGTCACCGACACGTCCGGCCGCCGGCGCGCGAAGCCCCGCACGTACCCCTCGACCTCGACGGCGTCCTTGGCGAAGCCGCCGCTGGGCAGGGACTTGGGCGCGGTGGTCTCGGTGCAGACGGCCGGGTCGCGCGGCGCGGACCCGTAGACGTTCGTACTGGACTTCACCACCAGCCGCCGCACGGTCGGCGACTTCTGGCAGGCGCCGAGCAGCTGCATCGTGCCGATGACGTTGGTCTCCTTCACCGAGGCGCGACTGCCGCTGCCCAGCGGCGTGCCCGTCACGTCCAGGTGGACGACCGTGTCCGCACGCGTCTGGGCCAGCACGCGTCCGATGGCCGACTGCCGGATGTCCGCCTGGACGAACTCCGCGCCGCCCAGATGGTGCTCGGGCGCGACGGCGTCCACGCCGATCACCCGCTCCACACCGGGATCACGCTGGACGCGCCGGACGAACCGGCCGCCCAGCTGCCGGGCCACTCCGGTCACGAGCACGACCTTGCCCAAGATCAGCGCCTTCCTTCCGCCTGCACCGTAGCCTGCCGCGTTCCCCGCCTGCGGGCCAACTTAGCCGGTAGGTGTTGCGCCGTGATGACCGCAGGACGCGGCACATGACGAAAAATGACGGCCGAACGACTGTGGCCCCCCACCGGATGCGGTGGGGGGCCACAGACCACGCCGACGGCGCAGCGTCGCTTACTTCTTGTTGCGACGCTGAACGCGCGTGCGCTTCAGCAGCTTGCGGTGCTTCTTCTTGGCCATCCGCTTGCGCCGCTTCTTGATAACAGAGCCCACGACTATCCTCGCTCACTTCTCATCACTCGGTTGGTGAGCGCCATGGGCCCACACGACCTACGAGGGGCCAGCCTACCGGTCCGAGCGCTGAGGGTGTAATCGAGGGCCGTCAGGCCGTTTCCACCCCCACGTAGCTCTCGCGGAGGTACTCGTGAACCGCTTGCTCCGGGACGCGGAACGACCGTCCCACCCGGATCGCGGGCAGATGACCGCTGTGCACCAACCGGTACACGGTCATCTTGGACACGCGCATCACCGAGGCGACCTCCGCCACGGTAAGGAACTGAACCTCGTTCAGAGGCCTCTCGCCAGCTGCAGCCATGACACACCTGAACCTTCCGCACTCGACGGCCACCGGCTTCCCCTTCCGGTGACTCTTCGTCGCTGCGTGCTCACTCCCCAATGTAGGGGCGGGTGATGCGAATGGGGAAGAGGTGCACCCATCGCTTCCCTACCGTGACAGACACGCCCGATTGAGTACGTAGCGGGTAAGCGGTCGGTAGTACTCGGACCGCACAGCGTCATCAAGTGGAACGGCGACGGACACGAACCCCTCGGCCTCCCCCACGAAGAGCGCGGGATCGTCCGTATCGGCCGGACCGATCGCCTCGAACCCCAGCTGACCTGCTCCGCAGACCCACCCGTGGTCCCCGATCACCAACTCGGGCAGCGGCCCGCCACCCTCGGCCGCGGCAGCCAGCGCGGTCCGAACCGGCAGCGGCGAGTGCGTGTGCGCGCCGGGCTCACCACCGGCGCGCCCGGCACCGGGCTCCCGCACCAACGCGACTCCACGGACGTAGTCGAGGCGGTACGTGCGTAGACCGAACCGGGTCGTTATGTCGACAGAGCGACCCTGCGCCGGGGTGAGGACAGCACATCCCGCCGCCGACAGCGCCTCGGCCAAGGCGACGTAGAAGCCGAGCAGTCGGTGCGGGTGCCCGGTGCCGAGCAGCACCGGGGCCCGGCGTCCGGCGGCCGCCGCGAGCCGCCCGGCGAAGGCGTCCAGCGCCGCGAGGGTCCGGTCCGGGTCGATGACGTCCTGGCCCGAGACGTCACGCGGATCGGCCGAAACCCCGCACCTCTCCGCCATCAGCCCGAGCAGCTCACGCTGCCCCCACTCCCCCTCCGGATCGATCCCGATCAGCACCCGGGGATCCCGAGCGGCGAACAACCGGTATCTCCGCAGACTCGCCTCCCGAGAGGTCGCCACCACCCCGGCCAGCCGGACATCAAGAAGATGAGCCCGAAGAGCTCCACGGGTCAGCACACCCCCGATGCTGCCGTGTCACTCGGCGAGGCGAACAGGAAACGGGAGAATGTACGCACGGTCGGCGTAACCACTCAGCTGCGGGCAGTCGTGCCGCTGGGGCGGCACGGGTGGGCGCAGCGGCACCCCGCAACGCCGGGCTGCGCACCGACCCAGGCCCAGCACCAACGCCGGGCAACCAGAAAACCGCCCTCCGAGAAACCGCCCTACGCCAACAACCCCCGCAACGGAAACACCGCCCGCCGAGCCGCCCGCACCGCCTGATCCAACCGATCCGCAGGGTCGTACCCGGCGTCCCACGAGGCCCACGACACCGGCCACCGCCCATCAGTCATCCGCATTGGCCCCAGCTGCCGCGTCCGCGCGTACACCTCCTGCCGCCACCCCTCCGGAATCACCGTCTCCGGCTCCACCGGCCGCCCCGCCGCGACCCCCACCAGATGCGCCCACGACCGCGGCACCACCTCCACCACGGCGTACCCGCCGCCCCCGAGAGCCACCCACCGGCCCCCGGCGTGCTCGTGCGCCAGCTCGTGACACGCCACCTGCACCGCCCGCTGCGCGTCCAGCGACACCGCCAGATGCGCCAGCGGATCCTCGAAGTGCGTGTCGGCACCGTGCTGGGTCACCAGCACCTGCGGCCGGAACTCCGCGAGGACCTCCGGCACCACCGCGTGGAAGGCCCGCAGCCACCCCGCGTCCCCGGTCCCCGCAGGCAGCGCGACGTTCACGGCCGACCCCTCGGCGCAGTCCGCCCCCGTCTCCTCCGGCCACCCGGTCTGCGGGAACAGCGTCGCCGGATGCTCGTGCAACGACACCGTCAGCACCCGCGGGTCCTCCCAGAACGCCGCCTGCACCCCGTCCCCGTGGTGCACGTCGACGTCCACGTAGGCGACCCGCTCGGCCCCCAGCTCAAGCAGCCGCGCGATCGCCAGCGCCGCGTCGTTGTACACGCAGAACCCGGACGCCGCCCCCGGCATCGCGTGGTGCAGCCCGCCCGTGAAGTTCACCGCGTGCAACGCGTCCCCGCGCCACACCGCCTCCGCCGCCCCCACCGACTGCCCGGCGATCAGCGCGGACACCTCGTGCATCCCCGCGAAGGCCGGGTCGTCGACCGTCCCGAGCCCGTACGAACCGTCCGCCGACCGCGGATCCGCCGACGCCGCCCGCACCGCGTCGATGTAGTCCTCCCGGTGGACGAGCCGCAGCGTCGACTCCCCGGCCGGCCGCGCCGCGACGACCTCCACCTCCCGGTCGAGCCCGAGGGCACCGACCAGACTTCGCGTCAGGGCGAGCCGGACCGGGTCCATCGGATGCTCGGGACCGAAGTCATAGCCCGTTACTGCCTCGTCCCACATCAGCTGTGCGCGGCCGCTCATGCCCGCCACCGTATCGGTCCGGTTGACCCTCGAACGACCTGGCGTACACGACCGTCACCAGCACCAACACCATCGGCACGAGCATCGCCCCGCGATAGCTCCAGGCATCCCCGAGCGCGCCCACCAGCGGCGAACCGATCAGGAAACCGACGTAGTTGAACACGTTGAGCCGCGCCACCGCCGCGTCGGAAGCCCCCGGGCGACCGTCCTTCTCCGCCGCCAGCCGCCCCGCCGCCGCGAAGGTCTGCGGCACCAGCACACACAGCCCGAGACCCAGCAGGGTGAAGCCCAGCATCCCCGCCCAGGCCCCCGGCGCCGAGGCCACCACGGCGAACCCGCCCGCCGCGACGACCGCCCCGCCCCGCACCACCGCCACGGCCCCGAACCGACGCACACCGAAGTCCCCGAGGGCCCGCCCCACCAGCGTGGTCACCATGTAGACGTTGTACGGCACGGTGGCCAGCTGCTCGGAACTCCCCAGCACGTCCTGGAGGTACTTCGCGCTCCAGTTGGAGACGGTCGAGTCCCCGATGTACGCGAACGTCATCACCAGGCACAGCGGCAGCAGCACCTTGAAGCCGACACCCGAGCCGACTCCGCCCCCGCCCGTGACTTCACCCGTGACCTCGCCCTCCGCACCCGCACGGTCCCCGTCGACGTACCACCGGCTCCCCACCAGCGCGGCCGGCAACAGCAGCACCACCACCGGCAGATACGACACCCACAGCGCCAGATCCCAGTGCGCGCCCGCCCACGCCAGCGACGCCCCCAGAATCCCGCCCAGGCTGTACGCGGCGTGGAACCCGAGCATGATGCTGCGCCCGTACGCCCGTTGCAGGCTCACGCCGAGCATGTTCATCGACGCGTCCAGCGCGCCCACGGCCAGCCCGAAGACGGCCAGGGCGACGGCCAGCACCGCCACCCGGTCCCCCGCCCCGACACCGAGCAGCGCCAGCAGCACCACCGGCTGTGACCAGCGCAGCAGTCGACTCGGCCGCACCCGCCGCACCAGGCGCTCGCTCACCACGCTCCCGACCCCGGCCAGGATCGGTACGGCGGCGAGGAAGACGGGCAGCAGCGCGTCGGAGACGCCGTACCGGTCCTGGATGGCCGGGATACGCGTCACCAGCAGGGCGAAGGCGACACCCTGGGCGAAGAAACCGAACGCGAGCGAGGCCCTGCCGCGCCGCAGCACATCAGTCATGGCGGCGAGCGTAGGGCCCCGGCTTACCCGTGGGTAGATCCAACCAAAGATGAATTCTTCTCAGCTTCCAGGGACGCGTCGAGCGCATCGACGGCGTCGTCCGTGGTGACGGCGGCCCCGATCATGTGGACCATGGGCCCCGCCCCCAGCGCACCACTCACCACGAACGCGACCAGCATCGTCACGATCATGACGACCGTCCCGAGCCACACCATCCTGTCGACGGGCAACGCGTAGACCCCCACGATCCGCACCCCGCACTCACCGACGAAGGCGACGCCCCACACCGCCGAGAACCGCAGCTCCGCCCGCCTGAACGCCGGCGACTCGCGCCGCAGCCGCCCCCAGGCCGCCTCCCGGCCCGCGTCCCCCTTCACCAGCCACGGCTTCAGCGTCGCCGTCATCATCGGCCGCCCGAGCAGCACCGACCCCAGCAGCGCGAACCCGACCAGGCTGGTGACCGCGCTGTCCTTGGCCAGCATCAGCCGGGCGTCCCCCGTCCCGAAGCCGATCAGCAGCCCGGCCAGGTTGGCCAGCAGGATGAGCAACGGGAGCACGTTCACCTCCCGCTGCCTCAGCACCCCCCAACCGGTCCGCAGCACGGGCCCGACACTGCTCCATCCGAGCGCCGCGACCGCGCTCATCCCGAACGCGCCCGTCAGCAGGTAGTACGACCCGACGGGCACGCCCACGTCCAGGAGCAGCGACACGACGGTCCGAGACTTACGAGGCTTGGTCATGCACTCAGCTTCGCGGCCGGGCGGGGTCGCGCAGTAGAAACAACCGTCCAGATCCGCGCATGACAAATGTCAGGCCTCAGCCGCGCAACAGGTCGGCCAACTCCCCCATGTCCGCGAAGAGCCGAGTGGCTCCGTCGAGCTTCACGGCGGGCGTCATCGCGGTGAACCCGTACACGTCCATCCCGGCCGCTACGGCGGCCCGCACACCCAGCGGGCTGTCCTCGACCACGACACACCGCTCCGGCGCCACACCCATCCGCGCGGCCGCGTGCAGGAACAGATCCGGCGCCGGCTTTCCTCGCCCCACGTCCTGGGTACTGAAGATCCGCTCATCGTCGAACCACCGGTCGAGCCCGGCCTTCCGATGCCCCATCCGAATCCGCTCATGACTCCCGGAGGAGGCAACGCAGTACGCCACCCCGTCCGCGGCGAGCTTCTCCAGCACACCGACGGCACCCGGAACGGGCTCCAGCTCCCGCTCGAAGGCGGCGAACACCCGCCCGTGGAAGACGTCGTCGAAGTCCTCGGGCAGTCGCCGCCCCGTCCGCTCCAGCACGAGGTCGTGCACGCGGTGCATGGCACCACCCATGTAGTCCCGCAGCGAGTCCTCGTAGGACGTCGGGTGCCCCAACTCGGTGAGGTAGCCGGCCAACAGCCGGTTGGAGATCGGCTCACTGTCGACGAGAACACCGTCGTTGTCGAAGATAACCAAGTCGTAGCGCATACGGAGACCCTAAACGCAGAAAACCCCGCACCGTTCCCGGTGCGGGGTTTCCTCGCAATGATTGTTCGGCGGCGTCCTACTCTCCCACAGGGTCCCCCCTGCAGTAC
>NZ_JBIAVA010000020.1:0-125493 GCF_042893535.1 Streptomyces sp. NPDC001599
ACATTTCGAACCCGGAAGCTAAGCCTTACAGCGCCGATGGTACTGCAGGGGGGACCCTGTGGGAGAGTAGGACGCCGCCGAACAATCATTGCGAGAAAACCCCGCACCGGGAACGGTGCGGGGTTTTCTGCGTTCAGGGGTCTCCGTTTTTTGCCCCCGCCTTCTCAGCCCACCAGCTTTGTTTCATAGGCCAGGATGACCGCCTGGACGCGGTCCCGCGAGCCCGTCTTGGCCAGGATGCGGCCCACGTGTGTTTTGACCGTGGACTCGGCGAGGTGGAGCCGCTCGGCTATCTCCGTGTTGGTCCAGCCCTGGCCCATGACCCGCAGGATTTCGGTTTCGCGTTCGGTGAGTGGGGCCAGGCGCGGATCGGGGGATCCGGGTGCGTGGTCCGGGGCGCTGGTGGCCGGCAGGTGGTGGACGTAGGCGTCGAGCAGGCGGCGGGTGAGGCTCGGGGCGACCACGGCGTCGCCCGTGGCCACGGCGCGGATGCCGGAAAGGAGTTCCTCCGGCTGGGCGTCCTTGACGAGGAAGCCGGAGGCGCCGGCGCGCAGGCCTGAGTAGGCGTACTCGTCCAGGTCGAAGGTGGTGAGGATGAGGACGCGGCTGCGGCCGCCGCCCGCGACGATGCGGCGGGTCGCCTCGATGCCGTCCAGGCCGGGCATGCGGACGTCCATGAGGACGACGTCGGGGTGGAGTTCGGCCGTCATCCGGGTCGCTTCGGCGCCGTTGGCGGCCTCGCCCACGACCGTCATGTCGTCCTGGCTCTCCAGGAGCATGCGGAAGCCGAAGCGCTGGAGGGGCTGGTCGTCGGCTATGAGGACTGTGGTCACTGCGGGGATTCCTCCGGTAGGTGCAGATGGACGCGCCAGCCCTGCTCCGGGGCCGGGCGCGGGCCGGCCTCAAGTGTGCCCCCGTACAGGGAAGTCCGTTCACGCATCCCGGGCAGGCCGCGGCCGCCGGACGGGGTGCGGACGGGGAGCGGGGCCGTCCGGCCGGTGTCGGTGACGGTGAGGGTGGCGGCGCCGCCCGCCCCGTAGGACAGCTCGATGTGGGCGGTGGCTTCGGGGCCGGCGTGCTTGAGGGTGTTGGTGAGGGCTTCCTGGATGACGCGGTAGAGCGTGAGCTGGCGGCCCTCGGGGAGGTCGGGCTCCCCCTTGACGGTCGTGCGGACGGGGAGGCCGGCCCGGCGTACGCCGTCGAGGAGGCGGTCCAGGTCCGTGAGGGCGGGCTGCGGGGCCAGTTCGGGCTCCGGGCCGGTGCCGTCCCGGTCGTCGTCGCGCAGGACGTCCAGGAGGCGGCGGAGTTCGCCGAGCGCCTGGCGGCTGGTGGTGCCGATGGCGTCGAGGGCCTGGGCGGCGCGGTCGGGGGACTTGGCGGCGGCGTAGCGGCCGCCGTCGGCCAGGCCGGTGATGACGGAGAGGTTGTGGCCGATGATGTCGTGCATCTCCCTGGCTATGCGGGCGCGCTCGGCGGCGGCGGCGAGCCGGACCTGCTGGTCGCGTTCGGTCTCCAGGCGGCGGGCGCGGTCCTCCAGGGCTTCGGTGTAGCCGCGCCGGGTGCGCACGGTGATGCCGATGAGGGCGGCCACGCCGATGGCGACGAGCTGGGAGCCGAGCTGCTGGTTCCAGGAGCCCGCGCTGTCCCCGTAGCGGGCGACCGAGACACAGGTCGGCGCGGTCACCACGGCCACCGCCCACCACAGGTTGCGCAGCGGCAGGCGCAGGGCGATGTGGTGGACGAGGAGGAGTTGGAGCAGGGCTGCCTGGAGGGCGGCGCCCGACCACGCGCTCACCAGCGCCGCGGGCAGTGTGAGGAGGAGGGCGCCCCGGGGGTTGCTGCGGCGCCAGACGACGGGGACGGAGAGGGCGAGGCTGAGCACGACGACGAGGCCGACGGGGACGTCGGGGTCGTGGGCGACGCTGCGCCAGCCGTCGCCGGTGCCGTCGATCAGGGCGGCCAGGACCCAGAAGCCGGTGAGGTGGAGGTCCCACAGGAGCGGATGGCGGTGGTCGAAGGCGCGGATCCGCCGGTTGACGCGCTGGACGTACTCGGTGAGGGGTTCGGCGGCTCGGTCTTCCGGCACCGGCTTCACGGGCTCCATCCGACCATGGTCGGGGGTCCGGGCGCGACGGGCGTCCGTCCGGGGGCCGTATATGGGATGAGGGGCGTAGTACCCGGGTATTACGGTGGCCGGCATGAGTGCCTCGGTCCCCGGTGACTACGTGATCCGTTCCATACGCGCCGACGAGTGGCCCGCGGTGAAGGAGCTGCGGCTGCGTGCGCTGCTGGACCCGGTCGCGGATCTCGCGTACCTGGAGACGTACGAGGATGCCGCCGCGCGGCCGGACTCCTTCTGGCAGGAGCGGGCGGCCTCAGGCGCCGAGGGGGCCTGCGGGGCGCAGCAGTTCGTTGCCGTGGGTCCCGGCGGGCGGTGGCTCGGCACGCTGACCGTGCTGGTGGAGGAGGCCGGGACGACGGACTGGGCCGGGTTCCCGGTGGAGCGGCGGCAGGGGCATGTCGTCGGGGTGTTCGTACGGCCCGAGTGGCGGGGGAGCGGGCTGACCAAGGCGCTGTTCGACGCCGGTCTCGAGTGGGCGTGGGCGAACGGCGTCGAGCGGATGCGGCTCATCGTGCATCCCGACAACGGGCGGGCACAGGGGGCCTACCGGAAGGCCGGGTTCGCGCCGAGCGGGCGGACGGTGCCGCTGGAGGGCGGGCCCGGGGACCACGAGCTGGAGTACGTGCTCGAGCGCTGACCCGCCCGGCCCCGCCGACCCTCCGTCAGACGGGCAGCTCGTCGTGGGGCCAGCGGGCGCGGCCCTGTTCGCGGGAGCGGAGCAGGGCCAGGGTCGGCATGCCCACGTCCGTGCCGTCGGCGAGCAGTTCCGGGAGCTGGGGCAGCGGGGCCACGGCCGCGACGTCGTCCAGGACGAGCGTCATTGGTGGGTCGAGGCGACCGGAGGATGACCGTTCGGCCATGCGCCGGCCGCGCTCGACCACGCTGGAGACGAGCGCCGTCAGCAGCGGCATCGCGCCCGGGCTCGTGCGGGGATCCTCGATGGATTCACCCACCACGTAAAGGGTTCCCTGTTCGTGGACGAAGGAATCCAAGGCGAGGGCATCAGTTCGGTTGGGAGTGCACGCCTCGCGGATATTGACCGTGGAGAGCGCGGCGAGCGCCCGGGCGGTCAGCTGCTGGGCCATGTCCCGGCGCTCGGGGTGGGCGGTGAGGGATCCTTCGAGTTCGCCCGCGGAGCCGGGGGCTGCCTTGGGGTGGGTGCGCAGGATGCGGACGGCGTCCTGGACCTGGAGGCCCTGGGACCAGCGGTGGACGTGGCGGATGGTGCGGCCGTCGATGGCGGCGGCGTGGAGGTAGCTGCGCAGCAGCAGTTCGGCGGTGTCGCCGATCGCCTGGTCGAGGCGGGCGGTGGGGCGGACGGGGGTGAGCAGGGCGGCGGCTCTGGCGGTGGCCGTCTGTCTGTCCTCGCAGCCCGCGGTGGGGGACCAGTGGACGCGGGCGGGGGTGTCGCAGAGGTGGTTGGGGTCGTAGAGGTGGGTGGGGCCGAGTTTGGCGCGGGCGTCCTTGGTCTCCGACCAGAGGGCGGGGTTGGAGGTGATGACGAGGGCGGCGCCTTCTGCGTCCCGCAGGGTTTGGACGGCCGTTGAGTGGCGGCTCTCTCTGGGGCCGTAGTGCACCGTGCCTTCGGCGCGGTTTGTTTCCCACCCACCCACCGGTTTGCCGTTGGCCGCAGAGGCTGGGGGCTCGGTTTCCAGGGCGGGGTCCTGTTGCGGCGCCCTGGGGGTGGGCACCTCGTGCCGCGGGGGCTCCTGGAGCGGCGTCTCCTGCGCCACCGGTGCTGCCAGTGGTGCCGGTGTCGGTGCCGGTACTGGTGTGGGCTCCTCGCGTCGTCGCTGTCGTACCGCGCGCCACCGCGCCACCGTGCCCATCACGAACACCGTCAGTACCACCAGCACCATCAGCTGGCCGATGAACAGCCCCCAGAACAGCCCGTACCCGGACAGCGCCCCCTCCGGGGCGTCCGGCCAGGCGCCGGGGAGGTCGTGGGGCTCGGCGATCAGGTGGCGCATGGCTGGCGGGGTGCCGGTGAAGCTGACGCCGGCGGGCCAGGAGCCGTGGGCGAACAGGGCGGACAGGCCGGTCGCCGTCCACACCAGCAGGGTCATGCCGAGGATGAAGGCCAGTATGCCGATCAGCAGGCCGTCGGGGATGCCGCCCTGGGCCGGCCGCTGATCGCGGCGGTCGTCCGGTCTCATGCGTCCGGTGCCTCTCCTCGTCCTGCTGTCCTACTGCTCTACTGCTCCTACGCCACCGTCGATTCCGAGGAGTCGCCGATGTGCTGCTCCATGAACGCCGCCGCCCGCTCCTCCGCCTCCAACTCCGCGGCGCGCAGGGCGTCGTCGGTCAGGTGGTCGGCGGAGGACTCGGTCATCGCGCGGTCGGTGAAGACCAGGGGGCGTTCGGTCTCGGTGATCAGGTGTTTGACCACCTGGACGTTGCCGTTGACGTCCCAGACCGCGATGCCGGGGGTGAGGGAGGGGATGATCTCCACGGCCCAGCGGGGCAGACCGAGGACGCGCCCGGTGGCCCGTGCCTCGTCGGCCTTCTGGGCGTAGATGGTGCGGGTGGAGGCCATCTTGAGGATGGCCGCGGCCTCCCTGGCCGCCGCCCCGTCCACGACGTCGGACAGGTGGTGGACCACCGCCACGAAGGACAGGCCGAGCCGGCGCCCGAACTTCAGCAGCCGCTGGAACAGCTGTGCCACGAACGGGCTGTTGATGATGTGCCAGGCCTCCTCGACCAGAAAGATGCGCTTCTTCCGGTCGGGGCGGATCCAGGTGTGCTCCAGCCAGACACCCACGATGGCCATGAGGATCGGCATCGCGATGGAGTTGCGGTCGATGTGGGAGAGGTCGAAGACGATGAGCGGGGCGTCGAGGTCGATGCCGACGGTCGTCGGACCGTCGAACATGCCGCGCAGGTCGCCGTCGACGAGCCGGTCGAGGACCAGCGCCACGTCCAGGCCCCAGGCCCGCACGTCGTCTATGGCGACGTTCATCGCCTCGGCGGACTCCGGCTCGGGGTGGCGGAGCCGCTCGACGATGTCGGTGAGGACCGGCTGGCGTTCGACGATGGTCTCGTTGACGTAGGCGTGCGCGACCTTGAGGGCGAAGCCGGAGCGCTCGTCCAGGCCGTGGCCCATGGCGACCTCGATGATCGTCCGGAGCAGCGCCAGCTGGCCCGTCGTCGTGATCGCCGGGTCGAGGGGGTTGAGGCGGATGCCGTGGTCCAGGGCGGCCATCGGGTCGAGGCGGATGGGGGTTATGCCCAGCTCCTCGGCGATGAGGTTCCACTCGCCGACGCCGTCCTCGCCCTGGGCGTCCAGGACGACGACCTGGCGGTCGCGAAAGCGCAGCTGGCGCAGGACGTACGTCTTCTCCAGGGCCGACTTGCCGTTGCCGGACTCGCCGAGGACCAGCCAGTGCGGGGCGGGGAGTTGCTGGCCGTAGAGCTGGAAGGGGTCGTAGATGTAGCCCTTGCCGGAGTAGACCTCGCGGCCGATGATCACGCCGGAGTCGCCGAGGCCGGGGGCGGCCGTCGGCAGGTAGACGGCCTGGGCCTGGCCGGTGGACGTGCGGACGGGGAGGCGGGTCGTCTCCACCTTCCCGAACAGGAAGGACGTGAACGCGTCGGTGAGGACGGACAGCGGGTCCCGCATCAGGCTCAGCCCCTACCTTCGGATGCCGGTGGCGAACGGAAGAGTGTTCACGAAGGCGCGATGGTGCTCACGGTCGCACCACTCCAGTTTCAGGTACGACTTTCCGGCCGACGCCCTTATCGTCCGCTTGTCGCGGGCCAGGGCCTCGGGGGTGCGGGAGGAGACGGTGATGTAGCCGACCAGGTTGACGCCGGCCGCGCCGCTGGCGAGGTCCTCGCCGCGCTGGTCGAGGCGGCCGTGGGCGGCGATGTCGCGAGGGTCCACGGTGCGGTTCATCTTGGCGGCGCGGGAGGCCTCGGCGTCGTCGTTCGTCTTCTCGGTCAGCATCCGTTCGATGGCGACCTCGGTGGGTTCGAGGTCCATGGTGACGGCGACCGTGCGGATCACGTCCGGGGTGTGGACCAGGAGCGGGGCCAGGAAGTTGACGCCCACCGGGGTCATCGGCCACTCCTTGATCCAGGCGGTGGCGTGGCACCAGGGGGCGCGGGTGGCGGACTCGCGGGTCTTGGCCTGGAGGTAGGTGGGCTCCATGGCGTCCAGCTCGGCCGGCCAGGCGTTGCGCTTGGTCATCGCCTGGATGTGGTCGATGGGGTGGTCCGGGTCGTACATGGCGTGGATCAGGGAGGCGAGCCGGCCCTGGCCCAGCGGCTGGCGCACGCGGATGTCGGCTTCCTGGAGGCGGGAGCAGATGTCGGTCAGCTCGCGCGCCATGACGACCGCGAGTCCGGCGTCCCGGTCCAGCTTGCGTCCGGTGTGCGGTCGGGCGGCGCGGGCCATGGTGTGCGCCTCGGCGGCCAGTTCGCGGTTGTAGTGCATGCAGGCGATGAGATAGGCGCGGTGCTGCTCGCTGCTGGTGGACACCATCGACTGGAGCTGGTCGTACGACTGCCGCAGCCACGGCGGTGACTTTTCGTCGCCGCGCTGGGAGACGTCCTTGGCGTGCGCGTCGGGGTCGGCCGGGAGGGTGCGGGCGAGCATCTGGATGCGGGTGACGAAGCCGTCGCCGTTGGCCACGTGCTTGAGCAGCGTGCCGAAGCGGTCGACGAGGGCTTCCTGGTCCTCGGAGTCGCGCAGGCCGACGCCGGGCCCCTCGATCTCGATGGCGGCCGTCACGGTCTTGCGGTCGGCGTGCAGCAGTACGGCGATCTCGTCGGGCCCGAAGGGCGCCGCCAGCCAGGAGATGCGGCCGATGCCGGGCGGCGGGCCGACCTCGATCTCGCGGCCGTCGATCCGGGTACCGGCCTCGATGGCGCCGGAGCGGTACGTGGTGCCCCTGCGGAGGGTGCGCTTGTAGCTGCGGTTGATCTCGAACCACCGGTAGAACGTGCGGTGGTTGTACGGCACGTAGACCGCCGCGAGGGCGAGCATCGGGAAGCCGACGAGCAGCACGATGCGCAGGGACAGGACGGGGACGAGGAGCCCGCACATCATGCCGAGGAACGCGCCCGCGACGATCAGCGCGATCTCACCGGTCTCGCGATTGCGGCCGACGATCGCGTTCGGCCGGGCGCGGCCGATCAGATACGTACGGCGGGGCGTGACCGTATGGGACACGTGGGACTCGGTCGTCAACGCCCGTCACCTCCTGTGCTCTTGCTGTTGCGGGTGTTGCTGGCGTGCGGTGTGTTCACCGGGCTGCCGGAGCGCGGTGCCGGTGCGGCGGAGGGGACATTTCCGCCGCCGCCGTTCGAGGGGCGGGAGCTGTGTGCGGCGACTCCGCCGGAGGCGGGGTTCGAGGGGCGGGCGGCCGCGGAGGACGAGGACTGTCCGCCGCCGCTGTCGCCGTTGTTGCGGCTGCTGTGGGTTCTGATGCCCTGGGCGACCAGGTTCGCCGGGGAGCTGATCACGGCGGCTGCCTTGCCCTCGGCGCCCTGCATGATGCGGTTGTTGCGGCCGTTGGCGATCTCGTCGCCGAAGCCGGGGACGAAGCGGTAGATCATCGCCGAGGCGAAGATCGCCAGCAGGATGATGGCGAGGCCGGACACGATGGCGGCCACGGAGTCGGGGCCTTCTTCCGTGGTCAGCGCGCCGGCCAGGCCCAGCACGATCACGATCACGGGCTTCACCATGATCACGGCGATCATGATGCCGGCCCAGCGGCGGACGTGGCCCCACAGGTTCTTGTCGACCAGGCCGGCGTAGACGACGACGCCGAGCAGGGCGCCGACGTAGAGCAGGACGGCGCGCAGGTACAGCTCCAGGTAGAGGACGCCCGCGGCGATGATCGACACGAACGACACCAGGATCAGCATGATCGGGCCGCCGCCGATGTCGTTGCCCTGCTTCAGCGCCTGGGAGAACGTGCCGAAGAAGGTGTCCGTCTGGTCGCCGGTGCCCTTGGCCAGGACGTCGGTGACGGCGTCGGTGGCCGACACGACCGTGTACAGGATCAACGGCGTGAAGGCCGACGCCAGGACGGTGAGCCACAGGAACCCGACGGCCTCGGAGAGCGCGGTGGTGAGCGGGACGCCGCGGACGGCACGCTTGGCCACGGCCAGCAGCCAGAGGACCAGGGTGAGGATCGTCGACGCGGCGAAGACGATGCCGTACTGCTTGAGAAACGTGCCGTTGGTGAAGTCGACGTCTGCGGTGTTCTGCACGGCCTTGCTGAGCGTGTCGACGGTCCAGGCGGCGGCGTCGGCACAGCCCTTGGCCAGGGAGGAGAGGGGGTCGAGGGTGGAGGGGAGTGTGTCGGGGGTACCCCCGCCGCCCCCGGAGCCGCCGCCTTCGCCTCGTTCGCAGTAGTCCTTGGCGGGGCCGCGGATGAGATCGCAGGGGTCCTCGGTGTCCGTGGGGGCCGGTGTAGGGGCGGCGAACGCCCGGGTGGCCAGCAGAATCGTCGAGGCCTGTACTGCTGCGGCAGCGGCCGATACCTTGAGGACGCGGTGGTTAGCGCGCATACGTGAACCCTCCGTATTCCTCGACGGCCTTCGTCATGTCGTCGGCCGTGGAAGCCCGCTGATCGCGCCCGACTGGCACCGGTCCGTCCTTCTGCTCGAAGTCGGTGACCTTCCAGTCGCCGTTGGTCCACGTCAGCTGGTACGTGGTGGTGTACCAGCTCTCGGTCACGGGGTTGGTCGAGCTACCGCCCGAGAGCCCGAAGAGCGAGGTGTACCAGACCTCGACGGTCGCCTTCTCGGCGCTGGAGGCCGTGGCCTTGGTGCCCACTGGGATCACCCGGGAGACGAAGGTTTGACCGGCTGGCGCCTTGCCGTTCTTGTCCAGGCCGATGTTGGCCAGGAACTTCGCGCTGGAGTACGCGCCGTCCAGGTCCGTCTGCCGGGCGGCGGCGATGTCGGGTGCGTAGACGGCACTGACGATCTCATGCCGTCTCGCCTTGTCGAACATCCCGTCAGACCCCAGCGCCACCGCGTAGTTCGCCGCCGCGCTCTGCGCCCCCTGCGCGTCATGGGCGAAGCCCGATTGCACCGGACGTGTCCCCGAAGGCGCCGTCGCCGAGGTCTTCGGCTTGTCTCCGTCCCCGTCCTCCCCGGACGCGGAATCGTCTCCTCCACGGTTCGCGAAGGCGATCGCGGCGATGAGGAGGACGACGACGCCGACCACGGTGACCAGGCTGCGCGAGGAGGAGCGGCCGCCGCGTCGGGGGCCGCCTTCGTCCTCGGGCAGCCGGAGCCGCGTCTGACCGGCGCCGCCGTAATCGCCGGACGAGTGGTGATCGTCTCCGAGACTCATGCCGCGTACGCCCCCTCGACGTCGGGTCGGCCGTGTACGTACGACGGTAGCCGTGCTGGGTCCCGCTCGGGCGCGGTGTTATGACTCGACATCAGGGAAACGCAACCTCAGCCGGTTGGCACGACGGGCGGGTGGGATGGAGGGGGAGGAACGGTTGCGTGCCGGGGCTACACGGCCATCCCGTACACGATGGTGAAGAGCGTGCCGAGGGAGCCGATGATGAACACGCCCGTCAGCCCGGCGATGATGAGGCCCTTGCCCTGCTCGGCGCTGAAGGTGTCCCTCAGGGCCGTGGCACCGATGCGCTGCTTGGCGGCACCCCAGATGGCGATGCCGAGGCAGAGCAGAATGGCGACGGCCATGACGACCTGGACCATCGTCTTCGCCTCGGTCCCCAGCGCACCGAAGGGGCCCCAGTCCGGAGCGATCCCCCCGATGATGGTGTTGATGTCTCCCTCGTCGGCCGCAAAGAGCATGTAAGTCACCGCCCCTGTTGGGTAGTTCCGCGCCCTCTGCGGATGTGCAGAGGTCAAGCCTCATTGTCGCCGACGATGACGCGGTCGCGTGTCGCGTTGGCGTCATTGTTTGGCGGGTTTCGTGCGAACAGCCCGTCACCGTCCGGCGTCGGCTGGTCAGTCGGCGCCGAGACGGCTTCTGGTGGTCGTATCGTCACTCTGTGTATCACGGCGGGGCATGGCTGGCAACGATGTGTAAGCGAAACCTGTGGTGCGGTTCGGTCGTTAGGCCCTGATGCGGTGTCAGTGCTTGGCGCAAAATGCGGCCCGCCGTCCGGGCCACTGTTGAGCCGTGGCGGCAGCGGGTAGACCAACGTGGGCTAGTTGGCTGACGGGCGGGTGACCGGATGAGGGGGGCGGTCTTGGGCGGCGGAGAATCGGCGGTTTCGTGGCGGAAAAGTAGTTACAGTTCGGCGCAAGAAGGCGACTGCTGCGAGATAGCGCTGAGGAGCACTCAGGTATGGGTACGTGACTCCAAGTGCCCGCAACGTGCGACGCTTCGGTTCTCGGTGCGCGCCTGGCGCAGTGCTGTGGCGTCTTTGAGAGCAGACCCGTTCGGGGGAGGCTTCGATGGATAGTCCTGATCCCGCCAATGATGCGGGGCGAGGGGTGAGCCTGCCCGCCTACTGCCTGGTCGCCGGCGTCGTCGCCGCGACGGTAGGCGCGGTGGCGTCCCTGTCGGGCGACGGCCTTGTGCAGCGCATCGTGCTGTGGGCCCTGGCTCTGGTGCTCGTCGCGGCGGCGGCAGGGTGGTGGTGGGCCAGAACCCCTGTCACCGCGTATCGCTGGACGGTGGGTCTTCTGGTGCGTCCGGCAGCGAAGGGCGCAGCGTCTGATAGGCCTTTGCGAAGGTTCGCACGAGGAGAGCTGCCGCGCTGAAGCTGCCCGCGACGCTGGCGGCAGGGTGGATGCCCATTTGTATGCCGGCGAATGCCACCGCTGTGAGTGAAGCGGAGGCGAAGACCGCCAGCGCTGTCAGGTTGCGCAGGATTCGGATGAGGTCGTCCGTGTGGGCCGCCCTGCGGCGTATGGCGTTGTCGGCCTCGTCCTGGTAGATGCGGCGCAGCCTGGCACTGGCCTCGTCGCTTGCCATCCCCTGTTCCATGAGCGAGGGCCGTGCCCCGTCTCCGCGGCCCTTCCCTTTGCGCTTCCCCGTGCCCATGGCCCTCCCTTCACTCTCCCGGCCGTGCAGGAGATTCGGTTCATGAATCCCGCAGTTGCTCCAGGAGCTCGTCGAGCAGCGAGATCGTCGCCTCTTCGCTCAGTGACTTGTCGGTCAGGTCTTCGAAGCACTCCTGGTACCGGGCGACCATCTCCCGGTTGTCCCGGTTGGTGAGCACGCCGTTCGGGCCTGCCACGTACAGGACGTCTTCGTCGTCCTGGAATCCGAGGAGGAGGAAGCTGCTGTCCAGGCTGTCGTGGGCGCCCGCGGTGAACGGCAGGGCCCGAAGGGTGATCCGCTGCGAGGTCGCCATCTGCTTGATGAAGGACAGCTGATTGCGCATGACGGCCGCCCCGCCGATCAGGCGCCGCAGTGCCGCCTCGTCGACGATCATGCTCACCTGCGGTCCGTCGCTCTCGCGGTAGATGCGCTCCTGTCGTGCGGACCGGAGGTCGATGTTCTTCTGGGCGTTCGGGTTCGCACCCGCGGCGTCGTAGAGCGCCCTGATGTAGTCGGTGGTCTGCAGCAGGCCGGGGATGAGTGACGGGTGGTAGGCGCGGATGGTGTCCGCGGCGCTTTCATAGCCGAGGTACTGGGCGAAGGGCGCGGCGATGATGTCGCTGTAGTCGGACCACCACGCCTGGCCCTTGCTGCCGCGCGCCGCTTCCTCCAACTCCTCGACGACACCGGGCTCCTCGATCTCGTACAGGCGAAGCATGGCCTGGAGGTCGGTGACGGAGAGGCTGACCGTGCCCGCCTCGATGCGGATGATTTTGGACAGGGACCAGTCCAGAAGGTCGGCAGCCTCGCGCTGGGTCAGGCTCCTCTTGTCGCGGGCGGCCTTCAGGGCCAAACGGAGCTTGCGACGGTTGAGGCTGGGGTCCGTGGCGATGGGCATGGCGCTCCTTCTGGGTGACGCCGGTGCGCGCCGGAGGGCAGCCTGCCGAACGCGACCAGCTGTGGGTAGGTCTGCGCGAGCCACCTTATCTTCGACGACGGCGAGTCGCCGACTTCTGGTAGCCCGGTCGCGGACCGACCCTGTCGAGTAGCCATTACCCAAGAGACATATGTCTAATCGACTACCTGAGCGACGCGCGCATGAATGTGGTGCAGACCACAAGCGCCGCCCCACCTGGTGGGGCGGCGGGTGTCGTTGTGGCCGGCGATGCCTACGAGGCGAAGTGGTCGAACTCGTCCGCGCGTACGCCGCGCACGAAGGTGTCCCACCGGCGGCGGTCGGTCGTGACGGCGGCTCCCGGTGCGCCGGTGGCGTGAACGCGGACTGTGCCGCGTTTCGGAGACGGCGACGGTGACTTCGGTGGCCGGCGGTCGGCTGTCCGCCTTGAGCGCCGCTGCTGCCTCTCAGATCGTCCGGTCGATGTGGTGGATGAGGGCCCGGGACTCCAGCTCGATGAGGCTGAGGGACATGAGGCGGTCCAGGACCATGCGGTACTTGCTCAGCTGGGCTTCCGCGTTCAGTAGGGCGATGCCGTGCGACTGGTCGAGTTGGACCGTGTCGAGCGGCGGAACGGGGCCGTGCACGTAGTAGATGGGCTGCCCCGCACCCGGGTAGCCGCCCGCGTCGAAAGGGATGACGTGGATGGAGATGTTGGGTGCTCGCTCATCTTGAGGAGGTGCTGGAGCTGCCGTCTCGTCAGGTTCCGGCCGCCGGAACGCATATGGAGTGCTGCCTCGTGGATGATGGCGCGGTAGGGAAGCGGGTCCTTGCGGAAGAGGCCGGGGGCGGCAAGCTGCTGTGGGCCGAGTGCCGCCGGGACGACCGGCCGTGACGGTCAATGCCGGGTGGCGGCCCAGGAGTCACTGCCTGGGCGTCCGAGGCCGAGCGGCTGTCATCGACGATCCAGCAGTTGGTGGATCTTTGTGGCAGTGTCTGGCGCGTGGAGGGACTCAAGGCTCAAGATCCGGCACGTATAGGTGCGTACACGCTGCTCGCCCGGCTGGGTGCGGGTGGCATGGGGCAGGTCTACCTCGGGCGCTCGCCGGGTGGCCGCCTGGTCGCTCTCAAGGTGATCCGCGACGAGATCGTCGACCACCCCGAGGCGATGGCACGCTTCCGGCGTGAGGTGGAGACCGTACGGGCGGTACGGAGCGCCTATACCGCGAACCTCATCGACGCGTCGTTGGAGGCCGCGCCCTACTGGCTGGCGACGGAGTACGTGGCGGGTCCGACGCTCAGCCGTGGAGTGGCGGAACAGGGTCCGCTGCCCGCAGAGACCTGCCGAGGAGTGCTCGCGGCCCTGGCGGAGGGGCTCGCGGCGGTGCACGGCTGTGGCGTGACGCACCGGGACCTCAAGCCGCAGAACGTCATCCTCGCCGCACAGGGGCCGCAGCTCATCGACTTCGGAATCGCCCGGGGAGCGGACCAGACCGCGCTGACCGAGGCCGGATTCGCGCCGGGCACCCCGGGATACACCGCCCCCGAGGTGCTGATGCGCAATGAGGTCGGCCCGGCCGCGGACGTGTTCGCGCTCGGTGCGACGCTCGCGTACGCGGCCACCGGACGCCCTCCGTTCGGATCGGGTGATCCCGCCGGCGTGAGCTACCGCGCGGTGCACGAGCCGGTCGACGCCGCGGGTGTGGACCCGGGCCTCGCGGCGCTCATCGAGGCCTGCGTGGCCAAGGACCCGGCCGCGCGACCCCGGCTCGACGAGGTGATCACACGGTGCGGGGTCCGGACGGCGCTGGTCGAGGACGCCTTCTACGCAGGCCTCGCACCGCTGGCCGAGGCGGTACCCCGGATCCCGGCGGCGACCCCGCCGCCGTCGCCGGTGAGTCCCCCGCCGTCGCCGGTGAGTCCGCACGACCTGCCGACCGCCACTGCCCCGCACGGCGGCTACGGCTACACCCCCACGCATGTCGTACAACCGGGGGCGCCCGTGCGTCGTCGCCGTGTCGCGACGTGGGTGGTGGGCCTGTCCGTGGCTGTCGCGGTGGGTGCGGCGGGCGCGTTCGTGCTCGCCTCGCGCGGCGATGACGGAGACGGAGGCGGGGGCGGCGGCTCCGCCGCCGGTGCGGACACCACCGCGTCGCCGACCGCTTCGGCCTCCGAAGGGGCGAAGGGCGGGGCGCCTGCCTACGCCGGGGACAAGCTGGATCGCACGCTGTGGAACTCAGGGACCCGCGAGTGCCAACTGCCCTCGCAGGAGCGTGCGATGGACAAGTTCATGAGGTCCATCGCCGACCCGGACCATCCGGAGGTCAATGACCCGGACCTGCTCTCGCCCCGGCGCAAGGTCGAGATCGGGTTCCGGGACGGCAGCCCCGCGCCCTCCGAAGAGCCGTACTACGTCACCGTCAGCGTGAAGCCGCCCCACGACATCGATCCGGACACCGGAAAACCCGTGCAGGGCATCCTGGTCGACAACCGCACGATCGGCTACCTGAGCAAGCCGGTCGATCTGCACGCGGGTGGCGAGCCGGGGGAGTGGAAGTCCGTCACCTACCCCGACGACTTCCAGCAGTGGATCAAGGGAGAGGGGACGCCCGCGATTCCGTTGGTCAACGACCCGGGGGACTGGACCGTGCAGTGGCACCACATCCGCACCCCCGACGACTACACGAGTATCGACTGCGCCGGGTTCACAGTGAAATAGCGCCACTCTGGTCGGAAATCGTCTTGAACAGCATCCTCATGGGGGAGGGTTGAGCCGTGCGCAAAGTGTGGGTGGTCGGTGGTGCGGCGGTCGGGGCCGGGCTGAGCTTCGTCATGCTGCTCGTCCTCGGCGTGTACCTCGTCGCCGGGAACCTCTCGGGCGGGGCGGGTGGCGGGGCCAAGACGCTGGCCAAGGGGTCGGTTCCCGCTGCGTATCAAAGTCTCGTGGCCCGGTGGGGCAACCTGTGTCCGGCCATCAACCCGGCCCTGCTCGCCGCCCAGCTCTACCAGGAGAGCGGCTGGGACCCGGACGTCGTCAGCCATGCCGACGCGCGCGGCATCGCCCAGTTCATTCCGGGGACCTGGGCAGCCCACGGCATCGACGGCGACGGGGACGGTGACCGGAACATCTGGGACCCGAAGGACGCGATCCCGTCGGCGGCGTCGTACGACTGCGAACTCGCCCGCTATGTGAAGGACGTGCCCGGCGACACCACCAACAACATGCTCGCCGCCTACAACGCGGGTGCCTACCGGGTGATCAACTCCGGCGGGGTGCCCGCGATCAGCGAGACCCAGAACTACGTCAGGATCATTCGGAGTCTGGAGAAGAGCTTCGCCGCCCCCACCGGGCGGGTCGACCCCTCCGAGCAGGCCGCCGGCGCCATCGCCTACGCGCAGAAGAAGCTCGGGACGCTGTACCTGTGGGGTGGGAACGGGACGCCCGAGCAGGGCGGGCGGTTCGACTGTTCGGGGCTGACCAAGGCGGCGTACGAGAGTGTGGGGATCAAGCTGCCGCGGGTCGCCAACGACCAGTACAACGCGGGGCCTCATCCTGGGCGGGACGAACTGCTGCCGGGGGACCTGGTGTTCTTCTCGGACGACCTCACCAACTCGCGGGCCATCCGGCACGTGGGGATCTACGTGGGCGGCGGGTACATGATCGACGCGCCGCGGACGGGGGCCGTGATCCGTTTCGACCCGATCGACACCCCCGACTACTTCGGGGCCACCCGGGTGACCGAGGATGGCGCGAAAGCGCTCCCCACCACGGTGTGAATGGGAGGGTGTGAACCCAGCGTGAAACCCTGCCCTGAGCTGCGACGACGTGTCTCTCTTCGATAACGTCTGCGTGATCATTCAGTGGAGTGTGGAACGTATCAACGGGGACCGTGCGTTCCTGTTGACGTACAGCTGACCACGGGGGTGGCAGAAGAGGCGTGCGCTCGGCGCGCCGGAGGACATGACGAAGGGGCCGCAGCACCATGGCTGGACTCGCCGAATCCGGGTCGAACCCCGACGTCGAGCTGCTCTACGACATCAACGGCCTGGCCAAGGACGCGCCGCACTGGTTCGACCGGGTCATGGAGTTCGTCGGTGAGTACGGACTGCTGTTCGCGATCGTGCTGCTGGTGCTGTGGTGCTGGTGGGGTGTGCGGCGCCGGGGCGGCGAGGACGCGGCCCCGAACGTGGCGGCCCTGGTGTGGGCGCCGCTCGCGGCCGGGGTCGCGGTGCTGGTCAACGTGCCGATACGGGGTTTCGTGGAGCGGCCCCGTCCGTTCAAGTCCCATGAGGGCCTCGAAGTGCTCGTGGAGGGGAAGAACGACTTCTCGTTCGTGAGCGACCACGCCACGCTCTGCATGGCCCTGGCGGTCGGACTGTTCGTCGCCAACCGGAAGTTCGGGATCGCCGCGATCGTGCTCGCGCTGTTCGGCGGCTTCGCCCGGGTCTACATGGGTGTCCACTATCCGACCGACGTCGTGGGCGGATTCGCCCTCGGTACGGCCGTCGCCCTGCTGCTGTCTCCGGTGGCCATGGCCCTGCTGACGCCGCTGACCCGCGCCGTCGAGCGCTCGCCCCGGGTGGGGTGGCTGGTCAGCGCGCGAGGCCGGGCCGGTGCCGCCGGACGCGGTGCCGTGATTCCCGGGGCGCGCAAGGAGAGTGCCTCCGAGGCGTCGGGCGAGCGGGATCTCGCCGCCTGACGCTCACAGCGCCTGCGGGTAGGTGAAGACGCGGTCCGGGTCGTACTGGTGCTTCAGACGCGCCAGGCGCGGGGCCGCGTCTCCGTAGTAGGCCCTGCGCCAGTCCTTCAGGGCCGGGTCCGTGTAGTTCTGGTAGGCGGCGCCCGAGGCGTACGGGCGCATCGCGTCGTGGGCGGAATCCAGCCAGGACTGCGGCGCCTTTCCGCTCGTGCCCGGCCGCCACGAGACGAGGTACTGGGCCAGCATCCGGGAGCGCCGGTGCACGAACGCGGTGGCCGTCGGGGAGACGCGGTTCACCGCCCCGCCGAGCGCCGTGAACGCGATGCTGCCGGCGCCGCCGCGCACCCGCGGGAGTTGCGCGAGCAGGGCCTTGATGCCGGCGGGCGGGATCGAGCGGTCGTAGAAGTCCGAGCGGGCGGCGTACGTCTCGCGGCCCAGCGAGCCCTCCGGGGAGTGGCCGGGGGCGGAGCCCGGGAGGTGGCAGCGGGCGTCGGTCGAGAAGGACGAGCAGCCCGCGTACATCTCCATCGACTCCTCGTACGTACGGCGCTTGAGGGAGACGTGGCTCGCGGACGAGCCGATGCGGTCGGCGAGGCGGTCGACGGCGTTCTGGAGTTCGCCGTAGGTGCCGATGGAGAAGGCCGAGACCGACAGGGTGGGGGTGTGGCCGGGGGCCGCGGCCAGGTGGAGGGAGGACCAGATCTCGTCGGGCTGGTCGGGACCCCACTCCTGCCAGGCGCGGACGGCCGCGGCCGCCTTCCGCCAGGGCCAGGTCATGTACGCCGATACGGCTCTGGGGGCGGGGTGGGTGCGGAAGCGGAACTCCGTGACGATGCCGAAGTTGCCGTTGCCCGCGCCGCGCAGGGCCCAGAAGAGGTCCTTGTGCTCGCCTGACGCGTCGGCGGTGATCTCCTTGCCGTCGGCCGTGATCAGGGTGGCCCGGGTGAGGCTGTCGCAGGTCAGGCCGTAGGCGCGGGAGACGACTCCGTGGCCGCCGCCGAGGGTGAGGCCGGAGACGCCGACGGTGGGGCAGGAGCCGGCCGGGACGGTCACGCCCTTCGCGGCGAGGGCGCGGTAGACGTCGATCAGTTTGGCGCCGGCGCCGACGACCGCCTCGCCGGCGGAGGCGCGGACGCGGTTGAGTTTCGAGACGTCGATGATCAGGCGGCCGTTGCCGGAGGACCAGCCGGCGTAGGAGTGGCCGCCGTTGCGGATCGCTACGGGGATGTGGTGGGCGCGGGCGTAGGAGAGGGCGGTGCGGATGTCGTCGGGGTGGGCGGCGTAGGCGACGGCGGTGGGTTCGAGGGTGTCGAAGCGGGTGTTGTAGAGCTGGTGGGCCGTTTTCCAGGTGCGGTCGCCGGGGCGGATCAGTGGGCCGTCCAGGGATGCCGCCAGGGCGGACCAGCTGGCCGGGGTGGGGGTGGTGCTTCCGGCGGGGGTGAGTGCGGTGCGCGTTCCGGTGGTGGTTGCGGTGCCTTTGGAATCGGTGCCGGGGGGCTGGTTCTTGCCCGTGCAGGCGGTTGTGGTTGCCGCCAGGGCGGCGGCTGTGGTGGTGGTCAGGAATGTGCGCCGGTGCATGTCGCCTCCGCGTCCCGTGGGGGGTCGTGGAGGGAGACGGGGGTGTGGGGGCGCGGGTTCCCGGGGTGCGGTGGGTGTACAGGTGTACGGCGTTGGGGGCGGCGCGGGGGTGGGGCGCTGACCGGCGCTGGGCGGGTGCCGCTGCGCCCACCCGTGCCGCCCCAGCGGCACGACTGCCCGCAGCTACGGGGGGCGGGGGTGGGGGCGGTGGTGCGAGTGCCCGCGGCTACGGGGGGCGGGGGTGGGGGCGGTGGTGCGAGTGCCCGTAGCTAACGGGGGGTGGCCGTGCTACGTCGTTGTGTGGGTTTGCGCGTCGGTGCGGGCCTGGCTTCTGGCTCTTCGGGCCGGGCCTCGCCAGCCGCAGGTGCAGCGGGCCAGGCAGAAGGGGCCCTGTTCGACCGTTGTCGTGAGGTGTTCCGGGGCGTCCCCGGGGGCTTCGAGACCGTCCTGCTGCGCCACGCCCACAACGTTACCGGGGTTGCCCGCCCCTCGTTAAGCGGGACGGCAGGGGGTCCGGAACGGGCGTACGGCTTGGGATAGCAGGTGGCGATGGTCGGGCGGGAGCGGGAGCGGGAGCGGGAGCTGCGGAGTGGGAGGGCGGGTGGCGGCCTCGCCCTCGCCGGCGGTGCGGTCTGCGTCTGTCTGGCCGTTGCCGGGTGTTCCGGTTCCGGGCAGGGGGCCTCCGTCCAGGGAGCGGGCGGCGGCGATCCGGTCGCCGTGCTGCACCGCGCCGCCGACCGGCTGGTGGCCGCCGGGAGCGCCAAGGCGCGTACCGCGATGCAGATGGCCAGCGGCGGGACGCGGGTGACCATCCGGGGCGAGGGTGTGTACGACTTCGAGGAGCGGCTCGGGCAGTTGAAGGTGCGGCTGCCGCAGGATCCGGCGGGGACCAGTGAGCACCGGCCGATCACCGAGCTGCTCGCTCCGGGAGCCCTGTTCATGAAGAACCGGGGCGCCGGTGTCCCCGACGACAAGTGGGTGCGGGTCGAGACCGACTCGCTGTCCGACGGGAACCTGGTGACCGGCGGGGCGACGGATCCGTTCGCCGCCGCCGAGGTGCTGCGGGGGACGCGGACGGCGACGTTCGTGGGACGCACCGAGCTGGCCGGGACCGAGGTGCGGCACTACCGGGGGACCGCCGATCTCGTGCGGGCGGCGCGTGGTGCCTCGGAGGGCAACAGGAAGGCGCTGGCCGCGGCGGCCGAGGGGTTCGCCACCGCCGAGGTGCCGTTCGACGCCTACCTCGACGACGAGGGCCGTATCCGCAAGGTCCGGCACCGCTTCAGCTTCTCCAACGGGCAGGGGGACGGCACCGGCATCGTGGACGTCGCCTCGACCACGCTGCTCTACGATTTCGGCGCCGCCGTGCGCGTACGGTTGCCCGAGGACCAGGACATCTACGCCGGCAAGATCGCCGCCGAGCCGGGCGAGCGGGGCGTGGACGGCAAGAACTAGCCCTTCCGTGCCATGCGCGGTGCGTAGGCCGCTCCCTACTCTAGGAAGTCGGTGACGGCAGAGACGAGGTGACGCGTGTGGCTCCGGTCGGCGGTACGGCGGTTCAGGACCACGTGGCCCTCGCCGAGATCGAGCTGTGCGGCGAGCTGATCATCGCGGCGTCGGCCGCCCGGGAGCGGCTCAGCCTGGAGAGCATCGACGAGGTGCTGCGCGTGGCCGAGGAGCGCTCACGTGCGCAGTAGCCTGCCGATGGCCTTCGTCGCCTCTTCCACCTTCGCGTCGATCTCGGTGCCGCCCTTGAGGGCCGCGTCGGCGACGCAGTGGCGCAGGTGCTCCTCCAGCAGTTGCAGCGCGAAGGACTGAAGGGCCTTCGTGGAGGCGGAGACCTGGGTCAGTATGTCGATGCAGTAGACGTCCTCGTCGACCATCCGCTGAAGGCCGCGGATCTGGCCCTCGATGCGGCGCAGGCGTTTGAGGTGCTCGTCCTTCTGCTTGTGGTACCCGTGCACGCCGCGGTCGTGGTCGGTCACGATGTCCGTGCCGTCCGTCTCCACCTGGTCCACCGTCTGCTTCACCGCCGGGTCCACTGCGGAGGAGGGCGCACCCGCGCCGGCCTCGGTGGTCGTCATCGCGTCCTCCAATAACGGACATATACCCCTGGTGGGTATATGGTAACGAACTTTCCCGGGTAGGGGGCCCATGCCGGAGCGGCCGACGTCGCCCCCCTGCTCATCACTCTGCCTGATGGGCGACACTGGGGAAGGCCCGTTAGCAGTGGCCGGATGATGCGCCTAGCATCAGCCTGACCGAAACCCATGCACCCCGAGGACCCCACGTGCGCTTTCGTCTGACCCCCAGGGAGACGAGCTTCTACGACATGTTCGCCGCCTCCGCGGACAACATCGTCACGGGCTCCAAGCTCCTGATGGAACTGCTCGGGGCGGACGCATCCGCCCGGGCCGAGATCGCAGAGCGTATGCGGGCCGCCGAACACGCGGGTGACGACGCCACGCACGCGATCTTCCACCAGTTGAACTCCTCGTTCATCACGCCCTTCGACCGCGAAGACATCTACAACCTCGCCTCCTCCCTCGACGACATCATGGACTTCATGGAGGAGGCCGTCGACCTGGTCGTCCTCTACAACGTCGAGGAGCTGCCCAAGGGCGTCGAGCAGCAGATCGAGGTGCTGGCGCGGGCCGCCGAGCTGACCGCCGAGGCCATGCCGAACCTGCGCACCATGGACAACCTCACCGAGTACTGGATCGAGGTCAACCGCCTGGAGAACCAGGCCGACCAGATCCACCGCAAGCTGCTCGCCCACCTCTTCAACGGCAAGTACGAGGCCATCGAGGTGCTGAAGCTGAAGCAGATCGTGGACGTGCTGGAGGAAGCGGCCGACGCGTTCGAGCACGTGGCCAACACGGTGGAGACCATCGCGGTCAAGGAGTCCTGACCTCTTCATGGACACCTTCGCTCTGGTCGTGACCATCGGGGTCGCGCTCTTCTTCACCTACACCAACGGCTTCCACGATTCGGCCAACGCGATCGCCACCTCCGTGTCGACGCGCGCGCTGACGCCCCGCGCGGCGCTGGCCATGGCCGCGGTCATGAACCTGGCCGGCGCGTTCATGGGATCCGGCGTCGCCAAGACCGTCAGTGAGGGGGTCATCGAGACCCCCGAGGGTTCGAAGGGGATGGGGATCCTCTTCGCGGCGCTCGTGGGCGCCATCGTCTGGAACCTCATCACCTGGTACTTCGGACTGCCCTCGTCCTCGTCGCACGCGCTGTTCGGCGGCATGGTCGGTGCGGCGCTGGCCGGGAGCACGACCGTGTACTGGCACGGGGTCGTCGACAAGATCGTCATCCCCATGTTCGTGTCACCGGTGATCGGTCTGCTCGCCGGTTACCTGGTGATGACCGCGATCATGTGGATCTTCCGGCGGGCCAATCCGCACAAGGCCAAGCGCGGCTTCCGCATCGCGCAGACCGTGTCGGCGGCGGGCATGGCGCTGGGGCACGGTCTGCAGGACGCGCAGAAGACGATGGGCATCGTGGTGATGGCCCTGGTCATCGCGGACGTCGAGGACTACGGCGACCCGATCCCGGTGTGGGTGAAGCTCGCCTGCGCGCTGATGCTGTCGCTCGGGACGTACGCGGGTGGCTGGCGGATCATGCGGACGCTGGGACGGAAGATCATCGAGCTGGATCCGCCGCAGGGGTTCGCCGCGGAGACGACGGGCGCGTCGATCATGTTCGGGTCGGCGTTCATCTTCCACGCGCCGATCTCCACGACGCACGTGATCACCTCGGCGATCATGGGTGTGGGGGCGACGAAGCGGGTCAACGCCGTGCGGTGGGGGGTCGCGAAGAACATCATCATGGGGTGGTTCATCACGATGCCCGCGGCTGCGGTGGTGGCCGCGGTGTCGTTCTGGATCGTGAACCTGGCGTTCCTGTAGCGCGCTTGCGCAGCAGACGCCCCTGTACGGCGATGGGCCCGCCCCCGGTTTCGGGGGCGGGCCCTTGTGCTCCTCGCGGTGGCACCGCCATGCAGCACCGCGAGGGGTTCGGTGGGGCGGGGCCGGTCTAGCCGAAGCGGCCGGAGATGTAGTCCTCCGTGGCCTGGACCGACGGGTTGGAGAAGATGCGCTCCGTCTCGTCGATCTCGATCAGCTTGCCGGGCTGGCCGACCGCCGCCAGGTTGAAGAACGCCGTGCGGTCCGAGACGCGCGCCGCCTGCTGCATGTTGTGCGTCACGATGACGATCGTGAAGCGCTCCTTCAGCTCGCCGATCAGGTCCTCGATCGCCAGGGTGGAGATCGGGTCCAGGGCGGAGCAGGGCTCGTCCATGAGCAGGACGTTCGGCTCGACCGCGATGGCCCGCGCGATGCACAGGCGCTGCTGCTGGCCGCCGGAGAGGCCGGAGCCGGGCTTGTTCAGGCGGTCCTTGACCTCGTTCCAGAGGTTGGCGCCGCGCAGGGACTTCTCGACGACGTCGTCCAGCTGGGACTTCTTGTACTTGCCGTTCAGGCGCAGGCCCGCCGCCACGTTGTCGTAGACCGACATCGTGGGGAACGGGTTCGGGCGCTGGAAGACCATGCCGACCTCGCGGCGCACGGCCACCGGGTCGATGCCCGCGCCGTAGAGGTTCTCGTCGTCGAGCATCACCTTGCCGTCGACGCGGCCGCCCGGGGTGACCTCGTGCATGCGGTTGAGCGTGCGCAGGAAGGTGGACTTGCCGCAGCCGGAGGGGCCGATGAAGGCCGTCACGGAGCGGGGCTCGACGGTCATCGAGATGTCCTCGATGGCCAGGAAGGAGCCGTAGTAGGCGTTGAGGCCGCTGACATCTATGCGCTTGGCCATGGGTATCACTGCTTCTTTCGGTCCGAGTCGCTGACTGTTCTGCGTCGGTCGCGTCAGCGACCCGTCTTCGGGGCCTTCCAGCGGGCGATGCCGCGGGCCGCGAGGTTGAGGATCATGATGAAGGCGATCAGCGTCAGGGCCGCCGCCCAGGCGCGGTCGTAGGCCGCGTCGGAGCCCGCGCCGTACTGCAGGTAGATGTACATCGGCAGCGACTCCTGCGGGTCCTGGAAGGGATTCGCGTTGATGAAGTCGGTGCCCCAGACCAGCAGCAGCACGGGGGCCGTCTCGCCGGTGATGCGGGCGACGGCCAGCATGACGCCGGTGACGATGCCGCCGATCGAGGTCGGCAGGACCACCTTGAGGATGGTGCGCCACTTGGGCACGCCCAGGGCGAGGGACGCCTCGCGCAGCTCGTTCGGGACGAGCTTGAGCATCTCCTCGGTGGAGCGGACGACCACCGGGATCATCAGGATGCACAGGGCGAACGAGCCGGCCACGCCGGACGGCCCCATGTCCAGGATCAGCACCCACAGGCTGAGCACGAACAGGCCCGCGACGATCGACGGGATGCCCGTCATGACGTCCACGAAGAAGGTGACGGCCTTGGCGAGCCGGCCGCGGCCGTACTCGACCAGGTAGATCGCGGTGAGCACACCGACCGGCACGGAGAACAGCGTGGCGAGGCCGACCTGCTCCAGGGTGCCGAGGATGGCGTGGTAGATGCCGCCGCCGGGCTCGCTGTCGCCGACGACGCCCATCGAGTGGGTCAGGAAGTAGCCGTCGAGGACCTTCACGCCCTGCTTCACGGTCTCCCAGATCAGGGAGACCAGCGGGATCAGCGCCAGCAGGAAGGCGACCCAGACCATGCTGGTCGCGACCCGGTCCTTGGCCTGCCGACCGCCCTCGACGCTCGCCGAGATGCCGTACGAACCGGCGACGAAGAGGACCGCGGCGATCAGGGCCCACTGGATGCTGCTGTTCAGCCCGGCGACGGTGCTGATGCCGAGGCCGAGGAGGACCGAGCCGGCCGCAACCGCCCAGGGGAACCACTTGGGCAGGGTGGCGGCGCGCAGGGAGCTGCGGTTCTTGGGGGCGGGGGTCAGGGTTGCGTTGCTCATGCGTTGGCCCCCGAGTACTCCTTGCGGCGGGCGATGATCATTCGGGCGCCGCCGTTGACCAGCAGGGTGATGACGAACAGGACCAGGCCGGAGGCGATCAGGGCGTCGCGGCCCATCTGGGTGGCCTCGTTGAACTTGCTGGCGATGTTCTGGGCGAAGGTGCCGCCGCCCGGGTCGAGCAGGCTCGGGGTGATGTCGAAGGTCGGGGAGAGCACCATGGCCACGGCCATCGTCTCGCCGAGCGCGCGCCCGAGGCCGAGCATCGAGGCGGAGATGACGCCGGAGCGGCCGAAGGGCAGCACCGACATCCGGATGACCTCCCAGCGCGTGGCACCGAGGGCCAGGGCGGCCTCCTCGTGCATGCGCGGGACCTGCCGGAAGACCTCACGGCTGACGTTGGTGATGATCGGCAGGATCATGATCGCCAGCAGGATGCCCACGGTGAGCAGCGAGCGCCCCGCGCCGCCGTTCCACTCGAAGATCCCGGTCCAGCCGAGGTACTCGTCGAGCCAGCCGTAGAGTCCGTTCAGATGCGGCACGAGGACCAGGGCGCCCCAAAGGCCGTAGACGATCGAGGGCACGGCGGCGAGCAGGTCGATCACGTAGCCGATCAGGCCGCCGAGCTTGCGCGGGGCGTAGTGCGTGATGAACAGCGCGATGCCGACCGAGATCGGGACGGCGATGGCCATGGCGATGACCGACGACACGACGGTGCCGTAGGCCAGGACCGCGATGCCGAACTCCGGCGGGCTGCCGGTCGGGTTCCATTCGAAGCTGGTGAAGAAGTTCGCCTCGTCCTCGCCGATGGCGAGGACGGCGCGGTAGGTGAGGAAGGCCGCGATGGCGGCCATGATGACCAGCACGAGGATGCCGGACCCGCGGGAGAGCCCGACGAAGATCCGGTCGCCGGGGCGGGTCACGCCGCGGCCGGCGCGCGTGTTCCCGGCGGCGGGCGGCTGGGGGGTGTGGGAGGGGGCTGGCTTCTGGGTGTCCGTTGTTATGTCCATCGGGTTCTCCGGTCTGCGGAGCCGCCGTGGTCGGCGGCTCGGGCGGAGCCCCGGTCGGGGGCTCCTGGCGGCGGTGCACCGGACGGTGCGGTCCGGCCCCCCGGCGGGGGGCGCTGTCGGTCCCGGGAGGGGACGCTGTCGGCTCCGCGTGGGGACCGGACCGCACTCGGGTCAGCTCAGGCCCGAGATGTTCTCGCGGACCTTGGTGATGATCTCGGTGGGCATCGGGGCGTAGCCGGCGTCCGCCAGCAGGCCCTGGCCGTCCTCCGAGGCCATGTAGTTCAGGAAGGACTTGGTGGCGGGCAGGGTGTCCGCCTTGTTGCCCTTGTCGCAGGCGATCTCGTACGTCACCAGGACCAGCGGGTAGGCGCCGGCGGCGTCCGGGGTGTAGTCCAGCTCCAGCGCCAGGTCCTTGCCGGTGCCGACGACCTTGGCCGCGCCGATGGCGGCGGTGGCGTTCTCGACGGTGGCCTTGACCGGCTCGGCGGCCGCGGTCTTGACGTCGACGGTCTTGATGCCGTCCTTGGCGTAGGACAGCTCGAAGTACGAGATGGCGCCGGGGGTCTGCTTCACCAGGCCGGCCAGGCCGGAGGAGCCCTGCGCGGACTGGCCGCCCTTGGCCTCCCAGGACTTGCCGCCCTCGTACTTCCAGTCGTCGGGCGCGGCGGCCTTGAGGTACTTGGTGAAGTTGTCCGTGGTGCCGGACTCGTCCGAGCGGTGGGAGGCCTGGATCTTCAGGTCGGGCAGCTTGGCGTCGGGGTTGAGCTTCTTGATCGCCTCGTCGTTCCAGTTGGTGATCTTGCTGTCGAAGATCTTCGCCATGGTCGGCGCGTCCAGGACGAGCGTGTCGACGCCGGGAACGTTGAAGCCGACCGCGATCGGACCGCCGACCATCGGCAGGTCGATGGCCTGGCCGTCCTTGCAGACCTTCTTCGAGGCCTCGATCTCGTCGGGCTTCAGCGCGGAGTCCGAACCGGCGAACGCGGTCTGGCCCTGGGTGAAGGCGGTGATGCCCGCGCCCGAGCCGGTCGGGTTGTAGTTGATCTGCACGCCGTTGCAGGCCGCGACGTACTGCTTGACCCAGGCGTCGATGGCGTTCTTCTGGGCGGACGAGCCGGAGGCCTGGAGCTGGCCCTTGGCGTCGTCGCACTTGATGTTGCTGTTGGCGGCGGCGGAGCTGGAGTCGCCTCCGTTGCTGTTGCCACCGGTGTCGTCGGAGCCGCACGCCGTGAGGGCCAGGGCGCCGGAGACGGCGAGAGCACCGAGAGCGAGGGCCCGCCGGTTCATGCGCTGAAGCTTCACTTGAGGGAGTTCCTTCCAGGAGCCGCCGTCCTGAATTCGGCGGCGTGCGAGGAGTGGTAAGGCCGAAATTAGGCAGATCAGATGAAGGCGCCGAAGGGCGTAAATGAACGCGGGGTGAACCCCTGTGGACGGTGCGGTGAGGTCACGGAACGCTTACGTCGAGGACACGGGAGGATTCCGAGGTCCGGGCCGGGGGCCGGACGGGCCAGGCCCTAGTGGCCGTTTCCGTCGGGGCGCGTCGCCAGCAGCGCGTCGACGAGGTCGCGGTCCCGGGGCTCGGTGAGGCGGGTACGGGCCGCGTCCGGGGCCAGCCACAGGATGCGGTCGACCTCGTCGGAGGGGGCGAAGGCACCGGCGCCCGCCGCCGCGGCCCAGTAGCGGACCTCCTTGGGGCGGCCTTTCGCGAGGTAGCGCACGGTGGGCAGCTCGGCGCCCGGCTCGGCGGCGTACCCGGTCTCCTCGGCGACCTCGCGCAGGGCGCCCGCGAGCGGGTCCTCACCGGGCTTGAGCTTGCCCTTCGGGTGGGACCAGTCGTCGTACCTCGGGCGGTGCACGAGACACACTTCCAGGCCGGGGGACGCGGCCGAGGGCGCGGGGCGCCACAGGACGCAGCCGGCCGCGCGGACCGTGGTGTCGTCGTCTGCGGGGCTCACGGCGCGTACGCCTCCCGTCGTCCTGCGGCCGTTCCTACGGCAGCCTGATCGGTTCCTTGCGCCAGCTGTGCTGGAACGCGTACCGCGCGGCCTCCACCTCATGCCGCTGGTCGGCGTGGAGCACGCCGAGCGCGTACGCCGTGGCCGGGGCGATGCGCGGGGTACGTGCGGCCTGGGCGGCGGCCGCGGCGGCCTCGGAGGCGTCGCGGTGCCGGTCGAGGGCCTCGCCGGCGGCCAGGAGACGTACGTCCACCGAGGCGTCGGGGGTCCCGGCGGTCCCGGTGTCCGCGCCTGCCAGTGCCTCCAGGGCGTAGCGGTGCAGGCGCAGCAGCAGGCGGACCTGGTGCCACGGGGTGTCCTGGGGGTGCGGGGCGGGGTCCGGGGAGAGTCCGTGGACCAGCGCCTCGGCGTTGTACGGACTGCCCGCGGTGACCAGGGGGAGGGCGGCCACGGCATCCGTGAGGCGCTCCTGCGCGGCGGTGGCCAGCGGGCGGAGGTCGACCGGCGCGGCGTCGGGGGCGGCGGCAGCGGCCCTGCGCCCGGCGCTGCTCAGGGGGACCTCGCTGGCCAGTAAGGCGACCTTGTCGGCGACGGCGTGGAAGCGGCTGCTGCCCAGGGCCTGGAGGGCGGTGGAGTGCGCCCGGGTGCGGGCCAGGGTCAGCTGCCGGTCGAGCAGCGCGCCCGCCTTGGCCGCGCCCACCGTGAGGTTGCCGCGGTTCGCGGACGCCGGGTGGGTGGGGGGTGCGGCGGGCGCCACGGCCGCGGTGGTCCGGCCCACCGGCCGCGGGGCCGGGAACGCCGTCGAACCGGAGAGCCGGTGCAGGGCCTGGAGCAGGCGCTCCAGACGGGACGCGTACGCGTGCTCCAGGGCCAGCGTGCCGGACAGCCAGGCCAGCTCGGGGCGCATCTCCTCCGCCCAGCCGGCGTCCAGCAGCGGCTGGAAGGTGTGCAGGGTGCCGCTGATGCGGCGGGCCGCGCGGCGCAGGGCGCGGGCCGCGTCGACGTCGTCCGCGTGCTGGGCCGCCCGGCCGGGTTCGCCGAAGGCACCGTTCGCGCCCGCCGCCGTGCCCGGACCCGGACCGGTGCCGGTTCCGGCGCCCGTTCCGGTGCCCGCGCCCGGCCCCGACTCCCGGTGGCGGCGCAGCGCGCGCAGGAACTCGGTGGCCTGGGCGCGCAGGTAGCCCACCAGCGCGTCGGTGTCCGCGTCGGCGTGCGGGGACGCACCGGCCTCCCCGCGTGCGTCCCCGTGCGCGCCGGTCGGGGCGGGTTGCGGCGGTCCGGCGGTCGCCGGGGGTTCCGTCGGGTTTTCCGTCGGAATGTCCGTCGGGTCAAGGTGTCGCTGTGCCACGCCGGCGCCTCCGGGCGTCTATGAGCATCTCCTGGATGTTGCGCAGGGGCTGGCCGTCCGCGTCGGTCGCGTGCCGGGTCCACTCGCCGTCCGGGCCGAGGTGCCAGGAGGCGGTGCCGTCGGACATGCCGTTCTCGAGGAGCCGGTTCAGGGCCGCCCGGTGGGCCGGGTCGGTCACCCGGACCAGGGCCTCTATCCGGCGGTCGAGGTTGCGGTGCATCATGTCGGCGCTGCCGAGCCACACCTCGGGCTCACCGCCGTTGCCGAAGGCGAAGACCCGCGAGTGCTCCAGGAAGCGGCCGAGGACGGAGCGGACCCGGATGTTCTCCGACAGGCCGGGCACGCCCGGCCGCAGCGCGCAGATGCCGCGCACCCACACGTCGACCGGCACACCGGCCTGGGAGGCGCGGTAGCAGGCGTCGACCACGGCCTCGTCGACCATCGAGTTGACCTTGATGCGGACGTGGGCGGGGCGCCCGGCGCGGTGGTGCTGGATCTCCTTGTGGATGCGGGAGACGAGGCCGTCGCGCAGCGACTTGGGCGCGACGAGGAGGCGGCGGTAGGTCTCGCGCCGTGAGTAGCCGGAGAGGCGGTTGAACAGGTCGGAGAGGTCCGCGCCGACCTGCGGGTCCGAGGTGAGCAGACCGAGGTCCTCGTAGAGGCGGGCCGTCTTCGGGTGGTAGTTGCCGGTGCCGACGTGGCTGTAGCGGCGCAGGGTCTCGCCCTCCTGCCGTACGACCAGGGAGAGCTTGCAGTGGGTCTTCAGGCCCACCAGGCCGTAGACGACGTGGCAGCCGGACTCCTCCAGCTTGCGGGCCCACTTGATGTTGGCGGACTCGTCGAAGCGGGCCTTGATCTCCACCAGGACGAGGACCTGCTTGCCGGACTCGGCCGCCTCGATGAGCGCGTCGACTATGGGGGAGTCGCCGGACGTCCGGTACAGCGTCTGCTTGATCGCGAGGACGTCCGGATCGGCGGCGGCCTGCTCCAGGAACGCCTGCACGGAGGTGGAGAAGGAGTCGTACGGGTGGTGGAGCAGGACGTCCTTGGTGCGCAGGGCGGCGAAGATGTCCGGCGCGGACGCGGACTCCACCTCGGCCAGGTCGCGGTGGGTGCCGGCGACGAACTTCGGGTACTTCAGCTCGGGCCGGTCGATGCTGTGGATGCGGAAGAGGCCGGTGAGGTCCAGGGGGCCGGGCAGCGGGTAGACCTCCGCCTCGCCGATCTTCAGCTCGCGCACGAGGAGGTCCAGGACCTCGCGGTCGACCGACTCCTCGACCTCCAGGCGGACGGGCGGGCCCAGGCGCCGCCGCATCAGCTCCTTCTCCAGGGCCTGGAGCAGGTTCTCCGCGTCGTCCTCCTCGACCTCCAGGTCCTCGTTGCGGGTGAGGCGGAAGGTGTGGTGCTCCAGGACCTCCATGCCCGGGAACAGCTCCTCCAGGTGGGCGGCGATGACGTCCTCGACGGGGACGTAGCGGCCCGGGGAGGCCTCCAGGAAGCGGGAGAGCAGCGGCGGGACCTTGACGCGGGCGAAGTGGCGGTGGCCGGTGACGGGGTTGCGGACGACGACCGCGAGGTTGAGGGAGAGGCCCGAGATGTAGGGGAAGGGGTGGGCCGGGTCGACCGCGAGGGGGGTGAGGACGGGGAAGATCCGGTGCCGGAAGAGGGTGAACAGGCGGGCCTGCTCCTTCTCGGCCAGTTCGCTCCAGCGGACCAGGTGGATGCCCTCCTCGGCGAGCGCCGGGGCGACGTCCTCGTGGAAGCAGGCGGCGTGCCGGGCCATCAGCTCGCGGGAGCGGGCCCAGATCATGTCCAGCACCTCGCGGGGCTGGAGGCCGGAGGCGGAGCGGGTGGCGACGCCGGTCGCGATGCGGCGCTTGAGGCCGGCGACGCGGACCATGAAGAACTCGTCCAGGTTGCTGGCGAAGATCGCGAGGAAGTTGGCCCGCTCCAGCAGGGGCGTGTTCGGATCCTCGGCGAGTTCGAGCACGCGTTCGTTGAACGCGAGCCAGCTGCGCTCGCGGTCCAGGAAACGGCCCTGCGGGAGGCGGGCGCCGCCGTCCTGGGACTCCTCCGACTCCTCGTACGCGTCGAGGTCGGCGTCGATGTCGGGCTCCAGTCCGGAGACCGTGGCGGCCACGGTGTCCGGGCGGTGCGCCGCGATCGAACCCACGGAGGGCTGCGTGTGCTGGGCCTCGGCCTGAGTGTTCGGCTGCCTCATGAACCCATTCTTCCGCGCCGCGCGCGTGTCAGGCGCGTCGGAGGGCCCGAAGGGCCCGGAAGGCTGTGGCTCGGTCGGCTTCATTCGGTGAGCCTCGCAAGGCTGTCTGAATCGATGGTTACGGGGACATGACGTGTGGGATAGCTGCGGGTCTCCGAAACGTCGCCGTGAGCCGCCCTGAGATCGTGTGAACCGGTCGGGCCGGCTCGTGCGATGAGGAGATGTGAGCGAAACGAGAAGCGACGGGGAGCTGCTGCGGGCCGTCGCGGCGGATGCCGACCGCCGCGCCTTCGAGGAGCTGTACCGCCGGTACGCGCCCTGGCTGACCGCCCGCATGCGCAGCCGCTGCGCCGACGCCGCCGTGGTCGACGACGTCGTGCAGGAGACCTTCCTCGCGGTGTGGCGCGGCAGCGCGCGCTACCGGGAGGAAGGCGACGTGGCGGGGTGGCTGTGGCGGATCGGGTCGCGGCGGCTGATCGACGTGCTGCGCGGCGAGGGCGCGCGCGGACGGCTGCGGCAGGCGCTGGCGCGGCTGCGGCACCGGGACGAGGTCTCGGCGGAGGAGCGCGTCCTGGCCGGGGTCGAGCACGGCGACCTCGCCGGCGCCCTCGTGCGGCTCTCACCGGAGCTGCGCGCGGTGCTCCAGGCCACCGTCGTCGACGGGCTGACCACCCGTGAGGCGGCCGTCCTGCTCGGCATCCCGCCGGGCACGGTCAAGACGCGGGCGATGCGGGCCCGCCGGCAGCTGCGGGAGGCGCTGGCATGAGGATCGAGGAAAGCCGTCCCCGGGACGCCTGGCACGTGGACGAGGACGACCTGCGGGCCTACGCCCGGGGAGACCTCGCGGCGCCCGCGCTCTGGTCCACCGACGCCCATCTGACCGCCTGCGCCACCTGCCGGGGCGTCCTCGCGGAGGTGAGCGACGCCGCCGCGCTGGACGCGGGGTGGGCACGGCTCGACGCCGAGCTGGACGCGCCCCGGCCGGGGTGGTTCGAACGGCTGCTGGTGCGGTGCGGCGCGGGCGACGGCACCGCGCGACTGCTCGCGGCCACCCCCATACTGCGCCGGTCCTGGTTCGGCGCCCTCGCAGCCGTGCTGCTCGTGACGTTCCTCGTGGCCGTCTCGGCCGGTGCCGCCGGCCGGCCCACACTGTTCCTGGTGTGCGCCCCGCTGCTGCCGCTGGTCTCGGTGGCGCTCGCCTACGGGCCCGCGCTGGACCCCACGCACGAGATGGCCGTCGTCTCGCCGATGCACGGCTTCCGGCTGCTGATGATCCGTACCGTCGCCGTGCTCGTGGTGGCGCTCGGGGTGGGCGGTCTGGCCAGCCTCGCGCTGCCGGGGTACGGACCGGCCGCCCTGGCCTGGCTGTTGCCCGGGCTCGCCCTCACCGCCACCGGGCTCGCGCTGACGCCCCGGCTCGGTCCCGTGCTCGCGCCGTCCGTGCTCGTGTGCGCCTGGGCCGCGGTGCTGCTGGCCGCGGACGCGGCCCGCGCGTCCACGGACGGCCCGCTGGCGCCGTTCACCGCGGCCGGGCAGGGCGTGTCCGGACTCCTGGCGGTGCTGGGCGCCGGGCTGCTGTTCCTCTTCCGCGACCGGTTCGACGTCTCCGCGCGCGGTGTCGCGTGAGCCCCTCCTTCTTCTCGACCCCCTTCATGTACGGGAGTGCCGAATGACCCCCACTGTGTCCGCCTCCGGCCTGAGCCTGCACTACGGGCGCACCCGCGCCCTCGACGACGTCTCGCTGCGGCTGACCCCGGGCGTCACCGGGCTGCTCGGGCCCAACGGCGCCGGGAAGACCACGCTGCTGCGAGTGCTCGCCACCGCGGTGCCCGCCGACCGGGGGGCCTTCACCGTCCTCGGGCACGACCCCGGGAGTTCGCGCGGGCGGCAGGAGGTGCGGCGGCGGCTCGGCTATCTGCCGCAGACGCCCGGTTTCCACCCGGACTTCACCGCCTTCGAGTTCGTCGACTACGTGGCGATCCTCAAGGAGCTGGCGGACCGCCGGGAGCGGCACCGCGAGGTGCGGCGCGTACTGGAGGAGGTCGATCTCGGGGACGTGCGCGGACGCCGGATCAAGAAGTTGTCCGGGGGCATGCGGCAGCGGGTCGCGCTCGCCGCCGCGCTGGTGGGCGACCCGGGGTTCCTGGTGCTGGACGAACCGACCGTCGGCCTCGACCCCGAGCAGCGGATGCGGTTCAGGGAGCTGATCGCCGGGGCCGGGGAGGGGCGGACCGTGCTGCTGTCCACCCACCAGACCGAGGACGTGGCGATGCTCTGCCACCGGGTGATCGTCATGGCGGCCGGGGCGGTGCGCTTCGACGGGACCCCGGCCGAGCTGACCGCGCGGGCCGCCGGACGGGTGTGGAGCAGCAAGGAGAAGGACCCCGGAGCCAGGGCCGGGTGGCGCACCGGCACCGGCTCCTTCCGGAACGTGGGCGACCCGCCCCCGGGCGCCGAGCCCGCCGAACCCACCCTGGAGGACGGCTACCTGCTCGTCCTCGACGGCGCGGACACGGAGGTGGCGGCGTGAGCGCCGTACTGGTGGAGGAGTCCGCGCCCGTGCGGGCGCCGCTCCGGGACCGCGGGGTGCGGGCCGTGCTCGCGCTGGCCCGCTTCGAGGCCCGCAAGCTGCTGCTGAGCATCCCGGTCCTCATCGCCTTCGTGGGGTACGTCGCGTGGATCGTCTGGCGCACCAGGACCTCCTGGGACGGCAGCCCCGCCCTCCAGGACGCCGACCGCGCCACCCAGTCCATGCCGATGCTCGTCGGCCTGGCCGTCCTGCTGTACGCCAACCACGCGGTCGTCCGCTCCGAACGGCACGGCACGGAGCCGCACTTCTCGGTGCTGGTCCTGGAGCCCTGGCGCCGCACGGCCGCCCACGCGCTGGCCGTCGTACCGGCCGTCCTGCTCACCGCCGTGTGCGTGGCCGCCCAGTTCACCTGGGAGGCGCTCAAGCCGGGCGCGATCGGGCACGGTTCACCGGCCGAGCTGGCCGTGGGGCCGCTGACGGTGCTGGCGTTCGGGACGCTCGGGGTGCTGCTCGGCCGGGTGGCGCGATCGGCGTTCGCCGCGCCGCTGCTGGTGGTCGTGCTGCTGTTCGTGTTCGTGCTCGGGACCGCGCCCGGCGGCGCGAGCGGGCGGTCCTGGCTGGCACCGGCCGTCTCCGAGGCCGGCCCGGACACCCTGCCCTCCGATCTGCTGGGTCGGCCCGCCGCCTGGCACGCCCTGTACCTGGCGGGCGTAGCCCTGAGCATCGCCCTCCTCGCGGTCGTCGTCGCCGGCGGACGAAGTGCGGCCGTCCGGACGGGCCTCGCCCTCGGCCTGGCGGCGGCGGTGACGGGCGGGGTGCTCCAGGCGGGGGGCGCGACACCGTCGTCGGAGCTGACCGCGGCCCGTGAGCGTGCCACGGTGCGGCCCGAACTGACCTGCGCCGAGCACGGCCGGTCGAGGTACTGCGCCTTCCCCGAGTGGGGACCGCGCACCGATGCCTGGGCCGAGGTCGCTGACCACGTCCAGTCCCTGGCCGGCGGCTCGGCGCACGAGCGGCCCCTCGTCGTACGGCAGCGGATCGACGCCCGGTACGGGCTGGGCACCGACACCGCGATCCCCGCGTCGACCGAGCCGCACCGCGTCACGGTGGGCACCGCCTGGGGCGGCAACCGGGTCCCCGAGTTCTCCAGTGCCGTCGCCGCCGTCCTCGTCGCGGGCACGGAGGCGGCCGGGAGCGAGATCTGCGACGGGCGGATGGTCACCGTCATGTGGCTCTCCCTGAGCTGGCAGGACGACCCGATGGCCGCGCTGCGCCGGGTCCGCCTGGACGACAGCGTGACGGGCTCCGCGATCGTCCTGTCGCCCACCGACCCGCTGACCATGACCGAGGGCCAGACCGACGTCGTACGGCACCTGTTGGAGAAGCCGCCGGCCGGTGTCGGGGCGCGGGTGAAGGAGCACTGGGCCGAGCTGACCGCGCCGGGTGTCACGACCGCCCGCGCCGCCGAGCTGCTGGGTGTGGCCGCGCCGGACAAGGCGGACTCGTGCGAGTGACGGTGCGGGCGGCCGGCCTGATCGGCCCGCTGTGGCGCACGCTGCCGTGGCGGGCTCTGGCCGCGGCGGGCGTCCTCGGCCTGCTGGTCGCCGGCGTCCCGGCCGCCACCGGCGCCGAACCGGCCCCCTGGCAGACGCTGTTGCTGCTGCGGGGCACCGCCCTGATCGGCGCGCTCGGACTGGCCTTCCTGCTGGACGACCCGGCCCGCCACCTCACCGCGCCCCTCCCGACCCCGAGACCCGTCCGGCAGGCGCTGCGGGTGGCCCTGGTCGCACCGCTCGCCGCCCTGTGGTGGTCGGCCGTCCTGCTCCTGACCCCCTCGGCGTCCCGGCCGCCGATACCCCAGGTCACCCTGGAGGCGGTCACGGCCGGTGTCCTGGCGCTCGCCGCTGCCGCCCTGGCCGTACGGCTGACCGACGAGGAACGGCCCGGGCCGTTCGTCGCGGCGGCCCTGCTGCTCACGGCCGTCCTCGCGCCGCTCCTCGCCCCGGAGGGATGGGCGCTGTTCGTCCAGGCGGACGACCCGCGCTGGTCCGCCGCGCACGACCGGTGGGCGGTCATGGCGGCGGCGGTGGCCGTGGCGGGAGCGGCGTGCGGGCCGGAGCCGGTGGGGCGGGGGCGGACCCGGCGGCTCAGGTCTCCGTGCGGTACATCAGGTCCGTCTCGTGGGTGACGAAGCCGAGGCGCTCGTAGACGGCCACCGCCGCTTTGTTGTCGGCGTCGACGTACAGCATCGCGGTGGGCAGGTCCTGCCCCTCCAGGTGGCACAGGCCGATGGTGGTCAAGGCCTTGCCCAGACCGCCGCCCTGGGTGTCGGGGCGGATCCCGAGGACGTACACCTCTCCGAGCCGCTCCTCAGCGTGCACCTTGGTCCAGTGGAAGCCGATCAGCTCGCCGTCCCGTTCGGCGAGGAAGAATCCCGCCGGGTCGAACCACGGCTCGGCCTTGCGGTCGTCGAGGTCGCGCTGGGTGAGCGAGCCCTGTTCGGGGTGGTGGGCGAAGGCGGCGGCGTTCACGGCGAGCCAGGCCGCGTCGTCCCGGCCGGGCACGAAGGTGCGCACGCTCACGCCCTCGGGCAGCCGCGGCTCCGGCAGGTCCAGGCCGGTCAACGGGCGGCGCAGCTGCCGCAGTTCCCGGAAGAGGGAGAGCCCCAGCACCTGTGCGAGATGCCGGGCGGCGGAGTGCCCGCCATGGGCCCAGACCCGCAGCCGCTTTCCGGAGGCGGCGAGCAGCGCGGAGCCCAGGGCCCGTCCGTGTCCCTGGCCCCGGTGCGAGGGGTGGACGACCAGCTCGGCGGCCGGTGGCTCGACCGGGTCGGTGCCCTCCAGCTGGGCGTAGCCGACGAGTTCACCGCCGTCCAAGGTGAGCAGGAGGTGTACGACGCCCTCCCTGGCGGAGCCGCGCAGTTGCAGCCGGCCCTGTTCGGACACGGCGTGCTGACCGTCGTTCCGGGCCGCCTCGGTGAGCAGGGCGAGGACGGCGTCGGTCTGCTCCGGCGTGAGTTCGGCGAGGGTCTCGATCGAGCGGGGGCGGCCGGGCCGCACGGTGTCGTCGCTGGTCATGCGTACGAGGGTAAGGGGCGGGCGGGGCAAAGCGGCGGCAGTGGACGAGGGCGACGAAGGAGGCGAGGAAGGGGGCGAAGTTAAACCAGGCTGTAACCTGGAAGCCCCTGTCGCGCTACGCGCGTTGACTCTAGGCTGCTGCGCCGACGAGCCGTCTCCTCAGCGGTTCGCGCCACGCAGACCCACAGGGGGGCGCATGCCAGCCACAGCACAGCCGCACCAGCCGCGTCGCAGACGCCGTACGAGCCGTCTCCTCGTCGCCGCCGCCACCGTCGTCACCGCCGGGGCGCTCGCCGCCGCGGCGCTCCCGGCCTCGGCGAGCGCGGGCGGAAACGACCGCGGCCACGGCGGTCATGGTCACGGCAGCCATGGTCACGGGCATGGTCACGGCCGCTACCAGGACGTCCAGCTCCTCTCCTTCAACGACCTGCACGGCAACCTGGAGCCGCCCGCCGGTTCCTCCGGCCGGGTCACCGAGGTCCAGCCGGACGGCACGACGAAGACGATCGACGCGGGCGGCGTGGAGTACCTGGCCACCCACCTGCGCGAGGCCCGCAAGGGCAACCGGTACTCCATCACCGCCGCGGGCGGCGACATGGTCGGCGCCTCCCCGCTCCTGTCCGGTCTCTTCCACGACGAGCCGACCGTCGAGGCGCTGAACAAGCTCGAACTGGACGTGACGAGCGTCGGCAACCACGAGTTCGACGAGGGCGCCAAGGAGCTGGCCCGCCTCCAGAACGGCGGCTGCCACCCCACCGAGGGCTGCTACACGGACAAGGAGTTCAAGGGCGCCGAGTACCCGTACCTGGCGGCGAACGTCCTGGACGAGAAGACCGGGAAGCCCCTCCTCAAGCCCTACTGGGTGTGGAAGCAGCAGGGCGTCAAGGTCGGCTTCATCGGCGTGACCCTGGAGGGCACCCCGGACATCGTCTCGGCGGAGGGCGTGAAGGGCCTGAAGTTCAAGGACGAGGTCGAGACGATCAACAAGTACGCCAAGGAGTTGCAGCGCCAGGGCGTGAGGTCGATCGTCGCGCTCATCCACGAGGGCGGCTTCCCCGCCTCGTCCTCCTACAACTACGACTGCGACTCCCCGGGCGCGGGCGACGGCATCTCCGGCCCGATCGTCGACATCGCCAAGAACATCACTCCGCAGGTCGACGCGCTGGTCACCGGCCACACCCACAACGCGTACGTCTGCACCGTCCCCGACCCCGCGGGCAACCCGCGCATGGTCACCTCGGCCTCGTCCTTCGGCCGCCTGTACACGGACACCACGCTGACGTACGACCGCCGCACGGGTGACATCGCCCGTACCTCGGTGAAGTCGGCTAACCACGTGGTGACGCGGGACGTCCCGAAGGCGCCCGACATGACCCGGCTGATCGACAGGTGGAGCACCCTGGCCGCCCCGATCGGCAACCGCCCCATCGGCTACGTCTCCGCCGACATCAACCGCGACGGCACCGAGTCCCCGCTGGGCGACCTGATCGCCGACGCGCAGTTCGCGTACGGCAAGGCCCAGGACCCGGAGACCGACCTGGCGCTGATGAACCCGGGCGGCATCCGCGCCCCGATCACCTACACGGCCTCCGGTGCCGAGGGCGACGGCGTCGTCACCTACGCCGAGGGCTTCACGGTGCAGCCCTTCGCCAACACGGTGAACCTCAAGGACTACACGGGCGCGCAGCTGATCCAGGTCCTCAAGGAGCAGGTGAGCGGCCCCAACGAGGCGGCCCCGAAGATCCTCCAGGTCTCCTCCGGCCTCACCTACACCCTGGACCTGACCAAGTCGGGCGCGGACCGTGTCGTCACGGACTCCATCCGTCTGAACGGCGCTCCCCTCGACGAGAGCGCCACCTACCGCGTCGCGTCCAACAGCTTCCTCGCGGGCGGCGGCGACGGCTTCACGACCCTGGGCGAGGGCACGAACGAACTCGTCGGCGCCGACGACCTGGCGGCCTTCGAGCAGTACCTGACGGCCAACTCCTCGGCGACCGCCCCGATCACGCCCCCGGCGGCGGACCGGATCACGGTCGTGCGGTAGGCGACGGCCGGCTGCTCCGGGCAGGGGCCCGGCACGTCCGACGGTCGAGGGACCGCGGGTGTGCCGGGCCCCTTGGCGTGAGGGAACGGGGGCGGAAGTCAAGCGGCGGGTGCGGCGTGAGCACGTTCGTGTGACAGGCGTCGGCGGAAACGGTTCGCTGCTTTGTGGCGTGAGTATGGTGGGGCCATGGCAGAGAACACGACCATTCAGGTGTCGCGCCGGGCCCGCGACCACCTCGCGCAGGTCGCCAAGGAGCGGGGCATGACCCTCGGCCAGCTCGTCGAGCAGCTGGCCTCGGAGCAGCCGACGGCGGAGCAGATCGCGGAGCGGGTGGCGGCCGACCGGCAAGTCGTCCGTGATGTCGTCGGCGTCGACATCAGCGACGAGGAGTTCGACCGGGCACCCGATGTACTCGGCAACATCTACCGGATCGCCGCCGAGAAGATCCGCATGGCCCGGGGCGCCGCCGCGTGATCATTCTGGACACCGGCGCGACCCGTGCCCTCGCGGACGGCCACAAGACGCTGAACCTGCTCGCGGGGAACATGGCCCGTACGCCTGGCGACCTGCTGCGTGTCCCCGCCCTGTGCCTCATGCAGGCGGAGTCGGAGGAGGCCGGGGCGGGCGGCAGGGTCCTGGCGTTCTCGTCAGTGGTCGTCGACGACCTGGACACGGCCGGATCGGTCACTGTCGGGACCATGATCCGCGACGGCTACGGAGGCGCCGACACCTGTCACGCCCTGTACTGCGCGCTACCGCGCGCCGAGTTCACCGGCATGTCCATCCTCCTCACGGACCGGGAGGACGCGTATCCGCCCGGTGTCGTCACTGTCGACATCGACTCGCCAGGCATGCTCGGCTACTACTGACGCCGCTCAGGTGTCGAACCGCTCCCGTGCTCCCTCGATGTGGCCGAGGTGGCGCTGGGTCCAGTCGCAGATCGCGTCGACCGTGGCGCGCAGGGCGCGGCCCGGCTCGGTGAGGGTGTACTCGACCTTCGGCGGCACGGTCGGATGCACCGTGCGGTCCACCAGGCCGTTGCGCTCCAGCATCCGCAGGTTCTGGGTGAGCATCTTGTGGCTGATGCCCTCGACCTCGCCGCGCACCTCGCTGAAGCGCAGGGTGCGCTCGCCGAGCGCCTCGATGATCAGGAGCGCCCACTTGTTGGCGACGTCCGAGAAGATCTCCCGCGCCAGGGAGTCCGCGCGCCGCAGGTCCGCGTCCTCGGGCAGGCCGTTGAGCAGTTGCTTGGTCACCATCAGGTTCCCCAGTCACCGAAAAGTGCGTTCTTCCAGGTCGGCCTTCACTCTCCTACAGTTCCCGAGTAACCACAAGAGAGTGAACCGGAAGGGCGAGCACCATGACCACCCACGATGTCTTCCGCTTCGACGTGCCGGCCGAGGACGACTTCGGTTACTCCCAGGCGATCAGGTCGGGCGAGCTGGTCCACGTCTCCGGGCAGCTCGCGTTCGACGAGGCGGGCGAGTTCCCCGACGGGGGCGACTTCGCCGCCCAGCTCCGGCGCACGCACGCCAACATGGACCGGGTCCTCGACCACTACGGAGCCACCCGCAACCAGATCGTGTCGCAGACCCAGTACGTGGTGGACCTGCGGCGGCACGCCGCCGCGGCGGCGCGGGGCAACCTGGCGTACTTCGGCGAGCACCGCCCGGCCGCCACGGTCCTGGGCGTGACCGAGCTGACCCTGCCCGGTCAGGTCGTCGAGATCGGCTTCGTCATCGATCTTCGGCTGCCTGCCTGAGGTCTCCCTCCGGCGGCGGCACCGGCGCCCCCGGCAGACGGATCGTGGCGGTGGTGCCGCCGCCCTCGGCCCGGGTCAGGCCCACCGTGCCGCCCGCCTGCTGCACCGTCCGCGCCACGATGGACAGGCCCAAGCCCGAGCCGGGCAGGGCGCGGGCGCTCGGGGAGCGCCAGAAGCGGTCGAAGACGTGGGGGAGTTCGTCGGCGGGGATGCCGGGCCCGTGGTCGCGGACCGTCAGCACGCCGTCGGTGAGGCGCACGTCGATCGTGCCGCCCTCCGGGCTGAACTTCACCGCGTTGTCGAGCACGTTGACGACCGCGCGTTCCAGCGCGGCCGGTTCGGCCCGTACGTACCAGGGGCGGACGTCCGCGTCGATCACCAGCTCCGGGCCGCGCAGCCGGGCGCGGCGCAGCGCCGACCCGACGACGTCGTGCCAGGCGAGGATGCGGGTGCGGCCCTCGTGCTGGCCGGTGTCGGGGCGGGAGAGTTCCTGGAGGTCGCCGATGAGCGCCGCCAGTTCCGTCATCTGGGCCTTCACCGAGGCGAGCAGCGCCTTGCGGTCGGCCTCCGGGATCGGGCGGCCCGTCTCCTCGCTGCGGGTGAGCAGCTCGATGTTGGTGCGCAGAGAGGTGAGCGGGGTGCGCAGTTCGTGGCCCGCGTCGGCGATGAGCTGCTGCTGGAGGTCGCGGGAGCTGGCCAGGGACGAGGTCATGCTGTTGAAGGACCGGGACAGGCGGGCGATCTCGTCGTCGCTGTCGTCCGCGACGGGGATGCGGACGGTGAGGTCCTCGGTGCGGGCGACGTGTTCGACGGCCCGGGTCAGATCGTCGACGGGGCGCAGTCCGGTGCGCGCCACCCACAGCCCGGCGGCGCCGGCGCCGACGACACCCGCGCCCGCGACGATCACGAGCACCAGCGCGAGGTCGTTGAGGGAGCGGTTCACCTCGCCCAGCGGCCGGGCGGCGGAGACGGCCACGCCCAGCTCGGGCAGCACGCTGTAGGTGTAGACGCGGTACTGGGCACCGTCGGCCCCCGTGGCGTCGTGCAACGCGTCGGTGGACTCGCCCTCGGCCACGGCGTGGTCGGCGTCGCTGAGCGGCACCTCCTGGGTGCCGATGATGAGGCAGCTCCCGCCCGTGCCGTCCACGAGCTGTACGGACGAGCCGAAGGGGTTCTGTTCGTGCGTGACCGGGTCGTGGGCGCACGCGCCGGTGCGCAGGTTGACGTACTGGCTCACCTGCTGCTTGGTCATCCGGTTCGCCTTGAGGGCCTCGTCCAGCGAGCTGACCAGCACGCTCTTGACCACGAACCAGCAGGCGACCGCCGCCGCCGCCACCGCGAACGCCACCGCCGCCGCCACCAGCAGCGACAGCCGCGCCCGGATGGGCAGGGCGCGGACCCGGCGGACGAGACCTGTCACTCGGCGCCGCCCTGCCGCAGGACGTAGCCGACGCCGCGGACGGTGTGCACGAGGCGCGGCTCGCCGCCCGCCTCGGTCTTGCGGCGCAGGTACATGACGTACACGTCGAGGGAGTTCGACGACGGCTCGAAGTCGAAGCCCCAGACGGCCTTCAGGATCTGCTCCCGGGTGAGGACCTGGCGCGGGTGCGCCATGAACATCTCCAGCAGGGTGAACTCCGTGCGGGTCAGTTCCACCGGTCGTCCGGCCCGCGTGACCTCCCGGGTCGCCAGGTCCATGGTCAGGTCGGCGAAGGTGAGGGTGTCGTCGTCCTCGGCGGTCGCCTCCACCGCCGCCGCGTAGGAGCTGCGGCGCAGCAGCGCGCGGATGCGGGCGAACAGCTCGTCCAGCTCGAACGGCTTGACCAGGTAGTCGTCCGCTCCCGCGTCCAGGCCGGTCACCCGGTCGCCGACCGTGTCGCGGGCGGTCAGCATCAGGATGGGGGTCAGGTCGCCCGCGCCGCGGATGCGGCGGGCGGCGGTCAGGCCGTCCATGCGGGGCATCTGGATGTCCAGGACGACGAGGTCGGGCCGGTAGGCCGCCGCCTTCTCCAGCGCGTCGGCGCCGTCGACGGCGACCTCGGTGTCGTACCCCTCGAAGGCGAGGCTGCGCTGGAGGGCTTCGCGGACCGCCGGCTCGTCGTCGACGATCAGGATGCGCTGGATCTCGCGGTCGCGGTCGGCGTCTGCGGGGCTCATGGGCTCGGGTCCTCGGGTGCGGTCGGGTACGGGTACGGGTACGGGAGTCAACCGTGGTGTCGACGCCTTCAGCGTCGCACGTCTTCGCGCCCGCTCAGTTGCTCGCGCCCGCCCGCAGCTCGGGCAGGTCGGCCTTGACCGTGTTGATCGGGATGGCGAAGCCGAGGCCCACGCTGCCCGCGCTCGCGGAGGACTCGGTCGCCGAGTACATCGCGGAGTTGATGCCGATGATGTTGCCGTTCATGTCGATCAGCGCGCCGCCGGAGTTGCCCGGGTTGAGGGAGGCGTCGGTCTGGATCGCCTTGTACGTCGTCGTGGACGAGCCGGTGTCGCCGTTGAACTGCTGCCCGCCGAACTCGAACGGCCACTGGCCGCCCTGCCGCTGCTGCTGTTGCTGCTGCCCCTCGTCCGTCGAGACGGTCACGTCCCGGTCGAGGGCGGAGACGATGCCGCTGGTCACGGTGCCGGTCAGGCCCTCGGGGGAGCCGATGGCGACGACCTGGTCGCCGACCCCGATGCCGTCGGAGTCGCCGAGGGTGGCGGCCTTCAGGCCGGAGGCGTTCTCCAGCTTGATCAGCGCGAGGTCCTTCTTGCTGTCGGTGCCGACGACCTCGGCGGTGTACTGCTTGCCGTCGTTCGTCGTCACCTTGACGGAGGAGGCACCGGCGACGACGTGGTTGTTGGTGATGATCTCGCCGTCGTCGGTGATGATCACGCCGGAACCGGTGGAGGACCCGGCGTTCGAGGTGGCGTTGATCTCGACGATGCTCGGGCTGACCGCCTTCGCGACGCCGGAGACCGTGCCCTTCTGACTGGAGGGCACCACGTTGGTGCTGGTCGAGCTGGAGGCGACGGTGTCGCTGCCGGTCAGCTCCTGGATGCCGTACGCCGTGCCGCCGCCGACGGCCGCCGCGACGATCGCCACGGCCACCAGCAGGGCGGCGGGGCCGCGCCGCCGGGCCGGGCGCCCGCCGTGCGGCGGCTCGGGCAGGGGCTGCGCGGGGTGGTTCCCGGGCGGCTGCGCGGGCGGGGGCGGCCACTCCGGGTTGACGGGAGAGGAGGCGTGCTGGGGGGTTCCCTGGTACGGGTTCGCGTGCTCGTACTCGCCGTTGTGGCGGAGGCTCTCGGTCATGTCCATGAGCTTCCCGCCCGCGGATGAGAGCCGCCTGAGTGCTGCCTGAGAAGCCCGGCAGAACCTCGTATGCCCGATATAAAGACGTCGGGGCGCAGGCGTCGGGGGGAGGAGGGAGGAGGACGTCGGGGCGGTGTCCTACGCGCAGCCGCAGGACTGCCGTACGACCAGCTGCGACGGGAACACCTTCAGCCGCTCGCGGCGGGAGCCCGCCACCCGCAGGCCGTCGTCCAGGACCAGATCCACGGCGGCCCGCGCCATCGCCGACCGGTCCGAGGCGACCGTCGTCAGCGGCGGGTCGGCGAGATCCGCCTCCTTGATGTCGTCGAACCCGGCCACCGCCAGCTCGCCGGGGACGTCGATGCGCAGCTCGCGGGCCGCGCGCAGCAGGCCGATCGCCTGGTCGTCGGTGGAGCAGAAGATCGCGGGCGGGCGCTTCGGTCCGGAGAGCAGCTCAAGGCCTACGCGGTACGCGTCGTAGCGGTTGTACGGCGCTTCGAAGAGCCGGCCCTCGGTGGAGAGCCCGGCCTCCTTCATCGCGCGCTTCCAGCCCTCGACGTGGTCGGAGACCGGGTCGCCGACGGACGGCGTCTCGGCGGTGCCGCCCATGCAGGCGACGTACTCGTACCCGTGCTCCAGCAGGTGGCGTACGGCGAGCTGGGCGCCGCCCAGGTCGTCGGTGACGACGGCGACGTCGTCGATGGCCTCGGGGCGCTCGTGCAGCAGGACCACCCGGGCGTCCCAGGCGTCGATCTCGGCGGCGGCGTTGTCGTTCAGCGCGTGGCTGACCAGGATCAGGCCGGACACCCGCATGCCGAGGAAGGCGCGCAGGTAGTGGACCTCGCGCTCGCCGACGTAGTCGCTGTTGCCGACGAGCACCATTTTGCCGCGCTCGGAGGCGGCCCACTCGACCGCGTGCGCCATCTCCGCGAAGAACGGCTGGCGCGCATCCGGCACGATCAGGCCTATGAGGTCCGTGCGCCGCGACGCCATCGCCTGGGCGACCCGGTCCGGGCGGTACCCCAGTTCCTTGATCGCGGCGAGGACACGCTCGCGCGTGGCCGGGGCGACCGGCCGGGGTCCGTTGTTGATGACGTAGCTGACGACGGCGGTGGAAGTCCCCGCCAGTCGCGCCACATCATCCCGAGTCACCTTGGCCACGCGCGGAGTCTACGCGGATGGACCCGCCCCGGGCAGGGCGTATCACACCTTGGATGACCTTGCGTGCGCCGCCTCGTTCTTCTCGGCGGCCGCCTTGTCGGGCTCCTCGGCCTTCTCGGTCTTCTCGGTTTTCCCAGCCTTCTCGGCCTTCTCGCCCTTCTCGGGCTTCTCCGGCGTCACGAAGCGGTAGCCGACGTTGCGGACGGTGCCGATCAGCGACTCGTGCTCGGGGCCGAGCTTGGCGCGCAATCGCCGTACGTGCACGTCGACCGTGCGGGTGCCGCCGAAGTAGTCGTACCCCCACACCTCCTGGAGCAGCTGCGCGCGGGTGAACACGCGGCCGGGGTGCTGGGCGAGGTACTTCAGCAGCTCGAACTCCTTGAAGGTCAGGTCCAGGACCCGGCCCTTCAGCTTGGCGGAGTACGTCGCCTCGTCCACCGACAGGTCGCCGTTGCGGATCTCCATGGGGGAGTCGTGGCCGCCGAGCTGCTGGCGGCCCGTGGCCAGCCGCAGCCGCGCCTCGACCTCCGCCGGACCGGCGGTGTCGAGGAGTACGTCGTCGATGCCCCAGTCGGCGGTGACGGCGGCGAGACCGCCCTCGGTGACGATGAGGACCAGCGGACAGCTGAGGCCCGTCGAGCGCAGCAACTGGCACAGGCTGCGGATCTGGGGGAGGTCGCGGCGGCCGTCGACGAGGATGACGTCGGCGCCGGGGGTGTCGACGAGGGCGGGGCCCTCGGCGGGGGCGACGCGTACGTTGTGCAGCAGCAGGCCGAGGGCGGGAAGCACCTCCGTCGACGGCTGGAGGGCGTTGGTCAGGAGCAGCAGAGAACTCATCGCGCCCCACCTGCCTGGGGGGACGGTTTGTGGTCGTGCCCGGTTCGCTCGCCCATAACGTCTGGTTCCTCCTGGGTCCCTGCGAGGACGTTTGCGGCACTGCTTCTTACTGGTGGCGTCCGGGAGGTGAACGCCGGGCGCCCGCCCGGCATCGCTCCCGAAAGCACAAAAGGACCCGGGGGCTACGTTGCCCGAGTCCTCTGCCCAGCAGAATAGCCGACATGAGCAACCGACCGCCGGGTCATGTGGCGCGTTCCACCCGTGGTCCAGCCAATCGTCCGCATCCCGAGACGCCCCGGGAAGCGCCGCGCCGCACGCCCGCACGCACCTTCCTCCGTACGGCCGACGGTGTCCTCATCGACGCCGTGTACGAGCCGGGACCGGGCGGTCGCGACCCTGCTGACCTGGTGTTCGTCGTCGCGCACGGGTTCACGGGCGACGCCGACCGGCCCCACGTGCGGCGGATCGCGGCGGCGTTCGCGCGGCACGGTGCCGTGGTCACGTTCTCCTTCCGGGGCCACGGAGCCTCCGGGGGACGGTCCACGGTCGGGGACCGGGAAGTGCTCGACCTGGCCGCGGCGGTCGCGTGGGCGCGCGGTTTCGGGCACGCGCGCGTGGTGACCGTCGGCTTCTCCATGGGCGGCTCGGTGGTCCTGCGGCACGCCGCGCTGTACGCCGACGACGACGCGGCGGGCACGGACGCCGTCGTGTCGGTCAGCTCCCCCGCCCGCTGGTACTACCGGGGCACGGCACCCATGCGCCGGCTGCACTGGCTGGTCATGCGCCCCGCCGGGCGCCTGGTGGGCCGCTACGGCCTGCGCACCCGGATCCACCACCGGGACTGGGACCCGGTGCCGCTGTCGCCGGTGGAGGCGGTGGCACGGATCGCGCCGACGCCGCTGCTCGTCGTGCACGGCGACCGGGACGGCTACTTCCCCCTCGACCACCCCCGGATGCTGGCCGAGGCCGCCGGTGACCACGGCGAACTCTGGCTGGAGCCCGGCATGGGCCACGCCGAGAACGCCTCGGACGAGGCGCTGCTGCACCGCATCGGCGACTGGGCGGTGGCGCGGGCGGGCTAGCCTGAGCTTGTTCATCGCCGACGACGAAGGAACGAGATGGCAAAGGTCACGGTGCGCTACTGGGCCGCCGCGAAGGCCGCGGCGGGGGTGGCCGAGGAGCCGTACGACGCGGCGACGCTCGCCGACGCGCTCGGCGCGGTGCGCGAGCGGCACCCCGGCGAACTCACGCGCGTGCTGCTGCGCTGCTCGTTCCTCGTCGACGGCGACCCCGTGGGCACCCGCGGGCATGAGACGGTACGGCTGGCCGAGGGCGGCACGGTCGAGGTGCTCCCGCCGTTCGCAGGAGGGTGAGCGATGACCGACCAGCCGCATCAGCCGTACCAGCAGTACGACCCGAATCAGCAGTACGAGGGGTACGACGCCCAGGCATGGCCCGGGCAGCAGCCGGACCAGTCGTACCAGGGGTACCAGGGGTACGGGGAGCAGCAGCCGGACCCGAACGCCGGCCAGTACACGCAGCAGTGGCAGGGGCAGACCTGGGAGACGCAGATCCAGCCGCCGGTCTCCGCGGAGGAGACGGCGTACCTGCCGCCGCACACCGCGCAGCCGCAGCCGCAGCCGCAGCCGTACGCGTCGCAGGGGTACGGACAGCCCCAGCCCCAGCCGTACGCGCCTCAGCCCCAGCCTTCGCCCGAGCCGTACGCGCCCGTCGCGCCCGCGCCCACTCCCGCCCCGGCCCCTGCCCCTTCCACCTCCGGCGATCCGGGTTACGGTCCCGCGACCGTCGCCGGGAACACGCGGATCACCGACGCGCAGCGGGCCCGGGCCGAGGGGCGTTCGCCGATCATCGACCCGGGCATGCAGCCGGCCGGTCTCACCGCGCTGCTCGGGCTGCTGCTGTCCGGCGCGGCGGCGCTCGGCACGTACGCCCTCCTCGTCCCGCTCGTCGTCCTCCAGGCGGTCACCGCGGCGGGCTGGTTCCGGCTGAACGGCATGTGGCCCGCCCGGCAGGGCATCGCGCTGGGCTTCCTGGGCGCGCTCGCCGCCGACGCGGCGCTGCTGGTGTCGGACCGTTCCCCGGCGGCGATCCTCGGCACGCTCGGCGTGTGGGTGCTGCTCTCCCTCGTCCTGCAACTGCGCTCGCACGCCGACCCGGACGAGCGGATGTACGGCCTGATGGCGACCATCGCCGCGGCGGCCCTGGCCGTCGTCGCGGGCGGGTACCTCGCCGCCGACGCGGACGCGGTGACGGTCGGCGGCATCGCGGTGGCGGTGGCGGCCGTGGCCCGCGCGCTGCCGCTGCCGACCCCGGCATCCGTGGTCGTCGCGCTGCTCGCGGCGGCCGGGGCGGGGATCGCGGCCGGTTCGATGACGGACTTCGGGGCGTCGGGCGCGCTGCTCGGCGCGGGCGCGGCGGTCTGCGCGCTGATCGGCCTGCGGGTGGCGGCCTACGACTACCCCTCGCGCTTCGTCCACTTCACGGCGGGCGTGGCCCTGCCCCTCGCTGCGGCGGCCCCGGCCGTGTACCTCCTGGGCCGGGCCCTGGCCTGAGTCGGGCGGCGCCCCCTGTCACGGGTGGCGGCATCCCCTGTCACAGCTGTTCGACAAAATCCGGGGGGTGCCACCTGCCCGCGTTACGCTCGCGCTGGACGGCCGCCGGTCGTCGGGTCCGCCGCCGTCTGGCGTCCAGGGTTGGGGAAACACCGCATGCGAGCACTGCGAATACTGTTGATCGTCGTCGTGATCCTGGGCGGCCTCTTCGTGATCGCCGACCGTGTCGCCGTCAACTTCGCCGAGGACGAGGCCGCGGACAAGCTGCGCAGCACCGAGAACCTCGCCTCGACGCCGGACGTCTCCATCAACGGCTTCCCCTTCCTCACCCAGGTCGCCGGCGGTTCCCTGGACGACGTGGAGGTCGGCATCGACGACTACGAGGCGTCCACCGGCAACGGCGGCGAGAAGATCCGCATCGCCGAGCTGCGCGCGCACATGGAGGGCGTCGAGTTCTCCGGCGACTACAGCTCCGCCACCGCGGCCACCGCCACCGGCACCGCGACCGTCGGCTACGACGAGCTGATGAAGGCCACCAAGTCCGAGCCCACGCAGATCGCGCCCGGCGTCGACGCCAGGGTCATCGGCCTCTCCGACGGCGGCAACGGAAAGATCAAGGTGTCGCTGCGGGCCACGGTCCTCGGTGTCGAGGTGCCCGAGCCGGTCGAGGTGCTCAGCTCGGTCAAGGTCAAGGACGACGACGTCGAGGTCGTCGCCGACGGCCTGCCGGAGATCGGTGGCAAGCAGCTCGCCGAGTCCCGGATCCGGGCCATCACGGACTTCCAGCAGACCATCGACGAGCTGCCGGGCGGCATCAAGCTGGACAAGGTCGAGGCGGCGAAGGACGGCGTCGAGATCACGGTGAAGGGTTCGAACGTCAAGCTGGCCGGGTAGGACGAAGGCCGGTGCCGCGGGGACCGGCGACGCCCGTGTCCGACAGGCGAGACGGCGCTGTCCGTACCGTAGATGCGGCGACGCCGGCGTGCGCCCCGCCACCTCTCCGGGGCAAGACGACGAGGCTCCCGATCCCACACTTCGGACGATCGCGTCTCATCATGCGACACATCGGTGACACGGCCCGCCCTCAATCCCTACGATCGGGACTTATGAAGCGACAGGCGGACCTCACGAAGCGGCGGGCAGTGGACCTGTGCCGCGTTGCCGCCATGCTCTGTCGCTCCTTCTGAGGCGGGCGGCGACGTCGCCGTCCGTGTCCCCCTCATCCCCGCCCCGCACCGTCGTGGGCACCCGCGCGCGCCGCGGCACGGCCCGAGCGCGCACCCCCTCTCACCGCACGCCCCGCCGCACCTGCCCCGGAGGAGAAAACATGAGTCGCAGCGACGTCCTGGTCGACGCCGACTGGCTGCAGGACCACCTGGACGACACCGACATCGCGATCGTCGAGGTGGACGAGGACACGTCCGCCTACGAGAAGAACCACATCAAGAACGCGATCCGGATCGACTGGACCCAGGACCTCCAGGACCCGGTCCGCCGCGACTTCGTCGACCAGGAGGGCTTCGAGAAGCTCCTGTCGGCCAAGGGCATCGCCAACGACACGCTGGTGGTCCTCTACGGCGGCAACAACAACTGGTTCGCGTCGTACGCCTACTGGTACTTCAAGCTCTACGGCCACGAGAACGTCAAGCTCCTCGACGGCGGCCGCAAGAAGTGGGAGCTGGACGCCCGCGAGCTGGTCCCCGGCGACGAGGTGCCCCAGCGCGCCGCCACCGACTACAAGGCCAAGCCGCAGAACACCGCGATCCGCGCCTTCCGCGACGACGTCGTCAAGGCGATCGGCGCGCAGAACCTGGTCGACGTCCGCTCGCCCGACGAGTTCTCCGGCAAGCTGCTCGCCCCGGCCCACCTCCCGCAGGAGCAGTCGCAGCGTCCGGGCCACGTCCCGTCCGCCCGCAACATCCCGTGGTCGAAGAACGCCAACGACGACGGCACCTTCAAGTCGGACGACGAGCTGAAGCAGCTCTACACCGACGAGCAGGTCGACCTGGCGAAGGACACCATCGCCTACTGCCGCATCGGTGAGCGCTCGGCCCTGACCTGGTTCGTCCTGCACGAGCTGCTGGGCGTGGAGAACGTCAAGAACTACGACGGCTCCTGGACCGAGTACGGCTCCCTGGTCGGCGTGCCGATCGAGCTCGGCGCCAACAAGTAAGCCCGCCCCCTCTCAACCCCTCAGGAGTACGACATGTGCGGAGCGAAGGTCGGCGGCCCCGACGCCTCGACGATCAAGCCCGGTGAGACCACCATCCAGGGTCAGGTGACCCGCGACGGCGAGCCGGTGACGGGCTACGTCCGTCTGCTGGACGCCACCGGCGAGTTCACGGCGGAGGTCCCGACCTCCGCGACGGGCCAGTTCCGCTTCTACGCGGCCGAGGGCACCTGGACCCTGCGCGCGCTCGTCCCGGGCGGCACCGCCGACCGCACGGTCGTGGCCCAGCACGGCGGCCTCGCGGAGGTCGCGATCGCCGTCTGACGGCAGGCAGCACAGCGCGCGCGGCGCGCGACGGCCGAGGGGCCGCACCCACCGGGTTGGACGCCTGGGATGCGGCCCCTTCGGCGTGTCCGGACGGCGTGTCCGGACCTACTCTGGAGGCATGTACGCGCGGCGGCGGCACGTCTACTTCGCCATGATGGGGACCTGCATCGTCCTCTTCGTCCTGGCCTGGGGAGTCGTGCGCCTCTGGTCCGTCCCGGCGGCCGTCGGCCTGTGCGTGTTCACGATGCTCATCCCCCCGGTGGCCGCGATGGTCGCCAACCGGCGCGGCCCGGACGACCGCTGGTGGGACGACCCGTCGGGCGACGCCCAGTCCGACGAGTGGTGGGACGAACTGGACGGCAAGAAGCGCCCGCACTGAGCGGGAGCCTCGTGGTTCGGCGTCCGGTGGCCGGGCAGGATGGCGGGCATGTCCCCGACGAAGCTGTCCACCGTCGTACTGGACGCGCACGACGCCCGTGAACTCGCCGGCTTCTACCTGCGGCTGCTGGGCTACGTGGTGCGTGCCGAGGAGCCGCACTGGGTGCTCATCGGCCCGCCGCCCGGGACCGAGGGCACGTCGCTTGCCTTCGAGACGGAGTCGGCATACGTGCCGCCCGTCTGGCCGGCCCGGCGTCCGGGCGACCAGCAGATGATGCTGCACCTCGACATTGAGGTCGACGACCTGGCGGCGGAGACCGCACGGGCCGTGGCTGAGGGCGCCCGGCTCGCCGCCCACCAGCCTCAGGAGGACGTACGCGTCCTGCTCGACCCTTCCGGGCACCCCTTCTGCCTGTGGGCGCGGACACCACCTGGTGGCGCAGCGGCTCAGTAGACGAGGGCCTGCGTGTCGTCGGCCAGGGCCTCCTGCACGAAGACCTGCGCGCCCGCGATCCGCACGCCCTCGATGACGTCCTTCTCGGTGAGGTCGCGGCGGGCCGCGCACTGGGTGCACAGCGTCACCCGGCCGCCCGCCAGGAGCGAGTCCAGCAGGTCGGGCAGCGGCGCGGCGTGCGGCAGCTCGAACTCGGCCGCACGCCCCGGCACCGCGAACCACGCGGACTCACCGGTCAGCCACAGCGACACGTCGACCCCACTGGCCACCGCCACCGCCGCCACGGTGAACGCCTGCGAGCAGCGCTCCGGGGCATCGGCCCCCGCCGTCACCTTGATCACGAGCTTCTTCGCCATGCCGGAAGCGTAGCCCTCGCGGGCGGCGTCAGACCGCGAAGGTGATCGTCACCAGCAGCGTGGCCACGCACAGGACGGTGAGCAGGCCGCTGACCGTGGCACCGTCCAGCCTGGCCCGCCGCCGGGGCCGGGCCTTGTGCTTCGGTGCGGGCCTCGGCGGGTGGCCCGGATGGAAGGGCGGCATCGCGAAGCCGGGGGAGAGGGGAGCGCGGTCCCGCCGCGGCGCGAGCCGCTGCGCCCGCCGGCACTCCTCGTAGGGCAGTCCGCCGTCGTACGTCATCCCTCGTGCTCCTTGCGCTGGTGCTGGCGCAGCAGGACGTTCGCGTCCGTCACCGCGCTGTGGTCGAACGCCGCGCGTGCGGTCTCCCGCCGGTCGGCCAGCCAGGCGCAGGCCTCGCAGTCCGGCACCGGCAGCGGCGGCCGCTCCAGCTCGGCAGGGGCCGGGGGCGTGGCGAGGGTGCGGTCGTTCGCGGCGCGCAGGCTCGCCCCGAGGCGCTCGCGGTCGGTCGCCGGGCGCAGTACGGGCGGCTCCGCCTCCCACTCCCGGCCGCCGCCGAGCGGCCGGAGCAGCACGCGCGCTCCGCTGCGGCCCCGGTACTCACCGACCTTCGCGGCGGCGGTGTCGTAGAGCACGGTGCCGGGCTCGTAGGTGGCCGGTTCTGTTCTCACGGGTCCGCTCCCTTACGTCAACATCTATACGGAATGCGACAGTTGCCCTACTCTGCGTAGTGGTGGGCAGTACGAGCATGACCCACGGCGGGGGTCGCCAAGCCCGGAACGGCCGCTAGTGCCACAAGGGGCGCTCCAAATTCCACAAATTCCACAGCCGGGAGGGGTGCGGTGCCGCAGCGGAGGGCGATCACGGGTCGCAGTCAGGAACCGAGGGCACGGTTCGCGGAGGAGCTGCGGCTGCTGCGCAACGGGCGGGGCGTGTCCCTGCGGGGCGTCGCGGAGGCGGTGGGCTGGGACGCGTCCCAGTTCGGGAAGATGGAGCACGGCCATACGCTGGGCGGCCCGGAGATCGTGGAGGCGCTGGACCAGTACTACGGCACGGGCGGCATGCTGCTCACGCTGTGGGAGCTGGCGGTGGCCGATCCCACGCAGTTCAAGGAGCGGTACCGGCGGTACATGGTCCTGGAGGCCGAGGCGGTGAGCATGTGGCAGTACTCGCCGAGCATCGTGCCGAGCCTGCTCCAGACGCCGGAGTACGCGGCGGAGCTGCTCAGCCAGGGCGGACTGACGGGCGTTGAGCTGGACAAGCAGGTGGCGGCGCGCATGGGTCGCCGTGAACCGCTGCTGGCCGAGGGCGGGCCGCAGTTCCGCGCCATCCTCTCGGAGACGGTGCTGCACAGTTCGCTGCGGAGCACGGCTGAGTGGCATGCGCAATTGCGCCATCTCGTCGCGATGGGGGAGCGCCCCAACATCAGCGTCCAGGTGATCCTCTGGTCGGCGGGCCTGCACGCGCTGACCAACACCCACACGATGTTTCTGCACGGCGCGGGTCGGATCGTCGCCTGGGTCGAGACCGGCTACTCGGGCGAACTGGTCCAGGAAACAACGGCAGTCGACCAGCTTCAGCTCCGATACGATCGAGTGCGCGATGCGGCCCTGTCCCCGGGCGAATCGCGGAGGTTCATCGAGCGGATGCTGGAGGAAGCGCCATGCGAGCCATCGATCTGAGCACGATCACCTGGCGCAAGAGCAGCTACAGCAACCAGGACGGCGGCGAGTGCGTCGAGGTCTCCGACGATCTCCTCCGTGCCGCCGACTGGCGCAAGAGCAGCTACAGCAACCAGGACGGCGGCAACTGCGTCGAGGTCGCCCCCAACCTCCCCTCCCTCGTCCCCGTCCGGGACAGCAAGGACCCCGCTCGCGGAGCCCTCCTGTTTGCCGCCCCCGCCTGGGCCGCCTTCCTGGACGGAGTCCGGCGAGAAGAGGCGGGGCGGGCCGCGTAAGCTGAGGCCGGCCCTGTTTATGCCCCCCGCTCAAGGAGCACCCCGTGGAGATCTTCTTCGAAGCCCTGCTGGTCCTGGTCTGCGTCGGCGTTCTCGCCTTCGCCGGTCTGACCGTGAAGAAGCTGTACCAGGGCCAGCGCTGATCACCGACGCCAGGAAGTACCGCTCATGATCGAGATCCCGTCCGACCTGCACAAGGACCTCGTCCCCCTCGTCTTCCTGCTGGGTGACTGGGCCGGCGCGGGCGTGCACGACTTCCCCGGTGCCGAGAAGTGCAACTTCGGCCAGGAGGTCTCCTTCACCCACGACGGCCGGGACTTCCTGGAGTACCAGTCCCACACCTGGGTGCTGGACAACGACGGCAACAAGGTCCGCCCGCTGGAGTCCGAGCACGGCTTCTGGCGCGTCGACGCCAACCGCAAGGTCGAGGTGACGATGACCCGCGACGACGGCGTCATCGAGATCTGGTACGGCGAGCTGGCCGACCAGAAGCCCCAGATCGACCTGGTCACGGACGCGGTGGCCCGCACGGCGGCCTCCCAGCCCTACACCGGCGGCAAGCGGCTGTACGGCTACGTCAAGAGCGACCTGATGTGGGTCGGCGAGAAGCAGACCCCCGAGGTCGAGCTGCGCCCGTACATGTCGGCGCACCTGAAGAAGGTCGTCACCCCGGAGGACGTCGAGCGCTGGGCCAAGGCCCTGCCGGACGACATGCCGGACGACGGGATCGCTTTCTTCAAGTAGTCCTAGACTCGTGGTGTGGTGAGCACCGACTGGAAGAGCGACCTCAGGCAGCGCGGCTATCGGCTGACGCCCCAGCGGCAGCTGGTGCTCGAAGCCGTCGACACGCTGGAGCATGCGACCCCGGACGACATCCTCGGCCAGGTGCGCAAGACGGCGTCGGGGATCAACATCTCCACGGTGTACCGCACGCTGGAGCTGCTTGAGGAGCTGGGGCTGGTCAGCCACGCCCACCTCGGGCACGGTGCGCCCACCTACCACCTGGCCGACCGGCACCACCACATCCACCTGGTCTGCCGGGACTGCACCAACGTGATCGAGGCCGATCTGTCGGTGGCCGCCGACTTCACCGCCAAGCTGCGCGAGCAGTTCGGCTTCGACACCGACATGAAGCACTTCGCGATCTTCGGCCGGTGCGAGAGCTGTTCCCTGAAGGGTTCAACTACCGACTCGTAAGCGAGTCGTAGGCTGGGCGTATGAAGAGCCCCCTGCTGTCCCTGCCCGGCGCCGTTCCCGCCGAGGGCGTGGACGAAGGCGTCGCCGCCCACTACGGCGACCTGTTCCGCGAGCAGCGTGCCCTCGCCGACGGCACCGGCTTCGTCGACCTCTCCCACCGCGGTGTCCTCACCGTCACGGGCGACGACCGGCTGAGCTGGCTGCACCTGCTGCTCACCCAGCACGTCAGCGACCTGCCGACCGGCCAGGCCACCGAGGCGCTGATCCTCTCCGCGAACGGCCACATCGAACACGCGCTGTACCTCGTCGACGACGGCACGACCGTCTGGGCCCACGTCGAGCCCGGCAGCCAGGAGGCGCTGATCGCCTACCTGGAGTCGATGAAGTTCTTCTACCGGGTCGAGGTCGCCGACCGCACCGCCGACACCGCCCTCGTGCACCTGCCGGCCGGTTCGATCGCCCAGGCCCCCGACTCCGCCGTCGTCCGCGAGACGCCGTACGGGCGTGACCTCTTCCTGCCGCGGGAGGAGCTGGAGGCGTTCGCCGACCGGGCCGGGCCCCCGGCCGGGATCCTGGCCCACGAGGCGCTGCGGGTCGAGCAGCACCGTCCGCGCCTCGGCTTCGAGACCGACCACCGGACCATTCCGCACGAGCTGGGCTGGATCGGCACGGCCGTACACCTCCAGAAGGGCTGCTACCGCGGGCAGGAGACCGTCGCCCGGGTGCAGAACCTCGGCAAGCCGCCGCGCCGGCTGGTCTTCCTGCACCTGGACGGCAGCGAGGTCCACCTGCCGCCGAACGGGGCGGAGATCCGCCTCGCGGACGACGGGCCCGACGGCCGGAAGATCGGTTTCATCACCACGTCCGCGCGCCACCACGAGCTGGGCCCGGTCGCCCTCGCCCTGGTGAAGCGGAACGTTCCGGTGGACGCCCGGCTGATGGCCGAGGAGACGGCGGCCGCGCAGGAGACCGTCGTCGAGCCCTGAAGGGCGGGGCTCAGACCTCCACGAGGACCGTGAACGGGCCGTCGTTCGTCAGGGACACCCGCATCTGCGCGCCGAAGCGGCCCGTCGCCACGGTCGCGCCCAGCGCGCGCAGGTGCGCGACCACCTCGTCGACCAGCGGTTCGGCGACGTCAGCGGGGGCGGCGGCGTTCCAGGTGGGACGGCGGCCCTTGCGGGCGTCGCCGTAAAGAGTGAACTGGCTGATCACCAGCAGCGGTGCGTCGAGGTCGCTGCACGACTTCTCGTCGTGCAGGATCCGCACCGACCAGAGCTTGCGGGCCAGCTGCGCCGCCTTCTCCTTGGTGTCGTCGTGGGTGACGCCGACCAGGACGCACAGGCCCTCGCCGTCGATCGCCCCCACGGTCTCGCCGTCCACGACGACGCTCGCGCCGTCGACCCTCTGCACTACTGCACGCATCCCGCAATGATGCCGTGCGCCCCTAGGGTGTGGAGGGGCGGGGCCGTACGGGGTTTTTATCGCTGCGAACCCCCCATCTGGGGCCGATCGGGGCCGATCGGGGGCACTCGGTCACATAGCGGCCACTTGGGGTGGCACGATGCTCCCAGACGCCGGGCGAGGGGACGGTTGAGGCGCATGAGCACACCGAGTACGGGGCGGTCGTTCGGGACTGCCGCGTTGACATGTCCGAGTGGTCTGGGCGGTCCGAGCGGTCCGGCCGGCCTGGGTGGTCTGGAGGCGCCCCGGGCGCCCGTGCAGCGCACGGACAGCCCCGAGCTGCCGGCGGATCCCCCGGAGGGGGACCTGACCAAGCTGAGCCTGCCGGAGCTGCGCACGCTGCGCCGGGACGCCCAGCGCGAGGAGGCCGACCTCAGTTACGTACGGCGGCTGCTGCAAGGCCGTATCGACATCCTGCGCGCGGAGCTGGCGGGGCGCGGGCCGGCCCCGTCGTCGTCGGTGGTCACCACCGCGGCGACCGGGTCGGTGGTGGAGCGGCTCTCCGAGATCCTCGCCGACGCGCCCGCCAGGCAGCGCTCCTCCGCCCGGCACGTGACGCTGGCCACCCCGCGCAGCGAGGAGTGCCGGCGGCTGGCCGCGGAGATGATGGGCGAGGTGGAGCTGTCCGACCTGACGGCCCGCACCGACGTCGAGCTGACCGCCGGGATGGGGCGGCTCGTCCGCTACGAGCAGCAGGTCTCCCGGAGCCGGCAGCGGCTCCAGCGCACGGCGGACGGCTGCAGCGCGGAGATCGCACGCCGGTACCGTGAGGGGGAAGCACAAGTCGACGACCTGCTCGTGTGACACGGGGGCGGCCATCCGCGCCGCCTCCGGAGCCCGGTGATCCCGGGCCGTCGCCGCGGGGGGTCGCCCGTTCCCGGAAGGCCACCGCCGATGCCCGCGCCCCAGCCGTCGCAACCGATGCAGCCGTCGCAGCCGTCACAGTCGCCGCAGCCGTCGCATGCGAACCAGACCGCGCCCACGTCCGCCCTCTCGCCCGTCGTGCCGCCGGTCCTCGCCGAGGTCGTCCGGTCCGGCTTCGTCGAGGGGCGGCACCGGGGCAGCCTGGTGGTCCTGGGCACCGACGGGGCGGTGGAGCTGGCGCTGGGCGAGGTGACGGCGCCGGTCTTCCCGCGCTCCTCGAACAAGCCGATGCAGGCGGCGGGCGTGCTGCGGGCGGGCCTCGACCTCGCGGGGGAGCGGCTGGCGCTGGCCGCCGCCAGCCACTCCGGAGAACCGTTTCACCGTGATCTGGTCCGCAAGATGCTGGACGAGTACGGACTGGACCCGGCGCTGCTCCAGTGCCCGCCCGACCTGCCGCTGGACGCCGAGGAGCGGGAGACGTACCTGGCGTCGGGCGCCGAGCCCGACCGCGTCACCATGAACTGCTCCGGCAAGCACACCGCGATGCTGGCGGTCTGCGCGCAGCAGGGCTGGCCGCTGGAGACCTATCTCGACCCGGAGCACCCGCTCCAGCGCGTCATCCACAGGGTTGTGGAGGACGCGGCGGGCGAGCCGGTCGCCGCCGTCGGCACCGACGGGTGCGGGGCGCCGCTGATGGCGATCAGCCTGGTCGGGCTGGCCCGCGCCTTCCGCTCCTTCGTCGCCGCCGAGCCCGGTTCGGCCGAGCGCCGGGTCGCCGACGCGATGCGCGCGCACCCCGAGTACGTCGCCGGCAGCCGACGTGCCGACACCTGGCTGATGCGCGAGGTGCCGGGCAGCCTCTCCAAGATGGGCGCCGAGGCCGTACAGGCGGTGGCCCTGCCGGACGGCCGCGCCCTCGCCTTCAAGATCGAGGACGGCGCGACCCGGGCCCTGGGCCCGGTCCTGGCCCGCGCCCTGACCCTGCTGGGAGTGGAAGCGCCGGTCGTCGAGCGCATCGGGCGCGCGCCGCTGCTGGGCGGCGGTCGCGAGGTGGGGGATATCCGGGCGTCCTTCTGACGTCCCGGGCCTTCGGGGTCTTCGGGGCCGTCGGGGCCCTCGGATCCACCCCGATAATCCCCGCGACGCAGCCGGGTGGGCGATCTACGGTGAGCGTATGAGCCGCCGCACCGAGATAGACGTACGTCCCATCACCGAGGCCGAGTTCCCCGACTGGAACCGGGCCCTGAACACGGGGTTCCTGCGGCCGCCCGCCGTGGCCGAGGAGCAGTTGGAGGCCCGCCGCCACGAGTTCGTGCCCGGCCGGTCGCTCGGCGCCTTCGACGGCGACCGGTGCGTGGCGACCTTCCGGTCCTTCGACCAGGAGCTGACGGCCGTCGGCGGCGCCCCGGTCCGGGCCGACGCGATCTCCAACGTCACCGTCACCGCGACCCACCGGCGCCGCGGCCTGCTCACCCGGATGATGGCGCAGGACCTGGCCGCGGCGAAGGAGCGCGGGGACGTCGTCGCGACCCTGATCGCGGCGGAGTACCGGATCTACGGCCGGTACGGCTTCGGCCCCGGCACCACCATGACCGAGTGGACGGTCGACGTCCCCCGCGCCGGTCTGGACCCGCGCTGGGCCGCCCCGGAGGACGGCGGCCGGATCGACCTCGTGGACGGCGCCGACGTCCGGCGGCTCGGACCCGACCTGCACGAGCGGCTGCGCCGGACCCAGCCCGGAGCGGTCAGCCGGACCGAGCTGTGGTGGCGTTACCGGACCGGTGTCGTCGACTGGAACGGCTCCGGCTGGACCGAGCCCTGCTACGCCGTGTACCGCTCGGCGGACGGCGAGGTGGAGGGCATGGCCGCCTACCGGACCGACGACCGCTGGGGCGAGGCCAAACAGCCGCTGAACACGGCGACCGTGGACTGGCTGCTCGCCGTGACCCCGGCCGCCGAGCGCGCGCTGTGGCACTACCTGTGCTCGATCGACTGGGTCCAGACGGTGAAGAGCGGCTGGCGCTCCCCGGACGACCTGCTCCCGCATCTCCTGCCGGACCCGCGCGCGGCCCGCGTCACCACGCAGGCCGACTGGCTGTGGGTGCGGATCCTCGACGTCGCGCGGGCGCTGGAGGCGCGGACGTACGAAGGGCAGGGATCGGTGGTCCTCGAGGTCGTGGACGGGGGAGGGCTCACCGGCGGGCGGTGGCGGCTGGAGGCGGGGCCGGACGGGGCGTCCTGCGCGCCGACCACCGAGAGCGCCCACTTCGTGCTGGACGTGAGCGACTTGGCCGCGCTGTGGCTCGGCGACGAGTCGGCGGTGCGGCTGGCCGCGCTCGGCCGGGTGCGGGAAGAACGAGCGGGCGCCGCCCGTGTGGTCGACGCCCTGCTGCGTACGTCCAGGCGGCCTTGGTGCCCGGACATGTTCTGAGGTGACTCCCTTCCTCCGGTGACGGCGGACGTGCGCATCCGTAGCGCGGGTTCTTCGACGTGCTCTTCAGTTGTGGTTGTGGTTGTTGTGCTTGTTCTGCCTGTTGTGCGTGGTGCCTACTGACCGGCCGGGCTCCCGGCTCCCCTCCGGAAGGGGGCCCGGCCGTCAGTACGTCGGTTCAGCCGGACTGGGCGAGCAGCATCACGAGGATCACCGCACCCACACCGCCGATCATGGTGTTCTTCGCCTTGATGCCGATGGACAGCGCGACGAACGCGATGATGCCCATCGGCCCGTACTTCCACTGCACGAGCTGCTCGAACCCGATGGCCAGAGCCGCGACGACGATGGCGATGAGCGGCATGGTGGACCCCCTGTCACCGTGGTGGCCAACCCCCGTGAGGCTCGACCACGTTGCTCAAGTTGGCTGCCAACTTCACTGTACTTATCTCCGCTTGGAAGCGTCTCATAACCACCTTTCCGCGAACTGCCCAAAGATGGCGAGAAGTTGTAGGGTTTGGTCGTGGAGCCGGAACACGCCCCCGTCAACGGGCGGGAGAGACCGCAGCGGCCACAGACAACACATCGAGAGGTGGCCGACGAGCTGCGCGCCCGGATCAGGTCCGGTCGGCTGCGGCCGGGCCAGCGCATGCCCACGCAGGCCCAGTTGGCCGAGGAGTTCGGCGTGGAGCGGGGTGCCGTCCGCCAGGCCCTGCGCACACTTCAGTCGGAACGTCTGCTCACCAATGTGTCCAAGGGGAGCCCGGCGACCGTCGCGCCCGACCTGTACGGCCCCCAGTCCGGCCCCGAAGCGCGGCCGATGCCCACGACCGTGGCGCTCGCCTCGCGGATCGCGGCGGCCTTCGCCGCCGAGCACGTCGAGATCGACGCGCTCTGCCTGACCTCCGTCTCCCTCACCCTCGCCCTCGGTGAACCGCTGAGCCAGATCCACGCGGGGCGACTGAAACCGGCCAAGGTCGACGTCCGCGTCCTGCTGCCGAGCGGCGACATCGACCTCGCCTTCCCGGTGGCGGTCTCGGGGGGCGCGGCGGGCGGCCCGGTGCACGAGCGGTGGCTGGCGATGCGCAACGCCCAGGGACAGGTGCTCCGGCACAACCTGCTGAGCCTGCGCGCCACGCACGGCATCGACGTGCGCGTCTCCTTCCGCGCACTGCCCTTCACCCCGCCGGTGAAGCTGTACGTGCTCAACGGCAGCGAGGCCCTGTTCGCGTACTACACCCTCGGCCGGCGCGCGCAGGAGATCGACCACGAGCAGCTGGAGATGTACGACGCGGAGGGCATCCGCTCGACGCTGTTCGCCTTCGAACAGGGCGGTGGCCTGCGCGACGGCGTGTTCGTGAAGCAGTCCCGGCTGTGGTTCGAGGCGCTGTGGGGGACGATCAGCTCCGAGCTGGTGCTCACGGGCTGACCGTCCCCCTCACAGTGCGGGACCCGCGACCAGGAGGGCCAGCAGCACCGCTCCGGCGGAGCTGACGGAGGGGCTCTTGGCCTTGATGCCTATGGTGAGCAGGAGCAGGCCGACGATGCCGGTGGCACCGTACTTCCACTGGACGATCTGCTCGAAGGCGATGACGAAGACCGCGGAGACCAGGGCGAGGACGGGCATGGCCTTCCCCCCTTCGGGAAGATAGACTTTCGCCAACTGAGCGAAGTTGGCAACCAACTCTCCCTAGGTTGTCCCCACTTGGCTACTACCTATAAACAAGTTTCAAACAACTCCCTATAGGTAGGTCGAAGTTGTAGCGTTTGGTCGTGACTCAGGAGAACGTGTCCGTGAACGGCAGCAGAAGGCTCTCGTCCCAGGAGATCGCCGACGTCCTGCGGGAGCGGATCCGCGGGGGAGACCTCAGGGCGGGCGACCGCCTGCCCACCCAGGCCGAGCTGGCCGAGGAGTTCGGCGTGGAGCGCGGCACCGTCCGCCAGGCCCTGCGCGCCCTCCAGGAGGACGGCCTGCTCACCAACGTCAGCAAGGGCAGCCCGCCCCGCATCGCCGAGCCCGCCACACCGCGGGCCGAGCCGCAGCCGACGATGGTGGCGCTCGGGCCGCGCCTGGCGGAGGCGTTCGCGGCACCGCACGTCCAGGTCGACGTCGTGTGCCACACCTCGGAGACGCTGATGCTGGCCCTCAGCGAGCCGCTCCGCCTGATCCACGAGGGCCGCATCCACCCGGAGTCGATCGACTTCCGCGTGCTGATGCCCTCCCGCGACATCGAACTCGCCTTCCCCGTCCTGGTCGAGGACGAGGAGGACGACCCGGTCCACCAGCGCTGGCTCCAGATGCGCAACGCCCAGGCCCGCGTCCTCCAGCACAACCTGCACGCCGTGCGCTCCACCCACCGCGTCGACGTGCGCATCGCCTTCCGCGCCCTGCCGTTCACCCCGCCGATGAAGCTGTACCTGCTCAACGGCGAGGAGGCCCTCCTCGGCTACTACATGCTGACCCGCCGCGAGGAGGAGTACGAGAGCCGGACGCTCCAGATGTACGACGCGCTCGGCTCCCAGTCGCTGCTGTTCTCGTTCCTAAAGCGGACCGGTCACCGGGACGCGGTGTTCGTGGAGGAATCACAGAAGTGGTTCGACGCCCTCTGGGAAACCATCACCACGGACATGACACTCTCCTAGTGACTTCCGATACGGATCAGACGGAACCGGTGAGCGAGCGGGCCGGCCCGGACGAGCAGTCCGAGGCCCTGCGGGACCTGGTCATGGGCGCCCGCGTCGTCCTGTGGGACTTCGACGGCCCCATCTGCAGACTGTTCGCGGGCTACTCCGCCGACCGGGTGGCGGGCGAACTGGTGGACTGGCTGGAGCGGCTGGGCCTCAAGGAGTTGCTCACCCAGGAGGAGCAGGTCCACCCGGACCCGCACGCCCTGCTGGCCGCGGTCGACCGCAGACACCGGCGGAGCGACCTGGTCGCCGAGTTCGAGGAACGGCTGACCCGGGAGGAACGGCGGGCCGTGCCCACCGCGTGGCCGACCGCGTACGCGGACGCCCTGATCCGCACCTGGTCCGCCCTCGGCGTGGGCCTCGCGGTCACGACCAACAACTCGCCCCGCGTGGTGGGCGAGTACCTGGAGTCCCGGGACCTGCTGGGCTGCTTCGCCCCGCACATCTACGGCCGCACCGGGGACCCGCAGCTGCTCAAGCCGGACCCCCACTGCCTCAACCGCGCCCTGAGCGCGATGGGCGCCGCCCCCGCCCGGGCCCTGATGGTCGGCGACTCCGCCTCCGACGTGACCGCCGCCCGACGGGCCGGCGTGCCCTTCCTGGGCTACGGCCACAACGAACGCAAGACGAAGCTCCTCAAACAGGCGGGCGCGGACACGGTCGTCGACTCCCTGGAGCCGGTCCTCAGGCTGCTGTGGGAGACGGCGGGGCCGGGACCCGGACGGGCCTGACCCGCCCCGGCGTCGTACACGTGCTCATCCGTTCGCCGTGCGGAGGGACGGCGCGGCGGCGTTCGCCGGGGTTCCGCGGGGATGAGGGGGACAACAGGAGTACCGTTTTCCCACTCCTGCACCTCCGCAAGGGTCCAAGGCGAAAGAAAAACGGTAGATGTCGCCTCAATCGGCCTCCCCCGCCCGGCTCCGTGCCGTCGAGGTGAGCGGTGACGCAAGCGCGGTCGAGGGCCCACTGCGCGGTTACCACCACGAGACGTACGTGGTCCCGCTGCCCGGAGCCGCGGGTGCCGCGGACGGGGCCCGCTGGAAGTGCCGGGAGCCGCGCAGCGGCCTGCTCTGGTTCGACCGCCGGTGCTTCGTCTCGGAGGAGCAGCTGCTGCGCGCCCTTCAGGGCCGGATCACCGGCGTGCCGGACGTCTTCGAGGTCGGCGGGCTGCCCCTGCAGCGGTTCGTCGAGGGCCGGACCCTCGGATCCCTGCACGGGGCCGGGCGGGCGGTGCCCGAGGGGTTCACGCGGCAGATCGTGCGGCTCTTCGGCGAGATGGCGGCGGTCACGGCGCGGACGCTGCCGGTGGAGCGGCGGTGCAGCCCCGAGGACCGGCCGGCGGACGGCGACACCGACGGCTTCATGGAACGGCTCGTCTGCTTCACCGAGCAGCGCGTCTATACGGAGAACCTGCCGCGGTTCGGCTCGCTCTACGCGGCCCTGGGGCTGGACGGCGACGCGTTCAAGCGCCTGCGCAAGCACGTCGCCGGGCTCCGGGAACGTCCGTTCTGCCTGCTCCACGCCGACCTGCACCGCGAGAACATCATCGTCGACGCGGACCGGCGGCTGTGGACCATCGACTGGGAACTGGCGATGGTCGGCGATCCGCTCTACGACCTCGCCACCCATCTGCACCTGATGCGCTACCCGTCCCGGCAGGGACTCCGGGTGGCGGAGCACTGGCGCCGCACGGTCGAGGCCGTGCGCCCCGGCGGCACCCGCGGCTGGCGGGAGGACCTGGAGCGGATCGTCGGCTACAAGCGGGCCCAGTCGGTCTTCACCGACGTCGTCCGCGAAGCCGTCTCACTGGGGCGCGGGGCGCGGTCGGCCGGTCCCGAGGTCGGGGCCGCCGCCGTCAGGCTGCACACCGTCCTGACCGGCGCGGCCCTTCCCCTCGGACTGGAGTCGGTGCCCGGCCCCGCCGAGATCGGTACCGCGCTCGTCCGGTGGGGCCGTACGCACCCGGACGAGGAGGGGGCCCTGCCGGACACCCCCTAGGCTCGCCTGCATGAACGCCCCCGGTCTGCGCGAGCGCAAGAAGCAGCGGATGTTCCGGACCCTGTCGGACATCGCCGTCGAACTCTTCCTGGAGAAGGGCTTCGACGCGGTGTCCGTCGCGGAGGTGGCCGCCGCGGCCGAGGTCTCCAAGCCGACGCTCTTCCGGTACTTCCCGGCCAAGGAGGACCTGGTCCTGCACCGGATCGCCGACCACGAGGACGAGGCGGCCCGGGTGGCGGAACAGGGGCTGCCCGCGCCGGTCGACGCGCTGCGGCGGCACTTCCTGGCGGGTCTTGAGCGGTGCGACCCGGTGACCGGGCTCAACGACCACCCCGCCGTGCTCGCCTTCCACCGGCTGCTCTACGGCACCCCCGCCCTGGTCGCCCGGATGCACACCCAGCTGGAGCGGTCCGAGGCCGCGCTCGCCGAGGTGCTCGGCGGTGACCTGGAGGCCAGGCTGGCGGCCGGGCAGATCATCGCCGTGCAGCGGGTCCTCGCGCTGGACAACTGGCGGCGGATCGCCGCCGGGGAACGGGTGGAGGACGTGCGGGCGGAGGCGGTGGCGGCGGCGGAGCGGGCCTTCGACGGGCTGGCCGCCGCACTGCCCAGATTCGTTACGACGTAAAAAATGTAACTCAGTAACGTCATTCCTCTATGCTTGCTGGAATGACGTCGACCGACACCGCCCTCCAGCGCGCCCTCGACCGCGAACGCGCCCACCACGAACACTGCCGGACCGTCCTCACCGCGATGGTCGAGGGCGCCCAGGACCACGCCGTCACCGGCGAGGACGTCTCCGCCTCCGGTGCCGACGCCGAGGTCCTCGGGTACCGGCTGCGCAGCCGGGCCAAGGAGATGCGAGAACTGCCCGAGGGCCCGCTGTTCTTCGGACGGCTCGACTTCGCCCAGGCAGAGGATGCCGGGCGGGCGCTGCACATCGGCCGGCTGCGGATCAGCGAGCACCCGGCCGCCCCGCCCCTCGTCGTCGACTGGCGCGCCCCCGTCTCCCGCGCCTTCTACCAGGCCACCGCGGGAGACCCCCGCGGCGTGGCCGTCCGCCGCCGCTTCGGCTGGGCGCCCGGCAGCCGCGGCGACGCCGCCGACCTCACCGGCATGGAGGACGAGCACCTCGGCCGGGGCGAGTCCCGGGCCGGCGTCATCGTCGCGCGGGAGATCGAACGGCCCCGCGTCGGACCCATGCGGGACATCGCCGCCACCATCCAGCCCGAGCAGGACGACCTGGTCCGCGCCGCTCTCGGCGCCACCGTCTGCGTCCAGGGCGCCCCGGGCACCGGCAAGACCGCCGTCGGCCTGCACCGGGCCGCGTACCTCCTCTACACCCACCCGCAGCGCATCCGGCGCGGCGGACTGCTGATCCTCGGCCCGAACCCGACCTTCCTCTCCTACATCGCCGAGGTGCTCCCCGCCCTCGGCGAGAGCGGCGTACGGCAGTCCACGCTGGACCGGGAGATCGCCCGGCACCCGGTCACCCGCACCGACGACGCACCGGCCGCCGCCCTCAAGCACGACGCCCGGACCGCCGAGGTGCTGCGCCGCGCCCTGTACGCGCGCGTGGACCCGGGCGCCGCGGGCGACCTCGCCGTGCCGGACGGCTCCTACCGCTGGCGGGTCCCGGCCGAGGCGCTGGCCCGCATCGTCGCCGAGGTCCGGGAGGAGGAGCCGCCGTACGGTGTCGGGCGCGAGCGGGTCAGGGCCCGGATCGTGCGGTACGTCCGGGAAAGGGCCGAACGGCGCGCCGGGCCGCAGAGCAACGCCTGGCTGCGCCGCGTCGAACGGTGCCGCCCGGTCGGCGCGGCCCTCGACGCCGTATGGCCCCGGGTGCGCCCCGAAGAGGTCGTCGCGCCGCTGCTCGGCGACCCCGCAGTGCTGGCCCGCGCCGCCGACGGGCTGCTGGACCAGGAGGAACAGCAGGCCCTGCGGTGGACGGGGCGGGCACCGCGGTCGTGGAAGTCGGCGCGCTGGTCCGCCGCCGACCTGCTCCTCCTCGACGAGGTCGCCGGACTCCTCGAACACCCCGAGGGGTACGGCCACATCGTCGTGGACGAGGCCCAGGACCTGTCCCCGATGGAGTGCCGGGCCATCGCCCGCAGGTCGGCCTTCGGTTCGCTCACCGTCCTCGGCGACCTCGCCCAGGGGACCACGCCGTGGGCCGCGCGCTCGTGGCGGACCGTCCTCTCCCACCTGGGCCGTCCGGACGCGGCCGTGGTGCCGCTGACCACCGGATTCCGGGTGCCGAAGGAGGTGGTGGGCCTCACCAACCGGCTGCTCGCGCGGCTCGGCGTGGACGTGCCGCCGGCCCGCTCGCTGCGCGGCGACGGCGAGTTGACCCTGCGCGAGGCCGCCCCCGGTACCGTGCCGGAGGCGGTCGTGGACGCCGTACGGCACGCGGTCACCCGGGAGGGCTCGGTGGGTGTCGTCGCCGCCGACCCGGACGTGCCGGGGCTGCGGGCCGCCCTCGACGCGGCCGGCATCGCGGCGGCCGGGCCCGAGGAGCTGGACTCCCGGGTGGCCGTCGTGCCGGCGAGCGTGGTCAAGGGCCTGGAGTACGACCACGTCGTCGCCGTCGAACCGGCGGCGATCGCGGCGGCGGAGGGCCCCGGGGGTCGGGGCCTGCACCGGCTCTACGTGGTGCTCACCCGCGCGGTGTCCCGGCTGGACGTGGTCCACGCGCGGCCCCTGCCGTTCTGACGGGCTCGCTCCCCTCGCCCGTTCCGGCGCACCGGTTCCCCGCACCGGTTCCCCGCACCGGTTCCCCGCACCGGTTCCCCGCACCGGTTCCCCGCACCGGTCCCCCGCCCCGGGTCAGCGCCCGGTGATCACGTCCGCGACCCGGGTGTAGCCGTCGGAGCCGTGCCCCCGCGCGACGACCCGGCGGGCCTGTCCCTCGATCACCCGCATCAGGCTCGTGTCGATGCCGTGCGCCTCGGCGGCGTGGACGACGTGCGCCATGGTCGAGACGGCCGAGGTGACCGGGTTGATCGCGCCCGAGTACGTACCGGCGTCCGTGCCGGCGGCGAACTCCGTGAACAGCGGCGGCAGGATCGCGGCGATGCCGTGCGCGAACGGCGCGAGTTCCGCGCCGGTGACGCCCTCCGCCCGGGCCACCGCGAGGGCGTGCACGTAGCCCGCCATCGCCGTCCAGAAGACGTCGAGCAGCGCGATGTCGTAGGCCGCCGCCCGTCCGGGGTCCTCGCCCAGGTGGGTGTGGGTGCCGCCGAGCGCCGCCAGCACCGGCCGGTGCTCCTCGTACAGCTCCTCGGGGCCGCTGTGCAGGAACACGCCGTCGTCCGTGCCGATGGTCGGGGCCGGGGTCATGATCGCGCCGTCCAGGTAGCGGACGCCGTGCCGGGCGGCCCACTCGGCCGTGTCCCGGGCGCGCCCGGGGGTGTCGGCGCTCAGGTTCACGACCGTCCGGCCCTTGAGCGCGGCGGTGACGGCCTCCTGGCGCAGCACGGCGTCCGAGGCGTCGTAGTTCACCACGCAGACGACCGTCAGCGGCGAGGCGGCGACCGCCTCCTCGGCCGACGCGGCGGCGACCGCGCCCGCCGCGACCAGCTCGGCGTCCCGCCCCGGCGTGCGGTTCCAGACGGTGGTGGCCACCCCAGCGGCCACGAACGCGGCGGCCAGCGCCCGGCCCATCGGACCCAGGCCGACGACGGTGACGGCGGTGACGGCAACGGGCCGCCCGGTGTGTGCGGACATGCTTCAACTCCCGTAACGTGAGGAACAATTGCTGATGAAGGGGGCACCTCATGGCACACCGGCGCCACGATCCGAACGTCTGCGGGGTGACCGCCGCGATCGCCGTGATCGAGGGCAAGTGGAAGACCACGCTGCTGTGGCTGCTGGAGTCCGGCCCGCACCGCCCGGCCGAACTGCGCCGGAGGGCGCCGGGACTCACCGAGAAGGTGCTGACGCAGGCGCTGCGCGAGATGGAGGCGGACGGCCTGGTGGACCGACGGGTGTACGACGAGCTGCCGCTGCGGACCGAGTACTCGCTGACCGCGTTCGGCCGCGATCTCGCCGAGGCCCTTTCCCCCCTCTCCGACTGGGGCCACCGCCGCCTGGACCGGCTGACGGGACCGGAGGCCGCCGTCCGCACGCCTTCCTGACGCCCGCCTGCCCCCTCAGTCTCCGACGGGCGCGGCGCGTTGCCCAGTACGCACAAAAAAGTGGGTACGGGGACCGGAGCCGTGCCTGAGCCCAGACCGCGATCGCGGGCAAGGTCAGGACTGCGCGGTCCGGAACGCGAGATACCGGCTGAACGCTTCGTGGCTGTCGGGGGTGAAGCGCCACTCCAGCAGGGCCGACCGCAGCTCCGGCTCGGTCAGCCAGCCGTGCCAGGCGACCTCGTCGGGATCGGGGACCACGGCGTCCGGCACCACGGCTTCGTGCACGCCGAGCCAGTGAGGGCTCACACCGCTGCGGTTGATGAACGTGAACAGCAGGCGCGGCAGCGCACGAATGCCCAGCTCTTCGGCCAGCTCCCGCGCGGCGGCCTGTTCATAGGACTCGCCGACGTTTGCTGCACCCCCGACCTCGACCTCGTAGAACCCGGGGTAGCGCGACACCTGCTCCGACCGCCGGTGGACGAGGATCCGGCCACCCTCGTCACGGCACACCGTCACGGCGACCCGATGCAGCCAACCCTCCCGCACGGCCTCCCGACGGCTGACCGCCACCCCCAGCACACGATCCTGATCGTCGACACGCTCCACCCATTCATCCACGAACCACACCCTGGCAGAGCCCACCGACAACGCCGTTTCTCGGCGACTCGCGGAGGCTGGCCCCCCAAGCACCCGCACCGGGAGGCCGCACGCGGAAGACGACAGGTGTCGTGCACATACGACACCTGCCCGTGGTCGGCCTCAGCGCCTGCGGGCCGCAGCGGGAGACACTCTTGCAAGCAGGGTGCTTGCAATAGTTAGCGCGGTGCTGCATGGTGGAGGCATGGCATCGCTCAACGTCGGCAATCTCGGTGAGTACCTGCGCGAGCAGCGGCGCAACGCGCAGCTGTCGCTCCGGCAGCTCGCCGACGCCGCGGGCGTGTCCAACCCGTACCTGAGCCAGATCGAGCGCGGGCTGCGCAAGCCGAGCGCGGAGGTGCTCCAGCAGGTCGCCAAGGCGCTGCGGATCTCCGCCGAGACGCTGTACGTCCGCGCGGGGATCCTCGACGCGGAGCGGGACCGGGAGGACGTGGAGACGCGTGCGGTCATCCTCGCCGACCCCTCGCTGAACGAGCGCCAGAAGCAGGTGCTGCTCCAGGTCTACGAGTCCTTCCGCAAGGAGAACGGGTTCGGGGCCGACGCGGAGCCGGGCGCCGACGCCGACATCGCCGTCGACGGGGCTGGAACGACACAAAACCCTCACTCATAGGCAATTCCGGAGGACCATCACCATGGCCATCACCGACGACCTGCGCAAGACCTTCAGCGACCCCACCCCGCTCTACTTCGCCGCGGGCACCGCCGACCTCGCCTTCCAGCAGGCCAAGAAGGTGCCGGTGCTGGTGGAGCAGCTGCGCGCGGAGGCCCCGGCGCGGATCGACGCCGTACGCAACACCGACCCGAAGGCCGTCCAGGAGAAGGCGACGGCCCGCGTCAAGGAGACCCAGGGCAGCCTCCAGGCCAAGGCCAACGAGCTGTTCGGCTCCCTCGACGCCGACTTCAAGAAGCTGGGCGAGACCGCCCAGGACCTCGCGCTGCGGTCCGTCGGCGTGGCCGCCGAGTACGCCGTCAAGGCCCGGGAGACCTACGAGAAGGTCGCCGAGCGCGGCGAGCACGCGGTGCGCACCTGGCGCGGCCAGGCCGCCGACGGCATCGAGGACCTCGCCGAGGACGTGGAGGACTTCGCGGTCGCCGTCGAGCCGGCCAAGCCCGCCCCGGCCAAGCCCGCGGCGCCCAAGCCGGCGACGGCCAAGTCCGAGCCGGTCCGGGTCACCGAGGACAAGTCCGCGGCGGCGAAGAAGACGCCCGCCCCGCGCAAGGCCCCGGCGAAGAAGAGCACCACCGCGAAGAAGACGACGCCGCCCGCCAAGTAGGGCAGGGCGCGAGGAGCGGGGAGCGGGCCGGGCACCCTTGGGGTGTCCGGCTCGTTCTGCGGGTACGGTGACCGCGTAATGACGATGCGATTCTGGTGGTGGACGTTGTGCTGATGCAGGGGTTCGCAGGCTTCATGTGGCTGCTGAGCATCGCCCTGATCCTTTTCAGCGGCTTCGCTTTGATCGACGCCGCCACGCGCCGCGAGGACGCCTACCGCGCGGCCGACAAGAAGACCAAGCCCTTCTGGCTGATCATCCTCGGGCTCGCCTTCGTGGTGAACCTGATCTTCAACATCCTGTCGTTCCTGCCGATCATCGGCCTCATCGCGACGATCGTGTACATGGTCGACGTACGGCCGGCGCTGCGCGGTCTGTCCGGCGGCGGCCGCAGCAGCCGCCGCGGCTCCAGCAGCGACGGTCCGTACGGCCCGTACAACGGCGGACGCTGACGGGAGCACCCGCGCGGGTGGTCTCCGGGACCGGGCGGCTCAGGCCGTCCGGTCCAGCAGGACCACGGCCAGGTCGTCGGCCAGCTCGCCGCCGTTGAGCTCGCGGACCTCGTTGACGGTCGCCCGCAGCAGCTCCTCGCCGGTCAGACCCTCGGCACGCTGGCGGCGGACCAGCTCCACCATGCCGTCCTGGCCGAGCCGCTCCCGGCCCCCGCCGACGTGGCCCTCGATCAGGCCGTCGGTGTACAGCATCAGGCTCCACTCGGCGCCCAGCTCCACCTGCATCCGCGGCCAGCGGGCGCCCGGCAGCAGCCCCAGCGCCGGGCCGTTGTTGTCGTAGGGCAGCAGCCGTGCGGGCATGCCCGGGCGGCTGAGCAGCGGGGACGGGTGTCCGGCCAGGCACAGGCCCGCGCGGCGGCCGTCCGGGGAGATGTCCACGGCGCACAGCGTCGCGAAGATCTCGTCGTCCGAGCGCTCGTGCTCCAGCACCTGCTGGAGCGTGCCGAGCAGCTCGTCGCCGCACAGCCCCGCCAGCGTCAGCGCCCGCCAGGCGATCCGCAGCTCCACGCCGAGCGCCGCCTCGTCCGGGCCGTGCCCGCAGACGTCGCCGATCATGGCGTGCACGGTGCCGTCCGGGGTGCGCACGACGTCGTAGAAGTCGCCGCCCAGCAGCGCGCGCGAGCGGCCCGGGCGGTAGCGGGCGGCGAAGCGCAGCGGGGAGCCGGCCAGCAGCGGGGTCGGCAGCAGGCCGCGCTCCAGACGACGGTTCTCCTGGGCCCGGAGCCTGCCCTCGGCCAGCCGCCGCTCCGCCGAGTCGGACCGCTTGCGCTCGACGGCGTAGCGGATCGCCCGGCTCAGCAGGCGGCCGTCCAGCTCGTCGCGGAACAGGTAGTCCTGCGCGCCGACCGCCACCGCCTCGGCGCCGCGCTCGGCGTCGCTGGAGGAGGTGAGCGCGAGCACGGCGTGCCGGGGCGCCAGCTCCAGGACGTGCCGGAGCACCGCCAGCTCGTCGCTGTCCTCGCCGCCGCCTTCACCGTCACCGGTGCCCTCGCCGCTCGGGCGGGCCGGGGCGGGGACCGACAGGGCGAGGTCCAGCAGGATGCAGTGGACGTCGTCGGTCAGCAGCCGCCCGGCCTCGGTGAGGTTGCGTGCGGTACGGACGCGGATCGGCTTGCCGGCCTGGTCGATCAGGTCGGGCACGATCGGCGAGCCGGCCGGATCGTCCTCGATCAGCAGCACCGTCAGGTTCGTGGGGGCAGCGCTCTCGGTCCGGACGGCGGGCGTCCGGTCGGTGCCGGGGCTGGTCTCCGTGCTGGTCTCCGTGCTGGTGTCCGTGGGCTTCTCGCGCTTCTCCGTGGGGTTCTCTCGGGTGTTCTCTCGCCGGGTGGCGGCGTTCTCGGCCTGGGGCGTCCCGGGCGGGGCCTGTTCCTTGGAAGGGCCGCTGTCCGGAGACGCGGCGGGCGCCTGACCACACTCCACGGCCGGGATCGCCCTCTGCCGCGGTACGGGTACGGGCATCGTCTTGGTTTCCTTCCCTCCCCCCGAGGGCATGGCGGGGCGAGGGACCTCGACCCACCGACGGGGACCATAGCGGGTGACCGCACCGCTGCGGAATGGTCCAGAACACGTCGGGCGGCCATCGGCCACTGTCATATGCCGCGTTTTCCCCCGCAGTTGGACACGTCGGCCCGGGGGCGGGGATGACGAAGGTCACGCGGGGCGGGCGCCGGGCGTGGACTGGGTCACGTGGCCCGTCTCACGCACCCGGCGCCGGTCACGTGGCCCGCGTCACTCCTTGGGGGTGGACGCCCGCTCCGGGGCCGTGTCCGGGCGGACCACGCCGAGGATCGGCATCGAGCCCGCGCCCGCGAGGGTGATCGAGCGCCCCGGACGCGGGGCGTGCACCATGGAGCCGTCGCCGACGTACATGCCGACGTGGCTGGCGTCGTCGAAGTAGATGATCAGGTCGCCGGGGCGCATGTCCTCGACGTCGACGTGCCTGAGCTGCTTCCACTGCTGCTGCGAGGTGCGCGGGATCGTCTGTCCGGCCGACACCCAGGCCTGCGAGGTCAGGCCGGAGCAGTCGTAGGACTTCGGGCCCTCGGCACCCCACTGGTACGGCTTGCCGATCTGGGCGGTGGCGTACTCGACCGCCTTGCGGCCCCGCTCGGTCGCCCCGGTGTCGAGGTCCTTCAGGATGCCGGAGTCGAGCCAGGCGGTCTGCGCCTTGGCCTGCGCCTCGCGCTCCAGCCGGGCGAGGCGCTCCTTCTCCTCCTTCTCCAGCTCGGACTCCAGCTTCTCGGCCGCCGCGATCTGCTTCTCGATCTTCTTCTGGGCGGTGGCCTTGGCCCTGCGGTTCGCCTCCAGCTCCTTGAAGCGGGCGGAGGCGTCCGCCGCGTAGGCCTTCAGGTCCCGCTGGGCGCGGGTCAGCTCGCCGAGCAGGCCCTTGGTGGCGCGCTGGCCCTGGATCACCCGGCCGGTGCCGTCGAGGAAGTCCTCGGGGTCGTCGCTCAGGATGAGCTTCGCCCCGTCGGGCAGGCCGCCGGTGCGGTACTGGGAGCGGGCCGCGGCTCCCGCGCGGTCCTTGAGGCCGTCCAGCTTCTCCTGGCCCTTGACGATCTTCTTGGCCAGCTCGACGATCTCGGCGTTCTGCTTCTCGGCCTTCTCCTCGGCGGCGTTGTACTCCTCCGTGGCCGAGGCCGCCGCGCGGTAGAGCTTGTCGAGCTTCTTGCGCACGGCCTCCAGGTCCTTGCCCTTGCCGGGTGCGGCGGCCGGGGCGCCGGCCGCCGCCGACGGTGAGGGCGACGGTGACGACGAGGCCGAGGGGCCCGGGTCGGCGAACGCCGTGCCCGGTGCCGCCAGCACGGTGATCGCGCAGACCACGGTCACGGCAGCCGTCGTCAGGCCACGCATCCCCGTACGCATACCTCGCCCCCAACCTGATTAACCGTCAGTAACATAGCCCGCTCGGGGGATCGTGCCATGCCGACGCGAAAAGCGACAGAGGCCGTGCATTCCTCCCGCTTCCCCTCGATTGCTTCCCTCGGTCGCATCCTGCGTTTGCTTCCTGCGTTTGCTTCCGTGGGGGTGTGACGAACGCCGCACGGAGATCGTTCCCGGTCGGGGGCGCCCCCGGTCCGTGCCGTCGGCTCAGGCGCGGGGTGCCAACGCCTCCCACCGCACCGTCACTTCGCCCTGCCGCCACCGCACCGGGCCGTCCGTCACCGGCCAGTCGGCCGTCAGGTCCCGCACCGCCCGCATCCAGCGCTGCCGGGCCCCGTACGAGGCGTAGGGCGCGGCGGCGGCCCAGGCGCGGTCGAAGTCGCGCAGGAAGGCGTGCACGGGCTCGCCGGGGACATTGCGGTGGATGAGCGCCTTCGGCAGCCGTTCGGCCAGGTCGGAGGGGCGGTCCAGGGAGCCGAGCCGGGTCGCGAAGGTGACCGTGCGCGGCCCCTCGGGCCCGAGCGCCACCCACACGTGCCGGCGCCCGATCTCGTCGCACGTCCCCTCGACCAGCAGCCCGCCGCGCGAGTGCTCCGACGCCGGTGCGAGCCGCGCGCACAGCCGCCGCCAGACGGCGGCGACCTCGCCCTCGTCGTACTGGCGCAGCACGTTCGCCGCGCGGATCAGCAGCGGGGGCGGGGAGACGGGGACCTCGAAGCCGCCGTGCCGGAAATCGAGCCCCGCGCACGCGTACGGCCGGGCCGCCGCCACCCGGGCCGGGTCGATCTCGACGCCCACCACGCGCGCGTGCGGAGCGGCCGTGCGCAGACGGTGCAGCAGTTCGACGGCGGTCCAGGGCGCCGCGCCGTAGCCGAGGTCGACGGCGACCGGGTCGGCGGCGCGGCGCAGTTCGGCACCGTGCGACGCCGCGATCCAGCGGTCCATGCGGCGCAGCCGGTTGGGGTTCGTCGTCCCGCGCGTGACCGTGCCCACGGGGCGGGCGGCGGTGGCGCGGGGTGGCATGCCTACGAGGATATGCGGCCGGCGTCCGGCATTCGGCCGCGGAATGGTGGTACCCGCACACCACCGGCGGGCGGGGGGACCCGAAGGGCTCTCGAACGGTTGAGCGACCAGCGGTAATGATTCGGCAAAGGTCGGAAAACCGGAATGGAGTACCGCCCGTCCGGTGTTCCCACCCCTTGGAGGGCGACCCAGGTCCTCCGACCGGCATGCCCGCAGCGAGGAGGATCGGCTCGTGAGCCAGTACGTCAGCAGGCTCGGGCGTCGCTCACCGGCGGCCTCGCCGCGGCTGAGGCTGAATCGAAAGCCCCGCCGCGTCGCCATGCTCTCCGTGCACACCTCACCGCTCCACCAGCCCGGCACCGGCGACGCCGGAGGCATGAACGTCTACATCGTGGAGCTGGCGCAGCGCCTCGCCGCGATCAACATCGAGGTCGAGATCTTCACCCGGGCGACCACCGCCGCCCTCCCGCCCGCCGTCGAACTGGCCCCCGGCGTCCTCGTCCGGCACGTCGACGCGGGCCCGTACGAGGGGCTGGCCAAGGAGGAGCTGCCCGCCCAGCTCTGCGCCTTCACGCACGGTGTGATGCAGGCCTGGGCCGGTCACCGCCCCGGCCACTACGACCTCGTGCACTCCCACTACTGGCTCTCCGGCCACGTCGGCTGGCTCGCCGCCCAGCGCTGGGGCGCGCCCCTGGTGCACGCCATGCACACCATGGCCAAGGTCAAGAACGCCAACCTGGCCGACGGCGACACCCCCGAACCGGCCGCCCGCGTCATCGGCGAGACCCAGATCGTCGCCGCCTCGGACCGGCTCATCGCCAACACGGCGGAAGAGGCCGACGAACTCGTCCGCCACTACGCCGCCGACCCCGACAAGGTCGCCGTCGTCCACCCCGGCGTGAACCTGGAGCGGTTCCGCCCCTTCCCCAAGGGCCGCGTGCCCGGCCCGGGACAGCACGGCAACGCCCGCGCCGCCGCCCGCGCCCGCCTCGGCCTGCCCCAGGACGCGCTGATCCCGCTCTTCGCGGGCCGCATACAGCCCCTGAAGGCGCCGGACATCCTGCTGCGCGCCGTCGCCGTGCTCCTCGACGAACGCCCCGAGCTGCGCTCCCGCATCGTCGTCCCCGTCGTCGGCGGCCCCAGCGGCAGCGGCCTCGCCAAGCCGGAGGGCCTGCAGAAACTCGCCGCGCGGCTCGGCATCGCCGACGTCGTACGCTTCCGCCCGCCCGTCGGCCAGGAACAGCTCGCCGACTGGTTCCGGGCCGCGTCCGTGCTGGTCATGCCGTCCTACAGCGAGTCCTTCGGCCTGGTGGCCATAGAGGCCCAGGCGGCCGGTACGCCGGTGCTCGCCGCCGCGGTCGGCGGCCTGCCGGTCGCGGTGCGCGACGGACACACCGGCCGCCTCGTCCACGGCCACGATCCCGCCGAGTACGCGCGCGTGCTGCGCGATTTCGCCGACAACCCCGAGCTGACGCCCCGCATGGGCGACGCCGCCGCCCGGCACGCCCAGTCCTTCGGCTGGGACAGCGCCGCCGCCACCACCGCCGACGTCTACACGGCCGCGATCCAGTCGCACCGCCGTCGCGTACGCTCGCACCATGGCTGAGGCACCACAGCACAAGGCAGCGCAGGTCCTCGAGGAGGCGCTGAAGGACGCCGAGCTGGAGTGGGAGAGCCCCGAGCCCGGCACCTACGTCGTCAAGCTCCCCGGCACCCGCAAGCTGTCGACGACGGTCTCCCTCCTCGTGGGCCGGCACTCGCTCTCCCTCAACGCCTTCGTCGTCCGCCACCCCGACGAGAACGAACCGGCCGTCCACCGCTGGCTGCTGGAACGCAACCTCAAGCTCTACGGCATCGGTTACGCCGTCGACCGCCTCGGCGACATCTACGTCACCGCGAAACTCCCCCTGGCCTCCGTCACCCCCGACGAGATCGACCGCCTCCTCGGCCAGGTCCTGGAGGCCGCCGACGGCGCCTTCAACACCCTGCTGGAGCTGGGCTTCGCCTCCGCCATCCGCAAGGAGTACGAGTGGCGCACCGCGCGCGGCGAGTCGACGCGGAACCTGGAGGCGTTCCAGCACCTGATCGAGCGCTCCGCCGACTGATCGGACGCCGTGGGACGGCCATGGGCGTCAGGTCCGAGTGCCGCTCGCCCGGTACCGCCCCGGCGTGACCCCCACCAACCGCTTGAAGTGCCGGGTCAGATGGGCCTGGTCGTAGAACCCGGTGGCGCCCGCCACGTCCGCCGGGGCCCGTCCGGCCAGCAGCAGCCGCCGGGCCCGGTCGACCCGCCGGGACATCAGGTACTGGTGCGGCGCGATGCCGTACGCGCCGCTGAACGCCCGTACGAGGTGCGCCGGATGCGCGGGCACGAGCGCGGCCGCCTCCTCCAGCCCGATCCCCGGGACGACCCGCTCGTCGAGCAGCTCCCGCAGTCGCCGGGCGAGCACGGGGTCCCGGCGGGCGCCGGGCGAGCCGGTCCCGGGCCGCAGATGCTCGCGCAGCCGGTCGCCGATCAGGGTCAGCCGGCTCTCCGCCTCCAGCTCGTCGCCCGGCAGCGTGAGCGCGGCGTGCACCTGCCCGACCCGCCGCCGCAGCACCGGGTCCCGCAGGTCGGGCGCGTCCACCGCCGGTCCGATCAGCTCGTCGCCCAGACGGGAGGCGTCCAGGTACAGGACGCGCTTGCGGAAGCCGTCCGGGGTCGCCGGGGAGCCGTTGTGCGGCACGTGCGGCGGCAGCAGCGACACCGTGTCGTGCGGGGTGCCGTGCTCGTGCCGGTCCAGGTCGTACCGCACGGCGCCGTCGTCGACGATGAGCAGCGTCCAGGCGTCGTGGACGTGCATCGGATAGGCGTACTCGGTGTAGTGGGCGTGGAAGACCTCGACGACGCCCGGGACGCGGGGCCGCCACGCGGAGACGCTGCGTTCGTCCTTCCGCTGGTCGTTGCGCTGGCCGGCCATGCAAAAAACGTACAAGACCGGGCGGGGTGCGGGTCGGCAGTCTCACGGTATGAGCACGCACGAAGCAGCCCCGGAGACTCCCGGGGCCGAGACCCCCGTCCGCTTCGACACCAAGATCGCCGTACTGCTGCGCGAGGACCTGGAGACCTGGCAGCGCCTCAACGTCACGGCGTTCCTGGTCAGCGGCCTGGGCAAGCAGTTCCCCGAGGTGATCGGGGAGCCCTACGAGGACGCGGACGCCGTCGGCTACCTGCCGATGTTCCGCCAGCCGGTGCTGGTCTTCGAGGGCACGAAGGAGACGCTGACGACCGCCCACGCGCGCGTACTGTCCCGCGCCCTGCCCCGCGCCCTGTTCACCTCCGACCTCTTCACCACGGGCAACGACCGCGACAACCGCGCGGCGGTACGGGCCGTGGCGACGGCGGACCTGGACCTGGTGGGTCTCGCGGTGTACGGCCCGAAGAACGCGGTGGACAAGGTGCTGAAGGGGGCGCGGATGCACCCGTGAGCGAGCGGTGGGCGCGGCTGGATCAGACGGCGCCGGCGTCGGCGTCGACCCGGGCTGCCGGGGCGACGGACGACTCCTGGGCAACCGGTGCCTCGTCGGCGTCGTCCGGCAGGCCCCGCATGAGCCCCCAGTACCCGGCCGCCGCCACGGTGCCGACGACGGCGCAGATGCCCCACAGCCACTCGGCGCCCCAGTGGTCGATGACGAACCCGGACATCAGCGGGGCGACGAGGGCGGCGACCGCCCAGGACATGGAGTACATCCCCTGGTACCGCCCGCGCCCGTGCAAGGGCGACAGCCGGACGACGAGCCCGGTCTGCGTCGGCGCGTTGACGACCTCGGCCAGCGTCCACACGCACACGGTGAGGGCGAACACCGCGACCGACCCGGCGAAGGCGGTGAGCCCGAACCCGTACCCGGCCAGCAACGCCGAGCCGATGAGCAGCAGCCGCGGATCGCGGTGCTGGATGAACCGCGTGACGGGAATCTGCAGTACGACGATCAGCACACCGTTGACGGCGATCGCCATGCCGAAGTCGGCGGGCGTGAACCCGGCCTCGCCCATGGCGACGGGCAGCCCGACGTAGGCCTGCTGGAAGATCAGCGCGATGAGGAAGGACAGCCCGACGACCCCCATGTACCGCCCGTCGCGCAGCACGGTCCCGAGCGAGACGGGCACCGCGTCCCCGCCGCCGGACGTGTCGTCGGCGTGCTCCTTGGGCCGCGACTCGGGCAGCTTCACGAAGACGAGCACGGCGCACACCAGCGTCATACCGGCCTCGATCATGAACCCGGCGAGATAGCTGTACTCGGCGATGAACCCGGCCGCCATGGAGGAGATCGCGAAGCCGAGGTTGATCGCCCAGTAGTTGAGCGAGAACGCCCGGATACGGTCCTCGGGCCGCACGATGTCCGCCATCATCGCCTGCACCGCCGGCCGGGAGGCGTTGCTCGCCATGCCGACCAGGAAGGCGACGGCGGCGATGGCCACCGGGTCCCGCATGAAGCCGAGCAGCGCGACCGACAGCGCGGTGGAGGTCTGCGCGACCAGCAGCGTGGGCCGCCGCCCCAGCCGGTCGGTCATCACCCCGGCGCCCAGCGAGGACACGACCCCGCCGAGCCCGTGCAGGGCGGCGACCAGACCGGCGTACGAGGCGGAGTAGCCGCGGTCGATGGTCAGGTACAGCGCCATGAAGGTCGCGACGAAGGCACCGAGACGGTTGACCAGGGTGCTGGTCCACAGCCACCAGAACTCGCGGGGGAGCCCGGAGACGGTCTCGCGTGCGGCACGTCTGAGTCCGACGACTGGCATGGGTCCCCCGAGGTGATTGAGATCGCTGTAAGCGGCTGATGCGGTAAGCACAACTTACAAACGGCTCTCTCGGGGAAGCCATTCAATTAACACTTCCCGTCAACCGTCCGCCCACCGGGCGCACGCGCGGGGGATCAGGGCCTTGGATTACGCTCGGGAGCATGGCCGACGCACCGTACAAGCTGATCCTCCTCCGCCACGGCGAGAGCGAGTGGAACGAGAAGAACCTGTTCACCGGCTGGGTGGACGTCAACCTCACCCCGAAGGGCGAGAAGGAGGCGACGCGCGGCGGCGAGCTGCTCAAGGACGCCGGCCTGCTGCCCGACGTGGTCCACACGTCCGTCCAGAAGCGCGCGATCCGCACGGCCCAGCTCGCGCTGGAGGCCGCCGACCGCCACTGGATCCCGGTCCACCGCCACTGGCGCCTGAACGAGCGCCACTACGGCGCCCTCCAGGGCAAGGACAAGGCGCAGACCCTCGCGGAGTTCGGCGAGGAGCAGTTCATGCTGTGGCGCCGCTCCTACGACACCCCGCCGCCCGCGCTGGACCGCGACGCCGAGTACTCCCAGTTCTCCGACCCGCGTTACGCGATGCTCCCGCCGGAGCTGCGCCCGCAGACGGAGTGCCTCAAGGACGTCGTCGGCCGCATGCTCCCGTACTGGTTCGACGCGATCGTCCCCGACCTCCTCACCGGCCGCACGGTCCTGGTCGCCGCCCACGGCAACTCGCTGCGCGCCCTGGTCAAGCACCTCGACGGCATCTCGGACGCCGACATCGCGGGCCTGAACATCCCGACGGGCATCCCGCTGTCCTACGAGCTCGACGCCGAGTTCAAGCCGGTCAACCCCGGCGGGACCTACCTGGACCCGGACGCGGCCGCGGCAGCGATCGAGGCCGTGAAGAACCAGGGCAAGAAGAAGTAAGCGCCCACGAACAGGCCCCCTGCCTGCGGGTCCTCCGCCGGGCAGGGGGCTTCTTGCTGTCTCTGCTCCGCCCTCAGTACCTCGTGCCTGGCAGCAAAGACGTCCAGGGTGTCATGGAGAGAGCAGTCCATCCTGCAGTTCGGCGTCGCCCCACTCCTGTACGACGACCTCGTCGCCGACCGACAGCTTGCCCGGCGTGATCACGGAGAACTTGGCGCCGAAGACCACGCCGCCGCTTGCCGCTCGCCGGTAGCTCGCCAGTGTGCGCAGTGGTTCCGGTCCCCGCCGTGCTCCGGCCTCCTGGTCAACCAGGGTGACGGCACAGCGCACCGCGAGCTTGGCATAGCCCAACTCGGCACCGCCGATGGAGATGCGGCGGGCGCGATCCTCGGCGTGCGGCAGGGCTGCCCGGTCGTCGCCGCTGCCGTGGTCGTGGCTCTCGTGGCTGTCGACGACGATGTTCGGGCGGAAGCGGTTCATCGGCAGGATCGGGGCGCCGCGATCAGCCATCCGCCGGTTGAGGAGGGCGAGGGAGGCGCGGGACAGGAGGTGCACCGCGCTGCTGTCGGCGTAGCCGGACGGGCCGGGGGTCAGGCCGTCGGTGATGCGGTTGTGCTCCGGCGGGACGCGGACCAGACGGCTGGGGGTGCCGAGGAACTCCGACAGCCAGGCGGCGGCTTCGTCACCCTGGTCGATCCCCTGGTAAGCGGTGCCGAAGAGGTCGACGTCGCGGCGCGGGGCAGACGTCGTCACGTCGAGGCACAGCGTGCCGAAGCGGCTCGTGCCGTCGGTCGCGTCCAGTGTCAGGCGCGTGCCGTCGGTGCTGACGGCGGGCCGGATCAGGGCGAGGCGGGGGTGCCGGCGTTGCGTGCGGAAGATTCCGTTCTCGCTGATGACCATGAAGCTGCGGTCGTGGGCGAGGCCCGCCGGAGTCAGGAGCGCATCGCTCGTCGACGTGCCCGCACACCCCTTGACGGGGTAGCAGATCAGATCCACCACGTTGGCCATGCTGCGCCCCCTCGGTCCGCGACCAGAGTAGAACGTACTCCGTTGCCGCATAGCGTCTCCGGACGACCGCAGCGTGGGTGACGCACCGGATGCGGAGGGTAGCAGTGTGTGATTCGCTGGTATGCGCAATTGCCGCTCACGATGCGAGGACGGATCACATGAGTGCAGACGGAGAAGCTCGCGCCCGGCTCCAGCAGATGCGCGACAAGGCCCAGGAGCTGAAGGCCGCCTCGGAACGGGCCAGTGACCCCGACGAGCGGAAGAGGCTCCAGGAGAAGGCCCGAAGGCTGCAGAGCCAGAGCGAAGAGGAAAGCATGGAGCGGGGCGGGGACATCTATCCCTCGGAGTGAGGAAGCGACGGCACCGGCGGTGCACGTCGAGAACTGGGCTATGTTCTGGAGTCATGACTACCGGGACGGCCTCGCGCCACACACGGATTGGTGACCCGGTGCTCTTCTGAGTGCCGTACGGGCCGGTGTCGGTCCGCTGTCGAATCGAGGATTCCGCGGTGCCGCGCGGGCTCCGCCTCCGTCGTGTTGATCACAAGCTCGATACATCAACCACGACTGGAGAGTTCATGCCCACCAAGACGTTGCAGATACCGACCGCGGACGGACAGGCCGACGCGTTCGTCGCCTTTCCCGGCGGTGGGGAGCGGCACCCTGCGGTGCTGATGTACGCGGACGGTTTCGGGATCCGGCCCGTGCTGCGGGAGATGGCCCGCGAACTGGCCGGGCACGGGTACTACGTGCTCGTGCCCAACTTCTTCTACCGGCACGGCCCGGCGCCGGTCATCGAGCTTCCCGAGTACATCGGAGAAGAGGCCCGGGGCGCGGTCTTCGCCCAGCTGATGCCCTTGATCGAGGCGCACACCGCGGAGCGGGTCCTGCGTGACGCCGACGCCTACCTCGCCTTCCTCACCGCTCAGCCCGAGGCCGGTCCCGGACCGGTCGCGGTGACCGGCTACTGCATCGGCGGCCTCCTGGCGACGCGCACCGCGGTGGCCCACCCGGGCCAGGTGGCCGCCCTCGCCGCGTTCCACGCTCCCGTGGGAGCCGACGGGCCCGGCAGCCTCGCCAAGCTCACCGCCGAGGTCCACTTCGGCCACGCCGAGGGCGACTTGACGCCGGAGGGCCTCGGCGAGCTGAACCAGGCCCTGGACGCGGCGGGTGTCGGCTACACCTCGGAGATCTACCCCGGCACCGTCCACGGCTTCACCATGGCCGACACCGACTCCTTCGACGCCGCCGCACTGCGGCTTCACTGGGAGCGCCTGCTGCCTCTTCTCGGCCGCACCCTGGATCGTGGTGGGGATCCCGGTCGCTCGCGTCGTTGACGGATGTGCGGTCGGTACTGAAGAGGCGCGCGGTCGGCGCCGGCAGGTCTCGCTCCTGGCCATCGACGAAGCCCGGCCGTCGGTTGGCGGGGAGCCTCTACGCAGACGGTGCCAGGCTGCGTACGACGTCGAACTCGTTGCCCTCGGGGTCGGCCATGACCACCCAGCTCCGGCCCGGGCCCTGGCCCACGTCGACCTTGCTGGCGCCTAGGGCGAGGAGCCTGGACGCCTCGTCCTCGGTGCTGCCGTCGACCGGGCTGACGTCGAGGTGGAGGCGGTTCTTCACCGTCTTGCCCTCGGACACCTGGATGAAGACGAGGGTGGGCGGCATCTGGCGGGCCCGGACCTCCTCGACCGTCGGCTCCCAGGAGCCGATCTCGACCTTGCCCTCGCCCCGGTCGATCACCTTGAAGTCCAGCACCGCGCACCAGAAGGCCGCGAGCCGCTCCGGATCGTGGCAGTCGAGGACCAACTCCGTGAACCTACTGGTCATTTCTCCCCCAGGCCGTGCGGACGGGCGCTCAGCCTATGGGGCGGCCTCCACCGCCACCGAGCGCACTGTCAGTTCCGGGCGTCCGGCCCACCGGATTCGTCCTCCGCGGCGACCGCGTACCCGGGCACGGACGGCCACCGCACCGTCAGGACCACGGACTCCTCCTCCGCGTACCAGGAGTGGTCGACGCCCCTGCCCCACACGACGTAGTCGCCCTGTTCGGCCAGTACGACGCTGCGGCCGGGGAAGTCCACCCGGAAGCGTCCGCCGATGAGGACCTGTAGCGCGGTGCGGTCTTCACCGGTGACCCATCGGGCGCGCTCGTCCCCCTTCGGATGGACGCCCCACTTGATCTCGACGTCCTCACTGTGCCGGGGATCGGAGGCGTCCTTGAAGTGCCCCAGCAGCCATCCCCGGTCCAGTGCCGCGTCCTTGCCCGCGTTGCCCACGTACACGCCGTCCGTCATGCTTCCGGAAGCTAGCAGTGGAAAAGCCTTCGCCTCCGACCGACCCTCCAGGTACGGTCACCAGCGCGTTCGTGCCCGTGCTTCCCACGTTGAGAGCAGGTTTCGGTCATGGCTTGTCGGATCAGTGAGCTGGTGCTCGGTTGTCGTGACCCCGAGGCGCTGGCGCGGTTCTGGTGCGAGGTGCTGGACTTCGTCGTGCTCGACCGTGAGGACAACGAGTACTTCGAGATCGGGCCGCGGGAAGGGTTCGGCGGGCCGCAGCCGACGATCATCCTCAGCCGCCGGGACGAGCCGGAGCCCGGCAAGTCCCGGCTGCACATCGACGTCAACGCCACCGACCGGGATCAGGACGCCGAGCTGGAGCGCCTGCTGAAGCTCGGGGCGCGCCCGGCCGACATCGGGCAGACCGGCGAGGAGCAGTGGCACGTCCTCGCCGATCCCGAGGGCAATGAGTTCTGTCTGCTCAAGGCCCGCCTGAAGCCGCTCTGATCAGCCGCCAGCTCCTCAGGCCGGTTCCACGGGGAGCCACAGTTCCGTCGTCGCCGTCGTGAAGTCGTCCGCGCGGTCCAGGACGGAGACGATCGACGGGCCGGGACGCAGGCGCCACGGGTTGGAGGGGAACCACTCGGACGCCGTGGCCGCCCAGGTGGTCTGGAGGGCGTCCGGGTAGGGGCCCGAGCTGCGGAAGACCGCCCACGTGCCCGCCGGTACCTCGATGGCGTCGAGGTCGTCGGGGGCGGGGGTGCCGGCGGTGACGGCCACGCCGTGGAGGTAGGTCAGTTCGGTGCCCTCCGGACTGTCCTGCGCCACGTCGTCGCTGACCTGGAGCAGGCCGGCCGGGTCCGTGTCGCCGAGGGACTTCAGGCGGACGTGGGCCTCCTGGGGGAGGGCGGCGATGTGCTGCTGGATGTGCGGGTTGACGCCCTCGTGGATGAGGGGGACGCGGGTCGCGTGGCCGATCAGGCGGAACGCGGGGCGGTCGGTGAAGCGGGTGTCCATGGGGGTGCTCCCTTCGACGCTCAGGCGGAACCTGAGCTGCGGCTGTGTCCGAAGGGGGCCGCCGTCGCGGCGTACGTCGCGCGGGGCGGCGCCGTGGACCGACCGGAACGCGCGTCCGAACGCCTCCGTGGAGCCGTAGCCGTACCGGACGGCGATGCCCAGCAGGTCGTCCCCGCCCCGTACGACGTCGGCGGCGGCGACGGTCATACGGCGCCGGCGGACGTACTCCGACAGCGGCATGCCCGCCAGCGACGAGAACATCCGGCGCAGGTGGTACTCGGTCGTGCCGAGCCCCGTGGCCAGCGCGGGGACGTCCGGCTCCTCGCCGAGGTGCTCCTCGACCAGGTCGACCAGGCGGTTCAGTGCCGAGATCATGCGGCCTCCCTTCGGCATCCACCGTGGCAGGGGGCGCCGCCACGGCGCCCGATCGCCGCGGTTCGGTTCGGTCGGCGTCCGCCGCCCGGTCAGGGCCCGGGCAGTTCCGGCCGGCCCGGATGGGCGCGCAGCCCGTCGAGGATGACCATCAGATAGCGGCGCCACAGCTCGGAGGGCTGCTCGGCGGGCAGGGCCATCACCGCGTCGAGCATCGCGGCGATCGGCGCGAGGTCCGCCTCGGTGACCCCGGCCCGCAGCGCGCCCTCGGCGCGGGCCCGGGCCAGGAGGTGCTCGCAGTGCGCGGTGATCGCCTGCCGTGCCCGGGTGAGACCCGCGCCCTCCACGGTGCCCCGGCGCATCAGTTCGCGCAGCCCGCGGTTGTGCGCCGCCCGTTCCAGGGCCTTTTCCAGGAAGCCGGCCAGGGCACCGAAGGCGTCGTCCGCGTCCCGGGCTTCCCGCGCCATCGCCGCGATCTCGTCGAGCTCCTCGCCGAAGACCGCCTCGGCCAGCGCCTGCTTGTCGGGGTACTTCCGGTAGACGGTGCCCACGCCGAGCCCGGCGTGATGCGCGACGTCGTTGAGCGTGGCCTGCAGTCCCCGGACGGCGAAGACCTCCCGGCCGGCGCGGAGGATGAGCCGACGGTTCACTTCCGCGTCGCGCCGCAGCGGACGTTCCTGTGCCGCGTCGGCCTCCGTGCCGGCCCCCTCGGACTGTCGCTCGCCGCTCATGCACGCCCCTCCGCCGTTCCCTGGCCGAATCCGAATCCGATCCACCGTCCTGAACACAATCGGATACATCGTATCCGCTTCGTGCTACCGTCCCGGTGCGGGCAAGCGGATATCGGATATCCGCATGGGCTGAGGAGCTGGGATGCGGACCGTGGTCATCACCGGAGGTACCGACGGGCTCGGCAAGGGGCTCGCACTGCACTACCTGCGTCAGGGGGCGCGGGTGATCGCCGTGGGCAGTACGCCCGCCAAGGGCGAAGCCCTGCTGGCCGAAGCGGCGGCGTTCTCCGACGGCGGCCGTGCCGTCTTCCTGCGCTGCGACCTCACCTCGGTCCGGGCCGCCCGCGAACTCGTCAGCACGATCGAGGGCACCTGGGCCGCCGTCGACATGCTCGTCCTCTGCGCCCAGCGGTACCGGCTCTTCGGGCGCCGTACCGTCACCGCAGAGGGGTTCGAGCACAGCTTCGCGCTCGCCTACCTGAGCCGGTACGTCCTCAGCCACGGGCTGCGTCACGCGCTGGAGTCCGCCCCGCGGCCCGTCATCATGAACGTCGGCACCCCCGGCATCCCGCTCGGCCGGATCCACTGGGACGATCCGCAGCTGGCGGCGGGGTACAGCGGGACCAGGGCCACTCTCCAGTCCTTCCGCGCCAACGACCTGCTGGGCGTCGCCTACGGCGCCGTCCATCCCGAGACGCCCGTCCGCTACGTCGGCTACAACCCCGGAGTCGTGGCGACCGGGATGCCCGAGCATCTGCCACAGCCCCTGCGGACCCTCACCAAGGCGTCCTTCGCCCTGCTCGCCACCTCCGTGACCAAGGCGGTCGCCCCCATGGTCCGCCTCCTGGACGAACCCCCGGGCGAACCGTTCAGCGCCTACCGCACCACCCGCCGGCTCTCTCTGAAGGGAGCCTCCTTCGACCAGGACGCCGCCCTGCGCCTGCACCGCCTCACCGCGCGGGCGACCGATCCGGCGCGGTGGCCACCGGCGGCTGGTCCGGCCACGTGAAGGCGTACCCGGGCTCGCCCCCGCGGGCCTGGCGTACGTAGCGGAGCAGCTCGCGGACGATTCCCGCGTTGCCCATCGCCCAGCCGAGCTGGGGTTCGAGCTCGCCCGGAGTGGACCGGAAGTCGACGTTGGACCAGCGGGCGCCCTCGCCGTCCCGGGTGGCGCGGGCGGTCAGGTCCGTGACCAGGACGTCGGCGAAGTCGAACGCGTCCTGCTGCTCGGCGATCCGGTCGCAGGCCAGGGCCAGGACGCCCGCGGTGCCGCAGCAGCGGCCGTTGTTGTCCCAGAAGCCGGGGCGCAGTCGCCGGGGGAGGCCGGAGCGGGTGACCGTGTGCCAGCAGCGGTCGGCCAGGGCGGTCCAGGCGGGGTCGGACGTGACCTCGCGCAGGGTGCGGAAGAGCTGGGCGTCGCCGGAGGGGCCGTGGCACCAGCCGTAGCTGACCGGGTCGATCAGGTCCGGGAGGAACTGCGGGGTGGAGTGCGGGGCCAGGAAGCCCTCAGGGCCGGCGCAGTCCCGGGCCACGACGTCGGCCGTTGCGGACAGCGCCAGGTCGAGCAGGTCCCCGCGGCCGGTGGCGCCGCCGACGCGGGCGAGGGCCAGGGCGATGCCGAGGGTGCCGTGCGAGACATGGTGCAGGCGGGAGTCGGTGTCCGGGCGGTGGGGCCAGTGGACGCCGTGCGCGGTCCGCTCCGCCGTACGCAGGTACGGCTCCAGGGCCAGGACGGCCAGGTCGGGGTCGCCGGCCAGGAGGGCGCCCAGGCCGATGCCCGCGTTGCCGCCCATCAGCTCGAAGAGTTGGCCCCAGCGGGTGCCGTCGAAGCGGGCGCGGACCAGGCCGAGGGCGCGGTCGGCTGCCTCTCCCGACGCCGGGTCGCCCAGTTCGGCGTGGACCGTCCGCAGGACCAGGGCGAGTCCCGTGCGGCCGAAGTAGAGGGAGTCGTCCTCCAGGTCGCCGACCCGGGCGGCCAGGGCCCGGGCCGCGCGCAGGGCGGTGTCGGCGTACGCGTCGTCGCCGAAGTGCCGCCACGCCTCCAGGAGCACGGGGATGTTGCCGGCCGTGCCGTTGTAGAGCATCGGCTCGACGGCCTCATCCGAGGACCTGACCGGCCAGGCGAGGCCGCCGCCGGGAGTTTCCCGGGCCGCTCCCGTCAGCCAGCGCAGGCCGTCCACCGCGATGTCCTCGACCTCGTCGACCGCCACGACCGTGGTTCCTGGTGCCGTCATGGGGCCACTCTCGCACCCGCGTCCGGCCCGGAAGGCGACGGAGCCGACGGAGCCGACGGAGCCGACGCAACCGGCGGAACCGGCGGGGGCGGCAGAGGCGGGGGCGGGGGAGGAGGCGGAGTCAGTGCGCCGGCGTCAGGTGGCCGCGTTTGTCCCGGCGCCCCCGCAGGGCCCGCCACACCGCCCCCAGGGCCAGCGACTGGACGAGCGCCGAGAGCACGATGCCGCCGACGAAGAACCACGCCGGTGCGTCGCCGCCCCAGCCCGCCTCGCCGAGCCAGGCCACGAAGCCGAAGGCCGGGAAGGTGAACAGGGCCGGCCAGACCCAGACGAGGGACGCGTCGGGGCCGGTCGCGAAGAGGGGCTGCGCCGCGGCGAGGGCCATCGCGCCGCCGACCACGGTGAGGTAGACCGCCGAGGCGCGGTTGGCGAGGACCAGGCGGACGAGGCCGCGTATGCGGTCGCTGCGGTCGCTGCGGTCGCTGCGGTCGCTCCGGTCGGTTCGGGCGTTGTTCGGCTGGCTGCTGTTCATGGGATCCGGGCTCCCCGGGGTGGTGGTCGTGGTCGTGCTCCTGAACCAGGGTCGACCGGGAGCCCGCCCCGGGCCTGAGTACCCGTACTCAAGTCCGGGGTGACGCGGTACCCGCCTGCGGGAGGCCTGTCCGGCCTATACCGACAGGGGGACTTCGTGGATCTCGTCCGCCTTGTGGCCCGCGCGTTCGTGCACGCGCTGGACCGCCTCGGCCGACGGCCCCTCGGAGAGGCAGTAGATCGTGCCGGAGGCCGGGTCCGCCCACGCCTGTTCGAAGTGGACGTTCTCGTCCTTCTCCGCGGCGAGATCGGCCTGGTGGGCCTGGTGCAACTGGTCCGAGGTGATGCCTCGCATCCCACGGTGTACGTCCATGAAGTGAGCCATGGCGTCTCGCACCCCCTTCAGGGTCCTCCTTCCAGGGTGCGCCCGTGTGGCGGCCGGGGCTAGCCGGCCGCCACACCACTGTCCACCGCATGCCGCGGGCTACCGCGGGCTACCGCGTCAGCCGCACTGGCACGGGCTGCCCGACTGGCAGCCGCAGCCGCAGCCGGAGCCGCAGCCGCAGGCGGCGATCAGCGGGAGGCTGCGGATCTCGGTGGGCTGCTCGGTGGGGCGTTCCTGCGCGGGGTCGGGCTTCGTGCTGGGGGAATCGGCCATGGTTCCTCCTGGAAGCGGGTGCCTGGGACCCGGGTGTATGGGTCCATTGCACGCCCCGAACGGCCGCGCATCAACGGCGCACGGAAGCGAACGCGCGCCCCATTGCGCCGTTGACGCGCGCGGGACTCAGGTCCTCAGGCCTTCAGGTCCTCAGGCCCCCTCGACCTGAGTCGCCGGCTGGATGTCCGCCTGGAGGTCGTCGGCGTGCTCGCCGGTGACGAGGTAGACCACCCGCTTGGCGACCGAGACCGCGTGGTCGGCGAAGCGCTCGTAGTAGCGGCCCAGCAGCGTGACGTCGACCGCCGTCTCGATGCCGTGCTTCCAGCGGTCGTCCATCAGGTGCTGGAAGAGGGTGCGGTGCAGGAGGTCCATCGCGTCGTCGTCCTGCTCCAGCTGGAGGGCCAGGTCGACGTCCTTGGTGATGATCACCTCGGCGGCCTTCGCCATCAGGCGCTGCGCGAGCTGGCCCATCTCCAGGATGGTCGCGTGCAGGTCGTGCGGCACCGCACGCTCGGGGTAGCGCAGCCGGGCCAGCTTGGCCACGTGCTGGGCCAGGTCGCCCGAACGCTCCAGGTCGGCCGACATCCGCAGCGACGTGACGACGATGCGCAGGTCCGTCGCCACCGGCTGCTGCCGGGCCAGCAGGGTTATCGCCCGCGCCTCCAGCTCGTGCTGGAGGTCGTCGACCTTCTGGTCCGCCTCGATGACGGCCTCGGCCAGCTTGAGGTCGGAGTCGAGGATCGCGGTCGTGGCGCGTCCGATGGCCGACCCGACCAGCCGGGCCATCTCCACCAGACCGTCACCGATCGAATCAAGTTCCTCGTGGTACGCGTCCCGCATCAGGATTCCCTCTCGTACGTCCGTTTCGGGGGCTCGAAGACGGCCTCGCGCCCCTCGCCGTGCCCCCACGCTTACACGTTCCGGCCTGTACGCGTCCGTTTCCGGCACCCCAAATGAACCGTCCCTGGCTCCAAGGTGAACTCTGGGCGACGAGTGTTCGAGGTCGCACCCGGATGGCTGGGGCGGGACGGTTCGCCGTGCCTAACCTGGAGACATGGACGTGAACGCGGCGGTCGCCGCAGTGGCAGCGATCGCCGGAGTACTCACCGGCGTCATCGCGGTGCTGGCGTTCCGCTGGAGCGAGCGGGAGCAGAAGCGCCCTACGCGCACCTCGCTGCACACGGACCCCGTGCTGCCGCCGGGTGTGGACACCGTCCTTTCCGTACTGCGCTCCTCCGCCGTCGTCCTCGACGAGGCCGACGCGGTGGTCAAGGCCAGCTCGGCGGCGTACGCCCTCGGCCTGGTCCGGGGTGGCAGGCTCGCCGTCGAGCCGATGCTGCAGATGGCCAGGGACACCCGGCGGGACGGAGAGATACGGCAGGTCGAGCTGGACCTGCCCCGGCGCGGCAACGGTCGGGGGGAGGCCCTCGCCGTCTCCGCACGCGTCGCGCCCCTCGGGTCGCGGCTGGTGCTGCTGCTGGTCGAGGACCTCACCGAGGCCCGCCGCATCGAGGCCGTACGGCGCGACTTCGTCGCCAACGTGAGCCATGAGCTGAAGACACCGGTGGGGGCGCTCTCGCTGCTGTCCGAGGCCGTGATGGACGCGGCGGACGACCCGGAGGCCGTGGAGCGGTTCGCCGGGCGGATGCAGATCGAGGCGACCCGGCTGACGAACCTGGTGCAGGAGCTCATCGACCTGTCCCGGGTCCAGAACGACGACCCCCTCGACGACGCCGAGCCCGTCCGGGTGGACGAGCTGGTCGCCGAGGCCATCGACCGCTGCCGGCACGCCGCCGGTACGAAGCAGATCACCATGGCCGCCGGAGGAACGGCGGATCTGCACGTGCGCGGCAACCGCGGCCAGCTCGCCGCCGCCCTCGGCAACCTCGTCGAGAACGCCGTCAACTACTCGCCGGCCCGTACCCGCGTCGGCATAGCCGCCCGCCGCGTCGCCGCCCCCGGCGGCGACCTGATCGAGATCGCCGTGACCGACCAGGGCATCGGCATCTCGGAGAAGGACAAGGAGCGGGTCTTCGAGCGCTTCTACCGCGTGGACCCGGCCCGCTCACGGGCCACCGGAGGCACCGGTCTGGGTCTCGCGATCGTCAAGCACGTGGTCGCCTCGCACGGCGGGGAGGTCACGGTGTGGAGCGCCGAAGGCCAGGGCTCCACCTTCACCCTGCGACTGCCGGAGGCGGGCCTCGCCCGCGACCGCGCGCAGCGGCGGTCCGACCGCGCCGGGCTCAGCGACGAGACCGAGCGGTCGCCTTCAACCCCCCATTCCACGCATTCCACGCATTCTCCGCATACATCCGCGTACGAAACGTTTCCCGCCCCGGAGGTCCTTCCGTGACCCGTGTGCTCGTCGTCGAGGACGAGGAGTCCTTCTCCGACGCCCTGTCGTACATGCTCCGCAAGGAGGGCTTCGAGGTCGCCATCGCGACCACCGGCCCCGACGGACTCGACGAGTTCGAGCGCAACGGCGCCGACCTCGTGCTCCTCGACCTGATGCTGCCCGGCCTGCCGGGCACCGAGGTCTGCCGCCAGCTGCGCGGCCGCTCGAACGTTCCCGTGATCATGGTGACGGCCAAGGACAGCGAGATCGACAAGGTCGTCGGGCTGGAGATAGGGGCCGACGACTACGTCACCAAGCCCTTCTCCTCCCGCGAGCTGGTCGCCCGCATCCGGGCCGTACTGCGGCGGCGCGGCGAGCCGGAGGAGGTCGCCCCCGCCGCCCTGGAGGCCGGGCCCGTCCGCATGGACGTGGACCGGCACGTGGTGACCGTCGGCGGCACCAAGGTCGACCTGCCGCTGAAGGAGTTCGACCTGCTGGAGATGCTGCTGCGCAACGCGGGCCGGGTGCTGACCCGCATGCAGCTGATCGACCGGGTCTGGGGCGCCGACTACGTCGGTGACACCAAGACCCTCGACGTCCACGTCAAGCGGCTGCGCGCCAAGATCGAGCCCGACCCGGGCGCGCCGCGGTACCTGGTGACCGTGCGCGGGCTGGGCTACAAGTTCGAGCCGTAGGCCGGCCCGTCGGCCGCCCGACCGGGGCGGCCCCACGGACACGGCGAAGGGCGGGGCCTCACAGAGAGGTCCCGCCCTTCGGCCGTACGCCGACGCGTCCGTACGGTGCGTCTTTTCGGTGCGTCCGTACGGTGCTCAGTGACCGGCTTCGGTTCCCGTGCCGGTCTCGGTGCCAGTGCCAGTGCCGGTCCCGGTCTCGGTGCCGGTGCCGGTCTCGTCCGTGTCGCCGGTGGCCCCACCGGTGGCCTCGTCCGTCCCGGGGGCCGTCTCGCCGTCCGCCGGGGTGCCCGAGGCCTCGCCGTCGGCCGGTTCGCCCGAGGTCTCCGCGGAGGCCTCCCCGGAGGCGCCCGGGGCCGCCGGGGTCTCGCTCGGGCCCCACTCGGCGAAGAAGCTCTCGGCGGGGACGACGAACGCGCGCAGGCTCACGGCGCCGGTCTCGCTGAAGTTGAAGGTGATCTTCTGGGCGTTGCCGTCCTGGACCGCCTCGCGGCTGCTGGGCAGGACCGCCGCGGCGTTGTCCTTGCCGCCGAGGATCAGGCGGCCGCCCGCCGGTACGGTCAGGTCGCCCTTCTCGCCCTTGGCGGGCTTCAGCTCGGCGGACTTGCCGGTACCGGCCACGGTGACGGACTCGAGGGTCTGGTCCTTGTCACCGCTGTTGAACAGGGTGGCGGAGACCACGGCCGGGCCGGTCGACTCCAGGTCGGGCTGGGTGATGACGACCGCGTTCTGGACCTTGATGTCGCCCACGGACGTCGCAGCGTTGTCCGGCTTGATCTCCAGCGTCTGGGCGTTGTGACCGGCGCCGCACGCGGCGAGCGAGGCGATCGAGAACGCGATGGCGGCGGCGGCGAGGGCACCGCGTCGAAGGCTGCTGCTCACGGCGGCGGCAACTCCTTGGACTCGAGCGGGGTGGCGGCAACGGATAAAGCCGCCCTAAGTGGCTGTCAGCGGCCTCAGGCTACCGAGCCGTTGTTGAGCCACCGCACCCGACCCTCCCCGAAGACGTCCGGCTTCGCTCGGCAGGCGGTAGGCGCCGGGGGCGGCGCGGGCGCCGTCCCCGCCCGGCCGGGGCGCCGGCAGGTGTTGTTCCGGTGGGCCGTTTAGCGGCTCGTACTCGTCCGACATTCAGCTATGAAGCCCTGCGCCATACAGGTCGGGATCGGTACGCGAAATTTCCGTGAAGGAATGCGCGGGCGGCCAGGAAATTGATCACCTCGGGACGGGTCGGGGGCACGCCGTGATCAATTCCGGATTCGTCCGGAACCCTGCCGCGGCCTCCGAACGGAGTAGCGGAAGTCGCACGCACGGAACCGGACATATCGGGATCTTCGGGCAGGTGGTGCGGGCTCCGGATGTGTGTGACGTGGGTGTTTCGACCGGCCTGGAGAGCGGCTCCGACCTGCGAATACTTTCTTCCGCTCGCCCGGCGCAGCACGTTCCTGTTGCTGTTGTCAAGCCCCGAGATATGCCCTGACCTGCGAAAACGCCATTCAGAAGACGCCGTTTCCGTGTTACCCTGGATAGCCACGGAAGGGGTACCTGTCACATGACGTTCAAGGTTGGCGACACCGTGGTCTATCCCCATCACGGGGCCGCGCTGATCGAGGCTATCGAAACTCGCCAGATCAAAGGCGTGGACAAGACCTACTTGGTGCTGAAGGTCGCCCAGGGCGATCTGACGGTACGTGTGCCAGCGGACAATGCGGAGTTCGTCGGCGTGCGTGATGTGGTCGGTCAGGACGGGCTGGACCGGGTCTTCGAAGTACTGCGCGCGCCGTACGCCGAAGAGCCCACGAACTGGTCGCGTCGTTACAAGGCAAACCTGGAGAAGCTCGCCTCCGGCGACGTCATCAAGGTCGCGGAAGTCGTGCGCGACCTGTGGCGCCGCGAGCGCGAGCGCGGACTCTCCGCAGGTGAGAAGCGCATGCTCGCCAAGGCCCGCCAGATCCTGGTGAGCGAGCTGGCTCTCGCGGAGAACACCAACGAGGACAAGGCGGAGGCCCTGCTCGACGAGGTGCTCGCCTCCTGATCCGACTGGATCCGAGGCGAGGCGCAGACCGTCACCCACTCGGTTCAGCGCACTGAAATGCCGCGGTGCCCGATGACATCTTTGCTGTCGCCGGGCGCTGCGGCATGTTCGTACCCGGACACCGTTTCCCGCATCCGGACGTCCGGATGCCGATGATCCTCGTACGCTCATCCCGGGAGGTTTCCCCCGGTCCTGGCGTGCCGGGCCCGGGCTGCTGGCTCGACCAGGGTCACGGAAGGGTCCGGTCAAGGCGTCGCGCCCGGCACGGTGAGGCCATACCCAACTAGGTCGAGCACACAAACCTGACAGGAACCGATGTCTGACGAATCGCGTCCCTCACCCGTCGAGACGCCTGCGGAGATGCCTGCGGAGACGTCCGCGGAGGCGTCCGCCGCGGGCCGTCCGCACGCCAGGACCGCCGCCGTGATTCCGGCCGCGGGCCGGGGGGTGCGGCTCGGCCCGGGTGCCCCCAAGGCCCTGCGGGCGCTGGGCGGCACTCCCATGCTCATCCACGCGGTCCGGGCGATGGCCGCCTCCCGCGCGGTCTCCCTCGTCGTGGTCGTCGCCCCGCCCGACGGCGCGGGCGAGGTCAAGAGCCTCCTCGACGCGCACGCGCTGCCCGAGAGGACGGACTTCGTCGTGGTGCCCGGCGGCGAGACCCGGCAGGAGTCGGTACGGCTCGGCCTGGACGCGCTGCCGCCCGAGTACGACATCGTCCTCGTGCACGACGCGGCCCGGCCGCTGGTGCCGGTGGACACGGTGGACGCCGTGATCGACGCCGTACGCGAGGGCGCGCCCGCGGTGGTGCCGGCCGTGCCGCTCGCCGACACCGTCAAGCAGGTCGAGCCCGCGGCGGTGCCGGGCGAGCCGGAGCCGGTGGTGGCGACCCCCGAGCGGGCGCGGCTGCGGGCGGTGCAGACCCCGCAGGGTTTCGACCGCGCGACGCTGGTGCGGGCCCACGGGACGGTGACCGACGACGTCACCGACGACGCCAGCATGGTCGAGCAGCTGGGGCTCGCCGTGGTGGTGGTGCCGGGCCACGAGGAGGCGTTCAAGGTGACGCGGCCGCTCGACCTGGTGCTCGCGGAGGCGGTACTGGCGCGCAGGAGGCTGAACGATGGGTTCTGAGGCGGGCGGGCAGGGGCAGCAGCAGCTGCTGCTGCCGCAGGTCGGGATCGGTACGGACATCCACGCCTTCGAGGACGGGCGTGAGCTGTGGTGCGCCGGGCTGAAGTGGGAGGGCGAGGGCACCGGGCTCGCCGGGCACTCCGACGCGGACGTCGTCGCGCACGCGGCGTGCAACGCGCTGTTCTCCGCGGCCGGGGCCGGGGACCTGGGGCAGCACTTCGGCACCGGGCGGCCGGAGTGGTCCGGGGCGTCCGGGGTGACGCTGCTGACGGAGGCGGCGCGGATCGTGCGGGCGCGGGGGTTCCGGATCGGGAACGTCGCGGTGCAGGTGGTGGGGGCGCGGCCGAAGATCGGCAAGCGGCGGGACGAGGCGGAGGCCGTGCTCTCGGGGGCGGTGGGGGCGCCGGTGTCCGTGTCGGGGGCGACGACGGACGGGCTGGGGTTCCCGGGGCGGGGGGAGGGGCTGATGGCGGTGGCCACGGCGTTGGTCGTGCGGGTGTCTTGAGCGCGGGGGTGGGCACCCCGCGTTGCCCGGCCGTGCAGGGCCCCGCCCCGCGCCCCGCCAGGGGCTCCGCCCCTGGACCCCGGCCTCTGCCCACCCGCCACCCGACTCGCGGGGACGAGAAGCGGCCCCAACAACGGGGTACGCGTGCCCCTGGCACTGCTCGGCGCCTACTACCCTGGACACGTGACTATTCGCCTGTACGACACCAGCGCCCGGCAGATCCGTGACTTCGCCCCCCTCACACCGGGCTGTGTCTCGATCTACCTGTGTGGTGCCACCGTGCAGGCCGCCCCGCACATCGGGCACATCCGGTCGGGGCTGAACTTCGACATCATGCGCCGCTGGTTCGCGTACCGCGGCTACGACGTCACGTTCGTCCGCAACGTCACCGACATCGACGACAAGATCATCTGGAAGGCGGCCGAGCAGAACCGCCCCTGGTGGTCCATCGGCTACGAGAACGAGCGGGCGTTCAACGACGCCTACGCCGCCCTCGGCTGCCTGCCGCCGACGTACGAGCCGCGCGCCACCGGCCACATCACCGAGATGGTCGAGATGATGCGCGGCCTCATCGAGCGCGGGCACGCCTACGAGGCCGAGGGCAACGTCTACTTCGACGTACGGTCCCTGCCGGGCTACCTGTCGCTGTCCAACCAGGACCTCGACGAGCTGCGCCAGCCCGCCGGGGAGGGCGAGACCGGCAAGCGGGACCCGCGCGACTTCGCCATGTGGAAGGCGGCCAAGCCCGGTGAGCCCAGCTGGGAGACGCCGTGGGGCCGGGGCCGGCCCGGCTGGCACCTGGAGTGCTCCGCGATGGCGCACAAGTACCTGGGCGAGGAGTTCGACGTCCACGGGGGCGGGATCGACCTGATCTTCCCGCACCACGAGAACGAGATCGCCCAGGCCAAGGGGTTCGGCGACGCCTTCGCCCGCTACTGGGTGCACAACGCCTGGGTCACCATGAGCGGCGAGAAGATGTCCAAGTCGCTCGGCAACAGCGTGCTCGTGAGCGAGATGGTCAAGCACTGGCGTCCGGTCGTCCTGCGGTACTACCTCGGCACCCCGCACTACCGCTCCACCATCGAGTACAGCGAGGAGTCCCTGCGCGAGGCCGAGTCGGCGTATGCGCGGATCGAGGGCTTCGTGCAGCGCGTCACCGAGCTGGCCGGCCACGCCGTCGAGCCCGCCGCCGAGGTGCCGCCCGCCTTCGCCGAGGCGATGGACGACGACCTGGGCGTCCCGCAGGCGCTCGCGATCGTGCACACCACCGTCCGGCAGGGCAACAGCGCGCTGGCCGCCGACGACAAGGACGCCGCCGTGGCACGGCTCGCCGAGGTGCGGGCCATGCTCGGCGTGCTGGGGCTCGACCCGCTGGACGCGCAGTGGGCCGGGGAGCAGGAGCAGGGCGAGGACCTGCGGCACGTCGTCGACAGCCTCGTACGGCTCGTGCTCGACCAGCGCGAGGGCGCGCGGGCGCGGAAGGACTGGGCCACGGCCGACGCCATCCGCGACCAGCTCGGGCAGTCCGGACTGGTCATCGAGGACAGCCCGCAGGGGCCCCGCTGGAGCCTCGGCTCCCGCTGACCCGGGTCCGGGTCCGTAGATCAACCCGTAGATCGATTGTGCCGCCCGGCCCTCCGGGCGGCACACTGCATAAGACGCACCACCACGCCAAGCACCACGCACACTCCCGTAGAGAGCGGAGACAGGTAACTCATGGCCGCGAACAACCGCCGCATGTCCGGCAAGAAGGGCGCGCAGGTCGGCAGCGGCGGCAAGCGACGCCGGGGCCTGGAAGGCAAGGGGCCGACGCCCCCCGCCGAGATGCGCAAGGGGCACGCCAAGCAACGCGCCGCCAACGCGAAGGCCCGTCGTACCACGGGCGGCCGCCCGCAGCAGCGGCGCGGCGGCGGCCGTTCGACGTCCGAGCTGGTCGTCGGCCGCAACCCGGTCTACGAGGCGCTGCGCGAGGGCGTGCCCGCCTCCACGCTCTACGTCCAGCAGTTCATCGACAACGACGAGCGGGTGCGCGAGGCTCTCCAGCTCGCCGCCGAGCGCGGTGGCATCAACCTCATGGAGGCGCCGCGTCCCGAGCTGGACCGGATGACCAACGGCCTCAACCACCAGGGGCTCGTGCTCCAGGTCCCGCCGTACGAGTACGCGCACCCCGAGGACCTGGTCGCCGCCGCCCACGACGAGGGCGCCGACCCGCTGATCGTCGCGCTCGACGGCGTGACCGACCCGCGCAACCTGGGCGCCGTCGTCCGCTCCGTCTCCGCCTTCGGCGGCCACGGCGTCGTCGTGCCCGAGCGGCGCGCGGCCGGCATGACGGCGGGCGCCTGGAAGACGTCCGCCGGTACGGCCGCCCGTACGCCGGTGGCCCGCGCCACCAACCTCACCCGGGCGCTGGAGTCGTACCAGAAGGCAGGCATCACGGTCGTCGGCCTCGCCGCCGACGGCGAGGCCGAACTCGGCGACCTGGCGGCCCTGGACGGGCCCGTGGTCATCGTCGTGGGCAGCGAGGGCAAGGGACTGTCGCGGCTCGTCGGCGAGACGTGCGACTTCCGCGTGCGCATTCCGATGCCGGGCGGGGCCGAGTCCCTCAACGCCGGTGTGGCGGCGGGGATCGTGCTGTACGAGGCGGCGCGTCGGCGCTCCTGAACAAGCGTTCGCCGTATAACCCAAACGGGGTGTTCGAGGCTGTCCGGACATGCTTGACGCGGTCCGGACAGATCGGGCCGGTCAAGGCAGTGTCCTAACGACACATCACTCGGTTAGATGAGTGTGGACACCAGAACACCCCGCACACCCACGGGGGACCGCTCGTCGGGATACGACGACGCTCCCGCGCTGAGCATGGTGAAGGTGCCGAGCGATCCGGCCCAGGTCATCGTCAACCACGCGAGCTTCCGCGTGCAGTTCGGTGCCTCCGCGCGGCGGACCCAGTCCCCGCGGATCGCGCGGCACCTGAGCGCCACCCAGGACCCCGCCCGCATGCCCGCCGCCCCGGGCCGCCGCCGCGCCGTCGTGTGGAGCGGGCGGTCCGACCCGGACGACACCGGCGCGCACCGGCTGCTCCAGGCGGTGCGGGCGGGAGCCGGCCACCACGCCGAGGACCCGGCCGCCGACCGCTCCGCCGACGCCGGAGCCACCCAGGTCATCCCCCGGGTCGACCTCGACGGCGGCCCCCTGGACTACGACGACGGCCCCGCGACCCAGACGCTGGAGACCCCCCTCGTCGGCGCCCAGCGCGGCCCGGTCCCCGAGGGCACCCGGCTGCTGCCCGCCATGCGCACCGTCGGCAGCGCCTACGACGAGCCGGCCTACGACGACTCCGCCTACGGCACGCAGGAGTTCGGGACCGGCCCCGACGGCTACGGCGACCGCGGCTACGGCGACGACGGCTACGACGAGGACACAGACGCGGGCGAGCCCCGCAGCAGGCGCCGCACCGACGACCCGGCGCGGCACGCCTACTTCCCCGGCCGCCGCATGAACCTCGGCGTCGTCCTGCTGCCGCTGCGCGTCTTCCTCGGTTTCATCTCCATCTACGCCGGCATGGGCAAGCTCTGCGACCCCGTCTACTTCGACGGCGGCGAACGCGGCTCCATGGTCAAGTGGCTGAACACCCTGCACCCCTGGGACGTCGCGGAGCCGCTGCGTCAGTTCGCCCTCGACCACCCGGTGGGCGCCGGGCTGGTCATCGCCTTCCTCCAGGTGCTGGTGGGCGTCCTGACCGTCCTCGGCTGCTGGCAGCGGGTGGCCGCGGTCATCGGCGCCACCCTGTCCGCCGCGCTCCTGGTCACCGTCAGCTGGAAGAGCGTCCCGGTCTACGACGCGCCCGACATCATCTACCTCGCCGCCTGGTCCCCGCTGATCATCGCCGGGGCCCCCGTCTACTCCGTGGACGGCAGGCTCGCGGGCAGCGCCTGGCGCCGGCTCGGCCCCCGCTCCGACATCTGGGACCTGCGCCGCTACGTCCTGCGCCGCGGCGCGCTCATCACCTTCCTCGTCGCCGGTGTCACCCTCCTCGTCGGCTCGGTCCTCGGCGGTGCCGTCCGGGACGCCGACCGCGTGGTCGTCCCCGGGCCCGGCGAGTCCCCGCGCAACGAACTGCCCGGCTCCCCGCTCCCGCAGGACCCCGGCACGCGGGGACCGAAGACCTCGTCCCCGGAGGCCTCCGCCTCACCGACCCAGGGCGCCACCAGCGGCGCGTCCAGCCCCGCCGAGGACTCCGCGACCACCCCGGGAGCGACCCGCGACGGCAGCGGCACCACCACCGGCGGCGGTACACCGACCCAGACCCAGGGCACCACGGGCCAGGCCCCGCCCCGGCAGTCGTCCCCGGCCGAGCAGGCGCCGAGCACCACGGCCGGGCCGACCGCGGGCGGCACCTCGTCCGGCGGCAGCGGCAGCGGGGGCTCCACCGGCGGCACCGGCAGCGGCGACGGCGGCGACTCGTCCTCCACCGGCGAGCCGGGCGGCCGCCTGGTGGGCGGCCTCCTGGGCTAGGCCGACCTGTGCGCGTCCCGCTCCCGGTGACAACCAGGCGCGGGGCGCGTGCTGTTGGAAGGCGGGCGACCGCAGGGGGTGGGGCATCCGCATCCCCTACGGACTCCGAGGGGTTTTCCCCCGTACGGCCCGGGGGGTCGCTCCATGTTCCGGCCGATCGGCCGACGGCAAGATCCAGCTATGACTTTACGGCGAACAAGAATCCGGATTGTGGCTGGTGCGGCGGTCCTCGGCAGTGTGTCCGCCCTGGTGGCTCCGGCCTCGGCGGCGGCCGGCTCCCACAGCGAGCGGGCACAAGGCGGGGCCGTCGTCTCCGTCGAGCAAGCGGCCGATCTCACCGCGGAGGAAGTGGCCGGGGAACTCCAGGGAAAAATAGACACGTCCCAGGTCCGCTACGGCGTGACCGCCTACCGGGTCACCTACCGCACCACTGACAGCTCGGGCACCCCCACGACCGCGAGCCAGCTCGTCGTCCTGCCCAAGAACAGGGCGCGCCACCTGTCCACCGTCTCCTGGCTGCACGGCACCACCGTCTACCGCAAGGACGTCGCCTCGGAGAATCCGGAGTCGAACGACCGGCTTGTCGCCCTGCTGTTCGGCTCGACCGGGCGGGCCGTTTCGGCGCCCGACTACGTGGGCCTCGGCTCGGGCGAAGGCTTCCACCCCTACGGTGACCCCAGGGCCACCGTCGCGGCCTCGGTGGACGGTCTGCGCGCGGCCCGGACACTCGCCCACCGGAACGGCCGGGAGCTGAAGCGGAAGGTTCAGGTCAGCGGGTTCTCGCAGGGCGGCCCCGCGACCATGCTGGTGGGCCGGGCGCTTCAGCAGGAGGGCGCCGACCGCTACTTCGGACTGGGGGCACTCGCCCCGGTCAGCGGCCCCTACAACCTTTCGGCCTTCGAGGCCGCCGCGGCCGACGACAAGATCGCCAAATCCGGCATCTACCTCGCCTACTTCGTCACCGCCTGGAACAAGATGTACGGCCTCTACACGTCGCCCGGTGACGTCTTCCGCTCCCCCTACGACAGCAAGGTGGAGGGTCTCTTCGACGGCCATCACACCGCCGGGCAGATAGTCAGCGAGCTCCCCGCGGCCTCCAAGGACCTGTTCACCGAGGACTTCCTGAACAAGATCCGCAAGCCCGAGGGTGTCCTGAAGGACAGACTGCGCCCGATGGACAACACGTGCGACTGGCGGCCGAACGTACCGGTGGAGATCTTCCACGGCCGGGGCGACAAGGACGTCGACTTCAGTCACTCGGCGTACTGCGCGGACCAGTTGACGAGGAACGGCGCTGCTCCCCGGCTGACCGATGTCGGCGACTACGACCACAACGGATCGGTGCGGCAAGCCCTGCCCTCGGTCATCAGGTTCTTCGACGACAAGGCTTGAGGGGCAGCCGAGCCGCGCTTCCGTAGCCTGACGGGCCCTCTCAGCGGCCGCTCGGTGCCGCCAGTTCCCGGGCCGCCTCCGTGAGGTCCTTCGCGGTGTCGATCGCGCGCCAGTAGGAGCCCTGGGGGATCGGGAAGCCGGCCAGGCGGTTCTCGCGGGCCAGGCGGGGGAACGTGGTGCGCTCGTGGTCGCCGCGTTCCGGGAGCATCGCGGCGAACTCCGGCGAGAAGACGTACACGCCCGCGTTGATCTCGAAGGTCGACGGCGGCGCCTCGATGAAGTCGGTGATGTGGCCGAAGCCGTCCGTCTGCACGGCGCCCCACGGCAGCCGCGGGCGGGCCAGGGCGAGGGTCGCGACGGCGTCCCGCTCGGCGTGGAAGTCGGCCATGTCGCGCAGCGAGAAACGGGTCCAGATGTCGCCGTTGGTGGCGTACCAGGACCGGTCCGGGTGCGGGAGGTGGGCGGCGGCGTACCTGAGGCCGCCGCCTCGGCCCAGCGGCTCGGTCTCCACGACGGTGGTGACGGAGAGCGGCAGGTCGGCGCTCTCCAGCCACTTCTGGAGCACCTCGGCCAGATGACCGCAGGAGACCACGACGTCGGTGACGCCCTCCTCTGCGAGCCAGGCGAGCTGATGGCCGATGATCGGAGTCCCGGTGCCCGGGATCTCGACCATCGGCTTGGGCCGGTCGTCGGTGTAGGGGCGCAGCCGGGAACCCTGCCCGCCGGCCAGGACGACGGCTTGAACGGGGCGGCGGGACGCGGCGTTCGGATCGGTCATGCCCGAACTGTACGCGGCGCCCCACCGGCCCCCGCGGGGCGCTCAGCTGTGCGCGGCCAGGACGCCCGAGGCGAAGGCGGTGTCGCAGACGGGGCGGGCGTAGGACTGGGCACGCGTGGGGCCGTAGACCTTCACCGCGGCGCGGCCGAGGGCGCGGGCGATGGTCGCGCAGTGGTCGGCCAGCGACGGGCGCTCGTTCACCGCCTGCTGGAGGTGGGTCAGCGCGACGCCCGGGTCCTCCTCCTGCAACTCGGTCAGCAGCCGGTCGCGCAGCACCTCGTGCGGGGCGCGGGCGGCGCGGGCGGAGGACGCCTTCGGCGAGGTGGCCTCCGACGCGGCGAGCACCGAGTCCGAGGGGTCCCCGGACCAGTTGACCCGGGTGACCGCGAGAGTCCCGGAGAGCACCAGGACGACGGGCAGGACGAAGGCGAGAGAGCGGCCGATCCGGCGGGCGGGGCCCCGGCCGCGTCGCGTCTGTCGGGTGGTGGAGTGCTTCACGGAGTGCTTCACGCGAGTGAGGGTAGCGCCCGGTAATGATTTGGCGACATTTAGTCACCCTTTCGGGGGATGAAGAGCGGCCGTGAACGGGATAGGAGATTGACGAACAACGGTCGAAACGTCCGTTGTGCCGGGGTATTTGTCGACAACGAAAAGTGCCCCGCAGCAGGCCGCGGGGCACTTTTCGTCAACGCGGGTGAAATCACCCGGTCGCGTGGTTTCTCAGTCGGTGAGGCGCTCGCCCGTGGAGGACGAGAACACGTGGATCTCGCCCGGACGCGGCACCACGTGGACGGTCGCGCCCTTCTCCGGCACCGCGCGGCTGCTGACGCGGACCACGAGGTCCTTCGTCTCGCCGCCGACCTCGACCGTGCCGTAGATGTAGCCGTCGGCGCCGGTCTCCTCCACGACGTTCACCGAGACCGCGAGTCCGGCCGGGGCGTCCGCCGAGTCCTTCGACAGGGTCTTGGCCGCGCCACCGTTCAGCTCCACGACGTCGAAGTGCTCCGGGCGGACACCGACGGTGACCGTGCGGTCGCCCTTGTCGGAGGCGGCCTTCAGGGCGTCGCGGTTGACCGGGACGACGCTGTTGCCGAACTTCACGCCGCCGTCGGTGATCGGGACCTCGACCAGGTTCATGGCCGGGGAACCGATGAAGCCGGCGACGAAGAGGTTCGCGGGCTTGTCGTACATGTTCCGCGGGGAGTCGACCTGCTGGAGCAGACCGTCCTTGAGGACCGCGACGCGGTCGCCCATCGTCATGGCCTCGACCTGGTCGTGGGTGACGTAGACGGTGGTGATGCCCAGGCGGCGCTGGAGCGAGGCGATCTGCGTACGGGTGGAGACGCGGAGCTTGGCGTCCAGGTTGGACAGCGGCTCGTCCATGAGGAACACCTGCGGCTCACGCACGATCGCGCGGCCCATCGCCACACGCTGGCGCTGACCGCCGGAGAGCGCCTTCGGCTTGCGGTCCAGGTACTCGGTGAGGTCGAGGATCTTCGCGGCCTCCTCGACCTTCTGCCGGATCTCCGCCTTGTTGACGCCGGCGATCTTGAGCGCGAAGCCCATGTTGTCGGCGACCGACATGTGCGGGTACAGCGCGTAGTTCTGGAACACCATGGCGATGTCCCGGTCCTTCGGCGGCAGGTGCGTCACGTCGCGGTCACCGATGCGGATGGCGCCGCCGTTGACGTCCTCGAGCCCGGCGAGCATCCGGAGCGAGGTGGACTTGCCACAACCGGACGGGCCGACCAGGACGAGGAACTCGCCGTCCGCGATGTCGATGTCGAGACCGTCGACGGCGGGCTTCGTGGAACCCGGGTATACGCGGGTCGCCTTGTCGAACGTAACAGTGGCCATGGTGAAGGGCCCCCTTCTACCGGCAGGAACGTGCCGGACGATCCGTTGTAGGAAGGTGGTGGTGTAGTCCACACGGGTGAAGCTGAGCAGGACGGTACCCGGCGTTCACCTGATCTGTCAGTAGCTGGGAGTCTGTGAATTCCGCCGAAATTTTCGAATCACATCGTTCACCGCCCCTGTGTAGAGTGGAGCCGCCTGCGCGCGCCCGACGCGCGCGTGCCTCCTTAGCTCAGCTGGTCAGAGCGCCGCTCTTGTAAAGCGAAGGTCGTCGGTTCGAATCCGACAGGGGGCTCCGCAGCCGGCACGCCGACGCCCCCGCGATCCGAGATCGCGGGGGCGTCGGCGTGGGGCCGGGGTCCTGGGTGCTATTTGCCTTCCGGCAGGGGTTCCGCCTCGCAGACCGTGCCGGGTTTCGGGAGGGTGCCGTTCAGCAGATAGGCGTTGACGGCGTTCTGGACGCAGGTGTTGCCGCTGTCGTAGGCGCCGTGGCCCTCGCCCTCGTACGTCAGCTCGACGCCCACCTTCTCGCCGAGGCGCTGCGCCATGCGGGCGGCGCCCTCGTAGGGGGTGGCGGGGTCGCCGGTGTTGCCGACGAGGAGGACGGGGGGCGCGCCCGGGGCACTGACCTCGGGGTGCCGGGCGGCTCCGGGGACCGGCCAGCCGTCGCAGGACAGGGTGCTCCAGGCGAGGCCGGGGCCGAAGAGCGGGGAGGCCTCGAGGAAGTCCGGCAGGCGGGACAGGACGTCCGCGACGGTGTAGCGGCTGCTGGAGTCGTCGCAGGTGATGGCCCTGAAGGCGTCGTCCTCGTTGCTTTCCTCGTCGGTCGTGTCGTCGGTGGCGTCGTCGTCCGTGTCGCCGCCCGTGCCGTGCTGGCCGAGGGCTTCGGCGAGGTCGTGCAGGACGTCGCCGTCGTCGTCGGCGGCGGCTTCCAGGCCGACCCGGAGCGCGGGCCAGTAGTCCTGCCGGTAGAGGGCCCCGGTGACGGCCGCGACGAGGGCGTCGCCGTCGAGTTCGCCGTCGTCCGGGGTGGGCAGCGGGGTGTCGTCCAGGGCCGCTTCGAGGCCGACGACGAGGTCCACGACGTCCTCGGCGTCGTCGCCCAGTGTGCAGCCCTGGCGGGCGCACCAGGCGGCGAAGTGCTCGAAGGCGAGCTGGAAGCCGCCGGCCTGGGCGAGGGCTTCCTCCATCATGTCGTGGGTGGGGTCGACGACACCGTCGAGTACGGCGCGGCCGACGTGCCGGGGGAACAAGTGGGCGTAGACGCCGCCGAGTTCGGTGCCGTAGGAGATGCCGAGGTAGTGGAGCTTCTCGTCCCCGAGGACCTGTCGCATCAGGTCCATGTCCTGGGCGGCCTGGGTGGTGCCGACGTAGGGGAGGACGTCGCCGGAGTTCTTCTCGCAGGCGGCCGCGGTCTCCCGGTTGAAGCGGACGAGTGCGTTGGTCTCGTCGCCCCCGTCGTCGGGGATGTTGTCGATCTCGTCCTCGTCGGGGAGGCCGGCGTCCAGGCAGCGCACGGCGCCGCTGTCGCCGACGCCGCGCGGGTCGAAGCTGACGAGGTCGTAGCGGGTGCGGAGTTTCTCGTAGTCGGCGGCCAGGCCCGGAAGGGTGGCGACGCCGGAGCCGCCGGGGCCGCCGAAGTTGAAGAGCAGGGAGCCGATCCGCTCGTCCGGAGCGCCGCTGGAGCGGGCCCGGATCAGTGCGAGGTCCATGGACTCGCCGGAGGGGTTCATCCAGTCCAACGGCGTGCGCAGGGTGGCGCACTGCCACCGGGTGCCGTCGGGGAGCGCCGCGGGTGCCTCGCCGCCGCCCTGGGCGGGGGAGGGGGCGGGGCAGGCCTTCCAGTTGAGGGACTGGTCGCGGAGCTTGGTCAGGGCCTGCGCGTCGGTGGTGGTGCCGCCGGTGTCGCCTTGCCGGTCGCCGTCCGGGTCCGTGGGCGCGCAGGCCGCGAGGGAGGAGGCGAGCAGGGTGGCCGTGGACAGCAGGACGGCGGTGGATATCGCTCGTGCTGTGGGCATGGCCTCAGCCTCTGGCGGCCCGGCGCGAGACGCATGGTGTGGCGTCCGTTCGGGTGGGACGCGGCTGATACGGGGTGGGCGCGGGGCCCCGCCGGTTTCGGGACGACGTCTCGTGGCGGGGCCCCGGGTGGGGTCAGGAGGAGCGGTTGGCGCTGGAGGGACCGAAGAACTCGATCTCGGAGATGGCCACCTGCTTCTTGGCGGACGCCGCGTGGGCGGACTCGATGGTGAAGCGGACCTTGGTGACCTCGCCGACGCGGAACGGGCGTCGCTGGCCGCCGGCGCCCTGGTCCAGGGTGAGGTCGCGGGTCTTGACCGACCCGTCCTTCATGGTGATCGTCGCCTTGACGCGGTGCGGCAGGGCCGACTCCCGCAGCTTGTCGGCGCGGGTGGAGACACCGGGGGTGATGATCACGTCGAGCAGCCGGGTCGGCTCGGTGAAGGTGGCCTCGACCCACTGGCCCTGGCCGGACTCCGTGATGCCCGGCCCCCACCAGGTGTTGCTGAGCTTGTCGATGAGGAGCTCGGGATTGTGGCCGGGGAAGGAGCGCGAGGCCTTGATGCCGTCCGGGGAGACGGGGGCGCGCTTGGCGAAGTGGTCGCGGGTGTTCTGGACGCCGTCGGGGATGTACATGAAGCCGAGGACGACCAGGGTGGCCACGACGACGACGGTGATCCAGGTGCCGATGCGGTCGAAGACGCGGCGCAGGCGGGGACGGTCGCCGGCCCACGGGGTCTCCTGCCGCCGCCCGCCGAAGAGCCGGCGCCACCACGGGGCCCGCACGGAGGCCTGGTCGCCGCTCGCGACCAGGGGCATGGCGCAGCGGGCGCAGTAGTGGCGGTCGGGGCGGTTGGGGGTGGAGCACCACGGGCAGGGCGGGCCGTTGGCGATGTCCGGCTGGTGGCCGGGGGCGCGGACCTGCGGGCGGTCCGCGTCGGGGCGGCCGGGCAGGACGGGGGCGACGGCCGGGGGCGCCGCCGGGGCGGGTGCCTCGGGGTCGGCGACGGGGACGAGGAGCGAGCGGGCCCGGTCGGACATGGTGTCGGTGAGCGCGTTCGGGGCGGGCGCGGAGGCGGCGGCGGAGGGCACCGGGGCGGTGGGGGCGGTCTCTTCGGTGCCGGGCGCCGGGCGGGCGGCGGCTCCCGCGGCGTCGTCCGGGCCCGCGGCACCTCCCGCGCCGTGGGCCGCGGCGCCCGGGGAGTTCCCCGTGCCGGGCGTGTCCCCGGTGGTGGCCGCGGCGTCTCCGGCCGGGCTGTCCGCGGCGCCGGCCGTACGGCGCTGCTGGGGCAGCGTCGGGTTCTCCCCGATGGCGCCGGCCGGTTCGTCGGCGGGTGCCGTGGCCGGGCGGCCGGTGCGGGCGGGGGGCACGCCCGCGCCCGCGAAGGCGTCGAAGCCGGGGCGCTGGTCGGACGTGGCGGCGGCGGGCCGCGCGGTGCGGGCGGCACCGGCCTGGTCCCAGCTGAGTACGGCGCCGCACGCGTCGCAGAAGGACTGGCCCGGTTCCGCGGGGGTCCCGCACTCGGCGCAGTTCTGCGTGGTCATCTCTCCGGGGTCCTTTCGGAGGCGGTCACTTCGACCGTGTAGGGCATGTGGGCGGGGCGGGCGGCGGCGACGAGGGCGTCCAGCCGGTGGACGTCGACGGGCCTGGGTTCGGGCAGCCGGAGCGCGACGTGCAGCTGCGGGCGGGGGCGGCCGGGGAACGGGCCGAGCGGCCGGGCGTTCCAGGCGGCGCCGCCGCTCTCGGTGATCTCCGGCGCGACACCGAAGGCGAGCCGGACGGTCTCGGACAGGCCTTGCAGCGTGCCGCGTACGCGGTGCAGCCGGGCGGCGGCGGCGACGGCGGCGCGCAGCATGGGTTCGGCCTCGGTGCCGTCGGTCTCCGCGCCGACCCAGGTACCGAGCCACTGCGCGAAGTCCGCCGGGGTGAGGGCGGGGTCGAAGTAGGTGTCCAGGCAGTCCAGGACGTTCAGGATGGGTGCGAGGACGTCGTCGAGCCCGGCGACGAAGCGCAGCGCGAGGTCGTCGTCGGCGAAGACGGCCGGCAGCATTGACGCGATGGGCAGCGACGAGCCGAGTCCGTCGACGGAGCCCCGCTGTGAGGCGGGCTTCACGCGCTGTCCCCGATCACGCGGACCCGGTGGTCGTAGGAGAAGACCAGGGCGGGTGCGTCGAGGTCGATGCGGTTGGTGGGGTCGCCGCGCTTTCCGGTGAGGGGGTCGGCCGGGTGCAGGACGACCTCGTCGACGAGTTCGACGCCGGGGACGCGCTGGAGGACGGCGAAGAGTTCACCGGTCTGCACGGGGCGTCCGAAGGGCCAGCCCTTGCCGTCGGAGCCGCCGGTGAGCGGGTCGAGGTGGCGGTAGAGGGCGTCGTGGGTCTGCCGGCGCACGCGGTCGGCGTCGACGTCGCGGAAGGCGTGCACGGTGGCGACGACGGTGACGCCCTGGTAGTAGGGCGGGCCGACGGCGAGCCGGGTGCCGATCAGGCGGCGTTCGTCGAGGTGGCGGGTGATGCGGTTCAGCAGGGCGTCGCCGGGGACGAGTTGCTCGAAGCGCAGGCGCCCGCCGGGGTCCGGGACGGCCTGGGGGACGACGAGGACGCGGACGGCGTGGGCGCCGTACTCGTTCTCCGCGCCCTCCAGGCAGGTGATGCGGGCGGTCTCGGGGGCGGCGCGGCGGGCGAGTTCCTCGTAGTCGCGCAGGGTGACGGCGCGTTCCTGGGCGCGCAGGGTGATGGGCGCCCGCAGCTTGGCCTCCTCGATGGTCTCGCCGTCGACACCGCCGAGGGCGGCCTCGCGGTTGACGACCTCGGAGACGTACGGGATGGAGGTGCGCAGCACCTGTACGGCGCCGCGGGCCACGTTGCCCGCCCTGCCCCCGCCGGTGCGGTAGCGGCGGGCGCGGACGACGGCGCCCTTGGGCGGGACGGCACCGTACTGGCGCAGGGTGCCGTCGGCCTCGCGGACGGCGGGGCCGAAGGCGATCTCGCCGGTGGTGGCGTCGACGGTGATGTGGTGGTCGTCGGGGTGGGAGCCGGAGAAGTGCGGGACGACCTGCCAGTCCTGCCAGCCGTCGTCGGCGGCGGTCTGGAGGAGGACGGACGGCTCACCGGCGACGATGGGGGCGTGTTCGAGCCTCAGCCGCTGGCCGGGCAGGCCGGTGGACTCGCCGAGGGGCTCGTCGAGGACGGTCTCGGCGTGGATGGAGCCGGTGGTGCCGCCGATGGTGTAGGCCTCGGCGGAACGGATGGTCGGCGAGGTGGTGTAGAAGGGCTGGCCGCTGAGCGGTTCGGTGACCCGGCAGCGGATCCAGCCGGCCTCGTGGCCGCCGTTGCGGGACAGCACGTGGCCGCCGGGTATGTGGAGCACGACGTCGCCGGGGCGGTTGAGACCACCGGTGCCGTCGCGGTCGACCTCGCAGGGCTGCCAGCCGTCCTCGGTCCAGGCCTCCCAGACCAGCGGCGGCTGGCGCGGGTCGACGCCGACGCCGTCGACGCGGCTGTCGAGTTCGAGCGCGAGCGCGCAGTCCGGGACGGCGGCGCTGAGACCGATGAGCATGCAGTCGCCGGGGCCCGGCGCCTCGGCGAAGCACATCACGTCCTTGCTCTCGGCGAGGTCCGTGGTGCGGTCGCTGACGGCTTCGCCGCGGACCTGCGTCACCAGGCGGTCCATCGCGCACGGGACGATGCGCAGGTCGTGCTCGGTGGCGAAGACGACGGCCTCGTCGCGTTCGGTGCGCAGGGTGGCGACCTCGGTGCCGACCGGGACGAGGATCGTGTCCTCCTGCGGCGCGGACAGCCAGAAGGTCACGTCCGTGCGCGCGGCCGACGGCGGGAAGAGCGTGATGCCGACCAGGTCCAGGAAGGCGAGGTGGTTCTTGTCCGGGACCCGGTTGAGCCGGTAGACGATCTGGTCGGCCATGTGGGCCACCGTCTCGACGAGCGTGACACCGGGGTCCGAGACGTTGTGGTCGGTCCACTCCGGGGCGCGCTGCTGGATGTAGCGCTTGGCATCGTCGACGAACTGCTGGAAGCGGCGGTCGTCGAGGTTGGGAGAGGGCAGGGGCATCAGCGGTCGCTTTCGGGAGAGCCCGGGAGGCCGGCCGGCGCGTCGGGGAGGTCGGGCTCGTCGTGGGAGGGGATGACGTAGAACGGGAAGACGAGGCTGCGCGGGTTGTTGGTCCCGCGGATCGAGTAACGGACGTCGATGAAGAGGACGTTCTGTTCCTCGCCGGTGGTGACGTCGACGTCGTGGACCTCGATGCGTGGTTCCCAGCGGTCCAGGGTGACATACACCTCGTGCTGGATGCGGCCGGCCGTCTGCTCGTTGACGGGGGCGAAGACGAGGTCGTGGATGGCGCAGCCGAACTCGGGGCGCATCGGCCGCTCCCCGGGCGCGGTGGCGAGGATGAGCCGCATGGCCTCCTCCACCTCCTGCTCGCCGCTGACGAGGGCGATCCCGCCGGTGGGCCCGATGCGCAGGGGGAACGACCAGCCGGAGCCGACGAACTGTTCGGCCATCAGAGAGCAACCTGCCTTCCTCGGAAACGCTTCGTCACAGGCCCGGCACGGGGATGGTCGCGACCTTGAAGATGGGGGTCTTGACCTCGAAGGTCGCGCCGATGACCCTCGTCATGACGGAGTTGATCTGTACGTTGACGGTGCCGGAGATGGTCGTCGCGGCCCCGGCGCTCAGCGTCGCGGCGCCGGCCGCGCCCAGGTTCAGGGCGCCTCCCGCGTTGACCCCTACCACGCCCCCGCTGCGCATGTTGATCATGCTGCCGCCCTGGATGCTGAGGGGGCCGCCGCTCTTGATGGTCAGGGAGCGTCTGGCGCTCAGCGACAGGTCGGTGCCCGCGTCCACCGACACCGAGCGGCTGCCGGTGATGCTGACGGAGCCCTTGCTGTCGACGGTGATCTCGGTCTTGGTGCGGTCGAGGTTGATGGTCAGCTTGTCGTTGCCGCTGGCGATCCGGACACCCTGCTTGCGCCCGCCGGTGCGCTGGCTGAGCAGGTCGACCCGGTTGCCCTGGCGGTCGGACAGGGTGTGCCGCACGGCCTTCTTCTTCAGGCCGTCGTGCAGCGGCACGTCGCTCTTGGTCGGCACGTCCCGGCCGTTGTAGAGGCCGCCGATCACGAACGGGTGGTCCAGCGCCCCCCGGTCGAAGGCGACCAGCACCTCGTCACCGACGTCCATGGGGAAGATGCCGCCGCCCGCCACGCCGCCCATCTGGACGCTGCGCGCCCAGTCGCTGACGTAGGTGTCGTCCAGCCACGGGAACTGCAGCTTGACCCTGCCCTGCTTGAGGGGGTCCTGCACGTCGGTGACGATGGCGTTGGCGACGCTGGGCAGCCGGGTGGCGCTCGCCGGGTCCGAGCCGCCGCCGCCGCCCGAGGCGAGTCCGTACAGGGAACGCCACTGGCGTCCGCTGACCGTGATCCAGGACTCGTAGGCGACGCCGTCGCCGAAGTGGTGACGTACGGAGGTGACGGTGTACTTGCCCTCGAAGGGGGTGCCGACGTCCGAGAGCGCGACGGGGACTCCGGGCCGCAGGTCGGGGTGGCCGTTGGCGGCGACCTCCAACTCGGAGAAGGAGGCGGTGACGTCGGAGGCCAGGGCCTTCGCGGCGTTCTGCACCTCGTCCTGCTTGTCGTACGGGTTGGCGGTCTCGACGAGTTTGCCGGGCTTGAACTTGCCGGCGGCCGTGCCGGGCGTCCACTTGATGCTGATGCCGGGGTCGGTGGTGGCCGGCGCTATTTCGGTGATCTTCTTCTTGGTGGTGACGTTCCAGCCGCGCGACTCGACCTTGCCGATCTGGTCGGCGGCGGTGACGGCGGCCCGCAGCCGCAGGATGTCGTGGCCGGCCTGGAGGACGAAGGCGCTCTGGTCGCCGTCCGTGTTCGGCGAGGGCGCTCCGGCCGACGGCTTGGGCGTGACGAACCGGAACTTCCCCTTGGAGTCCAGGTACATGATCATCTTGTTCTCGTCGGCCAGCCGGGCGAGGAAGTCCCAGTCGGTGACGTTGGGCTGGGCGATGAACGCGTAGGTGCCCTTGGTCGGCTGGATGCGGCCGACGGAGACGCCGTCCATCTGTACGAGCTTGCGGGCGATGTCGGAGGCCTTCTGGTTGCGGTACGCGGCCACGCGGCGCTGGCGCATCAGCCGGTGCCCGTAGTCGTAGCCGCGGATGACGGTGAAGCTGCCGGTGCCGTCGTAGTCGGTCTCCAGGCCGGTGACCTCACCGGTCAGCAGGGGGTTGTTCTTGCCCTGCCCGTCGGCGATCGGCGTGATGACCACCTTGGTGCCGAACTGCACGTTCAGGTCGCCGAGGAGCTTGTGGTAGGGGTCGCGGAAGGTGAGACGGAACGCCGCCGGCACGTTGACGCCCTGGTCGACCCAGCCGTCGGTGAGCATCGGGGCGATGGTGTCGGGCAGCTTGGCGCCGCCGATCTTCACCTCGACGATGCTGGAGAAGGAGGGACGCACCATCAGTGAGGCACCTCCTCGGTGGCAGGCAGGATGAGTTCGGTACCGGTCGGCAGGTGGGACGGGTCGTCGATGCCGTTGGCCTCGGCGATCACCCGCCACGCGTTGGCGCTGCCGTACTCGCTCCAGGCCAGCGACTGGAGCGAGTCCCCCGCGACGACTCGGTGCACGCGCTGGGCGGTGAGGGCGCCGGAGGTCGGGTTCTGGTTCGGGGTCGGGCCGGGAATCTCCACCAGGCCCATCTGGCAGGTGGCGCGGATGGGGACGCCGGCGGTGCCGAAGAGCGTGTACTGGGTCTCGATGGAGGCGACGTAGGCGTTGAACCGGGCGGTGGAGAACGAGCCCCACTCGAAGATCACCCAGGGCGGGGACGGCTGCTTGGCGGCCAGGCTCTTGGCGGTGACCTCGCAGCAGATCAGCAGCGACTCGACCTTCTTCATCACGGTGTTGCCGCCGGGCTTCATGGAGGAGTCCAGGAAGATCTCCAGGGTCATCTCCCGCGGCTCGGCGCCCATGAACTGCGGCTTCGCGGCCTTCCGCACGGCCGCCGTCGGGGTCGCCTTCCACTGGGAGCGCTGACTGATCGAGAGCTGCGCCGGGTTGAACTCGAACGGGAACCGCTTGATCAGCCCACCGGGCGAGGTGGACTTGCCGGTGGGCGGCTCGTGGATGGCGAGGTTGGCGCGTACGAGGCTCTTGCCGGCGCCCTTGCTGCTCTTGGCCATGGTTCTTCCTCTCTGCTCCGCGGCGCCGTCAGTCCGTGAACCCGTGGTGGGCTATCTCCAGGACCTCGTTGGCCACGGACGCGCTGCCGGGGTCGAGGCTGGGGCCCTGCCAGCTGACGGGCAGGACGTCGATCAGCCCCCAGCGGGCGACCAGCGACCCGTCGGCGCGCAGGGCGGAGATCTGCGCGGTGGGCCGCTGGATGCCGGTCTGCACGGACGAGATCCACTTGGCGACCTTCGCCGTGTCCGGGGTGAGGGGGCGGGTCAGCCGGATGTTGGAGTAGGTGACGCGGGTGGGCAGCTGCCAGACGAAGCCGTTGTTGCCGCCCTCCTGGCGCTGCTCCACCTCGACCTGGGTCGACAGGCCCTCGCACCCGTTGAAGTAGCCGAGGCTCTCGCCGTCGATGGCGAGGCTGAACCAGATGGAAGAGCCCGGGTCCTTACGGGTCATCGGGGGTCGACCTTTCTTGTCGGGGAACGGTGGCGGGCGGGCGTGGCCCTCGGGGCGGTCCGGCCGTCCGGCGGGGCCGGTGCGGTCCGGTCAGCGCGGGTCGCGGAGTCTGCCGATCCGTTCGCGGTCCATACGCAGTTCGGTGCGGACGAGACGGGTGACGCGGCCGATGATCCGGTGCACCAGTTCGTCGAGCTGGAAGTCGGTGAGGTCACGCGGGTCGAACCCGCCTTCGGGGACCGCCGTGTACGCGGGCGGGGGACCCCCGGGGGGCGGTGCGCCCGCGCCCGCCTCGTACGGCGGCGGTGGGTCGCTGTACGGGGGCGGCGGCTCGTCCGGGCCGGGCCGGGACGACGGGGGGTCCAGCCGGGTCAGGTTGTCCACCACGGTGGCGGCCGTGGCGGAGGCCAGGGCGGCGGTGGTGTGTGCGGTGCGGCGGGAACGGCGGAAGGAGAACCGCTGGACCGGCGGCAGGTCGCCGGACACGGCGCCGACCGGTGCCGTGTCCGGCGTGGTGTCCGGCGTGGTGTCCCCGGGTACCGCCTGCGTGGCGACGGGCATCTCGGGCCGGGCCGCCGACGGCCGGGGCGGTGTGAGCGGGGCCACCGGGAGCGGGGCGCCGGTAGCGGAACCGTGGGACACGGGCTTGCGCAGGGGTACGGCCTTGGCGGGCGCGCGCTGGACGACGGGGGGCGTGGACCCGCCGCCACCGGGCAGCGGCCCAGGCGTGAGGTGCGGCGCCGCCGGGGGCGTTGCCGTGGCGGCGAAGGGCGGTACGGCGGGCGCGGTCAGGGCGGCGAAGGGCGGTGCTGCGGGCGTGCTCGGGGCCGCGAAGGGCGGCGTCGCGGGCGTGGCGGTGGTCGTGGTCGTGGTCGTGAAGGGCGGTGCCGCGGGCGCGACGGCCAGGGCCGTGGCCCGCTGGACGGGCGGGGGCACGTGAGCCCCGGTCGTGGAGGGCGCGGGAGCCGGGGACCGCGTGGTGAGCGACGTGGTGTCGGACGGGGGCGCGGACAGGGGCGCGCCGAGCGGAGAACGACGCGCGGGCGCCCCGGCCGGCCCCGCCGGGGCGGCGGTGGACGCCGGTGCCGGTGCCGGCGCCGGTGACTGCGCCGCTGTCGGTGCCGGTGTCACGGCCGGACGTACGGCGCCGACCGGGCCGGACGACATGGGCGCGCCGAGCCCCGGACGCCGCGCGGCCGCGCTGCGCTGCACGGGGGCCGCCGGGGTGGCCGGCTTCCCGGTCTCCGGCCGGGACAGCGGTACGGCGGGGGTGGGCGCGGTACGGGTACCGGCCGTGGCGGGCGAGGCGGGTGCGGTGACCGTGGTCGCGGGGCTCGGTTCGGTCGGTGCCGGTGCCTCCGCCGGGGTCGCCGCTGTTGCCGGTGTCGCCGGTGTGGCGGTGGGCGCGATCGGTCCGTCGGTCCGGCGCTCCGGCGCCCGTTGGACCGGCGGTCCCGGTACGGCCCCCGGTTGGGCCGGGGACGGCTGCACGGGTCGCGACGGCTGGGCGGCCGACGCCCGGCGCTGGACGGGGGGCAGGCCGGCAGGGGGCGCGGGAACGCCGGGTGCGGCCGCCGAGGGCCCCCGGCCTCCGGCGGCGTCGCCGGTGCCGGTGCCGGTGTGTCGTGCGGTGGACGGTGCCGCCGTGTCGCCGCCGGGCCCGGGGGCCGGGGCGATCGGGGCCGCGGTCCGCCGGGCCGGGGGACCGGCCGTGGGACCGTCGGCCGGTGACACGGCTCGCTGGACCGGGGGACCGGCGGGGGCGGCTCCAGCCGAGGACGAGGCCGACGGCGAGGACGAGGGTGATGACGAGGCCGACGGCGCCGCTGTGCCGCCGGTGGGCGGGGTGCCGGTGCCGGTGCCGGGCGCCGGGTCGGTGGCGGGCCGGGACTCCGCCCGGCGCACCGGGGCCTCGCCCCGCCCCGCGTCCGAGGTGCTGCCGGATGAGGGCGTGACCGGACGCGCGGGGGCGCTGGACCCCGACTCGGGCTGCGGGACCGCCCGTTGCACCGGGGCGCCGGTCGTCGTGGTCTCCGGCGAACCGGTCCTGCGGTCACCGGCGGAGGCGGGGCGGTCCGGCTGCCCGGCGGCCCGCCGGGTGGCGGGTGCGGCGTTGCCCGCCGGGGGAGTCGTGCCGCCGTCCGTGCGGCGTACGGCACGCTGCACCGGCGGCGTCGAGGCCGTGGCGCCGCTGCCCGCCGGTGCGGATGCCGGGCTGTCGCCGGGGCGTACGGCGGGCCGCCGGGCCGGGGCTGCGGACGCGGGGCCGTTGCCCGGAGCGTCGGTCGGCGTGGGGCCGGACGGCTGTGCGGCGGCGCGCTGGACCGGCGGGGTGCCGGGTGCGGTGGCGCGGCCGGCCGGTGCGGAGGGCGACGGGCCGCTGTCGCCGGACGGTCGTGCGGTGGCCCGTTGGGCGGGTGGGGCGGTGGACGTGGTGCTGTCGCCCGGGGTGGTGGCAGCCGGATTGCCGCTGTCGGGGGATGCGGGGGTTCCACGCACCCCCCGGGTGTCCGCCGCGGCGCCGCTGCCGGCCGGTGCGGTCGCCGGGTTGCCGCTGCCGGGCTGCGCCGGGGAGCCGGACGGGCGGGTGGCGGCGCGCTGGACCGGGGGCGTGCCGGGTGCGGTGCCGCTGTCGGCCGGTGCGGGGGCCGGTGGGTTGCCGCTGCCGGACGGTCGTGCGGTGGCCCGCTGGACGGGCGCGGTGCGGTTGTCCGGTGTGGCGGGCGCCGGGCTGCCGCCGCCGGGGCGCGGGGTGCCGCCGCGTCGTGCCGGGGCGTCCGGTGCGGGGCTGGACGGGCGGGCGGCGGCGCGCTGGACCGGCGGTGTGCCGGAGGCGGAGCCGCGGTTCGTCGGTGCGGGGGGCGGCGGGTTGCCGCTGTCGGACCGCTGCGCGGTGGGCAGTTGGGCAGGCGTGCTGCTGTTGCCCGGTGCGGCGCCGGACGGCCGGGCGGCGGCGCGCTGGACGGGCTTGGGGCCGGACGCGGTGCCGCTGTCGGCCGGTGCGGAGGCCGACGGGCTGCCGCCGCCGGACGGTCGTGCGGTGTGCCGTTGGACGGGCGTGGTGCTGTTGCCCGGTGCGGGGCCGGACGGCCGGGTGGCGGCGCGCTGGACCGGCGGGGTGCCGGACGCGGAGGGGTCGCCCGCCGGTGCGGGGGCTGCCGGGCTGCCGCCGGGCTGCCGTACCGGGGCAGCCGGTGCCGTGGCGTCGTCGGACGTCCCCGGGGCCGGTGTGGTCCCGGGCGCGGGTACCGCCCGCTGGACGGGCGCACCGGTCGGTGCGGGCGCCGGAGCGACAAAACCGTGGGCCGGAGAGGCGTCCCCCGCCGGTGCCGAGCCGGGGTCCGCTCGGTCGGCGTCCGCCGACGAGGGCGCCGCGCCCGTGCCGGAGGACGCCGGGGCGGCTGCCGTGGTCCGGCGGCTCGCGGGCAGGGCCCGGCGCTGCACGGCAGGCGATCCGGACGGGGCCCTGGTCAGTGACTGCCGCGGGCGCGGGGCGGCGGGCGGCGCCGGCACCGGGGTCACCCGGACCCCGCGGGAGGGCTGGGCCGGCGTACTCGCAGGCGCGGCGGACGACGCCGTCGCGCCGGAACGCGCCCGCTGGACCGGCGTGGCCGCGGGTGCGGTCGGCGAGGTGCTCGCCGCCGGTGCCACCGACGGCGTGGGACGCGAGGAAGACGTACCCGACGCACCACCGCGCGCCCTCGGGGCGGAACCCGTGGGCGCGGTCGGTGCCGTGGCCGTGGCCGGTGCGTCCGCCGGTATCGCGCGCAGCGGTGCGACCGGCATCCGCTGCACCGGCGGCGGGCCGCCCGGGCGGGCCAGGGGCGTGGACGAGGTCTGACGGGCCGACGAGTCAAAGGCGCCGGACAGCAGGCTGTCGCCGGCCGCCGGGTTGAGTACCGCCGGGGACGGCGCCCCGGTGAACGACGGGTCCTGCCACGTCGGGAGGCGGCCGCCGAAGGCCGCGTCCGCGACCCCCGTGCGGTCCGCTCCCGTGGCGCGCTGGATCGGCGGCAGGCCCGTCCAGGCCGCGACGGCCACGGGCGCGGATGCCGCACGTCCGCCCGCGCCCGGGTCCGGGTCCGGACGCGAGCCGGTGTCCGCGGGCGGACCCGTCTGCGTGGCCGAGCCCGCCGCCGATGCCGCGGCCCCGCCCCCGTTCCCGTTTCCCTCGCCGTCGTCGCGACGGCCCCGCAGCCGGTCCAGCAGTCCCACCGATCAGCCCTCCGCCGTGCCTCGCGTCACGAGGGACGCGATCTGGTCCGTGTACCGGCGGCGGTCCTGGTGTTCCAGGTCCAGGATCGCCTCCAGGCTCCAGTGGAAGTGGTAGGCGACGTACGCGATCTCCTCGTGCAGCCGGTCGGTCGCGTACGTCACGATTCCCCCAGGCGGCTCCCGCCGAGTTCCACCTCGAAGGGCTCCGAGCAGTGCGGGCACTCCACGGCCGCGCGGGTGTGCCCCTCCGCGTTGATCTGGCGGTAGAAGTCCTGGAGGAACGCCAGGTCGGAGGCGAACATGTTCTCCACGACGCCGTCGTGCACCATCGCCAGCGTGCCCAGCCGGGTGATGACCCGGCCGAGCAGCACCACCGACAGGTACGCCGGGTTCTCCTGCACCCGCACGTCGCGCAGCGGGATCAGCTCGTCCCGTGCCGTCGACAGGCGCATCACACCGTCCCGGTGCACCGTGCCCGACTCGTCGACGTACCCGCGCGGCAGCTCGAAGGGGAACTCGGTCTGCATCTGCTGCCTCGGGGCGGTGTCGACGGGGGGCCCGGCGGGAGCGCCGGCCGGGGAACCGGCCGGCGCCTCCGTGGGTGCGGCGGCGGGAGCCGAACGGGGGAAGTCCGCTCCCGCCGCCGCGGTCTGGGGTGCCGCGGCGGGTGCCTTGGCGGTGCTACGGCGCATTACTCGACGACCAGTTCTTCGAACACGATGGTGATGGTCTCGGTGAGCGCGTTGGTGTCACCCGCCTTCAGGGTGCCCGCGACGACCTTGCTGCACCAGGCGTTGCGCAGGTTCCAGCGCTTGACCGGGTTGTCCTCGTAGTCCATCACGATGATCGTGGCGTTCTTGCGGGCGGTGGCCATCCGGCCCGCCATGGAGTCGTTGATCCACTGGGTGAACACCGACGACTGGCTCATACCGCGTTCGACCTGGACCGAGCCGTCCTTGGCCACGCCCGGCATCAGGGTGACGTTGTTGCGGCCGGTCGTGCCCTGGTTCTGCTGGTACCTGATGACGTCCTGCTCGATCTGCAGGTTGGACACCGAGTTGAGGTACTCGACCATCACACCGTCGATCTGGATACCGAAATTCGGTGCGACGAGTACGTCTTCTGGTTTGGGGAGAGACATGAGTTCGCAGTCCTTCTAGAGGATGTGGGACAAGGGCGGGGGCGCGATCCGCCTACTCGTCCAGTTCGCCGCCGCCGCTGGAGAACTGGGCGAGCCGGAAGATGACGAACTCGGCGGGCTTGACCGGCGCGATGCCGATCTCGCAGACGACCCGGCCGAGGTCGACGGACTCCGGCGGGTTGGTCTCCTCGTCGCACTTGACGTAGTAGGCCTGGTCGGGGCTCTGGCCGAAGAGGGCGCCGTTGCGCCACTCGTTGACCAGGAACGCGGAGACGTTCCGGCGGATGCGGGCCCAGAGGTTGTGGTCGTTCGGCTCGAACACCACCCACTGGGTGCCGATCAGGATCGACTCCTCCAGGTAGTTGAAGTACCTGCGGATGTTCAGGTAGCGCCACGCCGGGTCGGAGGAGAGGGTGCGCGCACCCCAGACGCGGATGCCGCGGCCCGGGAAGGACCGGATGCAGTTGACGCCGATCGGGTTGAGCAGGTCCTGCTCACCGCGGGTGATCTGCAGCTCCAGGTCCACGGCGCCGCGGACGACCTCGTTGGCGGGGGCCTTGTGCACGCCGCGCTCGGAGTCGTTGCGCGCCCAGATGCCGGCGACGTGGCCGCTCGGCGGGACCAGGCGGGACTGGCCGGTGGCCGGGTCGAAGGACTTGATCCAGGGGTAGTACAGGGCCGCGTACTTGGAGTCGTAGCCGGCCGTCTCCTGGCGCCAGACGCGGATCTGGCGGGCGTTCTGGCTGGGCGGCGGGTCGATGATCGCGACGCGGTCGCCCATCAGCTCGCAGTGGGCTATGAGGCCGAGCTGGACGGCCTTGACGGCCTCCAGGTCGATCGCACCGCGCTGGTAGGCGGCCATCAGGTCGGGCACCGCGACCATGGAGATCTCGTCGATCGCCTCCAGACCGCCGAAACCGGTGCGGTCCGAGGAGTCGCCGAGGTACTGGGCGGGGCCGGGGTGCGCGCTCTCGGCCTGCCCGGCCGGGACGGCGGGGGCGGCGGACGGCGGCGCGGGCAGCGTCAGGGTCTGGTTCTCCGGCCGGACCAGCTGCGCGGACGGCGCGGCCTCCGTCACGGTGATGAGCTTGGAGCGCTCCTTGACCTGGGTGACGACGTAGGAGCGGTTGCCCTTCTTGGCGCTCACGTCGAAGGTCTCGACCGGCTTGTCGCCGTCCTTGACGATCAGCTTGAAGCGCTCGGCGGGGCCCTCGCCCTCGGGGTCGGCGACCTCGACGGTCAGCGGGCCGCTCTGGCCGGACGCGGTGGCCGTCACGGCGAAGGTGCCGAGCTGCTTGGGCTCGGCGGCGGGCAGCGCCTTGGCGGTGCTGCCGGTGACGGCCGCGGGGGCGGCGGCGCCGTTGACCGAACCGTCGGCGGCGGCGTCCTCGGCCGAGCCGCCGACGCGGACGACGTAGGCGGCCGAGCCGCCGTTGTTGAAGAACCCGTAGACGGAGTGCGCGAGGTAGTACCCGCCGGTGAAGTCACCGAAGGCCGCGACGTACTGCGTCCAGTTGGTCACCAGCGTGGGCTCGTTCAGCGGGCCGGTCGGGGCGAGACCGACGAAGGCCGCCACCGAGGTGCCCACTCCCTCGATCGGGCGCGAGCCGCTGGCCACCTCCTCGACGTAGACGCCGGGCGACAGGTAGGACGGCATGCTCTGCTCTCCTCGGGGTACGAGACAGGACGCCCCTCAGCCTCACGCGCGCGTTGCCGACGCCGAAACGTCCCCGGGGGCCGGAGCAGGGGCACGTTCCTTGCCCCTGGTCGTGCCCCTTGGGGCAGACTCCCGCCGCTTGCCGGCACTTCCCCCCGAAGACCCCTGGCGGACGCCCGGCGTTTCTGATTCAACATCTTGTGTCGACTGTCAGTTCGCCAGGATGTCATCTTGCGATCGAGCCCCGTTCCGGGGCGCGCCGTCCCGCCGCACCGGGGCGCTGCCCCGCGTGGGACGGGGACGGTGACTGGGTGTCAGGAGGGGATCGTCCGTGCCGGACCGCTTGAACCAGACGCAGAGACACCGCCCGGCCGGGGCCGCTCCGGCTCCGGCCCGCCCGCAGGCACGTCAATCACCGCCCCTGGCCTCGCTGCAGGCCGCGGCGGGGAACCGGGCCGTGACCTCGGCGATCCAGCGCGCGGCCGGTACCGCACAGCTCTCCAAGGCCCCGGCACCGGAACGGGCGACGACCTCGTCGACGCCGGACGATCTGCGGATCACACCGGTGACGGAGCCCGAGCGGCAGGCGGCCGTGGACGAGGTGGCGGAGCAGAAGAAGAAGGTCTCGGACGCCTCAGGGGCACGGGCGGACGCCGTGGCCGAGGTGCGGAACCTGACCGGGACGGCGATCGAGGCACGCAAGAAGGAGTCGGACGCCCGGGACAAGGCGGACGCGCTCGAGCGGGAAGTCGGGGACGCGAAGCGGGGAGAGCAGGATTCGCTCGAACGGGCGCGAGACGCCACGGGCGAGGCGAACGCGGCGACGAAGAGGCAGCGAAGCTCCCTTGCGGAGGCCGGGAGGCACGGCGAGACCGAGAAGGAGAAGGGCGCGGCGGCCGAAGAAGCTCGCAAGCAGGCGGATGGGTTCGCGAAGGAGGCCGAGGCCGCCGAGCAGAGGCGGAAGGACGCGGCGGACTTGGTGGCCCAACTCTCGGCAACGATCGAGCAGGCCCGGAAAAGTCAGGCGGAGGCCGAGGAAAGGGTGCGTCGGTTCTCCCGCCAGGCGGAGGAGGCCGCGGCGCAGCTGAAGGCCGCCGACGATACGGCGCGCAAGGCGGGGGACGTCGAGGACAAGGCGCAGGAGCAGGCAGCCGAGGCCGAGGTCGAGGCGGAGTCCGAGGAGCAGTTCGCGACGGCCATGAGGAAGCGGACCGTCGAACTGGCCGACGCGCTGAAGAAGGTGAAGGCGGCCAAGGAAGCGGCGAAGCAGAGGAACGAAGAGGCCGAAGGAGCCGGTGCCTCGCAGAAGGAGGCGGAAGAGGGCCAGGAGGAGGCCGCCCGGCTCCGGGACGAGGCCAACGAGAGCGCGAGGGAATCCGCGGAACTGGCGAAGAAGCTGGACCGCGAGGCCAAGGCAGCGACGGAGGCACGCGAAACCGCCGAGCAGGCGGCGGCCGGCCACGGTAGAACTGCGAAGGACGCACAGGACAAGGCCGAGAAGGCCCAGGCCGAAGCGGCCGGGTACGCGAAGACCGCGGGGGAGAAGCAGACGGAGCACGAAGCCGCCCTCGCCGCGTTGACACGCCTTGGACGAGAGGCCGCCGACGCCCGGCAGCGCGCGGCGGCCGCGGCGCAGGGGCAGCTGCGTCACGGGACGGCCGAGGACACGGCGAGGACGGAACTGGCCGCGGCGAAGGAGACCGAGAAGAAGGCCGCGGAGAAGAAGGCGGCCGAGGAGAAGGAGGCCAAGGAGAAGGCGGCCAAGGAGAAGGCGGCCAAGGAGAAGGAACCGGCCGGCGCCGAGAAGACGGATGGGTCCTCGCGCAACGGTGTCGCGCGCGCGGCCGACGGTGTCGGGCACGGGGCCAAGAAGGCCTCCGCCAAGACCAAGCCGTGGGCCGACGTCCCCGACACCGTGGTTCTCCGCGGCAGTGCGCCGCCCGGGGCGACGGTCCAGTCGGCATCGATGAAGCACGGGGACCACGGGACGGCGCACGACACTGTGATCCAGCAGAGCGTCGAGAACCCCATCAACCTCGTCAGCGACGTGACCGGGACCGTGAACGACATCGCGGCGATCAAGGATGCGGCCGGCAAGCGCCATGAGTCGGGCCCGGCCTCCCATGCGCATCGAAAGAACTATGTGGGCAAGCCCCTCGGTCTGGCGAGCAGCTCCCAGATGGCCGCCAACGACGTCCTGAAGATCGCCAACACGGGCACGAAGGCTGCCGGAGACCTGGCGGGGACGGCCGCGCTCGCAGATGCCGGCGGTGCCCTCACCATCTCGTTCTCGGCCATCCACGTGGGCCGCGACAGCATGGTCATCAAGAACACCCACGCCCAGCGCAAGAAGTTGAAGAACCACTTCGACGACGTGGCCGCGAAGCGCGACCGAAAGCTCCAGGACGTCCTGGACGACCTGGGGAGGGCCAGCGTCGGCCTGGCCGAGAGGGCCTCCGGACTTGGGGACTCGGAGGACGGCTTGAAGGCCGTCGAGGACCAGCAGGCCCGCGTCGAAAACCTCAGGACAGAGGTGCGGGAGCAGATGGCCGCCGCACGCGAATACGTGGTGCACAAGAAGAAGTGGAAACTGGGGCACCGCTTCGCCAACCTGACGGGCAACCTCGCGCGCATCGCAGCAGGTGCCGTGGCGATCGCCGCAGCCACGGGTGCGGTCACCGGCGGTGTCGCTCCTGGCGTCGCGGGCGGTCTGACGGCGGGGTTCCTGGGCGGCCTCGCCCTCAAGAAGAGCGTGAAGAAGGCCAACAAGCGCTACATCTCGGTACGGCAGCCGGACCGCTACGCCCGCACCACGCCGGCCCAGGAGGGAAGCGAGGAGTCCAAGGAGCCCGAGACGTCCGAGGCGTCGAGGATGTCCAAGGACGGCACGAGCAGGCGGGGCAGGAGGCGTGACGCCTGGAAGGAGGCGGTCACGGTGACGCACTCCATCAAGCAGGGGAAGCGGCAGCTCAGGGCGCAGGAGATCTACGCGGTCGCCGCCGGACCGGCCGTGCCGGCGGGCAAGAACGTTCCCCAGGACATCCGGGACGAGGCACGTGAGTTCCTCAAGGAGCTCAAGTGCGGCCCGGATGACCACAACCAGAAGGAAAAGGAGTGGCTGGACTCGCTCAACGACCCCGAGAAGCAGACGGAATGGGAAGAGGCGATCGCCAAGCAACTCGCTTCGCTCTGAGTGCCGCTTGCCGGGTCCGGACGCAACCCCGGGGGCCGTTGCCCCCGGGGTTGCCCGCGTAGACCTGCCGGTGGCGGGGAAGTTCCGGTAAGGCTGAGGGTCACACGTCCGGTGTCGAAGGGAGCGCATGGTGCGCGCGCACGAGGAAGCCGCCGACCAGCAGGCCGCCCGGGGCGGCCGCGCTCCGCAGCGGGTCACCCCCGCGCCCACCACCGGCGTGCGCGGAGCGCCGATGACCCAGGCGACGGTCCTGGCGCTGCAGAGCTCCGCCGGGAACGCCGCCGTCCAGCGGGTCGTCGCCCGGGACGCACACCAGCACGGCCTCGGCTGCGGCCACACCGTCCAGCGCAGCATCGACTCGGACGCGCACCAGCACGGCGCGGGCTGCGGGCACGACGGGATCGACGACCGGAGCCCGGAGGGGCAGCACCAGCTCCTGCAGGAGGCCAAGGAGTCGCCCAGTTCGACGCTCCCCGGCTCCTTCCTCAACAAGGCTGTGCCGTTCTACGACAATCCCGCCCTCGCCGGCGCCCGCATGCACACGGGCCCGGTCGCCCAGCGTGCGACGGCGGCGATGGGGGCCGAGGCCATGACGATCGGTATGGACGTGTTCCTCGGCCCGTCCGCCATCGGCAACGAGGAGATCCTCGCCCACGAGGCCAGCCACCTCGACAAGAACAGCCGGGGAATCACGGAGACGGGCAGCGGGAGCGGCGGCAGCCCCGCCGTCACCGACCCGGGCCAGGGCTCCGAGGTCGCGGCGGTGAACGACGGAGCGGCCTTCAAGGCCGGGCACACCACCGCCCCGTCCCTCGTCGCCCAGCGGGCGGTCGCGGACGACGTGGAGGGCGCGGAGTAGTCCCGGCGCCCCGCACGAGCGGCCCTTTGGGGCAACGCCCTTTGCCCCGAGGGGACCTGACGCTCCATCGGATCGCCCGTAGCGTCGGCGTGTGAGCCTGTGGACTTCGCTGGAGCCCGCGTCCGCGACTGTGGACCCCGGCAGTAGTACGCGTGTGCGCCTGAGGGTGCGTAATACCGGTGACGTGGTGGATGAGTACCGGTT
>NZ_JBIAVA010000021.1:0-121658 GCF_042893535.1 Streptomyces sp. NPDC001599
CCCGCCCCCGGCCCCCCCCCCGCCGCGCCCTCGGGGGCTGCCGCCCCCCCCCCGGGGGGCCCCCCCCCGGGGGCCCCCCCCCCCCCGCGGGGGGGCCCCCCCCCCCCCCGCCGCGTGGGCGGGGACCGGTCAGGCGTCCGGCGCACGCCGGTCGGTGACCAGCTCCATCCGGGCGCCCTCCAGCGCGCGGACGAGTCCGCCGCCGGTCGGGGAACCGGCGTCGGTGAAACCGTCCAGAAGGGTCGTCAGCTCGGACACCCGGCCGGGGTCCGGAAGGCCGAGGGTCACCGCGGGATCGCCCTCATGGAGGTCTCCCCGTACATCGACCAGTCGCACCACGACGTCGTCGCGCTGGAAGATGGTGCTGCACAGGACCGGGCTGCGCGGATCCCTGGCCGCCGCCTCGTCGCGCTCGGCGAGCAACTGGGCGAGCCGCATGCCGCAGCCCGGACGGGCCGGGTACGACAGCGCGTGCCGCTGCGCCAGGTCCCGCTCCTCCCCCGCCGTCACGTGGTGGACGGCGGGCAGCGCCGCCCGCGTGTAGAACACCCGGGCGGACTCCGGGTCGCCGAGGTCCCGGTCCTGCTCCAGGTACGGATTGATGGCCTCCTCGACGGCCCGCACCTCGGGCTGCTCGGCCACGTGCCGCAGGGCCGCGAGCAGGTCGCCGCGCACCTCGATGGCCCGCACCACGCGGTTGCCGTGCAGGAACAGGGACGTGCGGCACAGGCGCGTGGTGTCGTCGACCCGCGGCTCGGGAGAGGCGTAGTCGGCGAGGATCTTGCCGACCGCCTCCTCGCTGCCCGGCTTCACCGTGAAGGTGAGCGCGTGCCGGATGACGCCGTCGCCGACGCGGGGCGCGGCCTGCAGTCCGCCCCGGTCGGGATCGGCGCCGGTCGACGGGTGGCCGGTCTCGCGGACCACGTGGAAGCGGAGCGACCGGGTGTCGCGCACGCAGCTGTGCAGCGGCTTGACCATCCGCACGTGCTCTTCGCTGCTCACCCAGTTCAGGAACGGCGGCGCGCTCTCCCACTCGCTGGTGATCAGCCACTGGGAGGGGTTCTCGATGGACTGGCACAGCTGCTCGCCGATGTGCCCGGGGACGGACTCGACGTGGCTGCGCAGGTTCTCGTACGTCTCGAGGAACTGCTGCTGGGCTCCGTCGTAGACCTCCACCAGCAGGACGACCCGCAGCCGGGAGCCGTCGAACACGGACTGGGAGACCTGGTGCGACAGCTGTCGCGTCAGCGGTTCGGAAGCGATCGGTTCGGGAGCAGGGGTGGACGTGGTGGTCATCCTGCGCACATCTCCTTCGCGGGGGCGGAACTGAACGTCGGCCGCGGTGATGCGACGCCGGCTTGCCTCGATCCTGTGCCGGGCCCCGACGGCGCGCGACTCGTGTGCGTTGCGCGGGTGACCGGCACGGTGCCTCAGGCGAGATGCGCGAAGACGACCAGGTTGTCCGTGTAGTCCTTGACCTTGTGGTCGTAGTCGCCCGCGCAGGTGATCAGTCGCACCTCGGGCCGGTCGGCGTCGCCGTAGACGCGGTCGCTCGGGAACTCGTCCTTGGCGAAGGTCTCCAGGCTGTCGACCACGAAGGTCGCCTTGCGCCCGTCCGCGCGCCGGACCTGGAACTTGTCGCCCTTGTCGAGCTGGTCGAGGCGGGCGAAGACGGCGGCCGACGTCTTGGTGTCCACGTGTCCGGCGATGATCGAGGTGCCCTTCTCGCCGGGCGAGGCGCCTTTGGCGTACCAGCCGACGAGGTTGGTGTCGCCGGCCGGCGGCGGCTGGAGCTGCCCCTTGTCGCCGATGGCGAGGTCGGTGAAGGGGGCGTCGACGGAGATCTCCGGGATCAGCAGGCGCACCGGTTTCGAGCGGGGCAGGGCGGAGTCGGCCGCGCCGGTCGCGGGCGGGGCGGACGAGGCGGTGGTGCCGGGGTGCGCGGGCAGCGGGGGGCGGGAGGAGTCGGCGGACGTGTCGTTGCCGCCGACCAGGCTCACCGCCAGGATCAGCAGGGCCACGGCGCACAGCACCATCAGGCCGGAGCGGGAGCCCTGACCGGTCGTCGTCTCGTCGTCGGCCGGGGCGGGTGCGGAAGGGGGGACTGACATCGGGGACGACCTCACTGGGACACGGCGGCGGGACGGACACGAGGTGCGGAGGGGGCGAGCCGGGCCGCCCCGTGGTTCCTGGGTGGCGGCCCGGCTGCTATGGCGCCCGGCACGGCTTACGCCACTCCGTGAGCCGACTTCTTGCGTCGGACGGCGTACAGGCCGGTCGCGGCGACGGCCAGGACGGCGAGCCCGCCCGCGGTCGTGGTGGGCGTGGCCAGTCCGCCACCGCCGGTGTGCATGCCGCCGCGCGGCTTCTCGTGCTCGCCGCCGCCCCTGGAGCTCTCGCCCTCGTCCTGCTGGTAGGTCTGCGAGCCGCCCTCCTTGGACTCGCGGCCGCCGCCGTCCCAGTCGCCCTCGTTCACCGCGGCCAGCGCACCGCCGCCGGTGTGCATGCCGCCACGCGGCTCGTCGTGCTTGCTTCCGTTGTCGTGCTCCTTGCCGGAGGACGCGTCCTCGTGGTCCCAGTCGCCCTCGCTCACCGCGGCCAGCGCGCCACCGCCGGTGTGCATGCCGCCACGCGGCTCGTCGTGCTTGCTTCCGTTGTCGTGCTCCTTGCTGTAGGAAGAGTCGTCGTGGTCCCAGTCGCCGCCGGCCGCCGCGTAGGCGCCGGGAGCACCGAGGACGAAGACGGCCGAGGCCGCCGCCGTGGTCAGGAGCATCCGAGCAGAACGCATCTGTGGTTCCTTCCGTCACGGCCGGGCAGCTGGTGCTTCGTCAGCTGAGGTGACCCGGCCCCGACGTGAATCACCGTCAGCCAGCCGTCCGTCTCGCACCACTCAAGGCGCTCAGCCGGGTGAACACGCCGCCCGTTCGGGTGCCGGGCCCGCTTCCCGCCGGGCCGCGAACTGGTCCGGGCCGCGGTGGAGTTGGGCCGGTCCGGACGGGGTGTCACTCCGCGACGACCTGTCACCCCCCGCCTGCGCACGCCCGGGGCCCGCTACTCCTCCGGGTCCACATGGGTCGGGTCCTGCACCTCGGCCTCCTGGCGCAGGGAGCCGGGAGCGGCCCGGTCGGGGGTGGCCTCGCTCTGCCCGGACTGGGGCGGCGGGGGCGGCTCGGTGTCGCCGGGCGCGCCCATGCCTGCGGCGGGCAGGCGCAGGGCGAGCAGGGCGACGTCGTCCCCGCGGGGCGCGATGCGCGCCAGCAGTTCGTCGCAGAAGTCGTCGACGCTCCACCTGTCCGCCCGCCGGGCCAGTACGCCGGCATGGTGGCGGAGCTGGTCCATGCCCACGTCGATGGGACGGTCGCGGCTCTCGACCAGGCCGTCGGTGTAGAGCAGGAGGATGCTCTCCGGCGGGAGTTCCTCGCGCGTGTCCGGCCAGTTCAGGCCGAGGCGCAGGGTGGCGCTCATGCCGATGAGCGGCCCGTGGCCGCCCTCCAGGAAACGCGTCGTGCCGTCCCGGGTGACCAGCAGGGGCGGCGGGTGGCCGGCGTTCACCCAGTGCAGCCGCCAGGGGCCGCCCTCGGCCCCTTCGACGCGGGCGAAGACGAGGGTGGCCATGGGCGCGTCGCTGGTGTTGGTCACGGCCTCGTCCAGACGGCGCATGATCACGCTGGGCGGCTCCTGGTGGTCCCAGGCCAGGGCGCGCAGCATGTTGCGGACCTCGGCCATGTGGGCGGCGGCCTGCAGATCGTGTCCGACGACGTCCCCGATCACCAGGGCCATCACGCCGTCGCCGAGGAGGAAGGCGTCGTACCAGTCGCCGCCGACCTCCATGGCGCTCTCGGCGGGCCAGTAGCGGGCGGCCATCCTCAGGTGGTCGACCTGCGGAAGCGGGGTCAGGAGCTGGCGCTGCATGGTCTCGGCGACGTTCTGCTGCTCGTGGTAGAGCCGGGCGTTGTCCAGAACCAGTCCCACGCGGCGGCCGATGTCCGCCAGCAGGGCGACCTCGGCCTGGGTGTGGGCGGGGCTCTCCCCGGCGCGGCCCACCGTCAGAATGCCGTAGGACCGCTGGCGGGTGCGCAGGGGGATGGCGACGGCCGCGTGGCCGCCGAGCCGTTCGAACAGCACCCGGTGGGTGGCGGCGAGCGGGTGCTCCGGGTCGCGGAACAGGTCGTCGGCCTTCAGCAGGACGGGCCGGTCGCCCTTGATGAGCAGGGTGAGCGCGGCGCGGGCCTGGTCCGGCAGCGAGGTCATGGGCCCGCGCAGGGGTCTGGCCCGGTCCGGCCGCGTGCTGCTGCGTACCGCCACCCGTTCGAGCAGGTCCGACTGGCCCGGGTAGACGTCGACCGCCGCCCACTGGCCCAGTTCCGGCACCAGCAGCCGCACGAGCCGGCGGAGGGTGGTGGAGGTGCGCTCGGTGGGGACCAGCACGGTGGAGATCTCGGCGACCAGGTGCAGCTGGGCGGTGAGTGCCTCCAGGGCGGTGGTCCGCGCCTCGGTCTCCTCGGCGGCGCTGCGGTGCAGGCTGAAGTCGTGGAAGACGAGCACCAGCCCCTCCTGCCGTCCGTCGCGGACGAGGGGGGTGGTGGCCCAGATGATGGGGACCGTGGTGCCGTCGGACCGCTGGAAGAACTCGTCGCTGCCCTCCTCGGCGGGTACCCCGTGCAGCGGGCGGCGCAGCGCGCACCGCTCGCGCGGCACGGTGCTGCCGTCGGCGTGCCGGTGCAGGAGGTCGTGTGCGTCGTGCCCGAGCATCTCCTGCTCCGACCGTCCCAGCAGCTGCTCGGCCCAGGGGTTGACCGAGGTGATCCGGGCGGTGGGGCCGAGGGTGAGGACGCCGGCGCCAAGAGCGCGCAGGACGGCGCGGGAGAAGTCGGGCTCCACGGGCTCCTGCACGCCGTGCGCCCCGTCCGCCGCGCCGTGCGTCTCGTCCGCCGCGCCGTGCCCTGGTTCCTCGCCGTCCTGGTGGCCCGCCCAGCGTGATGTCACGACCCTCACAGCCTTCCGATGCCGTCCATCCCGCCAGGTTCCCCAGGGGGCGGTGATGAACCGCTCCGCACGGCCGAGGGGGACGGTCGCGGGTGCGTAATCCGGTCGCTCGGCCGGGCCCGCGTCCCGTACGTTCACGTGATGTCCGAACTTCGAACCGATCGTCTCGTGCTCCGCGACTGGCGGGCGTCCGACCTGGACCCGTGGGCGGCGATGAACGCCGACCCGGTGGTCCGCGAGTACTTCCCCGAGGTCCTGACCCGGGCCCAGAGCGAGGCGTCCGTGACCGGCTTCCAGGCCGACCTCGACCGGCGGGGGTGGGGCTGGTGGGCGGTGGAGATCGCCGCCACCGGCGAGTTCATCGGCTTCGCCGGGCTCGATCCCGTGGAGGACGGCATGCCGTTCACCGGGGTGGAGGCGGGCTGGCGCCTGGCCCGTGCGGCCTGGGGGCACGGCTATGCCACCGAGGCCGGGCGGGCCGCGGTGACCCACGCCTTCGAGGAACTCGGGCTGCCGGAGGTCCTCGCGGTGACCGCGGCCGGCAACCTGCGCTCGCGGGCGGTGATGGACCGCCTGGGCATGACCTACGACCCGGCCGACGACTTCGACGACCCGGAGATCCCCGAGGGCCCCCTGCGCCGCTCCGTCGTGTACCGCCTCCGGTCCCGGGACCACCGGCCCGGCGCGCTGTAGCGGGGGGCGGGCGGTGAACGGCGTCGTGCCGCCGCCGCGCGGGACGGGGCCGCCACCGCGCACGGCCGGTGGCGCGTCACGGCCAGTCTCCGCCGGCGCAGGCAGCCGTCGCTCCCCCCGGGGGGCGGTCGCCGCGCACGGGGTGCGCTTCCCGGATGGGTCAGGCCGGATGGGTCAGGCCGCGTGGGTCAGGCCGGGTGGCCGAGGGTGGCGGTGCCGCTCAGATCGTCGGCGAGTCCGACTGCGGCCCTCGTGCGCTTGCCGACCGGTTCCCGGTGCACCTCGAAGCTCTCGCAGACCGCCATGACGATCTCCAGCCCGTGCCGGCCGACCCGGCCGGGGTCCGCGGGCCCGGGCACGGGCAGCACCGGTTCGCTGTCCCACACCGTGACCTCCACCCGGTCCTCCGCCAGTTCGAGATCGACCAGCGAGGGGCCCGGCGCGTATTTGCAGGCGTTCGTCAGCAGCTCGCTGACCACCAGTTGCACCACTTCCACCGCGCGGTCGGACACCGGGGCACCCTGCGCCGCGCGCACGCGTGCCAGAAACCGCCGGGCCAGTTCCCGGCCCCTGGCGATGTCGCCGGGCATGCCCTGGTACTCCGCCGAAACCTTGACCGACCCGTCTCCGCGCCGGTCCCCCGTGTGGGCAGCCCCGTCCATCCGATCCGCCCTCTTCCTGAGCCTTGACCGTTACGCCGACCCGTCTACCCCCGAATACGGGAAACATCACCCGCCCCACGGAGTCGTGCGGCGCGCAGGCGTCAGGCGTCCGTCGGACGCAGGACCAGGCAGAGGAAACCCAGGCAGTCCCGATAGCCCCGCAGCCACCCGTCACGGTGGGCGGTGGCCGTCTCCAGTGCCTGCCCGCGGTCGGGGTCGGCGGGGTGGTCCAGGGCCCACGCGGCCAGTGTCCCGGTCCAGGCCCACTCGTAGTCGTCGAGTTCCCGGCGGGTGCTGATGTGACCGCCCACGGGCGTCCAGCCGTCCGCGACGACCCGGTCCACGGTGGTCGGCAGATCCTCCAGGTCACCGAGCGTGTCGACGGCCTCGGGCGACGGCTCGCGTTCCCAGAAACCGTCGCCGACCAGGACACGTCCGCCGGACGCCAGGTGCTCGCGTGCGGCGGCGAGGGTGGCGGACAGGCCGCCGAACGCGTGCGTGGAGCCGACGCAGAGGACCAGGTCGAAGCGGTGCGGGGCGGCGAACCGCGCGGCGTTCCCATGGTGCAGCGTCAGACGGTCCGCCACCCCGAGCCGGGCCGCGGCCTCGCGGGCGTGGTCGAGCGCGCTCGCGGAGACGTCGACGCCCTCGGCCGTGAGACGCGGATGCTCGGCGAGGGCCCGCAGCAGCCACTCGGCGCCGCCGCAGCCCAGGTCGAGGACGCGCGCACCGTCGCCCGGGACCGCGCGGGCGAGGAGCCGGCGTACCGAGTCGTCGTCGAGCGGTGCCGCGATCGGATGGTCGGCATGGGCGAGTCGGGAGATCTGTTGACGGTCCACCGGCGGAGCCTCCCACGGCGGCGCGGACGGCGCACCCGGTTTCCGGGCCGTCCGGCCCGGCACGTGTGCGGCCGGAGGCCGGATTCCGGCACCGCCCGACTCGGCGGATTCGGGGGCTGGCCGGCGTCGCGCGGGTGGCCGATCCTGTTGACCACGTCGTCGAGCCGGGTGGCCGCCGGGGCCGCACGGCCGGAGTGGGGGTGGCCACGTGGTGCAGGGCGAAGGGATCTCGGCGCGGAAGGCCGACCGGGGACGGACCGGGCCTGCGTGCCCGGTCGACCGGACGGCCGACGGGACCTGGCAGGTGCACGATTTCGCCGTCGCGCGGGCGCTGCTGCGCGGTCCCGGCACCGTGCAGGCCGGTCTCGGCATCGAGACGGTGGAGAAGCTCCCGCCGCGGGTCCGCCGGCCCGTGCTCTACCGGGACGGCCCCGAGCACCGGGAGCACCGCAGGCAGACCGCCCGCTACTTCACTCCCCGCCGGGTGGACGAGCACTACCGCGAGCCGATGGTCCGGATCGCCGAGGAGCAGCTGGCCGTCCTGCGCGCGGCCGGCGAGGCCCCGCTGTCCGACCTCGCCTTCGGGCTGGCCGTCGGCGTGGTGAGCGAGGTCGTCGGGCTTCGGTACAGCAGGCCCGGCATCCGCCGCAGGCTGGAGCGGTTCTTCCCTCAGGAGTTCGGCGAGCCGGGACTGACCAGTGTCCGGGGCCTGTACTGGCTGGTGCGGCAGAACACCAACTGGCTGCGCATCCACCTGGCCGACGTGCGCCCCGCCGTCCGCGCGCACCGCCGCCGCGAGCACGACGACCTGATCTCCCACCTGATCGCGGAGGGCTGCTCGGACGTCGAGATCCTCGGCGAGTGCCTGACCTTCGCCGCGGCGGGCATGGTCACCACGCGCGAGTTCGTGTGCCTGGCCGCCTGGCACCTGTTCTCGGACGCGGAACTGCTCGGCCACTACCGGTCGGCGGACGAGCCCGGGCGTCTGGCCGTGCTCCAGGAGCTGCTGCGGCTGGAGCCCGTGATCGGGAGCCTGCGCAGGCGGGCGACCGAGCCGGTGGAGCTGTCCGGCCCCGACGGGCCGGTGACGGTGCGCCCCGGCGAGTACGTCGAGGTCCATCTGGACGACGCCAACGCGGACCCGAGGGCAGTGGGCGAGGACCCGCTGCTCGTCCGCCCGGAGCGCGCCGGGGCGGTCGGCGCGGGGCTCTCCTTCGGCGACGGGCCGCACCGGTGCCCCGGGGCGCACATCGCCCTGCTGGAGACCGACGTGTTCCTCAGCCGCCTGTTCGCCCTCGACGGCGTCCGGATGAGCGGTGCGCCGCGCGTCGCCTTCCGGGAGGCCATCGACGGTTACGAGATCCGCGGGCTGACCGTGGCACTGCCCCGGGCCGGCCGCGGCTGACCGGCCCGGGGACCGACGTACGGCGTCGGGGCCGCGGTGTCAGCCGCCCAGGGCGCCGAGGACGACGAGTTTGGCCTCGTCCTGCACCTGGCGGAGGTGGTCCGCGCCGAGGAAGGACTCGCCGTAGATCTTGTAGACGTCCTCGGTGCCGGAGGGGCGGGCCGCGAACCAGGCGTTCTCGGTGGTCACCTTGATGCCGCCGATGGCGGCACCGTTGCCGGGTGCCTCGGTGAGGACGGCGGTGACCGGCTCCCCGGCGAGGGTGTCGGCGGTGACCTGGGCCGGGGACAGTCTGGCCAGGCGGGCCTTCTCCTCGCGGGTGGCGGGGGCGTCGATGCGGGCGTAGGCGGGGTCGCCGAACCGGGCGGTGAGCGCGGCGTAGTGCTCGGAGGGTGTCTTCCCGGTGACGGCGGTGATCTCGGAGGCGAGCAGCGCGAGGATGATGCCGTCCTTGTCGGTGGTCCACACGGAGCCGTCCCGGCGCAGGAACGACGCCCCGGCGGACTCCTCGCCGCCGAAGCCGAGGGAGCCGTCGACCAGTCCGTCCACGAACCACTTGAAGCCCACGGGCACTTCGACCAGGCGGCGGCCGAGGTCGGCGGCGACCCGGTCGATCATGCCGGAGGACACCAGCGTCTTGCCGATGCCCGCGTCGGCCGGCCAGTCGGTGCGATGGGCGTAGAGGTAGGCGATCGCGGTCACGAGGTAGTGGTTGGGGTTCATCAGACCGCCGTCGGGGGTGACGATGCCGTGGCGGTCGGCGTCGGCGTCGTTGCCCGTGGCGATGGTGAAGCGGTCGCGCTGCTCGATGAGGGAGGCCATCGCGTACGGCGAGGAGCAGTCCATGCGGATCTTGCCGTCCCAGTCGAGCGTCATGAACCGCCAGGTCGGGTCGGCGAGCGGGTTGACCACCGTCAGGTCGAGGCGGTGCTGCTCGGCGATCCGGCCCCAGTAGGCGACGGAGGCGCCGCCCAGCGGGTCCGCGCCGATGCGTACGCCGGCCGAGCGGATCGCGTCGAGGTCCAGGACGCTGGGCAGGTCGCGGACGTAGGCGTCGAGGAAGTCGTGGCGGCCGGTGCCGGGGGCGGCGAGCGCCCGCGCGTACGGGATGCGCCGTACGTCCTTCAGTCCGGCCGCGATGATCTCGTTGGCCCGGTCCTGGATCCAGGAGGTGGCGTCCGAGCCCGCGGGGCCGCCGTTCGGCGGGTTGTACTTGAAGCCGCCGTCGGCGGGCGGGTTGTGCGAGGGGGTGACGACCACGCCGTCGGCGAGGCCCGAGGTGCGGCCCCGGTTGTGGGTGAGGATGGCGTGGGAGACCGCCGGGGTGGGGGTGTAGCCGTCCGCGCTGTCGACGAGGACGGTCACGTCGTTGGCGGCGAACACCTCCAGTGCGGTGACCCTCGCGGGCTCGGACAGGGCGTGGGTGTCGGCGCCCAGGAAGAGCGGGCCGTCGGTGCCCTGTGCCGAGCGGTACTCGCAGATGGCCTGGCTGGTGGCGGCGATGTGGTCGTCGTTGAACGCCGCCGCCAGCGACGAGCCCCGGTGCCCGGACGTGCCGAAGGCCACGCGCTGGGCGGGTTCGCCGGGGTCCGGGTGCAGGGCGTAGTACGCCGTCACCAGCCGGGCGACGTCGATCAGGTCCTCGGGGCCGGCCGGCTTCCCGGCTCGGTCGTGCTGCATGCGCCCACTCCTCCGCGTAGGTCGGGACTTCGCTCGCGGGTCCCATCTTCCCTTGTCCGCGGAGTGGTGCCGTGCGTGGTGCCGTGCGTGCGGTCCGGTGTCAGATACGGCCGCCGGTGAGGCGGGTGAGGGGCCCGTGCGCGTGTCGTCCGGCGCGGCGGCCCACCGCGTAGGAGGCGGCGCTCACGGCGGTGAGGCCGGCGCCCACGCCGACGGCGACGAGCTTGCGCTGGGCGACCACCGTCCACGCCGTCTTCGCCGTGGCCGCGACCTGTTCCGAGGTGGTGACGACGGCCTGCCGGCCGGCCGCGACGCTCTTGGCCGCCGTCTGCACCGCACCGTTGGCGGCGTCGACGGAACGCTGGGCACCGGCCCTGGCCGTCGTGGCGGCGTCACTCGCCTTGCCCGCGGCGGCCTGTCCCGCCCGTGCGGCGGGCGCGGTCGCCTTCTCGGCTGCGCCGCGCGCCTTGGACTGGGCGGTCCGCGTGCTGGTGGGCTTCTTGTTCGTGTCCTTGTTCGGATCGCTCATGGACACCGCCTTGCCCCTCACCGCGGTGGCAAACACGAACGCCCCTTGCGGACGCCCAACGGGATGGCGGCGTCAGGGTCCTGACGCGCCGAAGGGCGAGCGCGGTCTCGTTCGCGGCGGAGCCGGTTCAGCTCGACAGCGGCCGGTTCCCGTGCGGCCGGCTCCGGGCGTGCAGGGCGCGTGAGAGCGCGCTCAGGCTGATGTCGACGACGGTGCGGAGCTGCTTCTGGCTCGCGCCGGTCCTGCTCATCACGGCCAGCGACTGGTTGACCGCCGTCATGTGAACCGCGAAGTCGTCGGCATCGTCCTCGGTCAACTGCGCGGCGTTCAAGGCGGTCCGCAGCCGCGCCTGCTGAAGGCCCAGAGCTTCGTTCGCGCGTGCGGCGATGGCGGGGCCGAGCACCGGTGCCGCCATCGCGGTCTGGGCGATCAGGCATCCATCAGGTACGTCGGGGTCGGCGATGCGCTCCAGGGTGATTTCGAAGAACGCCCGTACCGCCCGGAGCGGCTCCTCGGACGCCCGGGCCAGCGCCTGGTCGTACCTGCTTCCGTACCGCGCGGCATAGCGGTCCAGGCAGCGCAGGTAGAGCGAGTCCTTGTCGCCGAACGAGGAGTAGATGGAACTCCGGTTCAGTCCGGTCGTCCTGGAGAGGTCGTCGAGAGACGTGTCGGCGTATCCGGCCCGCCAGAACTGGACCATCGCCGCGTCGAGCGCGATGTCCACGTCGAACTGCTTCTTCCCGGCCATCACGCATGCACCTCGTTCTCGGACCAGTCGTCGCGGCCCTGCCCATCCTATCTTGAACCAACCAGTTCAAGATGCAGTAGGCTCAGGGCATGACCGACGACGCCACAGCCCCGAACGGCTCCTGCGATCAGAACCCGGTCCCCGGGTTGCCGCTGTACGACCTTGCGGGTTTCACCCATCGCTGGGTCGACGCAGAGGGAATCCGGCTGCACGCCGTGGAAGGCGGCCGGCCGGCCGGTCCCACCGTCGTGCTGCTCGCCGGGTTCCCGCAGACCTGGTGGGCGTGGCGAAAGGTGATGCCAGGGCTCACCGGGCGATTCCGTGTGATCGCGATCGACCTGCCGGGACAGGGCCACTCCGACCGCCCCCAGGGTGGCTACGACACGCACACCGTCGCTTCGCGTGTCCAGGCCGCGCTGACCGCGCTCGACGTGCCGAAGTACTGGCTCGTCGCCCACGACGTCGGGGCCTGGGTCGCCTTCTCGCTGGCACTGAAGTACGAAGAGCGCCTGCACGGTGTCGCTCTGCTTGACGCCGGCATCCCCGGAATCACCCTGCCGGACTCCGTCCCGACGGATCCCGACCGGGCCTGGAAGACCTGGCACTTCGCCTTCCACCTGGTGCCCGAACTGCCCGAGACCCTGCTCACCGGCCGCGAGCGTGACTACGTCGACTGGTTCTTGAAGGCCAAGACTCTGTCCCCGGACACCTTCGACGGCGCCGAGATCGACCATTACGCCGCCGCCCTCGCGGCCGAGGGAGGCCTTTCGGCGTCTCTCGCCTACTACCGCGACGCCGCGGAATCCGCACGCAGGAATCACGACGCTCTCGAACGAGGGCACCTGACCGTCCCGGTCCTGGGAATCTCCGGCTCCCACGGCTCGATCCCCGACATGGCCGCCTCCATCGGCCCGTGGGCGGAGAACGCGACCGGCGCCGTCGTCCCGCAGGCCGGACACTTCATTCCCGACGAGCAGCCCGAGGCGACCGTGAACGTGCTCACCGCGTTCATCGATCACGAGCGTGCCGAGTAGTCCGCGACGCGCCGGCCGGTCCGGTCACGGACGACGACCCGTCAGCGACCCGGGCGGGGCAACTCCCGCGGCTCGACCCGCTCCTCCACCGCGGTGTCCCCCTCGCGCACCACCACGTAGGCGCCCTTGCCCGGGACTTCGGTGACCGCCTCCACCAGTTCGGTGCCGCGGTAGACGAGGCCGACCCCGTCGTCCGTGCAGTGGGCCGTCGGGAGGGTGCCGTCGGCGACGAGGCGGTGGATGAGAGGACGGCGGCCCGGGTCGACGTCGTAGTGGACGCCGTTGCCGTAGGGCAGGAATTCCAACGCGTCGGTGACCGGGCGCAGTTCGGGACCGAAGGAGTCGGTGGCGCCGCCCCGGAACCAGCACAGGGAGCCCGCGCTCACGCCGCTGAGCACGACGCCCGCCTCCCAGGCCCTGCGCATGATCCGGTCCAGGCCGTGCACGCGCCACACGGCCAGCAGATTGGCCACCGATCCGCCCATGACCCAGACGACGTCCTGGTCGAGCACGGTCTCCTCGACGTCCTCGACGTTGGGCATGGGGAACAGGTGCAGCGGCGTCAGGTCGAACCCGGCGACCCGGGCGGCCTCCGTCATGCGGGCGGTGAAGTGCTCCGCGTCCCCTATGGCGGTGCCCACGTACAGGACGCGGGGGCGCCGGCCGTGCGCGCCCGAGAGGTCCACCGCGTGATGGACCAGGGCGTCGAAGGCCACCATGGTCCGGCCGCCCGCGCGATGCCCGCCCGAGGTGGCGAGGATGGTGGGTTCCGGTGCCGTCATGCGGTGATCCTAACGACGGCTCGACGGCGGCAGCTGGGCCGGGCTCACCTGCTCGCCCAGCACCTCGGCCATGAACTGCACGAGCCAGCGCTGGGCCGGGCTGCGCGAGGACTCGTGCCGCGCGTACAGGGCGATCTCGATGGGTTCGGTCTCGAACGGCAGCCGCACCAGGCGCACCCGGTGGGAGGCGGTGAAGACCTCGCCGACGTACTCGGGGACGATGGCCACCAGGTCGGTCTGTTCCAGCAGGTAGGGCAGCATCGAGAAGCGGGTGGCGTCCACGGCCACCCGTTCCAGCAGTCCGTGCGCGCCCAGCAGTGCCCTGGGCGTGACATGGCCGCTCGGTCCGAACACCGTCGCGTGGTGCTCCGCCGCGAGGTCCGCCGGCGTGACCGCGTCCCCGCGTACGCGCGGATGGTCGGCCGCGACCATCAGGACGTAGCGCTCGCGGAAGAGCGGGATGCGCACGGTGAGGTGCGAGGTGATCACCGGGGTGGCCACGAACGCGTCGAGGTCCCCGCGGCGCAGCTGGCCCTCGGCGTCCTCCACGTCGAAGGGGCGGACGGTGAACGACACGCCCGGCGCCCGCCTGCGCGCGGTGGCCACGAGCCTCGGCAGCAGCGTCGCCTCACCGAGGTCGGACAGGGCGATGGTGAACCGGCCCGACATGCTCCCGGCGTCGAAGAGGTCGCCCTGGCGGACCGTGCCGTCGATCTCGGCCAGCGCGCGCTGGAGCGGCAGGTACAGCCGCCGTGCGCCGGCGGTGGGGGTCAGCCCGCGTCCGTTGCGGCGGAACAGCTCGTCGTCGAAGTGCCGCCGCAGCTTGCCCAGGCTGTAGCTGACCGTGGGCTGCGTGACGTGGAGGGTCTCGGCGGTGGCCGTGACGCTGCCCGTCTCGTAGAGCAGTACGAACACACGGGCCAGGTTGAGATCGAAGGTGCCCATATCGACGAACTCTATATCGGAGTGGCGAAACATCTATTGGTGCCCATGTCGTGAGGTGCCTAGCGTGTCCCGCGTCACTTCGAAAGGAACGTCCGTGCCATCCGTGCGTCGTGTCTCCCACGAACTCCTGGAGCGCCAGGGGCTCACCACCGTCTTCGGCAATCCGGGCTCCAACGAGCTGCCCTTCCTCGCCGAGCTGCCCGACGGCTTCCGCTACGTCCTCGGTCTGCACGAGGGCGCCGTCGTCGGGATGGCGGACGGGTACGCCCAGGCGACCGGCCGCCCGGTGCTGGTCAACCTGCACGCCGCCTCCGGTTCCGGCAACGCCATGGGCGCCCTGACGAACGCCGTCGCCTCCCGTACGCCGCTCGTGGTGGTGGCCGGGCAGCAGGTGCGCCCCGCCATCGGCCCCGAGGCCAACCTGGCCAGCGTCGACGCCCCCGCCCTGATGAAACCGCTGGTCGGCTGGGCGGCGGAACCGGCCTGCGCCGGGGACGTGCCGCGTGCGCTCGCCCAGGCCGTCTTCGAGGCGCGGCTGCAACGTCGGCCGACCTACCTCTCCGTGCCGTACGACGACTGGTCGGCCGACGTCGACGACAACGCCCTGGCCGTGCTCGACCGGCGGGTGCTGCGGGCCGCGGTGCCCGGCGGCGAGCAGCGCCGGTGGCTCGTGGAGCAGGTCGCCTCGGCCCGGCGCCCCGCGCTCGTGCTGGGCGGTGACATCGACTCGGCCGGCCGCTTCGACGACGCGGTGCGGCTGGCCGAGCGGCTGGGCGGCCCGGTCTGGGCGGCGCCCTCGCAGTTCCGGCTGCCGTTCCCGAACCGGCATCCGCAGTTCCGGGGCGTGCTGCCCGCCGGGATCGCACCGGTCTCGGCGGCCTTCGAGGGCCACGACCTGGTGCTCGTGCTGGGCGCGCCGGTCTTCCGCTACCACGAGCACCTGCCCGGCCGGTACCTGCCCGAGGGCACCCGGCTGATCCAGGTGACCGAGGACGCCTCCGCCGCGGCACGGGCGCCGATGGGCGAGGCCCTGGTCGCCGACCCGGGTGCCGTCATCGACGTACTCCTGGAGTCACTGGACGCGTCCGGCGCGCCCGCGGGTGCGGGTGACTACCTGCCCGTGCCCGAGCCGCTCGCCACCGAGGGGCCGGGGCTCCATCCCGAGCAGGTCTTCGCCGCGCTGCGCGACGAGATGCCGGAGGACACCGCGTACGTCGTCGAGTCGACGTCGACCAACGCAGCGTGGTGGCGCCAGATGGACCTGCGCCGCCAGGGCTCCTACTACTTTCCGGCGGCCGGAGGACTCGGATTCGGCCTGCCGGGTGCGGTCGGGGTGGCGATGGCACAGCCCGGCCGACCGGTGGTCGGCGTGATCGGGGACGGCTCGGCCAACTACGGCATCACCGCCCTGTGGACGGCCGCGCGGCAGCGGATCCCGCTGACCGTCGTCCTGCTGCGCAACGGCACGTACGGGGCACTGCGCTGGTTCGGGGGCCTGCTCGGCGTGCCGGACGCGCCCGGCCTCGACATCCCGGGCCTCGACTTCACCCGCATCGCGGAGGGCTACGGCGTCCGCGCCCAGCACGTCGGCGGGGTGGCGGAGCTGCGCGCCGCGCTCGCCGAGACGCCGGACCACCCCCGGCTGATCCAGGTCGACACGGCGCTCACCACACCCTCCTGAACCGACTCGCAACACCACACCGAAGACCCCGACGAGAGGGAAGACGATGACACTCCTGGACAGCGCCGTCTGGGGCGGGAAGTTCTCCAGCGACGGCTGGCAGGGCTCCCCCGCCGGGCAGCCGGTGACCGAGCCCGCCACCGGTGACCGGCTCGGCACGGTGGGCCTGGCCTCGGCCGAGGACGTGAACCGCGCCGCCGCCCGGGCCGCCGAGGCCCAGCGCGCGTGGGCGGCGACCTCGCCTCAGCGGCGGGCCGCCGTGCTGCGCCGCGCGGGGGAGCTGTTCACCGAGCACGCCGCCGAGATCGAGGACTGGCTGGTGCGCGAGGCCGGCTCGGTGCGGTCCAAGGCGGCCTTCGAGGCGGGTCTGGCGATCGGCGAGTGCTTCGAGTGCGCCGGGCTGCCGACCCATCCCCAGGGCGAGGTGCTCACCTCGGAGGACGCCCGCTGGTCGCTCGCCCGGCGCCGCCCCGCCGGTGTCGTCAGCGTGATCGCGCCCTTCAACTTCCCGCTCATCCTCGGTCTGCGTTCGGTGGCCCCCGCGCTGGCGCTCGGCAACGCCGTGCTGCTGAAGCCGGATCCGCGCACCGCGGTGAGCGGCGGTGTCGTCATCGCCCGGATCTTCGAGGAGGCGGGGCTTCCGGCCGGTGTCCTGCACCTGCTGCCGGGCGACGGGTCGGTCGGCCGGGCGGTGGTGGAGGCACCCGAGGTGCGGGTGATCTCGTTCACCGGTTCCACGCCGGTCGGGCGGGCCATCGGCGAGCAGGCCGGGCGGCTGCTGAAGCGCGCGCACCTGGAGCTGGGCGGCAACAACGCGCTGGTCGTGCTGCCCGGCGCGGACGTGGCGAAGGCGGCCTCGGCGGGGGCGTTCGGCTCGTATCTGCACCAGGGGCAGATCTGCATGACGACCGGCCGGCACATCGTGCACGAGTCGCTGGTCGAGGAGTACACCGCCGCGCTCGCCGCGAAGGCCGAGGCGCTGCCGGTGGGCGACCCGGCCCGTGAGGACGTGGCGCTGGGTCCGATCATCGACCGGCGGCAGCTGGAGCGGGTGCACGGCATCGTCACCGACAGCGTCGCGGCGGGAGCCAAGGTCGCCGCGGGCGGCGAGATCGACGGCGCCGGCTACCGCGCCACCGTACTGACCGGCCTGACGACGGACATGCCGGCCTGGCGCGAGGAGATCTTCGGGCCGGTCGCGCCCGTCATCTCCTTCTCCACCACGGAGGAGGCCGCGCGGATCGTCAACGACTGCGAGTACGGGCTGTCGGTCGGCATCCTCGGCGACGTCGGTACGGCGATGAAGCTCGCCGACCGGATCGACTCCGGCAAGGTGCACATCAACGAGCAGACGGTGAGCGACGAGCCCAACGCCCCCTTCGGCGGGGTCAAGGCGTCGGGCACCGGTTCCCGGTTCGGCGGCGCCGCGGCCAACGTCGAGGCGTTCACCGAGACCCAGTGGCTCACGGTCCGCCCGGACATCGCCGACTACCCGTTCTGATCCCTCCGGTCACCCACCCGTACCGGTCCCCACCGGCCGCCCCGGCCGGTCCGGCCGGTCCGGCTCCGCTCACTCACACCCGTCCCCGGGGGGAGAGTCATCATGGCTTCCACCACCACGTCCGGCGCGCCCGCGCAGACCGGCCGCGCCGTCGGCGGCACCTGGACGGTGATCCTGTGCTGGATCACCGTCCTGCTCGAGGGCTACGACCTCGTCGTCCTCGGCGCCATCATCCCCACCCTGCTCAAGACCCACCACCTCGGCATGACCGCGGGCGACGCGACCACCATCGCGACGCTCTCGCTGGTGGGCGTCGCGATCGGCGCGGTCTGCGTCGGCCCGCTGGCCGACCGGCTGGGCCGCCGCCGCCTGCTCATCGGCTCGGTCGTGCTCTTCTCGGTCCTCACGATCGTGGTGCCGCTGGCGAACTCCGTCGCGATGTTCGCCGCACTGCGCCTCCTCGCCGGTCTGGGCCTGGGCGCCTGCATGCCGGTCTCCCTCACGATGATGTCCGAGCACATGCCGGCCAGCCGTCGGGCGCGGGCCAGCACGCTCACCATGACCGGCTACCACACCGGTGCGGTGATCACCTCGCTGCTGGCTCTCCAGGTGACCGACAACTGGGAGATCCTCTTCTACCTGCTCGGCGTCGTCGGCCTGGTGATCGCCGCGATCCAGTGGTTCAAGCTGCCGGAGTCGGCGGCCTTCGAGCGGGCCAGGCGGGACGGGGCGCGGCGGGTGCCGTTCACCGAGCTGCTCAAGCCGGCGTACCTGCGCGCGGGCATCGGCATCTGGGTCGCCTCGTTCATGGGCCTGCTGCTGGTCTACGGCCTCAACACCTGGCTGCCCAAGCTGATGAACGACGCGGGCTACCCCGTGCCGACGGCCGTGACCCAACTCCTGGTCCTCAACATCGGCGGCGTCGTCGGCCTGGTCCTCGGCGGGTACGTCGCCGACCGGCGGGGCATCAAGGGCACCACCATGGTCTGGTTCGCGGTCTCGGTGCTCATGCTGGGGTGCCTGAGCATCAAGATGGAGAGCGACCTGCTGCTCAACGTGGTCGTCTTCTTCACCGGTGTGTTCGTCTTCTCGGCCATGGTGCTGGTCTACGCCTATGTGACGCACTACTACCCGGCGTCCGTGCGCGGCACCGCGCTCGGCTCCGCGTCCGGCATCGGCCGGATCGGCTCGATCGTCGGCCCGTCGATCACCGGCGCGCTGGTCGCGTCGGGGGTGGGGCACCCGTGGGGCTTCTACTTCTTCGCCGCGGTGGCGGTCCTCGGCTTCCTGGCCGTGCTGACGCTGCCGCGCGGCGGCGGGAACGAGCCGGCCGGGTGACGCACTGAGGACATGAGAAACGGGAGCAGTGGGCCGCGCGGCCCGCTGCTCCCGTCGGTGTCCGGGGGCCTGTGTATCAGTCCTTGTCGACCTTCTGGCCGAGCACCTTGCCGTTGGCCGCGTCGACGTCGACGGTGGTCTTGTTCCAGTTGCTCTTGTCGACCACGTCGACGCTCCAGACGACCTGCTGGTCGTCGTTGTCGCCGAGTTCGACGTGGGTGACGGTGCCCTTGGCCTTGGCGGTGGCCGCCTTGACCGCCTGCTCCGGGGTCTGCTTGGCCTTGTCCAGCCACCCGGTGACCTGGGTCTTGTCGTCGGGGTCCTGGTCCGGGTCGACCATGGTGCGGAAGACCTTGCCGCTCACCGCGTCGATGTCGATGCGGTGCAGGGTGCCGTCGGACTGGGCGACCTTGGCCTCCCACTCCGGGGCGCCCTCACTGGGTGCGGGGTTCGGCATGCTGGGGCTCGCCGATCCGGTCGGCGAACCGGACGGCGACGCGGTCGCGTCGGCCTCCGTGCGCTTGAGTTCGAGGTCCACGAGTTTGCCCTCGGGGACCTCCTTGACGGCGGTGTCGGCGGCCTTGTCCCAGGTGACCTTCGTCGCCGAGACAAGCTCCTTGCGCTCGGTCTGGTCCTCGTTCATCGAGGCCGACGGGGAGCCGGAGGGGGACGCGGACGCGGTGTCGGTGGCGGAGGGGGATTCGGTCTGGGCCGCCTCCGCGACGCTGGAACGGTTCGTATCGGCGTTCGTGCAGGCCGTCAGCAGCAGGACGGAGGCGCCCAGGGCACCGGTCACGGCCAGCGAACGCAAGGGGGGAAGTCGTCGTGCAGAGCTCATGATGCTGTCCGTAACCGCTCCGTCACGCAGACACACCGGACCGGTATGAAAATCACCCTTCTGGCTTCAGCGGGCCCGCACGAACTCCACCCGGCCGCCTCCCGCGGCGGTCACGGGGCATCGGGGCAGCGTCCGGATCCCGCCGCCTTCCAGCCACTCCCGGTACGCGGTGGACTGGCGGGCGACCTCCCAGTACGCGTCCTCCAGGGCGGGGAAGACGGCGTCCAGCTCGGCCCGGGTGCGGGCGGCCAGCAGCAGGCGTACGCCGAGGGGGTCGCCGTACAGGCGCCGCACCGCCATGTCGGGGCGGGACTGGGAGCTGGGCTGGCAGACCGTGACGACCTCGCCGGTGGCGACCAGGGAGGCGGCCGTGTGGTAGTCGCCGTGCAGCACCCGGGGGTTGAGGCCGACGGCGCGCAGCATGCGGTGCACGCCGTCCCATTCGCCGTCGACGGTGGGGTCGACCATCCACCGGTCGTCGGCGAGGTCGGCGAGGCGGACGACGGGCCGGACGGCCGCGGGGTGGTCGGCGGGGAGCATGACGAACTGCGGTTCGCGCTCGACCAGGACGCGCAGCCGCAGGCCCTCGGGGATGTGCAGCGCACAGCCCTCGACCTCGTGCACGAAGGCGACGTCGAGCTGCCCGTCGGTCACCCGGCGCAGCAGCGCGTTGGCGGAGACGTCCATCTGCAGGGTCGGTTCCAGGCCCGGCCGTCTGAGCCGGCGCAGCCAGCCGGCCAGGGCCCGGCTGGCCGTGGAGCCGACCCGCAGCCTGCTGTCGCCGCCGGCCGCGGCGGCCCGGGCCTCGCGGACCAGGGTGCTCATGTCGGCCAGCAGCGGACGGGCCCGGCCGAGCACGGTGCGGCCGAGCGGGGTGGGGCGGCAGCCGGTGCGCTCCCGGGTGAACAGCGGTCCTCCCAGGGCCTGTTCGATGCGGACCAACTGGGTGCTCAACGTGGGCTGCGCGACACCCAGTTGGCGTGCCGCCCGGTGCAGGCTGCCGGCGTCGGCGATGGCGCACAGTGCGCGTAGGTGCCTCACCTCGAGCTCCATGCAGGGAGCGTAAAGCGGAACAGTTGGTTGCGCCAGGTGAACAAAACGCGGCGGATCAGGGCGAGTTCTGCACTCTGGTCAAAGCCGCAACGAGTGGCCGAGCGGGGGGTGATAGCCCGGCCCTATCACCTGCTGCCATCATCACAGCGGGCTCATGGGCGCCCCACACTCACCGATGACGACTTCTCCCCACTCCCCCACTCAAGGAGTCATCGATGCGTATCACCCTGCCCCTGCTGTCCACCGCGGTCGGTCTCGGCCTGACGGCCGCCGTGCTCGGCACCGGTCCCGCCGCGACGGCCTCGGCGCCCCAGGAGCCGGTCAGAGCCGCCCAGTTCGGCTACCAGCCCTCGGCCGGCTCGGGCGAGGACGCGGCCGCCAACCGGGCGTTCTTCGAGGCGGTCGTCAAGTCCGTCGCCGAGAAGCGCGCCGCCAACCCGTCCGCCGCCGCGGCCGTCACCGTCTACTACAGCGCCACCAACGCGCCGAGCTTCCGTTCCCAGATATCCCGCTCCGCCCAGATCTGGAACAGCTCGGTGTCCAACGTGCGGCTCGCGGAGTCGAGTTCCGGCGCCGACTTCGCGTACTACGAGGGCAACGACTCGCGCGGCTCGTACGCCTCCACGGACGGGCACGGCAGCGGCTACATCTTCCTCGACTACCGCCAGAACCAGCAGTACGACTCGACCCGCGTGACCGCCCACGAGACCGGGCACGTGCTCGGCCTGCCCGACCACTACTCCGGGCCGTGCAGCGAGCTGATGTCGGGCGGCGGCCCCGGCCCGTCCTGCACCAACCCCTACCCGAACTCCACCGAGCGCAGCCGGGTGAACCAGCTGTGGGCCTACGGCTTCCAGGCCGCCCTCGACAAGGCGCTGGAGAAGGCCTCCCAGCGCTGACGTCCTTGGCGGACACCGTGTGGGCGGCCCGGGCGGGCCGCCCACACACGCGTGTGCCCGGGGGCGCTCCGCTCAGGGGTGCCCGGCGGCGGGGAGCGCGGCGCGTACCGCCCGGTGGACGGCCCGGGCCAGCCGGGCGCCCCACTCGGAACGGGGCCCCGCGAAGGCGTGCACCGCGGCGTCGCCGCCCGGGGCCCGGGCGGCGACGCAGACCGCGTCGGTGGGGGTGCCGGAGCAGTCGAGACCGGCGTCGAGCAACGCCTGGACCTTGGCCTCGGTCGCCGTCATCACCGCGTTGACCAGGGCGGCGTCGCTCAGTGCGACCGGCAGCGCGGCGACGATGTTGATCGTTCCGGGCGGCGCGGCCCCGGTGGCGCCCTCCTCCGGCGCGGCCGCCCAGCCCCGCACCGAGACACCGGCGGTCGCCACGGCCTCGGCCCCGCCGTCCCGCGCCCGGCCGTGGGCGGACACGTCGGCGGCCGTCATCAGGCCCACGCCCGGCCCGCGGGCCCCGGCGGCACGGGCCAGGTCGGCCAGGTGCCGTGCGGGGTCGGTGCGCCGGTAGCCGTGGGCGACCTGGGCGTTGAGCACCCACGCACGCTCCCCGGTCCCGCCGCCCAGTACGGCGCTGCTCACCATCCGCCAGCCCGGCCCCGGGCGCCACAGCAGGGCGTGCAGCCGTTCGCCGTCCTCCACCCGGGTCAGGTGTTCCGGGGCCGGCAGGCGGTCGGCCCCGGTGCGGGGCGGCGGCAGGAGGGCGGGCACGGGCGGGGGCTCCCAGCGGTGATCGGCGCAGGTCGGAGGCGGACCGGACGATCGTACTCGGGGCCGGTGTCCCGGCGGCCGGCCGGCCGGTCCGTCGCGGGGCGCATTGCGGACCCGGGTCCGGGCACCTTCACTGAACACAACTTCGCCACCAGGCGACGGATCGGAGGCCGCGATGCTGTCCCACACCCTGGAGCATGGGGTCCTGGTCATCACGGTGGACCAGGACCCGGGTATCGCCGGGCGGGCCACGCTGACCACGCACATCACCAACCTGGTCGACGCCCATCAGCCGACCCCCGTCGTCATCGTCCTGACCGAGCGGGCGGGCGGCCACGCCGCGGTCAGCGCGGTGCTCCGGGCCCATCAGTGGTGCGGGCGGCTCGGTGTCCTGATGTCCGTCGTGACCCACAGCGCGCCCGTCCGGCGGCTGCTCGAGGACAACGCCGACTCCTCGGGGCCGCGCCTGGTGGTGCACGCCCGCGTCGACACCGCGATCAGCACCGCGTTCACCGCCGCGGCCTAACGCCCGTACCGGAGTTCCGCGGCGGGCATCGGCGGCCGCCACCGCCGCTACTGCCGGCCGAGCCAGAGGTCGGGGCCGAAGACCTCGTAGTGGATGGCCTCGGCGGGCACCCCGCGGCGCAGCAGGTCGCCGCGGACCGCGCGCATGAAGGGCACCGGGCCGCACAGGTAGACCGTGAGGTCCTCGGGGAGGTCGAGGCCGGTCAGGTCGGCGCGGCCGGTGGACGCCTCCGGCGCCCGGTCGCCGGGCTCCTCGTACCAGAGGTGGAGCCGGGCGTCGGGCAGCGTGCGTACCAGGTCGAGCTGCTCCTGCCGGTGGGCGTGGTGGTCGGGGGTGCGGTCGGCGTGCACGACGGTCACCGGACGGGTGGCACCGGCGGCGGCCAGGTGGTCGAGCATCGAGAGCATCGGTGTCACGCCGATACCGGCGGAGGCCAGCAGCAGCGGGCCGTCGTGCTCCGCCAGGGCCAGGTCCCCGGCCGGCAGCGACACGTTGAGCAGGTCGCCCTTGCGGGCGTTGGCGTACAGCCAGGAGGAGACCTCGCCGTCCGGCTGTCCGTCGCCCCGGACGCGCTTGACGGTGATGCGCCAGTCGGACCGGCCGGGCGCGGCGGACAGGCTGTACTGGCGGATCTGCCGGGCGCCGTCGGGCAGTTCGACCTGGACGCTGACGTACTGACCCGGCTGGAACGGCACGACGGGACGGTCGTCGGTCGGCCCCAGGACGAGCGAGACCGCGTCGGCGCCCTCCTCGACCCGGTCGAGGATCTCCATGGAGCGCCAGACGTCTCCCTGCGCGACGCCCTTCTCGGCGTAGAGGCGGGCCTCCAGGGCGATGAGGGCGTTGGCCATCAGCCAGTAGACCTCGTCCCAGGCCCGGGCGACCTCCGGGGTGACGGCGTCGCCGAGCACGTCGACGACGGCGTCCATGAGGTGCCGGTGGACGATCGTGTACTGGTCGGGGGTGATGCCGAGCGAGGCGTGCTTGTGCGATATGCGGGAGAGCATCACGTCGGCGCGTTCGTCCGGGTTCTCCAGCAGCAGGCCGGCGAAGGCGGCGACCGAGCCCGCGAGAGCCCGCTGCTGCTCGCCGTTGGCCTGGTTCCCCCGGTTGAACAGGTCCCGCAGCAGCTCGGGGTGGGCGTCGAAGAGCTTGCGGTAGAACAGGTCGGCGATGTCGCCGATGGCCGCTCCGACGGCGGGAAGAGTGGCTCGGACCACGGGAACGGACTGTTCGGAGAGCACAGCGACTCCTTAATTGGTAGATGATATTCGAGTTTTGGGTCATGGCTCGACGGCCTTCCGGGACCGCCGCCCCGTCATCCCGAGGGGCGGTCCGTCAGGCCGAGCAGGACCGGGCCGGTCGGCGAGGCCACCAGGTCGGTCACGGTCAGCGGGTCGAGCGCCGCGTAGAACGCCTCCTGGGCGTCGCGCAGCGCACGGCGCAGCCGGCAGGCCCCGCGCAGCGGGCAGGGGTTGTCCCCCTCGCAGTCGACCACCTCGGCCTCGCCTTCGAGTTCGCGCACCAGCCAGCCCACGGACGCGCGCCGGCCCAGGCCGGTCAGGGTCAGCCCGCCGCCCCGGCCGCGTCGCGCCTCCACCACACCCAGGTGCTGCAGGCGGGTGATGGCCTTCGCCGCGTGCGTGTACGGCACGCCGACGACCTCGGCCACCTCTCGGGTGGCCAGTGGTTCGTCACCGTCTCTCACGACCGCCAGGCGCATGACCGAACGCAGCGCCAGGTCGGTGAACTTCGTCAGCCGCACACCAGGACGCTATCAAATGCGCATGCTAGATTCGCCTTTACCCGGGGCACTGAGCCTGTGCGGTGCGTCACTGGACCGGCCGCCCCGGCAGGGACCGCCCAACAGGGCGGCGTACGGGCAGGGTTGGTCACACGGAACGGCGGCACCTGATGGCAGCGCAAGACGGCGGCTCCCCGGGCACTGCGGGCCCTCCCCTCCCCCGGGTCCTGTGCGACACGGCGGAGCTCCTTTCCCTGGGCGGCGACGCGCCGGCCGGCGCCCTGTGGAAGCTGGCGGAACCGGGCCGGCAGCTCGACGCCAACGTCGTCCGCCTCCCCGTCGGCGGCCGGGTGGACACCCACACCGAGCCCGACCTCGACGTCCTGCTCCTCGTCCTCGAGGGCGCGGCCCGCCTCGACTCCACCGACGGCGAGCACCCCCTGCGCGCGGGCGTCCTGACCTGGCTGCCGCACGGCTCGACCCGGGCCGTCCTCGCCGGGCCGGACGGGGTGACGTACCTGACCGTGCACCGCCGGCGCCCCGGCATGCGCATCCAGCCGCCGGAGGCCGCCGACCGGCTGAGACGGTCCCTGGGCGGCGACGCCTGATCAGATCCCGGGCGACGCCGGCGGGCCGGCGGTCTCCGCGCGCGCGAGGGACCGCAGCGCCGTGTCGTCCGCACCGCCCGGCCGCGGGAAGTACACGTACAGCACGTGCCCTTCGGGGCCGGCGAGTGCGAACGTCTCGAAGTCGAGGGAGAGGATCCCGACACCGTCGACCGCGAGGCGCTTGCGGCCCGTCACGCGGTCGTACACGTCGTGGGAGTCCCACAGGGCCCGGAACTCCTCACTGCGCCCGCGCAGGGCCGCCACGAACCCGGCGAGCTCCGCGGGCCTGGCGGCCGCGGTGGTGCGCAGGCCCGCGACCGCCTGGAGGCCGATCTCCTCCCAGTCCGGGTAGACCTGCCGGGCCCGCGGGTCGAGGAAGGTGAACTCGACGAGGTTGTGTCCCGGGCTCCACGCCGGGTTGACACGGCGCGCGAGAGCGGTGGCGGCCAGGACGTCACGGCGGGGACCGACGACGAAGGCGGGCAGGTCGGACCAGCGCTCCAGCAGGACCCGCACCCCCGCCCGGACGGTGTCGGCCGGGGCCGTCGCCCCGTCGTTCGCGGGTGCGAGGGACGGCGCGACCAGGGACCAGAGGTAGGCCCGCTCGGTGTCGTCCAGGTGCAGCACGTCGGCCAGGGCCTGGAGGATTTCGCGGGAGGGATGCCGGTCCCGGCCCTGCTCGATACGGCTGTAGTAGGAGGGGCTCACCCCGGCGAGCAGCGCCAACTCCTCGCGGCGCAGGCCCTTGACCCGCCGCCGCGTGTTGTCGACGACGCCCGCGGAGGCGGGGTCGATCCGCTCCCGGCGGCTGCGCAGGAAGGAACCGATCGGATTGCCGTCGGTGTGGTCGTCACGGGACATCGGGCCGACTGTACCGGGTGCCGGACCACCTGCGACGAGGCCGCCGGCAGACCCTCCGGGGGCCACCCTCGAGGAGGTGTGGCACCGCCGCCCCGCGTCCGGCTGCAATGGGGGCATGAGGAATCGAACCACCGCACTGGACGACGACCCCGCCCGCATCTCCGGCGCGTCCGGGGGGACGCCGGTCTGGCTGATCACCGGATGCTCGGGCGGCCTGGGGCGCGCCCTTGCCCGGCACGCCCTGGAGCGCGGCGACCGGGTCGCCGTCACCGCCCGTGACACGGCGGACGTCGCCGCCCTCGTGGAGGCCCACGGGGGCCGCGCGCTCGCCCTGCGCCTGGACGTCACCGACCCCGCCTCGGTCGCCGCCGCCGTCGAGCGGGCCGAGCAGGAGTTCGGACGCATCGACGTCCTGGTCAACAACGCCGGATACGGCTACCTCGCCGCCGTCGAGGAAGGTGAGGACGCCGCGGTGCGCGCCCTGTACGACACCAACGTGCACGGCGTGGTCGCCGTCCTGAAGGCCGTGCTGCCCGGTATGCGGGAGCGCCGCTCGGGGCGGATCGTGAACATCTCGTCCTTCGGCGGTCTCGCGGCCTTCCCGGCGACAGGCCACTACCACGCGACCAAGTTCGCCCTGGAAGGGCTGTCCGAGTCGCTGGCCGCGGAAGTCGCGCCGCTCGGCATCGCGGTCACCATCGTCGAGCCCGGGGGCCTGCGCACGCAGTGGGCCGGAACGTCGATGCGGCAGTCGCCGATGCGGCTCGAGGACTACGAGCAGACCGCGGGCAGGCGCCGGGCCGCCACCCTGGCGGTCTCCGGCCGCCAGCCCGGCGACCCCGTCCGCGCCGCCGCCGCGATCGCCACCGCCGTGGACGCCACGACTCCGCCGCTGCGGCTCCTGCTCGGTTCGGACGCGCTCGCCGGCGCCCGCGCCCGCCTGGAACGACTGCGGCACGAGATCGACGCCAACGAGGTCCTCACCCGCAGCACCGACCTGGAGCGGACGTCCTGAACAGAGGCCGCTCACCGTGCCTCGGCGCGTAGCTCCGTCAGGGACCGCGCCGTCAGGGGGCGCGGGTCCGCGTCCGGGGCGAGGAGTACGACGGTGCAGGTGGCCGCGTGGGTGAGGGCGCTGGTGAAGCTGCCGTCGGCGAACTGGACCAGCGGGCCGCGCGGGGAGCGGCCGACCGCGACCGTGCGGGCCCCCACCTCGGCGGCGTGCCGGGCCAGGGCGCGGCCCTCGGCGGCATGGTCGCCGACGCCGGTGAGGATCTGGCCGGTGGCGGCCACCCCCATGCCGCCGAGCCGGTCGAGGTGCGCGGTGACGGCGGCCTTCGCCTGGTCGTCGGTCTCGGTGTCGGCGGCCTGTTCCTCGACGACGGCGGTCCGCCGTACGTGGACGACCTCGAGGGGGCTCGCGGTGTCACGGGCGAGGCGGGCCGCGGCGTCCACGACGGCGGCTGCCTCGCGGTGGGCTCCGACGGCCACGACCACGGGGGGCGCGTCGGTCGCCGCCGGGGCCCCGACGGGGGTGAGCGCCGGGGGCACGGACTCTCCCTCGCCGGTGTCCGTCTCGGCCCGGCGCAGCAGTCGGTGGCCGCTGGCCAGGACGGGGACGGCGAGGAGGAAGGTGGCGGCGCCGAGGTAGAAGGGGACGCTCAGGTCGGTGGCGTCGGCGAGCTTTCCGGCGACGTAGGGGGCCAGCCCGCCGCCGATGAAGCGCAGGAAGCCGTACGCGGAGGAGGCCACGGGGCGCTCCACCGGCGAGACGAGCATGACCGCCTGCGTGGTGAGGGTGTTGTTGATGCCGATGAAGGCGCCGCTGACGACGACCGCGACGATCACGGTGGTGGGGTCGGTGACGCCGGCGGCTATGACGGCCATGACGACGGCGAGGCCGAGCAGGTTGGCGTAGAGGACGGGGGCGGTGCCGTAGCGGGCCTGGAGGCGGGGGGCGAAGAAGACGCTGAAGGCCGCGACCAGCAGGCCCCAGCCGGTGAAGACCAGGCCGAGTTCGTGGGCGTCCAGCTCCATCGGGTACGGGGCGTAGCCGAGCATGGTGAAGAAGCCCCAGTTGTACAGCAGGGCCATGATGCCCATGGTGAGCAGGCCGCGGTGGCGCAGGGCCTTCAGCGGGGCGAGCGGTGAGGTGACCTTCTTGGGCCTGGGCAGGTCGGGGACGAAGGCGAGGGTGGCGATCAGGGCGACGGCCATCAGGGCGGCGACGCCGAAGAAGGGGCCGCGCCAGCTGATGCCGCCCAGTTCGCCACCGAGCAGGGGGCCGACGGCGATGCCGAGCCCCAGGGCGGTCTCGTAGAGGATGATCGCGCCGCTGAAGCCGCCGCTGGCCGAGGCCACGATGACCGCGAGGGAGGTGGCGATGAACAGGGCGTTGCCCAGTCCCCAGCCGGCCCGGAAGCCGACGATGCCGTTGATGGAGCCGGTGGCACCCGCCAGGGCGGCGAAGACGACGATGACGGCGAGGCCGGTGACCAGGGTGCGCTTGGCGCCGATGCGGCTGGAGACCCAGCCGACGAAGAGCATGGCGACGGCGGTGACGATCAGGTAGCTGCTGAACAGCAGGGAGACCTGGCTGGGGGTGGCGTCGAGGCTTTCGGCCAGCGCCGGCAGGATCGGGTCGACCAGGCCGATGCCCATGAACGAGATGACGCAGGCGAAGGCGACCGCCCAGACGGCCTTCGGCTGCCGGAAGGGACTGGCGGCCTTTCCACGTGGTGCACTCATGCGCGGTCTTCCTCCGGGGTCTGCTGACGGTGGTGGATGACCCGGGCCAGCGCCAGGAGCGCGGTGGTGGTGGCCTGCCGCTCCGGCCCGGTCATGTCCTCCATGAGCCGGCGGAGGGCCCGGGCACGCTCGGCGCGGCGCCGGTCCAGGACCTCGATGCCGGCGGACGTCACCGCCACGAGCACGCCCCGGCCGTCGCTCGCGTCGGCGGTGCGCCGGGCCAGGCCCGCGCGTTCCAGACGCGTGACGAGCTGGGTCATGTTCGGCTGGGAGACGCCCTCGGCCCTGGCCAGCTCGGTCAGCCGCTGGGGGCCCTCGCGGCTCAGCCTGGCCAGCGTCGAGGAGGCCGCGGTGCTCAGGCCGCCGGTCCGGGCGCTCTGCCGCACGTAGCGGATCATCTGCTCCACGGCGATGATCAGGTCGTCCGGGCCCTCCGGTGACGTGTCCATAAGCGCATTATGCATTTAGATGTAGTACGAAACAAGATGGGCCGCGGCAGCCTCCGCCCTGTTGCTTCCGGCCACCGCGGGGCACTCGTCACGAGAGCGAGGGAGAAGACGGTATGGACGACTGGCGTGGCTTCGCACAGCAGATGGCTTCGCTGGCACGCGATCTGCTGGCCCAGGAATCGCTGAACGACACACTGGAACGGATCACCGCCTCGGCCACGGAACTGGTGGAGGACTGCGACGCCGCCGGCATCCTCATCCTGCGGGGCACCAGGGTGCAGTCACTGGCGCCCACCGAACAGGTGGTGATCGACAGCGACGCACTGCAGGGGCGGGTGGGCGAGGGGCCCTGCTTCGACGCCGCCCGCAGTTCCACGGGGGAACGCCAGTTCCGGATCGCCGACTTCACCGACGAGGCGCGGCGCTGGCCCAAGTACGTCCCCGAGGCACGCAAGCTCAACCTCGGCAGCATGATGGGGTTCCTGCTGTTCACCGAGGACGAGGACCTCGGCGCGCTGAACATGTACTCCTACCGGCCCGGCGCGTTCACCGAGGCCGACGAGACGGCCGGCTGGCTGCTGGCCTCCCACGCGGCGGTCGCCTTCTCCAGCGCCCGTACGCACGCCCAGTTGCAGGAGGCGATCGGCACCCGGCACACCATCGGAGAAGCCATGGGCATCCTCATGGGCAGACACCACCTCACCGAGGACCAGGCCTTCACCACGCTGCGCCGCTACTCGCAGAACCACAACGTCAAACTCCGGGAGGTGGCGGCACAGGTCTGCGAACGGGGCGGCCTCCCTGAGCCGACGGACAAAAGATGAACGAGTTTCCGCTCTTCTGGATCACGAACCCTCGTATAGTGATCGTCAGTTGAGTGCCGCGTGACAGCCCTCGGCTCGCATGCGCCCCGTTGGACGACACGAGGGCCGCTCCGGCGGCCAGGCGAGGACCCGATTGATGACCGCGCCCGCCCGCCCCGGCGACCGCCCCACTCCCCGCGCCCTCGCAGCAGTGGCCCTGCCGTGCGCCGTCGTGTCGGCCCTCGTCGTCGGCGGGGCCGTCGCCGCCGCGCCCTCCTCGGTACGCCTTCCGCTCGGACTCGGCGCCGGTGCCGCGGCGATCCTGCTCTGCGCGGCGCTGACGGCGGCCGTGCACGCGGTCCGCGCGGAACGGGCCACCCGTCGGCTGCTGACGGCCGCCCGGGCGCAGGCGGATGCCGAACGGACCCGGGCCGCGGCCACGGCCGAACGTGAACGGGACGCCCTCGTGGCCGAGTTCACGCGCGAGCGGGAGCGGCTCTCCGAGCAGCGGGACCGGGAGGTGGCACGGCTCACCGGGGAGACGGCGCGGCTGGAGGCGCGCCTCAAGCAGGCGACCGGCGAGCGGGCCGCCGCCGTCTCCGCGACCGCCAACGCGGCCGGCCGGATGCAGGCGCTGGCCACCGGCATGCTCGCCGACCTGCGCGCCATGGAGGAGCGGCACAGTGACGAGGCCGTCCTCGCCGATCTGCTCCACCTCGACCACCGCACCGCACAGGCGGGCCGGCTCGCCGACTCCGTCGCCGTCCTCACGGGCGCCCGCTCCGGGCGCCGTTGGGCGCGTCCGATCGGCATGGAGTCCATTCTGCGCGGCGCCATGGGCCGGATCGCCGGCTACCAGCGCGTGCGCGTGCACTCCAGCAGCGACACCGCCGTCGCCGGGCACGCCGCCGAGGGCGTCATGCACGCCCTGGCCGAACTCCTGGACAACGCCGCGAACTTCTCCCCGCCGACGGCGGAGATCCACGTGTACGTGGAGGAGGTGCCGGCCGGTGTCATCGTGTCCGTGGAGGACAGCGGGCTGGTGATGGGCGAGGTGCAACTGCGCCGGGCGCAGCAGGCGGTGGCCGGTGAGACGGCGGGGCTCGGCGGCCTGACCGGCACCCGGCTGGGACTGGCCGTGGTGGGACGGCTGTCGGCCAAGTACGGGCTGAAGGTGTCCTTCCGGCCGTCCGCGCGCGGAGGTACGGGCGTACTGATGCTCGTCCCCCAGGACATCCTGAGCGGTCCCGCCCTCCCCACAGCGCCGGGGGCGGCTCCGGCGGCGGCGACGCCTCCGGAGGTCCGGGACGACCGGCGGCACACCCCCGCACCGCCCACCGACGAGCCCGCTCCGGCCGCCCCGGCCGACGTAACCCCCGAGCCGCCGCCCGTCCACGATCTCGCGGACCACGACCACGACCACGACCAGGACCAGGACCGTGACCAGGGCCCACGGGAACAGGACCGACAGGGGCAGGACCGGGAACTGGACCGGTCCGCCGCGGAACTGCCCAAGCGTCGTCGTGGCCGTACCCTCGCCGCCGCCGAACGCGCCCGCGCCGCCACCCGGGCCGCCGAGCCGCGCGCCACGCCGTCCGCCGACGACGCGAAGGCCCGCGCGGCCCGCTTCAGCAGCTTCCGCCAGGCCGTTCGGACCACCAGCACCGGCGCCGCCGCCGAACCGGCCGCGACGGCCCCCGACTCCCCGTCCCCCTCATCCGCGCACCCGGAAGGCGACACCACTCCATGACCGGCTCGACCACCGCCGACGAGAAGCTCACCTGGCTCATCGAGGGCCTCCTGGAGCGCACGCCGGGCGCGCGGCACGCGCTCGTCCTCTCCCGTGACGGACTCAAGCTGTGCCGCACCCCGGAACTCTCCGTCGACCAGGCCGACCAACTGGCCGCCATCGCCGCCGGCATCCAGTCGCTGTCCCACGGTGCCTCCGTGGAGTTCGGCGACGGCAGCGGCGGGGTGCGTTCGGCGATGACCGAGTTCTACGGCGGGATCCTGTTCATCGTGGAGGCCGGCGAGGGCGCGCACCTCGCCGTGGTCACCTCCGAGGACGCGGACGCGGGGCTCGTCGGACACCACATGAGCGAACTGATCGAGCAGCTCGGCGAGCACCTCACCGCGCGGCCGCGCACGTCATGAGCCGCCCCGGCAGGGACGACGCGCCCGACCGGCTGTACACCGTCACCCAGGGACGCAGCAGCTCGGGCCCCGACAACCCCTTCGACCTGGTCACCCTCGTGGTCGCCGAGTGCGCGCCGATGCCCGGCATGCAGTCGGAGCACACGGCGATCCTGAGGCTGACCGAGGCCCCCACGGCCGTCGTGGAGATCGCCGCCGAACTGCGGCTGCCGGTGAGCATCACCAAGATCCTGCTCTCCGACCTGCACGCCGCCGGCCGGGTGAGCGCACGCCACCCGTACACGGCAGCCGTCCCCGATCCCGACATCCTGGAGCAGGTGCTCGTTGGACTCCGCAATCTCTGACGCCCGTACCCCGGCGAGCGCCCCGGACCGCACCCCGCTGGGCGCGGCCGCCGACAACGGTCTGAAGATCGTGGTCGTGGGCGGCTTCGGTGTCGGCAAGACGACCATGGTCCGCTCGGTCAGCGAGATACGCCCCCTCAACACCGAGGAGACGATGACGCAGGCCGGCGAGGCGGTCGACGACATCAGCGAGGTGCGCGGCAAGTCCGCGACGACCGTCGCCTTCGACTTCGGCCGCATCAGCCTCGACGCGCGCAACGTGCTGTACCTGTTCGGCGCGCCCGGCCAGGAGCGGTTCTGGTTCCTGTGGGACCGGCTGTTCTCGGGCACGCTCGGCGCGGTGGTCCTCGTGGACACCCGGCGCATCGACGACTCCTGGTACGCGATCGACCGCCTGGAGCACCACGGCACGCCGTTCATCGTCGCCTGCAACGACTTCGGCGGCCCGGAACATCCCCCCGAGGCGGTCCGCGAGGCCCTCGACCTGGATCCGCGGGTGCCGCTGGTCTCCTGCGACGCCAGGTCCCGGGAATCCAGCAAGCGGGTGCTGATCACGCTGGTCGAGCACCTCCAGGCCCACTACGCCGGTCCCGCCGCCCGGCCCCGACAGGAGTTCGCGTGAGCACCGACGCCCACGACGTCCCGGGCGCCGTACCGCTCGGCGGCCCCCGCTTCCAGACCGATCCCGCCCTGCTGTACCGGCAGATGCGGCGCGAGCACGGTGCCGTCACGCCGGTGGTGCTGGACGGTGACGTACCGGCGTGGCTGGTGCTCGGGTACCGCGAGCTGCACCAGGTGACCGGCGACCCGGTGCTGTTCAGCCGGGACTCGGAGCTGTGGAACCAGTGGGAGAACATCCCGGACGACTGGCCGCTGCTGCCGATGATCGGCCGCAGGCAGCCGTCGATCCTGTACACGGTCGGCGAGCGGCACCGCGAACGCGCCGCCATGATCAGCGACGCGCTGGAGGCCGTCGACCCGCACCTGCTGCGCGGTCACGCCGAGCGGTTCGCCGACGAACTCGTCGACCGGCTGTGCGCGAAGGGCGAGGCCGACCTCGTCGGCGACTACGCGATGCTGCTGCCGGTCCGGGTCCTGGCCCGCCTGTACGGCTTCCCCGACGAGCAGGGTCCGGCACTGGTCACCGCGCTCAACGACATGATCGACGGCAGGGAGCGGGCCCTGGCGGGCCAGACGCACCTCGCCACCTCGATGGCGCGCCTGCTGGCCGACCGGAAGGCGGCGCCCGCCGACGACGTCGCCTCCCGGATGCTGGCCGACGAAAGCGGCTTCACCGAGGAGGAGGTCGCCCAGGACCTGATGGTGATGATGGCCGCGGGCCACCAGCCGACCGCGGACTGGATCGGCAACTCGCTGCGCCTGATGCTGACCGACGACCGCTTCGCCGCCTCCCTCTTCGGTGGCCGCAACAGTGTCGCCGAGGCCATGAACGAGGTGCTGTGGGAGGACACGCCCACGCAGAACGTGGCCGGCCGCTGGGCCGCCCGCGACACCCAGCTCGGCGGGCGCCGCATCCGGGCAGGCGACCTGGTGCTGCTCGGGCTGCAGGGCGCCAACTCCGACCCGCAGGTCCGCACCGACGGCTCCGCGCTCACCGGCGGCAACAACGCGCACTTCTCCTTCGGCCACGGCGAGCACCGCTGCCCGTTCCCCGCGCAGGAGGTCGCCGAGGTGATCGCGCGCACCGGCATCGAGGTCGTGCTCGACCGGCTGCCGGACATCGACCTGGCGGTGCCCGCCGGGTCCCTCACCCGTCGCCCCTCGCCCTGGCTGCGGGGGCTGACCGAGTTGCCCGTGCGGTTCACCCCGACCACTGCCCTGGGAGGCACGTCAGCATGACGACCGGCACCGAAGAAGCCCGGATCCCGCTGGACCCGTTCGTCACCGACCTGGACGGCGAGAGTGCCCGGCTGCGTGCGGCCGGGCCGCTCGCCGCCGTGGAGCTGCCGGGCGGCGTGCCCGTGTGGGCGGTCACGCACCACGCGGAGGCCAAGGCCCTGCTCACGGACCCGCGGCTGGTGAAGGACATCAACGTGTGGGGTGCCTGGCGGCGCGGGGAGATCCCCGCCGACTGGCCGCTGATCGGGCTGGCGAACCCCGGCCGCTCGATGCTCACGGTGGACGGCGCCGAGCACCGCCGGCTGCGCACCCTGGTGGCGCAGGCGCTCACGGTGCGCCGGGTGGAGCACATGCGGGGGCGGATCACCGAGCTGACCGACCGGCTGCTCGACGAGCTGCCCGCGGACGGCGGCGTCGTCGACCTCAAGGCCGCCTTCGCCTATCCGCTGCCGATGTACGTCATCGCCGACCTGATGGGCATCGAGGAGGCGCGGCTGCCGCGGCTGAAGGTCCTGTTCGAGAAGTTCTTCTCGACGCAGACGCCGCCCGAGGAGGTGGTGGCGACCCTCACCGAGCTGGCCTCGATCATGGCCGACACGGTCGCCGCGAAGCGCGCGAACCCCGGGGACGACCTGACGAGTGCGCTGATCCAGGCGTCCGAGGACGGCGACCGCCTCACCGACGCGGAGATCGTCTCCACCCTCCAGCTGATGGTGGCCGCGGGGCACGAGACGACGATCTCGCTGATCGTCAACGCCGTCGTCAACCTGTCCGCCCATCCCGAGCAGCGGGACCTGGTGCTCTCCGGCAAGGAGGAGTGGTCCGCCGTGATCGAGGAGACGCTGCGCTTCTCGACGCCGACCTCGCACGTCCTGATCCGGTTCGCGACCGAGGACGTCCCGGTCGGCGACCGGGTGATACCCGCCGGGGACGCGCTCATCGTCTCGTACGGCGCGCTGGGCCGCGACGAGCGGGCGCACGGTCCGTCGGCGGACCGGTTCGACATCACCCGCACGTCGGGGAACCGGCACATCTCCTTCGGCCACGGCCCGCACGTGTGCCCCGGTGCGGCCCTGTCCCGGATGGAGGCGGGCGTGGCGCTCCCGGCCCTGTACGCCCGCTTCCCGCACCTGGACCTGGCGGTGCCGGCAGCAAAGCTGCGCAACAAGCCGGTGGTCACGCAGAACGACCTGTTCGAACTGCCGGTCAGGCTGGCCTGACCCCGCCCGGCCGCGGCCCGTTCCTCCACCCGCGGGGCGTTTGCATCCCGCCCCGCGGGTAACTCCGGCATTCCGGACACCGATCCCCGGGAGTCGCCATGTGGAAGCGCAAGGGCAGGAAGGACCGCCGGGCCGCGAAGCCGGTCCCCATGGAGCTGTGCGACCTGTGCGCCAGGGTCTTCCCCGAGGACGAGTCCGTGACGGGCTACGTGCCGGACTCCTCCGCGGTGCACGCCACCAACGAGTGGTTCGACGGGCTGCGGCTCATCACCGCGTGCTCGGACGACCACTTCGACGTGATCAAGGACGGGTACGCCCACCGGCCCTTCGTGGACGAGGAGCTGTGGGCGGCCAAGCTGACCCGGGCCCTGACCACCGGCCCGCCGGCCCTCTCCATGGACCAGCTCGGCTGCCGGACGGGCCTCCAGGAGCCCCAGATACGCGCGGCCGTCGCCTGGCACAACGAGCGCATGCGGGAGGCGCAGGAGCGCAGCGACCCCTGACGCCGGCCATCCACGGGGTCAGCGCGGCGGCCGGACCCCGTGCACCCGGTAGGGCTCCGCGTCGGCCCACCTCACCTCCAGGCCGAGACCGGGCCGGGAGGTGTCGGGGCGCAGGGCCCCGCCCTCGGGCGACGGGGCGCCGTCGAACAGCAGCCGCTCGACGCGCACGTGGTCGTGGAAGTACTCCAGGTGCCGCAGCCGGCGCACGGCGCAGAAGGCGTGGGCGGACACCGCGGGCGCGCAGTGCGCGGACAGGTCCAGGTGCCGGACGGCGGACAGGCCGGCGACCTCCAGCACTCCGGTGATGCCGCCGCACCGGGTGACGTCGGCCTGGAGGCAGTCCACGGCCGGTCCCTCGGTCAGGTTGGCGAAGTCCTGCGCGGTGAAGGCGTACTCCCCCGCGGTGATCTCCAGCCTCGCCGGGCCCCGCTCTCGCAGCATCCGCAGCCCCTCCAGGTCGGCGGACGAGACCGGCTCCTCGAACCAGCGCACGTCCCACTCGTCGTGGAAGCGGTGCGCCCAGTACAGGGCCTCCTTGCGGCCGAGCGCCCCGTTGGCGTCGGTGAACAGCTCGGGCCCGTCGCCGACCGCCCGGCGTACGGCCCTCAGGCGCCGCGGGTCGGCCTCCGGGTCCCGCGAGGTCTTCAGCTTCACGCGCCCGATGCCCTCCTGGACCCATCCGGCGAGCTGGTCGGTGAGGCGGTCCACCGGGTAGTTGGTGAAGCCGCCGCTGCCGTAGACGGGCACCCGGTCGTGGTGGGCCGGCAGGAGGTGGACCAGCGGCAGTCCCAGCAGCCGTGCCTTCAGGTCCCACAGCGCCACGTCGACGGCGGACAGGGCCATCGCCCCGGCCCCGGGACGGCCGGCGTTGCGCATCCGCGCCCCCATCCGCTCCCACAGCGCGGGCGGCGAGGAGACCGGCCGGCCCTCGATGACGGGCGCGAGCACGGAGTGCGCAAAGGACGCCACCGACACGTCTGCGTAGGTGTAGCCGATGCCGGTGCGGCCGCCGGCGTGCACGCGCACCAGGACCAGGGTCGTGGCGTCCCACTCCAGGGTGCCGTCCTGCTCGCGGCCCTCGGGGCCGTCGGTGGGGACCTCGAAGGCGTGCACGTCGACCGCGTCGACCACGCACTCGTCCAGTGCCGGTGTGTCCGGGCCGGTCAGCGACGTCATCGCGCACTCCTCGCCTTCGCGTACCGGGGCCCGGTTCCCCGCGCCGTCCGGTCCATGCGCGGGCCGTCCGGGTCAACCGACGTTTGTCCGGGCGCGGGCCGGGTCACTCAGTTTCCCGTCGCGAGCCATCGAAAGGACGCCCGAGGAGCACCCGTGAACCGGTTGTGGCGGCCGTTCCACCGTGTGTGGGACTGGCTGGCCGCGTCCGCCCTGGTCCGGCGCGGCCGGGACCTGGAGCTGATGCACAGGGCCATGGGCTTCGCCACGCTCGCCCTGGTCACGCTGGCACCGCTGCTGATCGTGGTGGCGGCGGCCGACCCGCTGGGGCGCGGGGGCTTCGCCTCGTGGCTGGCCGACGGCATGGGGCTGTCCGGGCGGTCGGCGAAGGTGCTGACCGACATCATCAGCCCGCCGACCAAGGTCGTCGGCACGACGAGCGTGTGGGGCGGCATCCTGCTCGGCGTGTTCGGCGTGTCCTTCGCGGCGAGCGTCCAGAACGGCTACGAGCGCATCTGGGAACTGCCCTCCGGCCCGTGGCACCGCATCTGGCGCCAGATGACCTGGGTGATCATGCTGACCGCCTACCTCTACCAGGAGGTGCAGACGCGGACCGCGCTGCACGGTACGGCGCGGATCGCGCTGTCGACCGCCAGCGGCATGCTGTTCTTCTGGTGGGGCCAGCACTTCCTGCTGGGCGGTCAGGTCCGCTGGCGCGACCTGTTGCCGGGGGCGTTCGCCACGATGGTGGGGCTGATCGGCCTGCGGGGCTTCTCGTACCTCTTCTTCACGCCGCTGATCCTCGACAACGCGTTCAGCTACGGCACGGTCGGCATCGTGCTGGTGGTGGAGTCCTGGCTGATCGGGGTCGGGTTCGTCGTCTTCGGCGGCGCGATGGTCGGGCACTGGTTCTGCGAGCACCACTGGTGGGCGCGGAACATCGACCGGAGACCGGACTGACGGTCAGCCCGCGCGTCGGCGCAGGCTCCCGGCCAGGGTGGCGGCGACCGCCCCGGTCACGGCCGTGGCCAGGGCCAGCGGCCGGCGGTTGCGGGAGATCCAGAACTGGACGCTGCGCGCATGCGCCTCGTCGTCGAAGATGCCGTGTGCGCCGTAGTCGTCCGGTGCGGTGTCGTCCGGCGGCTTCCAGAGGTTGGCCGGCCGCGACGGGTCGACGGGCCGGTCGGTCTGCTGCCCGTCGTAGCCGGTGCGCGCGAGATAGCGGTCGAGGAGACCCGGGGCGAACTTCTGGCCGAGCAGGGTGGCGACGGTGGAGCCGCCGACCCAGTACATGCGCCGCTCGGGGTGGTCGGCGGCGTGCAGCACGGCCCGGGCGGCGACCTCGGGCTGGTAGACGGGGGCCACCGGGCGCGGATGGCGGGGCAGCCGGGTGAGGACCCAGCTGAACTGGGGCGTGTTGAGCCCGGGCATCTGCACCATGGTCACCCGCACCCCGCTGCGGTCGTGCAGCAGTTCGCAGCGCAGCGACTCGGTGAACCCCTGGATGGCGTGCTTGGCCCCGCAGTAGACGGCCTGGAGCGGGACGCTGCGTTCGGCCAGGGCCGAGCCGACCTGGACGATGGTGCCGCGGTCGCGCGGCGTCATGCGCCGCAGGGCGGCCTGGGTGCCGTGGACGAAGCCGAAGTAGGTGACCTCGGTGGCCCGCCTCAGCTCCTCGGGCCGGATCTCCGGCACGGGCGCGAAGACGGTCGAGAACGCGGCGTTCACCCATACGTCGATCGGGCCGAGTTCCTCCTCGACGCGGGTGGCCGCCGCGTCCACGGCCTCCGCGTCGGCGACGTCCACGACCAGGGGCAGGGCGCGCCCGCCGGCCTCGCGGACCTCCTCGGCCGCGCGTTCGAGGGCGTACTCGCCCCGCGCGAGCAGGGCCACCGCGGCCCCGCGGGCGCCGAAGGCCCGGGCGGTGGCCCGGCCGACGCCGCCGGTCGCGCCGGTGACGACGACGACCCCCGTGCCGTTCGTCTCCCGGTGGCTCAGGCCGCTCACTTCTTGCCCCGGCCGGGGAGGTGCTCGGCGTACTCGGTGAGCTTCTGGCGTACGCCCTTGGTGGCGATCCCGGTCAGCTCCGGGTCGTGCAGCGCCGCCTTGATGGCCTTCTTGCCCTGGTCCTTCATGATGTGCGGCGGGATCGGCGCGATCTCCGCGTCGACCTTGAACTCCAGGACCACGGGCCGGTCGGCGGCGAGCGCCTCGTCCCAGGCGGAGCCGACCTTCTTGGGGTCGGCGCAGACGATGCCCTTGAGGCCGAGGAGCTCGGCGTAGGCGGCGTAGGGGACGTCGGGGATGGCCTGGGAGCCCGGGTACTTGGGGTCTCCGGCCATGGCGCGCTGTTCCCAGGTGACCTGGTTGAGGTCCTGGTTGTTGAAGACGCAGAAGATCAGCGGCGCCGACCCGGACAGGCGGTCCAGATAGCGCTTGACGGTGATCATCTCGTTCATGCCGTTCATCTGGAACGCGCCGTCTCCGATGAAGGCGATCACCGGACGCTCGGGGTACGCGAACCGCGCCGCGATGGCGTACGGCGTCCCCGGGCCCATCGTGGCCAGGGTGCCGGAGAGCGAGGCCTGCATGCCGTCGCGCAGCAGGAGGTGGCGCGCCCACCAGTTGGTGCCCGAGCCGGAGTCGGCCGTCAGGATGACGTCGTCCGGCAGCCGCGGGGAGAGTTCGGCGGCGACGGCCTGGGGGTTGATGGTCTTGCCGAAGTGCTCGCCCGCCCAGCGGTCGCAGAGGTCGTGCCACTCCCGGACGTCCTTCTCGATCTTCTCCCGCCAGCCGCGGTCCTCCTTGCGCTGGAGCATCGGGATCAGGGCGCGCAGGGTCTCCCTGGAGTCGCCGACGAGGTGGGCGTCCATGGGGTAGCGGATGCCGATCATGCGTCCGTCGATGTCGATCTCGACGCCCCGGGCCTGCCCCTCCTCGGGCAGCCACTCCGAGTACGGGAAGCTGCTGCCGACCATGAGCAGGGTGTCGCACCCCTGGATCATGTTGTCGCTGGCCTTGCTGCCCAGCAGGCCGATGGGGCCGGTGACGTAGGGCAGGTCGTCGGGCAGGACCTGGCGGCCGAGCAGGGCCTTGGCGACACCGGCGCCGAGCAGTTCGGCGACCTCCTTCACCTCGTCCTCCGCGTTGGCCGCGCCCTGGCCGACGAGCATGGCGACCTTGTTGCCCGCGTTGAGCACGTCGGCGGCCTTGCGCAGCTCGTCGAGGTCGGGCAGCACCCGCGGCCGGCTCCAGCCCACACTGGAGAAGACGGAGCCGTGCTCCCTGGGCGGGGAGGGCTGGGCCTCCTCCTCCTGGATGTCGCCCGGGATGATGACGGTGGCGACGCCCCGGGTGGTCAGCGCGGTCTTGAAGGCCCGGTCGACGACGTGCCGGGCCTGGCCCGGGTGCACGACCATCTGGCAGTACTCGGACACGTCTGCGAACAGCTGGTCGAGGGCGATCTCCTGCTGGTAGTGGGTGCCCAGCGACAGCCGCTTCTGCTGGCCCACCACCGCCACCACGGGCTGGTGGTCAAGCTTGGCGTCGTACAGGCCGTTGAGGAGGTGGACGGCGCCCGGCCCCGAGGTGGCGACGCAACAGCCCACCTCACCGGTGAACTTGGCGTGGCCGCAGGCCATGAACGCGGCCATCTCCTCGTGCCTGGCCTGGATGAACTCGGGGTCGCCGTCGGCCCGGTCGAAAGCGCCGAGCAGACCGTTGATGCCGTCGCCCGGATAGCCGTACACCCGCTTCACGCCCCACTCGGACAGACGCTGGAGCACATAGTCGGCGACTTGGGTCATGGGGCTCTCCCGGACGTGGGGGGACGACGGTCGGCTTGTGGGGTTACCCTCCCGGCCGCTCCTAAACCGGCCGTCCGTCCCCTTCGTCCGCTCCGGCGCCCCGCCGCCTACCCGGGCGGCGGGGCCGTGCTCGCCCGGGTCACCAGCCGGGTCGGCACCAGCGTCGTGCCCTGCTGCGGACCCGCCGCGCGCATCTTGCGCAGCACGGCCCGCACGCACAGCCGCCCGACCTCGGCGAAGTCCTGGTGGACGGTGGTCAGCGGGGGCAGGAAGGAACCGGCCTCGGCGATGTCGTCGAAGCCGATGACGCTGACGTCCTCGGGCACCCGCCGGCCGCGTTCGTGCAGGGCGCGCAGCAGGCCGAGGGCCATCTGGTCGTTGGCCGCGAAGACGGCGGTGCACTCCTCGCGGGCGGCGAGTTCCAGGCCGGCCCGGTAGCCGGACTCCGCCGACCAGTCGCCCCTCACGAGCGGCGGCGGGGTGCGGCCGGCCTCGGTGAGCGTGCGCCGCCAGGCGTCGGTGCGGCGCTGGGCGGCGAAGGAGCCCTCGGGGCCGCCCAGGTGCCACACCGTGTCGTGCCCGAGGTCCAGCAGGTGGCGCACGGCGGCGCGGCTGCCGCCGGCCTGGTCGGTGTCGACGACGGTGTAGGTGTCGCCGGCGTCGGAGTCGACCACGACGACCTGGACGTGCGGCGGCAGTTTGAGGGAGGCCGCGTCCAGGAGGTGGACCTCCATGATGACGATGACCGCGTCGACGGCCAGCTCCTCCAGCCGCGAGAACGCGCCGCGCACCTCGTCCTGGGTGGGGACGGCGACCGGCAGCAGCGTCACCGCGTACCCCTCGCTCGCCGCGGAGGTCGCGATGGCCTCCAGGGTGCGCACGTTGCCCGTGGTGGCCAGCGTGAAGGTGATGACTCCGATGGTGCGGAACTCGCCGCGCTTGAGGGCGCGGGCCGCGCTGTTGGGCCGGTAGCCCAGCTCCTTCATGGCCGCCAGCACCTGCTGCCGGGTCTCCTCGGTCACGCCCGCGTAGCCGTTGGAGACGCGGGAGACGGTCTGCGAGGAGACTCCGGCCAGCCGGGCCACGTCCGCCATGGAGGCCGTGCGGTCCCGGCCGCGCCGGGGTGGCGCGGGTGCGCTCGTCGGGACTTCCTCAGCCGTGCTCACTCGCCGTCAGCCGCCTCTCTGTCGCTGTCGGGTCCCGGTGCGGAAGGACCCTTGACCGTCGTCATCGGGGCAGTGTAGACATGCCGCCATCAGATGTTTACGTAAACATAACAGCTCGTCGCTCTTTCGCGGTGCGCCATGTTTACGTAAACATCAGGCGAAGCTCCAGGACGTGGACGAGCGAGGAACGACATGACGACGCTGCAACCGCCGGCCGCCGCCGAGCCGCGGCCGGCCCCGCCCCCGGTGAGGCGGGACCGCCGCTCCTGGACGGGGTGGGGGTTTCTCGGCCCCTTCGTGGCCGTCTTCGCCCTGGTGTTCCTCGCGCCCATCGCGTACTCGGTCTACCTCAGCCTCTTCCGCGACCAGTTGATCGGCGGGACCACCTTCGTCGGCCTCGACAACTACGCCGAGGCACTGAAGGACGACCGGTTCTGGGCCTCGCTCGGCCGGGTCTCGCTCTTCCTCGCCGTACAGGTGCCGATCATGCTCGGCATCGCACTGCTCGTGGCCCTCGCGCTGGACAGCGGCCGCCTCTACGGCCGGGACTTCTTCCGGATCTCCATCTTCCTGCCGTACGCCGTGCCCGCCGTGGTGGCCACCCTGATGTGGGGCTTCATGTACGGCACCCGCTTCGGCCTGGTCGGTGACATCAACGGCGCGCTGGGCGTCTCGCTGCCCGACCCGCTCTCCCCCGACCTGGTCCTTGCCTCCATCGGCAACATCGTGACCTGGGAGTTCGTCGGCTACAACATGCTGATCTTCTACTCGGCGCTGCGCGTCGTGCCGCACTCGCTGTACGAGGCGGCGCAGATCGACGGCGCCGGGCAGATCCGCGTGATCACCGCCATCAAGCTCCCGGCCATCCGCGGGGCCCTGGTGATCGCCACGATCTTCTCGATCATCGGCAGCTTCCAGCTCTTCAACGAGCCCAGCATCCTTCAGCCCCTGGCGCGCAACGCGATCACCACCGACTACACGCCCAACTACTACACGTACGCGCTGTCCTTCAACGGGCAGCAGCACAACTACTCCGCGACGGTCGCCATCGTCATGGGGCTGATCACCATGGTCATCGCCTACGCCGTGCAGCTGCGCGGCATGCGCAAGGGAGTGTGAAGCAGCGATGACCAGCCCCGTCGCCACCGCCTCGGACCGTTCCGCACCCACCCCGTCCGGTACCTCCGCCCTCGCCCCGCGACTGCGTACGCCCCGGCGCCGGCACTCCGCCGACAAGCCCCGGCGCAGCGTGCTGCTGACCGTGCTCACCTCGCTCGTCCTGCTGTACAGCCTGGTTCCGCTGGTCTGGCTGGCCGTCAGCGCCACCAAGACGCAGGAGGGGCTGTCCCGTTCCGCCGGTCTCTGGTTCGACGGCGACTTCGCGCTCTGGGACAACATCACCGAGACGTTCACGTACAACGACGGCGTCTTCACCCGCTGGCTGCTCAACACCCTGCTGTACGTGGGCCTCGGCGCGGGCGGCGCGACCTTCCTCGCCGTGCTCGGCGGCTACGCGCTCGCCAAGTTCGACTTCCCCGGCCGACGCGCCGTCTTCGCCGTCGTCATCGGCGCGGTGGCCGTGCCGGGGACGGCGCTGGCGGTGCCGACCTTCCTGATGTTCAGCAAGATGGGCCTCACCAACACTCCCTGGGCGGTGATCATCCCGTCCCTGATCTCGCCGTTCGGCCTCTACCTGATGTGGGTGTTCGCGACCGAGGCCATCCCGACCGAACTGATGGAGGCCGCCCGCATCGACGGGGCGGGCGAGGTGCGCACCTTCTTCCGGGTCGCCCTGCCGCTGCTGGCGCCCGGCATCGTCACCGTCCTGCTGTTCACCATGGTCGCCACCTGGAACAACTACTTCCTGCCGCTGGTCATGCTCAAGGACCCCGACTGGTACCCGCTGACCCTGGGGCTCAACAGCTGGAACCAGCAGGCCGCGACCGCGGGCGGCGAGGCCGTCTTCAACCTCGTCGTCACCGGCTCGCTGATCACCATCCTGCCGCTGATCGCCGCGTTCCTGCTGCTCCAGAAGTACTGGCAGTCCGGTCTCGCCGCCGGAAGCGTCAAGGAGTAGCCCTCCCCCGTCCCTTGCCCGCCCCCAGCCCCGCCCTCCCCCGACCACCAACCTCGCCAACCCTCAACGGTGCCGGTTCCGGCCACGAAGAAGTGGAAGCACACCCATGCCCACACACCTGACCAAGCACTCGCGCCGCCTCCTGCGCGGCACGGTCCTCGTCTGCGCCCTCGCCCTGGGGGCGACCGCCTGCGGCGACTCCGACGACGGGGGATCGAGCCAGAAGGCCGTCTCCGAGGCGGACATACAGGCGGCCCTCAAGGAGGGCGGCACCATCACGGTGTGGGCGTGGGAGCCCACGCTCAAGCAGGTGGCCACCGACTTCGAGAAGGAACACCCCGGCGTCAAGGTCGACCTCGTCAACGCCGGCACCAACAAGGACCAGTACACGGCCCTGCAGAACGCCATCTCCGCGAAGAAGGGCGTCCCCGACGTCGCGCAGATCGAGTACTACGCGATGGGCCAGTACGCCCTGACCAAGCAGCTCACCGACCTCAAGTCCTTCGGCGCCGACAAGCTCTCCGCCCAGTTCTCCCCCGGCCCGTGGAACGGGGTGAAGGCCGGTTCGGACGGCGTCTACGCGCTGCCGATGGACTCCGGTCCGATGGCGCTGTTCTACAACAAGAAGGTCTTCGACAAGTACGACATCAAGGTGCCCACCACCTGGGCCGAGTACCTGGACGCCGCCCGCGACCTGCACAAGGCCGACCCGAAGGCGTACATCACCGCCGACAACGGCGACGCCGGGTTCGCCACCAGCATGCTCTGGCAGGCCGGTTCGCGCCCCTACACGGTCGACGGCACCAAGGTGAAGATCGACTTCACCGACCAGGGCGCCAAGACGTTCACCGGGACCTGGCAGCAGCTCATCGACGAGAAGCTGCTCGCCTCCGTCCCCGCCTGGACCGACGAGTGGTACAAGGGCCTCGGCGACGGCACCATCGCGACGCTGGCGACCGGTGCCTGGATGCCCGCCAACCTGGAGTCCGGCGCGAAGGCGGCCTCCGGCGACTGGCGGGTCGCCCCGATGCCGCAGTGGAAGGCGGGGGACAAGGTCAGCGCCGAGAACGGCGGCAGCGCGCTCGCGCTCCCGGAACTCGGCAAGAACGAGGCACTGGCGTACGCCTTCGTCGAGTACGCGAACGCGGGTGACGGCGTGCAGACCCGGCTGAAGAACGGCGCCTTCCCGGCGACCACCGCGGATCTGCAGTCCACGAAGTTCCAGGACACCGCGTTCCCCTACTTCGGCGGCCAGAAGGCCAACAAGATCTTCGCCGAGTCCGCCGCGGACGTCCCCGACGACTGGTCGTACCTGCCCTACCAGGTCTACGCGAACTCCGTCTTCAACGACACCGTCGGCAAGGCCTACGTCTCCGGCACCACGCTCGCCGAGGGCCTCGAGTCCTGGCAGGAGGCCTCGGTCAAGTACGGCGAGGAGCAGGGCTTCACCGTCGAGAAGTAGCGCACGCCCCCACCGGAAGGACCGCCATGATCTCCACCCTCCACTCCCGCCTGCACCGCGGGGCGGACGGTGCGCCCGCCCCGCGTCTCGCCTACGGCGCCGACTACAACCCCGAGCAGTGGCCCCGGGAGGTGTGGGAGGAGGACGTACGGCTGATGCGGGAGGCCGGGGTCAACATCGTGTCGCTCGGCATCTTCTCCTGGGCCCGCATCCAGCCGGGGCCGGACGCCTGGGACTTCGCCTGGCTCGACGAGGTGATGGACCTGCTGCACGAGCACGGCGTCGGCGTCGACCTGGCGACCGCCACCGCCTCCCCGCCCCCCTGGCTGACCACCGCGCACCCGGAGATCCTCCCGGTCACCGACCGGGGCGAGACGCTGTGGCCGGGAGCACGTCAGCACTGGCGCCCGACCTCGCCCGTCTTCCGCGAGCACGCCCTGCGCCTGGTCCGCAAGCTGGCCACCCGCTACGCCGACCACCCGGCGCTCGTCGCCTGGCACGTCAACAACGAGCTGGGCTGCCACAACGTCTACGACTACTCCGACGACGCCGCCCGCGCCTTCCGGGAGTGGCTGCGCGCGCGATACGGCACCACAGACGCCCTCAACCACGCCTGGGGCACGGCGTTCTGGTCGCAGCGCTACGGCGACTGGGCGGAGATCCTGCCGCCCCGGCTCGCCGCCTCGCACCCGAACCCGACCCAGCAGCTGGACTTCAAGCGCTTCTCCTCGGACGCGCTCAAGGACCACCTGCGCGCCGAGCGGGACCTGCTGCGGGAGCTGACCCCGGACGTCCCGGTCACCACCAACTTCATGGTGATGCCCGGCACCAAGGGCATGAACTACGCGGACTGGGCCGGCGAGGTCGACTTCGTCGCCAACGACCACTACGTCGTCCCGCACCCCCAGGCCCGCGACGAGCTGTCGTTCTCGGCGAACCTCACCAGCGGCATCGCGGACGGCCGCCCGTGGTTCCTGATGGAGCACTCCACCAGCGCGGTGAACTGGCAGCCCGTCAACCTGGCCAAACGGCCGGGCGAGATGGCCCGGGACTCGCTGACGCACGTGGCGCACGGCGCCGACGCGGTGTGCTTCTTCCAGTGGCGCCAGTCGGCGGCCGGCGCCGAGAAGTACCACTCGGCGATGGTCCCGCACGCCGGTGCGGACAGCGACCTGTTCCGCGCGGTGACCGCGCTCGGCGACACCCTGAAGACGCTCGCGCCGGTCGCCGGGAGCGAGCGGGAGCCCGCCGAGGTCGGCATCCTCTTCGACTGGGAGTCCCGGTGGGCCAGCGAGCAGGACTCGCACCCCACCTCGCTGCTCGACTACCACCAGGAGGCGCTCGACTGGTACTCGGCGCTGCTCTCCCTGGGCGTGCGCGCCGACGTCGTCACCACCGGCGCCGACCTGAGCCGCCACCGGGTGCTGATCGCGCCGGTGCTGCACCTGGTCCCGGCCGAGCTGGCCAAGGACCTCACGCGCTACGCCGAGCAGGGCGGGCACCTGGTCACCACGTACTTCTCGGGCATCGTGGACGAGAACGACCACGTCTGGCTGGGCGGCTACCCGGGCGCACTGCGTGACCTGCTCGGCATCCGCGTCGAGGAGTTCGGTCCGCTGCCCGCCGGGCAGAGCGTGGAGCTGGACGGCGCGGGCAGCGGGAGCCTGTGGACCGACCGGATCACCGTGACCGCGCCGGAGACCGAGGTACTGGCCCACTACCGCACCGGCACCCATGCGGGCCGCCCCGCCGTCACCCGGCGTCCGGCGGGCGGCGGCTCGGCCGCCTACGTCTCCACCCGGCTCGGCGCCGACGGGCTCGCCGCGCTGCTGCCGAGGCTGCTGGAGCCGGCCGGGGTGACCAGCGAGCTGCCCGCCTCGGTACGGGGGCGGGTCGAGGCAACCGTGCGCCGGGGCGCCGGGGGACGGTTCCTGTTCCTGGTCAACCGGACCGACGAGGCCGTGACCGTCGCCGGGCTCACCGGAGAGGTCCTGGTGGGCGACACCGGCGACGAGGGCGCCCTCGTCCTGGCGGGCCGGGGGGTCGCCGTCCTGCGCACGCCCACCGACTGATCCCCCACCCATGACTCCCCGGAGCGGCACGCACCCGCTCCGGGGCCGTCCCCTCCTGCCCCGGGCCGGGCGGAAGGGGCCACCGCAGCGACCACATCTTTCCGTTGGGAGCACACGATGGCACGCCGTACCCGCAGCAGACGCCTCCTCGGGGCAGCTGTTCTGACCTCCCTGGCCACCGGGGCCGCCCTGCTCGGCGTTCCCGCCGCCCAGGCCGAACCGGCCGCGGCCGCCGCCTCCGTCACGGTTCGGCCGGACCCCTCGTACCAGCAGGAGAAGTTCGAGGGCTGGGGCACCAGCCTGGTCTGGTTCGCCAACGCCACCGGCGACTACCCGCCCGAGATCCGCGAGAAGCTGGCCCGCCTGCTGTTCGGCGACGACGGCCTCGGGCTCAACATCGCCCGCTACAACATCGGCGGCGGCAACGCGCCGGACGTCAAGGACTACCTGCGGGCCGGCGGGGCGGTCGAGGGCTGGTGGCAGGCGCCCGCGGGCACCACGCGCGAGGACACCGACTGGTGGAGCGCCGACGACCCGGCCGACTGGAACGAGGACGCCGACGCCACCCAGCGCTGGTGGGTCGAGCGGATCAAGGACGACATCGACCACTGGGAGACGTTCAGCAACTCCCCGCCCTGGTTCATGACCGTCAGCGGTTACGTCTCCGGCGGCTTCGACTCCTCCGCCGACCAGCTGAAGCCCGAGTCGGTCGACGACTTCGCCGCCTACGTCGCGGGGGCGACCGGGCGGCTGGAGAAGGCCGAGGGCATCAAGGTCGACACCGTCGACCCGTTCAACGAGCCCAACACCCCGTACTGGGGTACACAGCTCGGCGCGGACGGCGAGCCCGTCGGCGGCCGGCAGGAAGGGGCCCACATGGGTCCCGAGCTCCAGCGCGAGGTGCTCCGAGCCCTCGCCCCGGCACTGAGGAAGGCGAAGGTCAAGGCGGACGTCTCGGCCATGGACGAGACCAACCCGGGCACCTTCGCCAAGAACTGGAACGCCTACTCCGCGGCCGACCGCGCGCTCGTCGGGCAGATGAACGTCCACACCTACGGCACCGGGCAACGCACCACCGTACGGGACCTCGCCAAGGCCGCGGACAAACCGCTGTGGATGAGCGAGGTGGGCGGCGACTGGGGCGACGGCCAGGACTTCGAGGACATGCGGCCCGGCCTCGGCCTCGCCCAGCAGATCGTCGACGACCTGCGGGAACTGGAGCCCCGCGCCTGGGTCTTCTGGCAGCCCGTCGAGGACTACGACAACATGAAGCCGGGCGGCGAGTCCGCGAAGGGCGGCAACTGGGGCAGCATCCAGCTCCCGTTCGACTGCACGGCCCAGGACACCCTGGAGACCTGCCCGATCCGGACCAACACCAAGTTCGACACCGCCCGCAACTTCACCCATTTCATCAAGCCCGGCGACCGGCTGATCCGGACGGACGACACCTCCAGCGCCGCCGCGGTCACCCGCGACGGCAAGGGCGCCTCGCTCGTCCACGTCAACCGCACCACCGAGGCCCGCACGGTCACGCTCGATCTGTCCAAGTTCCGCGACGTGAGCCGCCGCGCCACCGTGACCCCGGTGGTGACCAGCGCCGACGGCAAGCTGGAGAAGCAGTCCCCGATCAGGGTGAGCGACCGCACGGCCACCTTCACCGTGCCCGCCCAGTCCGTCACCTCCTTCGCGATCGAGGGCGTCTCGGGGGTCGCGAAGGACGCCGCCGAGCTGCGCAGGGGGCACACCTACACGCTGACCGGCGTGCAGAGCGGCAAGGCCGTCACCGTGGCCGCGGACGGCACGAACCTGGTCCTGGGCACCGGGGCCGACGCGAGCGCCCGGCAGTGGCGGCTGAGCGCGGTGCGCCACGACGGCGGCGTCCGCGACCGCTACGTCTTCACCCGGCCCGAGGACGGCACCCGCCTCGCCGTGCGCGACGACGTCCCGGTGGCCGAGCCCGACACGGGCAGGCCGGACCGGGCCGCCGAGTGGCTCGCCTCGAGCACCGGTGACGGCACCTGGACCCTGGTCAACGCGGCCACCGGGCGCCTGCTCGAAGTGGGCGGCCAGGCGACCCACGACGGTGCGGCCGTCACGACCTGGCCGCCCAACTCCGGTGCCAACCAGCGCTGGACGCTGACCGACGTGTCCGCAGGCTGAACCTCCCCCGGTTGCCGGCGGTCCCGTCCGCACGCTCACCGACGCTGCGGACGGGGCCGCCGGCCCACCCCGTACGGATGCGAGGAGACCGCATGACCACCGACCCACGGGAGCGCGAGGTCCGCCGCAGGATGGCGGCCCGCGAGCTGTACTCGGACGGCGCCCCGGGTCTTCAGGCCCTGGCGGAGGAGCGGCTGCGCGGCAAGGAGCTGGCCGACGCCTACAACCGGACCGGCGCGCGGGACGAGGAGGGCCGCCGGGCACTCCTGAAGGAGCTGCTCGCCTCGCTCGGCACGGGGGTGTGGATCGAGCCGCCGCTGCACGTGGCCTACGGCAGCCGGGTGCACCTGGGCGACGACGTGTACGCCAACTTCGGCCTCACCCTCGTCGACGACGTCGAGGTCTTCGTCGGCGACCGGGTGATGTTCGCCCCGCACGTGACCGTCAGCACCACCGGGCACCCCGTCCACCCGGACCTGCGCAGGGACGGCACCCAGTTCTCGGCGCCGGTGCGCATCGAGGACGACGTGTGGATCGGGGCCGGCGCGCTGATCATGCCGGGGGTGACCGTCGGCCGGGGATCGGTGGTCGGCGCGGGCAGTGTGGTGACGGCACACGTGCCGCCGATGACGGTCGTCGCCGGTACTCCGGCGCGGGTGCTGCGCGAGATCACCGACGCCGACCGCGAGTGGAGCTACCGTCCGCCCCGCACCCTGGACCCGGGTGGGGACGGGCGACCGGCGTGATCGGCAACTTCCGGCGTCCGTCCGGCACATGGCACGGCTTTGCCGCAGTACGATGATCCAGAACTGCGGCGGAGCGTCACCCTCCCGGACCACGGAGCCTGCCATGACCACGGACCACACCCAGCCTCCCCACATCGACACCGGCCGGGCCCACCCCGCGCGGGTCTACGACTGGCTGCTGGGCGGCAAGGACAACTACCCGGTCGACGAGGCGGTGGGCGAGACCCTGCCGCCCGAGGCACGGGACGCCGCGCGGCAGAACCGTGCGTTCATGAACCGCGCGGTGGCACACCTCGCCGCGCAGGGCGTGGACCAGTTCCTGGACATCGGCACGGGCATCCCGACCGAGCCGAACCTGCACCAGATCGTCCAGCGGACAGTGCCGACGGCCCGGGTCGTCTACGCCGACAACGACCCGATCGTGCTGCGGCACGCGGAGGCCCTGCTGGTCAGCAGCCCCGAGGGGGCCACGGACTACATCCAGGCCGATGTCCGCGAGCCCGAGGAGATCGTGCGGCACGCCCGCGGGATCCTGGACTTCGACCGGCCGATCGCACTGTCGCTGATCGCCCTGATGCACTTCGTCCCCGACGACCAGGACGCCCACGGAATCGTCCGGGGGCTGGTGGAGACCCTCCCGTCCGGCAGCCACCTGGTCCTGTCGCACGCCGCGCTCGACCTCTTCCCCGAGCTGGCGGAGCAGGTGATCGCCCAGTACGCCAAGGGCGGCATCCGTCTCGGCTTCCGCACCCGGGCGGAGGTCGCCCGCTTCTTCGACGGTCTGGAACTGGTGCCGCCCGGCCTGGTCACGGCCACCGAGTGGTACGGCGAGGGCCTGGAGCCGCCCGCGCCCGAGGAGAGCGGTATCTACGCGGGCGTGGCGCGCATCCCCTGACGGGTGACGAGGGCGCGGGGCGGCTCAGCGGCGGCGCCCGCGCGGCGCCCAGCCGCTGCCGATCCCGGCGACGTGCAGGGCCAGCAGGGCGAGTCCGACGAGCATGACGTTGGTGGCGGTGAAGACGTCGTTGGTCGAGACCTCCGCCGCGTTGATCAGCCAGGCGATGAGGAACAGAACCGCCGCGATGATGGCGAGCACGGTGTACACCCCTTCGGATCGGCGGCACCGGAGCGGTGCCGTGTCTCGCGTATGCCCCCGACGGGCCGCGTGACACGACGGAGGCACCGCACGCTTCGTACAGTGGAGGACCGGACCGCGGCGAAATGGCGCGGTTTCTCCCGCACCACGCCCCGGAGCCCTCATGCACGACCCGTCCACCGCGCCGGACGACGGCTTTGGCACGCTGTTCGGCCTGGACGCCCTGACGCCCGGTCCGCCGCCCGCCGCCGGACCGCTCTTCCGGGACTCCGCGGCCGCCCGCAGGCTGCTGCCGGTGCGGGAGATCCACGCCGAGCCGGCGGCGGCCGCCTCCCCGCGCGGCCGGCAGATCCTCGCCCGGTTCCCGGACGCCCGGGTGGTCGAGGTGGACTCCCACTGGAACATTCCGGGGCTGCACGGCAACGAGGGCAACGTCGAGCGCTGGGTGCGCGTGAAGGGCGAGACGCTCGTCCTGGGCGAGCGGAAGACTCCGGTCACCCGCCCCAACGGGCGTTCCGCGGACTGGATCGCGCCGGGCGCCTCCAACGGCTGCGCCATGGCCTGCGCCTACTGCTACGTGCCGCGCCGCAAGGGGTACGCCAACCCCGTCACCGTCTTCACCAACATCGACCGGATCGTCGCCCATCTCGGCCGGCACATCGCCCGGCAGGGGCCCAAGCGCGAACCGAACCAGTGCGACCCCGAGGCGTGGGTCTACGACATTGGTGAGAACGGCGACTGCTCGGTGGACGCCCTGATCTGCGACAACACCGCGGACCTGGTGCACGCCTTCCGGCAGTGGCCGACGGCCAAGGCCTCCTTCGCGACGAAGTTCGTCAATCCCGACCTGCTCGCCCTGGACCCGCGCGGCCGGACCCGGGTCCGCTTCTCCCTGATGCCGCCGGACGACTCCCGGCTGCTGGACGTGCGCACCTCGCCCGTCGCCGAGCGCATCGCCGCGGCCGGCGACTTCCTGGAGGCCGGTTACGAGGTGCACTTCAACCTCTCCCCCGTCGCGCTGCGGCCGGGCTGGGAGGAGGCCTGGGCCGAGTTGCTGCGGCAGCTCGACGACGTTCTGCCCGACCGGGTCAAGCGGCAGGCCGCCGCCGAGGTGATCATGCTGACGCACAACCGGGGGCTGCACGAGGTCAACCTGGGCTGGCACCCCCGCGCCGAGGAGGTGCTGTGGCGGCCGGAGATCCAGCAGGCCAAGCGCTCGGAGAACGGTGCGCTCAACGTGCGCTACCGGACGGACGTCAAGGCCGACGCGGTGGCCCGGCTCCGGGCGCTGGTCGCCGCCCACGCGCCCTGGCTGCGGATCCGCTACGCCTTCTGAGAGCGCCCCCGATAATGTTGCGTGTGCAACAACTGCCGGAGGCAACGCTTCCGGCACTTCCGCGAGCGCACTTGGGAGCCGGCCTTGCCGCACACGATCGACACGACCGGAGACCGACCGGCCACCGCCACCGCCACCGCCACCGAAGAGGGCTGGGTCGAGCTCGGCTCGCGCGCGCAACTGCGTGAGCTGCTGGGCGAACCCTGGCCCATCGTCATCGACAAGGTGCACGACCGGCTCACGGACGACGACCGGGACATCCTGGCCCGCTCCCCCTTCTGCCTCCTGGCGACCTCCGACGCGGGCGGCAACTGCGACGTGTCGCCGCGCGGCGACGCCCCCGGCTTCACCCACGTCCTCGACTCCCGCACCCTCGCCCTGCCGGACCGGGCGGGCAACCGACGCGGGGACAGCTTCCACAACGTCCTCGACAATCCGCACGCCGGCCTGCTCTACCTGATCCCCGGCGGCAAGGAGGTGCTCCGGGTCAACGGCCGGGCCCGCATCCTCACCGACGCGCCCTTCTTCGACGCGATGGCGCGCGACGGACGGCGTCCGGACCTCGCCCTGCTCCTGGAGATCGACGAGATCTATCTCCACTGCCCGATGTCCCTGAACCGGGCGGGACTGTGGAAATCCGGTTCCTCGCAAGCGAGTTGATCCCTTCGCTCCACCCCTGGAGCGACGGACGGGACAGCGCCCGCCGAGCCCGTGTGACCCCCGCCTCTACCAGCGCTTTTTAGGTTAGGCTAACCTTCACTGCGTGAGATCAGGTGAAGACGCAGCCGGCACCCCGCGCCTGCGCGGACACGAGCTGTCGGCCACGGGCGTGACCGTCGCGTACGACGGTGTCGATGTCGTGCACGACGCGGGGGTCGGGCTCAGGCCCGGCGAAGTGACCGTCCTGGTGGGGCCGAACGGCAGCGGGAAGTCGACGCTGCTGCGGACCGTCGCCCGGCTCCAGCGGGCCCGCAGCGCCACGCTCAGCCTGGACGGCGCCACCGACGGGCTGGCGCTGACGTCCCGTGAGTTCTCGCGGTACGTCGCCCTGCTGACGCAGGGGCGTCCGACGCCCGGCGGGCTGACCGTGCGGGACGTCGTCGAGTTCGGCCGCTACCCGTACCGGGGCCGCTGGGGGCGGCCCGATCCGGACGGCCCGGCCGCCGTCGACCGGGCGCTCGCGCTCACCGGCGTCGACGGCCTCGCCGACCGCGGCGCGGACCACCTCTCCGGCGGGCAGTTGCAGCGGGTGTGGCTCGCGAGCTGTCTCGCCCAGGAGACCGGCGTACTGCTCCTGGACGAACCCACGACCTACCTGGACCTGCGCTACCAGGTCGAACTCCTCGATCTCATCCGCGACCTGGCGGACGACCACGGCATCGCCGTCGGTGTCGTCCTGCACGACCTCGACCAGGCGGCGGCCGTCGCCGACCGGATCACGCTTCTCGAAGCGGGCCGGATCGTCGCCGACGGCCCGCCCGAGGACGTGCTGACGCCGGAGCGGCTCACCGCCGTCTACGGCATCCGGATCGACGTCGACACCGACCCCCTGACCGGCCGGCTGCGCACCCGCCCGATCGGCCGCCACCACATACGCACCCCCCGCACACGTACTCCCGAAAGGCTCGGCACCACCTCATGAGACGCCTCCTGCTCACCGCGGCCGCCACCACCGCCGCGGCGCTCGCCCTGGCCGCCTGCGGCACCACCGAACCCGCCGCCGACAAGTCGGAGAAGAAGGCCTCCGAGGCGATCACGCTCAAGGACGGCAAGGGCACCGAGGTGAAGCTCGACGGGCCGGCCACCAAGGTGGTCGCCACCGAGTGGAACGTCGTCGAGAGCCTCGTCTCGCTCGGGGTGGACCCGGTCGGCGTCGCGGACGTCAAGGGCTACAAGACCTGGGACAGCGCCGTTCCGCTCAAGAACGAGCCCAAGGACATCGGCACCCGCGGCGAGCCGAGCATGGACACCGTCGCCTCCCTCGCCCCGGACCTCATCGTCGCCACCACGGACCTCACCCCGGCCGCCGTGAAGCAGCTGCGCGAGGTCGCGCCGGTGATCGAGGTGAAGTCCGCCGACGGCACCGGTCAGATCGACCAGATGCTGGAGAACGTCGACCTCATCGCCAAGGCCACCGGCACCTCGGACAAGGCCGCGACCATCCGCGCGGACTTCGAGGCCAAGGTCGCCGAGGGCAAGAAGGCCCTGACCGACGCCGGGATGGCCGGCAAGGACATCGCCTTCGCGGACGGCTACGTCGCCTCCAACCAGGTCTCGATCCGCCCCTACACCGCGACCTCGCTCATCGGTGAGGTCAACGAGGCCGTCGGTCTCAAGAACGCCTGGACGGTGAAGGGCGACGAGGCCTACGGTCTCGGCGCCACCGACGTCGAGGGCCTGACCAAGCTCCCCAAGGACACCCGGTTCGCCTACATCGGCAACGACGACGACCCGAGCGCCACCCCCTTCACCGGTGAGCTGGCCGAGAACCCCGTGTGGAAGTCCCTGCCGTTCGTGAAGGCCGGGGACGTGCACCGCCTCGACGACGGCATCTGGATGTTCGGCGGTCCCGGGTCGATGGAGGCGTACATCGACGCCGTCGTCGGCGCGCTGACGAAGTAGCGGGGCCATGGCCGTCACCACGACCGAACCCGCCACCGGGCCCACCGCGGCCCGTCCGTCGACGGTCCCGTCGTCCCGGTCGGGCGCGGCCGCGGTGACGGCCGGAATCGTCCTGCTGGTCGCCGTCCTCGCGGTCGTCGACATCACCCAGGGCACCGCCGCCGTCGGCCCTTCCGAGGTATTCAAGGCACTCACCGGCCGGGCGGACCCCGACGACGCGTCCGTCGTCGTCGCCTCCCGGCTGCCCCGGATGACCGCGGGGCTCCTGGTCGGCGCCGTCCTGGGCATGGCGGGTGCCGTGCTCCAGGCGGTCAGCCGCAACGTACTGGCCTCGCCCGACACCCTCGCGGTGAACGCGGGTTCCTATCTGGCGCTCGGGCTGGCCGGCGCCACCGGCGTCTCGCTGCCGATGCTCGCCTCGTCCGGCATCGCCTTCGTGGGCGGCCTGGCGGCGGCGGCCGTCGTGCTCGGACTGTCCGGCCTCGGCACGGGCACCGTCCGGCTGGTGCTGGCCGGCACCGCGCTGATGCTGGGTCTGCACTCCATGACGCAGGCACTCCTGCTGCTCTTCCCGGAGCAGACGAAGGGCCTGTACGAGTGGAACCAGGGCAGCATCGCCCAGAACGGCTTCGACGGCGTCCTGCAGATGCTGCCGATCGCCCTGATCGGGCTCGTGGGCCTGATGCTGACGGCCCGCCGGGTGGACGCGCTGGCCCTCGGCGACGACGCGGCACGCGGTCTCGGCGTCCCGGTGCGGGCGACCCGGGTCACGGCCGTCGTGCTCGCGGCGCTGCTCTCCGCCGCCGCGGTCACGCTTGCCGGTCCGATCGGCTTCGTCGGCCTGTGCGCGCCCGCCCTGGTGCGCCCGCTCGCCCGCCGCTTCCGCGGCTTCGCCCGCTCCCGTACGGCCATGCCCGCGGCGGCGCTCACCGGCGCGGCCCTGGTGCTGGGTTCGGACGTGCTGCTGCGGGCGCTGATCGCGGACGACCGCGCGGTGTCCGTGCCCACGGGCGTCGTCACCAGCCTGGTCGGCGCCGTGTTCCTGGTCGCCATGGCGCTGCGGGTGCGGGACACCGCCGGTGCCGGGGCACCGGACCGGCTGCGGATCCCGAGCCGGGCGGTGTTCCTGGCCACGGTCGCCGTCCTGGTCGTGGTCCTGGTCGGGCTCGTGATCGCCGCCGTGCTGGTGGGCGACAGCAAGCTGCTCCTCGGCGACGTCGTCAACTGGGCCCAGGGCCGGGCCGGCCGGACCGTCTCCTTCGTGCTGGACACGCGGGTGCCGCGGGTGCTCGCCGCGCTGGGCGCGGGCGCGGCGCTCGCGCTGGCCGGCACGCTCGTGCAGGCCGTCACCCGCAACCCGCTCGCCGAACCGAACGTCCTCGGCGTGACCGGCGGCGGCGCGCTGGGTGCGGTGATCCTGGTGACCACCGTGCCGGCCGCCGGGACGTGGGGCGTGGCGGGAGCCGCGTTCGCGGGGTCCGCGGTCACCGCCGTCCTCGTCTTCGGGCTCGCCGCGCGGGGCGGTTTCCGGCAGAACCGGCTGGTCCTCGTCGGCATCGGCGTGGCCTCCGGGACGGCGGCGCTGATCAGCCTGCTGATCGTGCTCACCGACCCGTTCAACGCCAACAAGGCGCTGACCTGGCTGTCGGGTTCGACCTACGGGCGGACCATGCCGGACGTCCTGCCGGTCGCGCTGGCGCTGCTGGTCGGCATAGGTGTCGCGGTCGCCCGGCGCACCGAGCTGGACCTGATCTCCCTGGACGAGGACACGCCGCGGCTGCTCGGCCTGCGGCTGGCGCCCGGGCGCCTCGGCTTCCTGGTGCTGAGCGTCGTCCTCAGCGCGACCGCGGTGGCCTGCGCGGGCACCATCGGGTTCGTCGGGCTGGTGGCGCCGCACGCGGCCCGTGCCCTGGTGGGCCGTCGGCACGTGCGGGTCGTGCCGGTCGCGATCCTCCTCGGCGCCACCCTCGTCTGCGCCGCCGATCTCCTCGGCCGGACGGTCATCGCCCCGGCCCAGCTCGGCGCCGGGCTCATGACGGCGGTGATCGGGACGCCGTACTTCCTTTACCTGCTGGTACGGAGCCGTCGCTAGGCGGTCCCGGGACGGAAAACCGGGTGCCCGCAAAGCGGTGCCCCCGTACGGTGCCGCCATGGACCGGCGCGGCACGGACGGGGGCCACGAGGGCCTGCTGAACGTCATCGATCTCGAGGCCACCTGCTGGGACGGGCAGCCGCCGCCCGGCGCGGTGAGCGAGGTCATCGAGATCGGGCTCGCCGTGGTCGACCTCGGCGCCCGGGAGCGGGTGGCCCGGCACCGGATCCTGGTGCGGCCGGCCCGCTCCCGGGTGAGCGCGTTCTGCACGGAGCTGACCGGTATCACCCAGGCCGAGGCCGATCGGGGCGTGAGTCTCGCCCGGGCCTGCGACACGCTGGTGCGTGAACACGGCGCGGGCGTGCGGCCCTGGGCGAGCTGGGGCGACTACGACCGCAAGCAGTTCGTCCGCCAGTGCGCGGCGGACGGGGTCCCTTACCCCTTCGGCCTCCCGGCCGAGCGCGCGCACACCAACGCCAAGGCGGTCTTCACCGGCGCCCACGGGCTGCGCAGGCGCCCCGGCATGGCGCGGGCGCTGGAGATCGCGGGGCTGCCGCTCGAGGGACGGCACCACCGGGGCGTGGACGACGCCTGGAACATCGCGGCGCTGGTGCTCCGGCTGGCCGCCCAGGGCGCCTGGCCCGGCTCTTGTTAGACGCGACGTCAAGTTACTGAACCGTAACCAGTCAGGTGCTACCCCTGGTAACCCCTGTCCGGTTACGGTCCCGTAACCCCACAGGAGCAGCGCGACCACGGACCTGACCCCACGGGACCGCGGACGACCGGATCCGGCCCTTCCCCAGGAGGTTCGCCATGCCCCCACGTCCCCGCATGCTCGCCGCGGCGATCACCGCCGCGCTCGCCCTCGGCGCCCAGGCCGTCCCCGCCGCCGCGGCCGACGGCCCGGCCGGCGACTCGACGACCACGACGTCCCGCGGCGTCGAGATCCCCGCCTTCTACACCCCGCCGTCCGAACTCCCCGGCGCCGACGGCACGCTGATCCGCAGCGAGCCGCTCCCGCTGGCGCTCAGCCTGCCGGGCATCGACGGCCCCCTCCCCGGCCGGGCGACCCGGCTGATGTACAAGTCCACCGACGCGAACGGCGAAGCCGTCGCCGTGACCGGCGCCTACATCGAACCGGCCGCGAAGTGGCGCGGCGACGGGCCCCGCCCCCTGGTCGCCGTCGCGCCCGGCACCATGGGACAGGGCGACCAGTGCGCCGCCTCGATGGCCCTGGAGCACCCGCTGCGGCTCAACGGCCAGACCGTCTCGGTCGGTTACGAGGACCTGTCGGTCTACCGGCTGCTGCTGCGCGGCGTCGCCGTCGTGGTCACCGACTACGTCGGCCTCGGCACCACCGACCGGCTGCACACCTACGTCAACCGCGTCGACGGGGCCCACGCCGTACTGGACGCCGTACGCGCCGCACGCTCCCTCGACTCGGCGTCCGTCACCTCGGGCTCCCGGGTGGGTCTGTTCGGGTACAGCCAGGGCGGCGGCGCCACGGCGGCGGCGGCAGAGCTCCAGCCCTCCTACGCCCCGGACGTCCGGCTGGCCGGCACCTACGCCGGCGCCCCGCCCGCCGACCTCACCGAGGTGACGAAGGCGATCGACGGCAGCGACCTCGCGGGCGCCCTGGGCTGGTCGCTCAACGGCTTCCTGCAGACCGAGCCCGCCCTGCGGCCCATCGCCGACCGGTACATCAACGGGGCGGGGCAGGAGGCGCTGAAGGACCTGTCGACGATGTGCGTGGGCGACGCGCTCTTCGGCTACGGCGGCGACAGCAGCACGGACTGGACGAAGACCGGTCAGTCCATCAGCGACGTCATCCGCGCCGAACCCGCGTTGCAGAGCTTCCTCGCCGAGCAGCGCATCGGCTCGACCGCACCGGGCAGCCCGGTCCGCGTGGCCACGGGCGTCAGCGACGACCTGGTCCCCCACGGCCAGGCCCGCCGGCTGGCGGTCGACTGGTGCGGAAAGGGCGGCAAGGTGACCTACGTGCCCGTGCTGCTCCCGGGGGTGGGCAGCGGCCTGCTCAACCACTTCGCCCCGTTGCTCGCCGACCAGGGCAACGCCATCGCCTGGCTCACCGACCGGCTCTCCGGCGAGCCCGCCGGCTCCAACTGCTGGAGCATGCCCGTACAGCCCTGAGCCCCGCCCCCGGCATGCGCCGACCCCGCATTCCGGCACAGAATTCGCTCAGGCGAATCGTGGCGGAGCGACGGAGAGGCGACGGCGTGGTGGAGGCGAAGCCCGACGGCGGGACCGGCCCCCCGGGCGGGGCGAAGGTGCCGAGCTCGATCGCGCACCTGCCGCGGCAGGTGCGCGAGGAGCTGACCCGCCGGCTCCGCCGCACCAGGCGGGCCTTTCGCGAGGAGGACGTCCAGGTCGTCGAGAAGCCCCTGCTCAAGCGCGCGGTCGGGGCCTCGGCGCTCGGCAACTGCATGGAGTGGTTCGACTTCGGCGTCTACAGCTATCTGGCCGCCACCATCGGGAAGGTGTTCTTCCCCGGCGCCTCCCCGGCCGCCCAGGTCATCTCCTCCTTCGCCACCTTCGCCGCGGCCTTCGTCGTGCGCCCGCTCGGCGGCCTGGTCTTCGGCCCGCTGGGGGACCGCGTCGGGCGGCAGAAGGTGCTCGCCACCACCATGATCATGATGGCTCTCGGCACCTTCTCCATCGGCCTCATCCCCAGCTACGCCACCATCGGCGTCGCCGCCCCGATCCTGCTGCTGCTCGCCCGGATGGTCCAGGGCTTCTCCACGGGCGGCGAGTACGGCGGCGCCACCACCTTCGTCGCCGAGTACTCACCCGACCGGCGGCGCGGCTTCCTCTCCAGCTGGCTCGACTTCGGCACCTTCGTCGGCTACGCCGCAGGTTCGGCGCTGGTCACCGTCCTGAACCTGGCGCTGACCGACGCCCAGATGCTGCACTGGGGCTGGCGGCTGCCGTTCCTGATCGCCGGGCCGCTCGGTGTCATCGGCCTGTACATGCGGCTCAAGCTGGAGGAGTCGCCCGCCTTCCAGCAGCAGCTCGACGCGCACGAGAAGGGCCTCGCACAGGAGTCGGCGGGCAGCGAGTTCAAGACCATCGTGCGCGAGCACTGGCGGCCGCTGCTGGTGTGCATGGGCCTGGTGCTGCTCTACAACGTCACCAACTACATGGTGACGGGGTACCTGCCGACGTACCAGACGGAGACCCTGGACCGCTCCAGCGGCTTCGCGGACGTGCTGGTGCTGATCGGCATGGTGTGGATCGTGCTGCTGATCACCTTCCTGGGCCGGCTCAGCGACCACGTCGGCCGCCGCCCGCTGTACGCCACCGGCGCGGCGGCGATGATCGTCCTCGCCGTCCCGGCCTTCCTGCTGCTGAAGGCGGACGGTGTCTGGGCGCCGGTCGCCGGGGTCCTGCTGCTGTCCACGCTGCTGGCCTGCTTCGCCGCGCCGAGCGCCGCCACCCTGCCGGCGCTGTTCCCGACCGCCGTGCGCTACGCCGCCATGGCCATCGGCTTCAACTTCGCCGTCGCGGCCTTCGGCGGCACCACACCGCTGGTCGCCGAGGCGCTGGTGAGCATCACCGGCGACGAACTGATGCCCGCCTACTACCTGATGGTCGCGGGCGCCGTCGGCCTGGCGACCGTGAAGTTCCTGCCCGAGAGCGCCCAGGTGCCGCTGCACGGTTCGCAGCCCATGGTCGGCTCCCGGCAGGAACAGCGCGAACTCATCACGACCTCGAAGGACCTCTACAGCTTCTCCAAGGACCGCTCGGGCGCCGTCTGACGCTCCGCCGCGGGCCGTCGTCCGCGCGCCGACGGGAGTGCCGCGCCCGACCCCACGGCTACCCCGGCGAAGACCAGGGCGCTGCCCACGGCCTGGGCGGCGCCGTAGGAGCCGGTGCCGACCAGCGGTGCCGTGCACGCGGCGGCGACCGGGATCAGTCCGGAGAACAGGGTGGCGCGCTCGGCGCCGATCCGCTGCATGCCCATGTACCAGCACACGAACCCGACGACGGTGACCACCACCGCCTGCCACAGCAGCGCGCCCGCCTCCACCGCGTCCGGCCGGCGCAGCCACCCGCTCCCGTCGGCCAGGACACCGGCCAGCGCCGACTCGGCCGCCGCGACGCCGCACACCACGGTGGACAGCAGCCGCGGGCCCAGCGGCCGCAGGACGGGCACGGCCAGCACCGCGAAGCCGACCTCGCCGACCAGGGCGCACACGGAGAAGGCGATGCCCGCGCCGTCGGTGCGCCCCCAGCCCTGGACCGTGAAGGCGCCCACGGCGACGAACAACGCCCCGTACAGGACGATCCGTTGCGGACGGCGCCCCTCCAGGAGGGGGACCAGGACGGCGACGACCACGGGTGCGCAGCCCACGAAGACGCCGGGTACCGCCGGCTCCGCCGTGCGTTCCGCGGCGAGGACCGCCAGGTTGAAGCCGACCATGCCCACGGCCGCGAGCAGCGCAAGGCGCAGCCACCGGGCGGCGCCGAGCGCGCGCAGCCGGGCCGCCGCGCCGGGCCCGGCCAGCGGGACGAGCAGCAGGAAGGCCAGGCCGTAGCGCAGGAACTGGCCGCCGGCGTACGGGTAGTCGCCGAGCAGGCTGTTCGCGGTGAAGGAGCCTCCGACGAGGACACAGGCGAGCGCGGCGAGCAGGGACCCGCGCGTGGTGGTGGCGTTCATGGCCACGACGCTAGAGAGCGCGGCGGCCCGTCACGGGGTCCACTTCGCAGGCACCGTCGGGGACCAATCCGCGGCGAGGACCGTTGTGAACCCGGCTAGGCGTCGCCGCTGCCCGGCTCCCCGCGCTCCCGGTCCGAACGGGGCCACACGTAGGGCAGGTCGTCGGGTACCCCGGGGAAGAGGCCGGCGTAGGCCGCGGGGTCCTTGCGCACCAGTGCCGAGCGGTGGCTGCGGTGGAAGGCCTCGTCGCCCAGCCAGGGCGGCAGTTCCCCGGCGGCCGCCAGCTCCTCCTGGCCGCGCACCGGCTCGCCCGGACGGACCTCGGCGAGTCCGGCGACCAGCGAGGCCGCGCAGCTGTCCTGGTGACCGTGCTCGCGCCAGACCCGGCAGACGTCGAGGCCGTAGCGGACCAGTGCCTCCTCGTAGCCGGTCCACATCCGCACCGCCGGGTGCCGGCGCCAGCCGTAGCCGGGGACGGTGAGTCCGCGCAGCACCTGGAGCGCCTCCACGCGCTGTTTGCCCAGGCGACGCCGGTCTAGGGCGAGTGCCGAGTCCCGGAAACCGGGGTGGGGGAGGAAGGTCTGCATACCGGTGCCGCTCCGTTCAGCCGGGGAAGAGGCCGCGGGCGCGCAGGTGTCCACGGCGTTCGGCGTAGGCGAGGTCGTCGCGCCACAGGCGGCCGGCGGCGGCGCGCATCAGCGGGCGCAGGGCCGGTGCCAGGCGGCGGACCAGGGGGAAACCGGGCCGGTCCGAGGTGGCGAGCACGGCCTCGACCACGGCGGTGCGCGGCCGCCCGCTCCGGTCCGGGCCGAGCGGCGTGGCATGGCTCTCCACGACGGATCCGGTGCCCTCGCCCTCCGTGATCCGCATGACGACGGTGCGGGGTCCGGGCGCGGTGAACTCGGCGCGCACGGGGACGACCAGACGACCGGTGAGTCGGAAGGACACGTCCACCACGAAGCGGTCGCGGTCTCCGTGGTCGCTCCGGTCGTCCGGTGTCGTGCCGGGCGCCCGGAGGACGGTGAGGTCCACGAAGGAGTACGGGTGGAACCAGGCTCCGTGCCACGGGTCGAGCCGGTTGGCGACCACGTCCTCGGGCTCGCAGGTCCCCACCCCGCGCCACACGGATGTCAGGGCCGTGGCCCGGGGCGGCCGGTCGGGCACGAGGGGCGCCGGGGTCGGGCGCTCCTCCCCCACGGTGTCCAGCCGTACCCACACCAGCACGCCGTCGTCGTGGACCGGCAGGGGGTCCCAGCCCGCGAACGGGGCGCCGTCCAGGGCGAGTCCGTGCCAGCGGCACACGAGCGTGCCGCACCGCACGGGGCCGTCGGCCAGCGGGGCGCCGAGGTGGGGGCAGACGCCTGGGCCGCCCACCAGACGTCCCCGCGCGTCCCGCCAGACGACCACCTCGACGCCGGCGACGGTGCCGGACAGCGGACGCGCGGGGCGTACGTCCGTGACCGCGCCGAGGACGTACCAGTTGCCCGAGGGGCGTGCCAGGGCCCGTTCGAGGGCCGCGGCGATGACGGCGGGGCGTGCCTCGCGCCAGGTCGGCCGCTGATGCTGCCAGGGGACCGCGTGGCGCCGCAGCCGCAGGGGGAGGCGCCCTCGGCGCGGGCGGGGACCGGTGCTCATCCGGGCTCCTTCACGCCGAGGGCGTCGGCGCCTGGTGGCACCGGCGGGGGCGCGGGGGTGCCACGTGCGCCGAGCCGGGCGGAAAGGACCCGCACGAGCCCGTCCGCCGCGACGGCCGCACGGCGCCGGCGGGGCACCACCGCCCGGCGGTGCAGGACCGCGTACCCGCCCTCCGCGATGGTGTCGAGGATGTTCCGGTAGAGCAGGCAGGCGGTGCGGATGCAGGGCCGCGCGACGGGGTCGAGCATGGCCAGTCCGGGCTCGGCCTCGCGGTAGACGGCCCGGGTGAGGTCCTCGGCGGCCCGCAGCGCGGCCGTGATGCGCGGGTCGCGGTGGCCGGTGCGCCTGCTCCAGAGCAGCAGGTCCCGGTGGACGCCGTGCGCGGCCAGCAGGTCGGCGGGGAGGTAGATCCGGCCGCGGTCCAGGTCCTCGCCCACGTCCCGCAGGAAGTTGGTCAGCTGGAAGGCGACGCCCAGCGCGGCGGCGTGCGGGGCGGCCAGGGCGCGGGCGGTCACGGTGCCGAGGACGGGCAGCATCTGGAGGCCGATGACGGCGGCCGAACCGTGCATGTAGGCGCGCAGGTCGGCGTAGGTGGCGTAGTCGGTGACCGTGAGGTCGGCGCGCATCGAGGCCATGAAGTCGGTGAAGTGCGCCGGTTCGATGGCGTACCGGTCGGCGGTGTCGGCCAGGGCGAGCACCACGGGTTCGGCGGCCGGGCGGCGGCCGGTGAGCGCCCGCCGCAGCAGTGCGTCGAGGCGGGCGAGGGCGGCGGCGCGCTCGGCCTGCGTGGCGCCGTCCCCGGTGTCGTCGACGATGTCGTCCGCCCACCGCGCGAACCCGTACAGGGCGTGCACGGCGGGCCTGCGGTCGGCGGGCAGGAGGCGGGTGGCCAGGAAGTAGGTGCGTCCGTGGCGGGCGTTGAGGAGCCGGCAGCGGGTGTAGGCGGCGCGCAGCCGCGGGTCGGTGATGCCGGCGGCGTCGAGTTCGCGCCGCGTCATCGGCGGCCCTCCCGCGCCGCCGCGGGGCGGGCCCGCGTTCCGGTGATGCGGGCGGCGGCCAGTTTCCCGGAGAGCAGTACCGTCGGCACGCCGACGCCCGGCGTGGTCCCGCAGCCCGCGAGGACGGCGTTGTCGGTGCCGCCCACCAGGTTGCGGGGCCGGAAGGGCCCGGTCTGGGCGAAGGTGTGGGCCACCGAGAACGGGGTGCCGGCGGCATGCCCCTGCGCGGTCCAGTCGGCAGGCGTCACCAGGCACTCCTGCTCGACCGCGGCGGCGATGCCGGTCAGTCCCCGGCGCTCCAGGGTGGCGAGCAGGCGGTCGCGGTAGCGGGGCGCGAGATCGCTCCAGGCGTGGGCGCCGGGGCCGATGTCGGTGTTGGGGCAGGGCGCGAGGACGTAGTGGAGGTGGCGGCCCTCGGGGGCGAGCGTGGGGTCGTGGGCGGTGGGTCTGGTGATCAGCAGGGACGGGTCGGTCATGAGGGTGCCGGTCCTGGTGAGTTCGTCGAAGGTCCGGTGCCACGCGGCGCCGAAGGAGAGCGTGTGGTGGGCGAGGTGCGGCCAGGTACGGGTGGTGCCGGCGTGCAGGACGACGGCGGAGGGCGCGTGCCGCAGGGCGAGGGGGCGGCGCGGCCGGCGGCCCAGCAGCCGGTGGGCGACGGGCAGGTCGGGGGTGAGGACGACGGCGTCGCACGGGATGCGCTCGTGCTCGGTGACGACCGCGGTGACGCGGGTGCCGGACCGCTCCAGGCGGGTGACGTCGCGTCCCAGGCGCAGGTCGGCCCCCGCGTCCACGGCGGCACCGGCCATGGCGCGGGGCAGGGCGTGCATGCCGCCGCGCGGGAAGTACACGCCGGCCACGGTGTCCATGTACGCGATGACGGCGTAGGCGGCCAGCGCGCGGGCCGGTGCGACACCGGCGTACAGGGCCTGGAAGGAGAAGACCCGCTTGAGCCGTTCGTCCGTCAGGAACCGTCCGACGCGGGCGTCCAGACGGCCGAAACCGCCGAGGGCGGCGAGCCGGGCCAGGTCGGGGGTGAGCAGGGCGAGCGGGGAGTCGAAGTTGGCGTCGATGAACCGGCGCAGCTGGACGGCGTACAGCCGCCCCAGCCAGTCGCGCAGCCGCCGGTACCCGGCCGCCTCCCGGGCCCCGGCGAACCGTTCGACCTCCGCCTCCATGGCGTCGGCGTCCGTGTGGACGTCCAGTGCGGTGCCGTCGGCGAAACAGGCGCGGTAGGCGGGGTGCAGGGGCAGCAGTTCGACGCGGTCGCGCAGCCGCTCGCCGACGGCCGCGAAGGCCTCGTCGGCCAGGTCCGGCATGGTCAGCACGGTCGGACCGGTGTCGAGGTGGTAGCCGCCGAGTTCACGCCGTCCGGCCCGGCCGCCGGGCCGCGGTTCGCGTTCCACGACGGTCACCCGGCGTCCCGCGCCCAGCAGGTGCAGGGCCGCGGACAGCCCGGCGAGCCCGGCCCCGACGACCACGACGTGGTCCGTGCGTCCGGGCACCGTCCGCGTCATCGCAGGTCCCGGACCGCGCGCGGCCGGCCCGTCCGGTGGGTTCCGTCGTCGTCGACCGTGCCGGGGCGCATCGCGGGTCCTCTCGTGGGGTCGGCGTCATGCCTTCCCTCTTCGCTTCCGATACGACGCCGCAGGAGCCGGTTCCCGTCCGGGAGTCACCCGTCCGGCAGTCACCCGCCCGGCAGTCACCCGTCCGGCAGTCAGCCGCTCGGCGGTGCCGCGGCCCCCGGCGGGCGCCCGTGCCACGCCGTCCAGCGCGCCGTACGTCCGCCGGCGGCGGCGGGCGGAATACTCCGCACCGGATCGAACCGGCGGGCGGACCGACGGGAAGGAGGCGGACGTGCTCGACGCGGACATCGTGGTCGTCGGTGCGGGGGCGGCCGGGCTCTCCTTGGCGCACCGGCTCCCGGCGCGGGCGTCGCCCCGTGCGGTGTCCTCCGTCGTCCTGGTCGATCCGCCGCCGGGACCGCTGCGGCCGCCCCGTCGCACCTGGTGCTTCTGGGAGGCCGGACCAGGCCGCTTCGACCCGGCGGCGACCGCGTCGTGGGAGTGGCTGCGGGTGCACGGCCGGGACGGGAGGGCCGTCCGGCGGCACATCGCGCCCACCCGCTACAAGATGATCCGCTCGGACGACTTCGAGGCGCTGGTGGAACGGGACCTGAAGGACCGTCCGGGGCTGCGGCGCGTCGAGGCCGTCGTCGGCGCCGTGACCGGTCTGCCGGACGCCACCGTGCGGGTGGCGGCCACGGACGCGGCGGGAGCACCGGTCGACCTGCGCGCCCGCTGGGTCTTCGACTCCCGCCCCCCGGAGCGGCTGCCGGCCGCCCGCACCCGTCTGCTCCAGCACTTCCGCGGCTGGTTCGTCCGTACCGAGCGGCCGGTCTTCGAGCCGGAGGCGGTCGACCTGATGGACTTCCGCACCGCCCAGCCCGCCCGGGGGCTGTCGTTCGGCTACGTGCTGCCGACCGGACGGCACACCGCGCTGGTCGAGTACACCGAGTTCGGCCCGGAACCCCTGACGACCGAGGCGTACGACCGCGCGCTGGAGGACTACACGGGGCGGGTCCTGCGCACCGGCGCGACGGAGGTGCTCTCGGCCGAGCAGGGCGTCATCCCGATGACCGACGCCGTCTTCGACCGTCGGGCCGGGGGCAGCGACCGGGTCTTCCGGATCGGCGTCGCGGGCGGCGCGACCCGGGCGTCCACCGGCTACACCTTCGCCGCCGTGCAGCGGCAGTCCGAGGCCGTCGCGCGCGCGGTGCGCGCGGGCCGCCGTCCGGTGCCTCCTCCTCCGCACCCGGCACGGGCCCGGCTGATGGACGCGGTGCTGCTGCGCGCCCTGGACACCGGCCGGGTCGACGGACCCGACCTCTTCTTCCGGCTGTTCGACCGCGTACCCGCCGACCGGCTGCTGCGCTTCCTCGACGGCCGGTCGCGGCTGTACGAGGACCTCGCGGTCGGTCTGCGCGTGCCGGTCCTGCCGATGCTGCGCACGGCGGCCGAACTGCCGTGGCTGCGGCGCCGCCACCTGCCCCTCCGCTGAGCGCCGACCGAACCGGGAGCCCTCGATGCCCTCGCCGCCCGACACCGTGCCCGACCGCCCGGCAGGCCACCGCGGCCGACCGCCCGCCGTCGGACCGGGCCGCCACGCCCATGCCCCGGCCCCGTGTTCTGCCCGCCGGGCGGAGGGCACGGAGCCCCGCGGCGGCGGTGCGCGGTGATCCGGCGCGGTGGGGCCGGGCAGGGGGGCGAGGGGCGGCTTCCCGGGAGGGACCGGCGGGCGCGGGTGCTGTCCCCCGCACCGGGGCGGGAGCGGGTCGCGGGCGATCCGCCGTCGGTGGCGGTGGTCGGCGGCGGCATCGCGGGCCTCGCGGCGGCGACCGCCCTGGCGGAACGCGGGGTGCGCGTGGTGCTGCACGAGCGCGAGCCCGTGCTCGGCGGCCGGGTCGGGGGCTGGACGATCGCCCTGCCCGACGGCACTCCGGCCACCATGAGCCGGGGCTTCCACGCCTTCTTCCGGCAGTACTACAACCTGCGGAGCCTGCTGCGCCGGTGCGATCCGGGCCTCGGCATGCTGACCGGGCTGCCGGACTACCCGCTGCGGCACAGCGGCGGGCTGTGCGACAGCTTCCGCAGGATTCCCCGCACTCCCCCGTTCAGCGCCCTCGCCTTCGTCGCCCTGAGTCCCAGCTTCGGCCCGCGCGACCTGACGGCCCTGCGGCCCTCGGCCGCGCTGCCGCTCCTCGACGTCCGTACCCGCCGCGTCCACGAGCGCCTGGACGATGTCAGCGCCCACGAGTTCCTCGACTCCCTGCGCTTTCCGGCCGCCGCGCGCCATCTGGCCTTCGAGGTGTTCTCCCGCAGCTTCTTCGCGGACCCGCGGGAGCTGTCGGCCGCGGAGATGGCGCTGATGTTCCACATCTACTTCCTCGGCTCCAGCGAGGGGCTGCTGTTCGACGTACCGCGCGAGCCGTTCCCGCGGGCGCTGTGGGACCCGCTCGCGGGGCACCTGGCACGGCACGGGGCCGAGGTGCGCACGAACACGTCCGTCGAGGCCGTCCGGCCGGGTCCGTCCGGCGGGCAGCTCGTCATCGACGCCGCCGGGGCGCGGGCGTACGACGCCGTGGTGCTCGCGACGGACGTCGGCGGGCTGCGGGGAGTGGTGAGCCGCTCGCCGCATCTGGGTGACGCCGCCTGGCGGGCGCGGGTGGCAGGGCTGCGCAACGCTCCGCCGTTCCTGGTCTCCCGGCTGTGGCTGGACCGCCCGGTCGCCTCCGGCCGGCCCGGTTTCCTCGGCACGAGCGGTTACGGCTCGCTGGACAACGTCAGCGTGCTGTCCCACTGGGAGGGCGAGGCGGCCCGCTGGGCGGCGCGCACCGGCGGCTGTGTCGTCGAACTCCACGCCTACGCCGTGCCGCCGACGGCGGTCCGGGAGGTCGAGGAGAAGCGGCTCGTCGACGCCTTGCACCGGGTGTATCCGGAGACCCGTCGGGCCCGGGTGGTCGCCGCACGGCACGAGTGGCGGGCGGACTGCCCGCTGTTCACCGTCGGTGGCTACCGCGACCGCCCCACGGTCCGCACCCCCGACCCGGCCCTCGTCGTCGCCGGGGACCTGGTCCGTACGGATCTGCCGGTGGCGCTGATGGAGCGCGCGGCGACCTCCGGTTTCCTCGCCGCCAACGCCCTGCTGGAGCGGTGGGGCGTGCGGGGCGAGACGCTGTGGACGGTGCCCGACGGGGGCCGCTCTGCGCCGCTGCGTGCCCTTGCGCGACGGTTCGGGACGCGCTGACCCGGGCACCGTGCCGGCACCGGTGGCTACGTACGCGTTCCTGCCGCGTGGCCGGCCCGGCCGCCCGCGCCGAGCGGGCCGGTGGGGTCCAGTGAGTCCTCGGCCTCCAGACGGGGCAGTTCACGGCGGGACAGCCGTGCCACCGCGGGCGGCAGTGACGCGCGCCCCAGCTGCACCAGGCGCAGCCAGCCCGGCACGTACACCGCGGTGCGGCGGCGCTCCAGCGCCCGGACCAGCCGGGCGGCGACGTCGTCCGCCGGGAGGGTGCGGCGGGCCGGGGGCGGCATGTGGGAGCGCAGTTCGCGCAGGACCGCGTGGCGGTCGGCGTCGCGGATCATGTCGGTGTCGATCCAGTTGAGGTAGGCGACGCCCACGGCGACGCCGCGGTGGGCCACCTCGGCGCGCAGCGAGTGGGCGAAGGCCTCCACGCCCGCCTTGGAGGCGCAGTAGGCGCTCATCATGGGCGCGGCACCGAGCGAGGCAAGCGAGGCGATCTGGAGGTGGTAGCCCGCGGTGTCGAGCAGGTCGGGCAGGAAGGCGCGGGCCGTGTGGGCGCTGCCGGTCAGGTTCACGTCGACGACGCGCCGCCACTCGTCGGGGTCCGACGTGGCGAAGGGTCCGCCGTGCGCGACCCCGGCGTTCGCCACCACGACCGACGGCTTCCCCAGGCGCCGGCGCGTCTCACCGGCCGCGTCGGCCAGCGCGACGGGGTCGGTGACGTCGGCCTCGACGGCGAGCGCCGGGGTCGGCAGGTCCGCCGCCAGGGCGTCCAGCCGGGGCTTCTCGAGGCCGAGCAGCGCGATCCGGGCGCCGCGGAGTGCGCACGCCCGGGCCAGGGCGGCGCCGAGTCCGCGCGCGGCGCCGGTCACCACGACGGTGCGGTTCTGGAGGGGGCTGTCTGTCACCGGTCGGCTCTTTCCTCGGGTGCTTGGCGTACGGTCGCGACGGTCAGTGCCGGTCACCGGCCCGGTCCCGCCGGGTCAGGCCCCGCTGGAGCCGGGCGAGGCCCGCGAACCGGTGCTGGCGCAGTGCGGCGCGCGCGGCGTTGGCGCCGGGCGCTCCGTGCACCCCGCCCCCGGGGTGGGCGCCCGCGGAGGCGAGGAAGAGAGCGGCCACCGGAGTCTCGGGCCGCCCGGTGCCGGGCACGGGCCGGAAGACGAGTTGCTGGTGCATGGCGGTGGTGCCGCCGTTGATGGCGCCGCCCTCCAGGTTGGCGTTCATGGCCTGGAGGGTCGGCGGGGCCAGCACGCGGCGGGCCCGTACCAGCGCCCGGAAGCCGGGCGCGAAGCGTTCCACCTGGCGTTCGACCCGGTCCGCCATCAGTTCCCGCTCCCTGGTGTCCCAGGTTCCCGTGATGCCCTCCTCGCCCGCGTCGGCGCGGACATCGTGCGGGACGTGGGTGTAGGCCCAGGCGGACTCGGTGCCGCGCGGTGAGCGGGTCGGGTCGGTGGTGGTCATCTGGCCGAACAGCGAGAAGGGGCGGTCGGGGACCTGCCGCATGGCGATCTGGGCGGCGAACCGGGTCAGTTCGTCGAGACCGTCGGACAGGTGCACGGTGCCGGCCCGCGCCGCGTCCTCGCACTGCCAGGGCACGGGCCCGTCAAGCGCCCAGTCCACCTTGAAGGTGGCGAAGTCCCACTGGAAGCGCCGCAGGTCGGTCAGGACCTGGTCCGGCAGGTCCGCCGGGGCGACGAGCCCGCCGTAGAGGGCGGGCACGGAGACGTCCGCGAGGACGGCGCGGCGGGCGGTGACCGTCTCCCCGTCGGCGGTGCGCACGCCGACGGCGCGCCGGTCGCGGACCAGGACCCGTTCGACGCGCCGGCCGCAGTGCAGCGTGCCGCCCCGGGCGCGCAGCCGGTGGACCAGGGCCTCGGTGAGGGCGCCGGCACCGCCGACCGGCACGGGGAAGCCGTACGTCTGCCCGAGCATCGACATCAGCCAGCCGAAACCTCCGCTGCCGGCCGCCTCGGGCGCGAGATCGGCGTGCAGGGCGTTGCCGGCCAGCAGCAGCCTGCCGCCCTCGCCGCGGAACTCCTCCTCGCCCATGCGCCGCACCGGCAGCACCAGGGTGCGGGCGAGCCTGAGTCCGCCCGCGCCGCGCAGCCGCAGGGCCAGCCGGGCGGTGGCGCGCACCGGTGGGAAGGGTGTGAACAGGGCGTCCAGGATGTCGGCCCGGTAGCGGTCCCACACGGCGTGCAGCCGCTCCCACGCGGCGCCGTCCCCGAGGGCGAAGGCGTCCAGGGAGGCGGCGGTGGTCGCGACGTCGCGGTCGAGGACGGCGCAGGTCCCGTCGGTCAGGGGGTGGGCCAGTACGTGGGGCGCGTGGGCCCAGCGCAGCCCGTGCTCCTCCAGCCGCAGTCCGCCGAGGACCGGGGAGGCGGCGGCGAGCGGGTAGAAGGAGCTGAACAGGTCGTTGACGAAGCCGGGGGCGACCTCGCCGTCGTGCCGCACCGCGCCGCCGGGCTCGGGCTGCTCCTCCAGGACCGTCACGCTCCAGCCGGCGTCGGCCAGCAGGTTCGCCGCCACCAGGCCGTTGGGTCCGGCCCCGACCACGACGGCGTCAGGCACGGCCGGTTCCCGGCCGGTACTCCACGGACCCCATCGCGTCGGGCGGGTCGGGACGGCACCGGTCACCGGCCTCGGACTCGCACAGGTTCGCGAGCCTGGCGAGCATGGCCCGGTGGCGTACCTGGATCAGTGCTTCCACGCCGACGTTGTGCAGCAGACCCCCCGGCCCGCGCAGGGGGTGTTCGTCCACGATCACCAGGCACTGCTCGCCCCAGGGGCGCAGTTCGACGGCGATCCGGGCGGTGCCGAGTCTGCCCGCCTTCGCCTCCAGCTCCAGCTCGGAGCCCGGCACGCAGCGTCTGACCACCGACTCGTTGTGGAGCCGCAGCGGCCCGAGCCGTACCTCGTACGCGATCGTCGCGCCGACCTGCGGCCACTGTCCGGCCCTGGGGGTGACCTCGGAGGGTCCCACGACCCATTCCACGTACAGGTCGCCGTCCGCGAGGACGTCCCAGACCGCGTCCGGGGTCGCCTGGATGAGCCTGTGCCGAACCGCCACGCGTACCTCCCACGTCCGGTGGCCGTCGTACGGCCGTCATTTGCGAGGACCCAGCCTGAGTGCCCCGGACGCGACCGGCCAACCAACGGGACGGGTCACCGGTGGTGGAGAGCCGGTCGCGGGAAAGGCCGTGCATTGGCATGGACCTGATGACGGATGGCTGGCTAAGCTCGAAGCGACCCGATGAGAGCGCTCTCAAACCGCGGTTGTTCCATGCCATCTGTTCCACCCCCACCTTGCTGGAACGACGAAGGGCAACTCCGTGAGACGCAGCAGACTCAGGCACCTCGGCCTGGCCGGACTCCTCGTGCTCGGCAGCCTGACCGCGGTCGGCACCCTGCCGGCCTCGGCGGCCGAAGCCCCCACCCACTCCCCCTCCTCCTCCGACTCCTCCTCCGAGCAGCCGGCCTCCGCCGCCCTGCTGGACGCCATGCAGAAGGACTTCGGCCTCACCCGGGCCGAGGCCGAGACCCGGCTCGCGGCCGAACGCGACGCCACCGGCATCGAGCCCGCGGCACGCCGGGCGGCCGGTAAGGCCTTCGGCGGCTCGTGGTTCGACGCGGACGCCGGACGGCTGACGGTGGCCGTCACCGGGGACGCGGCACCCTCTACCCTGCGGGCGGTCCGCGCCACCGGCGCACAGGTCCGCACCGTGGAGCACAGCGCACAGCAGCTCGACGCGGCCAAGGCACGCGTCGACCGTCTCGACGCACCCGCCGGAGTGAGCAGCTGGCGCGTCGACCAGGCCACCAACAAGGTCGTCGTGGACGTGGTCGCGGGTGAGCGCGCTGACAACGATGTCCAGAGCTTCCTGAAGCAGGCCCGCGAGGCCGCGCCGGTCACGGTGCGCACGGTGCCGTCGGCTCCGCAGACCTTCGCGGCGGGCACCGTCGGCGGTGACCCCTACTACACCGGCAACGTCCGCTGCTCCATCGGCTTCTCGGTGCACGGCGGGTTCGTCACCGCCGGGCACTGCGGCCGGGCCGGGGCCGGGGTCAGCGGCTGGGACCGCTCGTACATCGGCACCTTCCAGGGCTCGTCCTTCCCCGACAACGACTACGCGTGGGTCAGCGTGGGCAGCGGCTGGTGGACGGTGCCGGTCGTGCTCGGCTGGGGCACGGTCTCCGACCAGCTCGTGCGCGGCTCGAACGTGGCACCCGTCGGTGCCTCGATCTGCCGCTCCGGGTCGACCACGCACTGGCACTGCGGCACCGTGCTCGCCCACAACGAGACGGTCAACTACAGCGACGGCTCGGTGGTGCACCAGCTCACCAAGACCAGTGTGTGCGCCGAGCCCGGCGACTCCGGTGGCTCCTTCATCAGCGGTGACCAGGCGCAGGGCGTCACCTCGGGCGGCTGGGGCAACTGCTCCGGCGGCGGGGAGACCTGGTTCCAGCCGGTCAACGAGATCCTCAACCGCTACGGCCTGACCCTGCACACGGCCTGACCGGACAGCGGTGTGGAGGGACGGGCCGGTGTCCGCGGTCCGTCCCTTCCCGGCCGCCGGCGTGCACGGCCCGTCCCTCCCCGGCCCTCTGTGTCCGCTGCCCGTCCCTCCCCGGCCCGCTGTTTCCGCGGTCCGTACCTTCCCGGCCCGCTGTGTCCGCGGTTCCGCGGACCCCGCGTGCCGGTGGCTCAGACGTCGCCGGGGCCGGTCCCGGGTTCCGGCACGTCCGGACCCGTCGCCGTGGTCAGCCGACGGTAGGCGGCGCGCGCGTGGACCAGACGGGCCAGCGCCGTGCCGACGAGGGCCGCGCCGAGCAGACAGGCCAGCCAGAACGCGTCCCGCCGGCCGGCCCAGGTGAGCGTGCCGGCCGGCGGTATGGCGAAGCCGTTCAGGGACAGCCAGCACAGCACGGCCGTCCCCGGCGCGGCCGTGAACCGGGCGCAGAGGCCGAGCACGGCCGCCAGCAGGGAGAGCGCGACCAGGGCGAGGCCCGGACGCCCCGCGCCCACGACGCCGTTGAGCAGCCCGACCAGGAGGAGGGCCCCGCCGAACGCACCCGCCCACACCAGGGGAGCCGCGACCGGCCGGGGAACGGGTCTGGCACCGCTGCCCAGGGGCACCCACTCGATCATGCTGACGGCTCCTTCCGGTCCCGGACGCGTCCGACCACGGCGTCGGACAACGACCCTGTGGGCAGATTGTCCCACCGGGAGCCGGGCCGCCGTGCCGCCCGGGGCGACGACCGGCCACGCCCGCGGGCCTCGTTGCGTGGCCGTTCGCGTCCCCGGCTAGTGCTCCGCCTCCGTGTGCTCCGAGGAGGACGACGACCCGAACGAGGGAGAGGCCTGGGCCGGAACCGGCACCGGGTCCCGTTCCGGGCGGCCGTCACCCTCCGTCTCCGCGCCGGTCCCGCCACCCGCCGCCGCGACCGGTGTCCTGGTCCCCGGCAGGAGTCCGCCGACGGCCCGCAGCGCTGCGGCGAGGACGTGGGCGCGTGCCGCGACGATGGGGCCGAGGACGGCGAGGACGAGCACGTAACCGGCGATGAAGGGAGCGAGCCGGGCGTCGAGTCCGGCGCCCGCGGCCATGGCGGCCAGGATCAGCGCGAACTCCCCCCGGGCGACGAGGGTGGTGGCGATCTCCGCGGCCGGTTCGGAACCGTAGTGGTAGACCCGGGCGACGCACAGCCCGGCGACGATGTTCATGACGACGGTCAGGGCCGCCGCCGCGGCCACCGGACCGGCGACGGAGGCGAGGTCGCCGGGGTCGATGGCGAGCCCGAAGGCGAAGAAGAAGATGGCCGCGAACGCGTCGCGCAGCGGGTGCACCAGTTCGCGGATCCGCGGCCCCGAGGGGGTGCCGGCGAGGATCAGACCGACCATGAAGGCGCCGATGGCGTCGGCGACGCCCAGGACTTCGGAGACACCGGCGACGAGCACCGCGGCGCCGAGGAAGCTGATGACGAGCAGTTCGTTGTCCCGCGTGTGGATCAGTCGCCCCACGAGCCGGGTGCCGTAGCGGGCCGCCGCGGCCAGTACCAGCAGGAAGCCGAAGGCCTTGCCTGCCTGGAGGGCCGTGTCGGCGACGCCGTGGGCGCCCGAGATCACCGGTTGCAGGGCGGCCAGGTACAGGGCGAGGAAGATGTCCTCGACGACGATGACACCGAGGATCAGGCGGGTCTCCGGGCGGCCGATCCGGCCCAGGTCGATGAGGATCTTGGTGACGATCGCGGAGGAGGAGATGCCGAGCACACCCGCCAGCACCAGGGCCTCGCGCACCCCCCACCCGAGGACGAACCCGAAGCCGAGCCCGGCGCCCACGTTCAGGAGCAGGTAGATGCCCCCGGCGGTGAGCAGCCGTTTGCCGCCGCTCTTGAGGTCGTCGAGGTGGAACTCCAGCCCCAGGTAGAAGAGGAGCAGCACCAGTCCGAGTGCGGAGAGCATCTCGAAGTCGTGCGCGTCCTCGACCAGGACGAAACCCGGTGTGTGAGGGCCGAGCAGGATGCCGGCGAGCATGAACAGAGGGATCGTCGGAAGTCCGATCCTCCCGCCGAGGCGGGCGAGGAACGCGGCGGCGACGAAGGCGCCGCCCATGGCGAGCAGGGTGTCAGCGTGTCCCACGGGTCACCGCCTTCGACCGCGCGGAGGTTCGGGAGGGCTTCACTTGACGGGGATGGATGCGGGTTCTCCTTCTTCGGGGATGCGTCATCGGACGGACGGACGAGGGGACGGGCAGGCAGGCGGACGGGCGGACGAGCAGACGGCCGGGCAGGAACCGGGCGGACGGGCAAACTGGCAGGCGGACACGCGGGCGTACCGGACACAGGGGCATGCGGGCGGACACGCCGCCCGGGGCATGCCTGCCACGACACCGCCCCCGGCACCCGGGGTGCGCACCGCACACCCGGAACGAACCACGCGGCAACGCCCCTGACCGGGCGGCACGGGCCGCCTGCCCGCGCCCTCCCCCGGCACCCGCAAGGACCGCCGGGGCGCGGCGCCGGTCCACGGTCACACGCCGAGCCACCGCGCGGCCATCGGGGACGACACCCAAATGGTCCGGCGGCCGACACCCATCGCGCCCGCGGGACAGGCCGCTCGGCGGCCCGAGGGGGATGCGCCGCGGCCGACTCGGGGATACCGGCCGCGGCGCGTCCTGCGGCCCCGGGCACGGGAGGACGACGCGCGCCGGGGCATGACCGGCGACTTCCCCCGCCACCCGCCATGAGACTGCGCCAACCGAGTGATCGTCAGGGACCGCGCTCCCCCTCCACGTTCCCGGCCGACGCTCACGCCTCCCCGGGAACGCCGTCCGCCCCGCCGCGGGATGCGACGGGGCGGACGGCTTGCGGACGGTCCGTCAGCACGGTGTGGTTGCCATCAACTTCTCGAACGAAGCCATGCAGTCCGGGCAGTGACGCGCCCGTTCACCGTCGGATGCCTCGATACGTTCGCGGAGCTGCTGTCCGCAGAGTGTGGCCGCGGCCTGTTTGGACAGTACGTGCCACACCAACGCTCCGCCCGCCTTCTCCGGGCCCACGCACATTTCGTACATGATCGGCCTCCCAGCCTGGACGCCGCTGACACTCTTCAGGAGACACCGGTTCGGCCGTGACCAGTACCGTGCGGGGTCCATTCGGGTGACGGCCGCTTCGCCCGCCCGGGTCGGACGCACACCCGCAGGACTGCAAACGATCAGCCAACCGGCCCTGCACGGGTGGTCGCATGACGTGTCGTCGACGGGTCCCCTGACGCCCGGTCAGGGTGCGCGTACGCCGGTGACGGCGAAGCCGCCGCGGGGGCGGGTCGGGACGCGGCGCAGCGGGATGCGCAGATCCTGCTCGGGGACCGTGCAGTCCAGGCGCGCCCACCGCACCGCCGGGGACTCCAGCGGGCCGACCGTGACACGCTCGCCGGGGCAGCAGTGCCCGTCGGCGGGGTCGCCGCCGCCCTGCGGGATCAGCTCGTCGGGGCCGGGCGGCCGGTCCAGGAAGCGCTCGGGCCGGAAGGTGCAGGGGTCGCCCCAGAGTTCCTCGTCGTGGTTTGGTCCGTAGACGTCGAGCAGCAGGATGCCGCCGGCCGGGACGGACTCGCCGTGCCAGGTCAGTTCCCTCACGGTCCGGCCGCCGAGGAACGGGGCGAACGGGTAGAAGCGGCGGATCTCGTGCGCGAAGGCCGTGGCGAAGGCGTCGTCACCCGCGCGCAGCCGCTCGCGGTGGGCCGGCCACCGGTGCAGGGCGTGGGCGGCGAAGGCCACGAACCAGCGCACGGCGACGGTGGGGCGCAGGACGTTCAGCAGTGCCACCGCCGCCGTGCGGGAGTCCAGCGGGCCCGGCGCCGTGTCCCGGTGCCGGGCCACCCGCTCCAGCACCAAGTGCGCCGGTGCGGCGAGGGTGCCGGTCCTGACCTCCTCGACCAGTCGCGCCATCCGGGTCTCCTGCCGGGTGCGGGCGCGGCGGGCGCGCAGATGGCGCGGGCCGGGGGTGGCGAAGCCGTCGACCATCGCGACGAGGTCCCGTGCCAGGGGCTCCGCGTCGACGGCCCGGCCCGCAAGGCCCGCCCAGTCGCAGACCCCACGGGTGAGTACGAGGGCCGCCTCGTCGAACAGCACGACGCGGTCCCGCTCGCTCCAGGAGCGCACGGCCTCGTCCCAGGCTGCGCTCACGTGGTCGGTGAGGCGGGCGACGCGCTCGCCGTCCAGCAGTGGCAGGAACGGTTCCTTGCGGGTGCGGTGGGCGTCGCCGTCGAGGGTGTGGACCGCCCTGCCCGAAAGGGTGTCCAGCACCGGTGCCGGAACGGCGCGCCCTGGCGGTGGACGTGTGACTCGTCGTAGAAGAAGCGCACGGCGTCCGGTCCCCGTACGGTCGGCGCCGGGCTGCCGAGCAGCCGGGTGCGCAGCGTGAGCCGGTGCTGTCGCGCATGCGGTGGGGCAGCCAGGCGTAACCCTCCAGCAGCAGGGCCGGGGTGCGGTCCATCAGTGGGCGGCGGTGAGCGTCCATGGCGCGTGGGTGCCCCGGGGCGGCGGGCGGACACCCGGGCCCGGTCCTCGGGGTTGTCCTCAGCCGGCCGCGTTGTCGGTGCGCAGCCTCACCTGTTCCTCCAGCCGCCGCAGGCTGCCGTCGAGTGCCTCGGCCACCGTCCGCCGCCCAGGGTCATGGCGGTCGTCGAAGAACGACAGGTGCACCGTGACCTCGCTGGCCCCGCTGTCGAGCCCGGCGACCTGCAACCAGCCGGCGTAGCTGCCCTGCTCGCGGGTGCCCCACTCCAGCCGCAGCTGCTCGGGCCGGGCGCTCAGCAGCGCCGAGGTGTCCTGGCCGGTGCGGTCCTCGTGCACGGTGACGGCGGGCGGCTCCTCCGGCTCCACGTGCAGGTCCCGGGGCAGCCAGGTCTCCAGCTGTCCGACGTTCGCGGCCTGGTCGAAGACGTGCTCCGGCTGGGCGGGCATGGTGCGGGAACGCTCGTACTCGGTCATACGGCACCACTCCTCGGCGCTCGGGGTCGTACGAGGGGACGCGTGCCCCTTCTGCCGGGGCCGAAGCGCTCGCGCGGGGCGCTTCGGTCCGACGGGCGGCGCGGGCCGGGCGGTGCCAGACTGCTGGGCACCGGCCCCGGCGGGGCGGGCCTGCGGCGAGAGGAGACGAGGTGTCCACGTCGGACCCGGACGACGCGGGGCTGCGGAGCTTCCTCGCCGATCCGGCCCACCTCACCCTGGACCTGCGCACCGCCACCGCCCGGTGCGCCAAGGCACTGGGACTGCGGCACGCCGTCGTCTACCTCGTCGACCTCCAGCAACGCCACCTCGTGCCCCAGACGACCGTGGCCCCGACCGTCCCGGTCGACGGCTCCCTGGCGGGGTGGGCGTACCGCACCCAGTCGCTTCGGGTGGAGGAGTCGGGAGCGGGCAGCCGCATCACCGCCTGGTTCCCGCTGCTGGACGGCGCGGAGCGGCTCGGCGTCCTGGCGGTGCACGAGACGGCCCTCACCGCCTCCTCGCTGTCCCGCGGACGGGCGCTCGCCTCGCTCCTCGCCATGATGATCACGTCCAAGCGGCTCTACGAGGACTCCTTCGTGCGGCGCACCCGCACCGAGCGCATGCAGCTGCCCGCCGAGATGCTCCGCGCCCTGCTGCCGCCGCGCACCATCGGCAACGGCAACGTCGTGTCGACGGCCGTGCTGGAACCCGCCTACGAGATCGGCGGCGACGCCTTCGACCACGCGCTGACCGAGACGACCCTGCACGTGGCCGTCCTGGACGCGATGGGGCACGACCTGGCCTCCGGACTGACCAGCACGGTCTCGCTGGCGGCCTGCCGCAACGCCCGGCGCAGCGGTGCCGACCTGCCCGAGCTGGTGCGCGGCGTGGACGAGGCGCTGTCCAGCTGGCTCCCGGACAAGTTCTGCACCTCGGTCGTCGCGCAGCTCGACCTGGCCACCGGCGTGCTGCGCTGGGCGAACTGCGGCCACCCCGCGCCCATCCTGATCCGCGACCAGCGGTTGATCATCGACGCCATGGAGCGCGAGGCCGACCCGCCCATGGGCATGCCGTCCCTGCTCAGCTCATGTTCGCGCCGGACGCACGAGATCTCGCTGGAGCCCGGGGACCGGGTGCTGATGTACACCGACGGGGTCGTGGAGGCCCGGACCCGGGAGGCCAAGCTGCTGGGTCTCGAACGCTTCGCCGACTACGTCATCCGGGCCACGGCGGGCGGTGAGCTGGCGCCGGAGTCCTTGCGCCGTCTGATCCACTCGATCCTGGCCATGCAGGAGGGGCGGCTGCGGGACGACGCGACTCTGCTGATGTTCGAGTGGCGGCCGCCCGCGTGAGGGGGCACCGGTGTCCGCCTCACACGGCGTGCCCGCGGGCGCGCAGCCAGCCGTGCACGGTGTCCTTGTCCGACGGTGTGATCCGCACGGGACCCGCCACGTAGGGGCCCTCGTCCTCGGTGAAACCGGTGTCCGTGACCCTGGCGGTGACCCAGGTGGCCAGGTCCTGGGCGGCGCGTTCGGGCAGCGCGCCCCGCTCCCATCCGCCCCGGGCCTCACCGGCGGCCTCCGGATCGTGCCGTTCGGTCTCGGCCAGCCACGCCGCCACCAGCCGTTCCACGGTCCGACGGTCGGCCGGGTCGTCGGACCCCTGTCGCATCCGCTTGTCGCTCATGCCGGACGAGTGCCCTCGATCCCCTCACGCCCCACACCGCCATGCCCGCGCCCCGCACCGCCATGCCCGCGCCCCGCACCGGCGAGGCCCGCGGTGTCGGCGGTACGGCGCCGGGTACCCGCGTCCGCAGGGGAGGGCCTGTCCGGTCCGTTCCGCCGACGGCGACAGCCCGGGAAGGGGACAACGATGAGGCAGCCCGCCGACGACCACACCACCGGCCGACGCGCCGGCGTCTCCGAGCTGCGTCCGGCCGCCGGGGACACCGGGCCCGTCCCCCGGCGCGAGGCACCTCTCGAGGACCTCCCGCTCGACCGCAACCAGGCGATCCTCCAGGCCGCCAAGCAGGTGGGCTCGACCCTCAAGAAGGCGAAGCACCCGTTCGCGCTGGCCGGCAGCGTCGCCGTGTACGCCCACGGCGGCACCCAGAACCTCCAGCACGACGTCGACTTCTGCATCCGGCCCCAGGACGCGGACGCCGCCGCCGCGACGCTGCGCGAGGCGGGGCTGACGGTCTACACGCCGCCCGAGGACTGGCTGCTCAAGGCGGACTGCCTGGGACAGCAGGTCGACCTCATCTTCGAGCTGGCGCACGAGCCCGTCACGACGGCCCTGCTGGCCCGGGCCCGGGACCTCTCGGTCGACTCGGTGCTGATGCCGGTCCTGTCGCCGACCGACCTGCTGCGCGGGCTGCTGGCCGCCTTCTCCGAGCACCACTGCGACTTCGGCGCGGTGCTGCCGATCGCCCGCACCCTGCGCGAGAAGATCGACTGGGCGGCGCTGCGCCACGACTGCGGCGACGCCCCGATGCCCGCCGCGTTCTTCTTCATTCTCGAACGGCTGGAGATCATCCCCCCGGCCGGTCCGCCGGCCACCGCCTCGAAGGAGGACCAGCGATGAGCGACCCCGGCGTCCAGAACGTCGAATACCGCGTGGCGCACCTGCAGGACCGGCTCGCCGCGGAGGAACTGGGTGAGCTCGGCGTCCGTGCCGAGGTCCGGGCCGGGACGATCGCGCTCACCGGCACGGTGCCCTCGGCGCAGTGCCGCGAGACCGTGCTGCGCGTCGCCCGCGAGGAACTGGCCGGACTGACCGTGCACGCCGACCTGGTGGTGGCCGAGACCACCCGCCCCGACCACGCGGAGGAGTTGTGACGATCCGGGTCGCCGCCGTCGGGGACATCCACATGGGACCCGACAGCGAAGGGCTGCTGCGGCCCGCGTTCGAAACCCTGCCCGACTGTGCCGACCTGCTGCTGCTCGCCGGGGACCTCACCCGGCACGGCACGCCCCAGGAGGCACGGGTGGTCGCCCGGGAGGTGCACGGCCTGCCGGTGCCGGTGGTGGCGGTCCTCGGAAACCACGACCACCACGACGAACGGCCCGAGACGGTCACCGCGATCCTCCGGGACGCCGGTGTGACCGTGCTGGAGGGCGAGGGAACCGTCGTGGAGTGCGCCGGGGGCCGGGTGGGAGTCGCCGGGACCAAGGGGTTCGGCGGCGGGTTCGTGGGGCGCAGCGCCGGTGAGTTCGGTGAGCCGGTGATGAAGGAGTTCGTGCGGACCACCCGCCGTTCGGCGGACAGCCTGCACGCCGCGCTGAAGCGCCTGGACGAGGAGGACTGCGCGGCGCGGGTGGCGCTGACCCACTTCTCCCCCGTCGCCGACACGCTCGCCGGGGAGCCGCCGGAGATCCATCCGTTCCTCGGGAGCTATCTCCTGGCGGAGGCGATCGACACGGCCGGCGCCGACCTGGCCGTCCACGGACACGCCCACCTGGGCTCGGAGCACGGGATGACGGCGGGCGGAGTCCGGGTGCGCAACGTGGCGCAGCCCGTCATCCGCCGGGCCTTCAACGTCTACCGGCTGGAGGCGGCCTGACTACCCGTCAGCTGTGTTCGGCGTCCTGCGCCGTACGCCCCGGGCCCTGCGCCGTACGCCCGGCGTCCTGCGTCGTGCGTCCCAGGCAGGTGACGTCCGCGGGGTCGAGGCCGGACGCCGCGATCTCGTGGAAGCCCAGGCGGTCGTAGAAGGCCCTGGCCGGGGTGTTGGCCGTCGCCATGACCAGGTGGACGGCGGGGACGCCGCGTTCGCGCAGGGCCCGCCACAACGTCCGCATCAGGGCCCGGCCGTGGCCCTGCCCCTGCCAGTCGGGCAGCAGGTCGATGTGCAGATGGGCGGGGTAGGCCGCCAGTTCCGGGACGACCATCCGCTCCGGGTCGTGCAGCAGCCCGGCCATGACCTCGTCCGGGGTGCGGGCGCCGGGCGGGCCCTGCGGGGCCGGATACCGGTCGGCGACCCTCGGCAGCCACTTCGCCCGGAACTCGGCGGCGAAGCGCGCGGTGTCCGCCGTGCCGAGGATGTAGCCGACCGCGCGGCCCCGCCCGTCGTCCAGCACGAAGGCCAGGCCGGGGTCCAGGTGGACGTAGGGCGCGGCGAAGATGGCCGGCAGGACGGCGGGGTCGGCGTACACGGGCCGGCTGTCCCGGCCGTTGTGCGCGGTCCGGATGCAGATGTCGTCGAGGGCGGGGGCGTCGGCGGGGCGGTAGGGGCGTACGGAGGCAGTCGCTGTCACCTCGGCATCCTGCCCTCTTGGGAGCGCTCCCACAAGTGGTTCGCTTCGATCGGTGACGCCCGGGTACCCGGCGGCCGGCAGGGTGACGGACGTGGGCGGGAGGCCGGCGATGGAGGATGCGACGGACCGGATCGCGCGGCCGTGGGGCGCACGGGTGCCCTACGGACGGCACGGGACCTGGCCGGCCCGGGTGGACACGTTCCTCGCCGACGGGGTGGAGCCCGGGGCGGTGCAGCGGTGGGTGCAGTCCGCGTCGATCCTGCACTCGGACGGCGACGCCATGGACATCGCGGTGGCCGACGGCCGCATGGTGGGCGTGCGGGGCCGGGACGTGGACCGGGTCAACCGGGGACGGCTCGGCCCGAAGGACCTGTTCGGGTGGCAGGCCAACGCCTCCCGTGACCGGCTGACCCGGCCACTGGTGCGGCGAAACGGGCGGTTGACGGAGACGGACTGGGACACGGCGATGGACCTGGTGGCCGCCCGCTCGCGCGAACTGCTGGACTCGCGCGGGCCGGGCTCGATCGGCTTCTACACGAGCGGTCAGCTGTTCCTGGAGGAGTACTACACGCTCACGGTCCTGGCCCGGGCCGGCATCGGCACCAACCACCTCGACGGCAACACCCGGCTGTGCACGTCCACGGCCGCGGAGGCGTTGAAGGAGACCTTCGGCTGTGACGGGCAGCCCGGCAGCTACGACGACTTCGACCACGCCGACGTGATCGCGCTGTTCGGCCACAACATCGCCGAGACCCAGCCCGTGCAGTGGATGCGGCTCCTCGACCGCTTCGAGGGGGCCGACCCGCCGCGGCTGCTGTGCGTGGACCCGCGCCCCACCCGCGTCGCCGCACACGCCGCCGTACACCTCGCGCCCCGCAGCGGCACCAACGTCGCCCTGCTCAACGCGTTGCTGCACGAGACGATCCGGAACGAGCGGATCGACCGGGACTTCATCGCCGCGCACACCGTCGGCTTCGACGAGCTGGCCGCGCGGGTCGCCGACTGCACACCCAAGTGGGCCGCGGAGATCTGCGACGTGCCCGCCGCCCGGATCGAGGAGGCGGCCGAACTGGTCGGCACCACCGACGCGTTGGTCTCCACCGTCCTCCAGGGCGTCTACCAGTCCCACCAGGCGACCGCCGCCGCCGTCCAGGTCAACAACCTGCACCTGATCCGCGGGATGCTGGGCCGGCCCGGTGCCGGACTCCTCCAGATGAACGGCCAGCCCACCGCCCAGAACACCCGCGAGTGCGGGGCCAACGGCGACCTGCCGGGCTTCCGCAACTGGCAGAACGACGCCCACGTGGCGGACCTGGCCCGGGTGTGGAACGTCGAGCCGGAGACCATTCCGCACTTCGCGCCGCCGACCCACGCGATGCAGATCTTCCGGTACGCCGAGCAGGGCTCGCTGCGGATGCTGTGGATCAGCGGCACCAACCCCGCCGTCTCGATGCCCGAACTGCCGCGCATCCGCTCGATCCTGTCGCAGGAGCGGCTCTTCACGGTCGTACAGGATCTCTACCTGACGGAGACGGCGCAGCTGGCCGACGTGGTGCTGCCCGCCGCGACGTGGGGCGAGAAGACCGGCGCGCTCACCAACGCGGACCGCACGGTGCACCTGTCCTGCAAGGCGGTGGAGCCGCCCGGCGAGGCCAGGCCCGACCTGGACATCTTCCTGGACTACGCGCGGCGCATGGACTTCCGGGACAAGGACGGCGGACCGCTGATCACCTGGGACGACCCGGAGTCGGCGTTCGAGGCGTGGCAGCGGTGCAGCGCGGGCCGCCCCTGCGACTACACGGGCCTGTCCTACGACAAGCTGCGCGACACCAGCGGCATCCAGTGGCCCTGCGACGAGCGGGCCCCCGAGGGGACGGCACGGCTCTACACGGACGGCATCGGCTGGGCCCACCCCGACATGTGCGAGAGCTACGGCAAGGACCTGGAGACGGGGGCCTCGCAGGAGGTCGTGGAGTACCGCTCCCTCAACCCCGACGGCAGGGCGATGCTCAAGGCCGCCGCCTATCTGCCGCCGCACGAGGAGCCGGACGAGGAGTACCCGTTCCAGCTGACGACGGGGCGGACGCTCTACCACTTCCACACCCGGACGAAGACGGGGCGCGCGCCCCAGCTCAACGACGCCGCCCCCGACGTGTGGGTGGAGGTCTCGGCCGGGGACGCGGAGCGGCTCGGCCTCGGCGAGGGCGACCTGGTCGAGGTCACCAGCAGGCGCGGCCCCCTGCGCGGACGGCTGCGGGTGACCGGCATCCGGACCGGGCTGCTGTTCGTGCCGTTCCACTACGGCTACTGGGACACCGCGGGCGGGTCGGGTCCCGGCCCGGACACTCCCGGGCGGGCCGCGAACGAGACCACGATCACCGACTGGGACCCGGCCTCCAAGCAGCCGCTGTTCAAGACGGCCACGGCCGCGCTCACCCTCGTGGAGCGCGGGGACGGCCGGCCCTCCCCGGCGCCGACCACCACCGCGTCCGCACCGGTCGCCGCCGGTGCCGCCCCGCCCACCTCGGGCGGACCGGCGGCGCGCACGAGGGAGCAGGAACCCACCGAGTTCCCGCACGGCCACGAGGAAGGCGCCCAGTGAACGGCATCAACCTGACCCTGCGCACGCTGCACCGCGGCGAGCGGCGTATGGCCCACGACCTGGTGACCGCCGCCGAGCGGCACCGCACGGAGCACGAGGTCCACCATGTCGCCACCGACCTCGCCCGCTGGTCCCGCGAGCACCTGCGGCGGCTCGCCGAGACCGCCGGGGAGCGCGGCGTGAAGCTGGGTGAGCCGCCGGACCACTCCGCGGACGGCGTCTTCGCGACCCTGCGCAAGAAGGCGTCCGAGGCGGTCGTGCACCGGCCGGAGCCGGGCCTGCTCCTCCTGCGCGACCTGCGGGAGCTGCATGTCCTGGCGGCCGAGAACTCGCTGCACTGGGAAATGCTGGCCCAGGCCGCCCAGGCGTCGAGGGACAGCGGACTGCTGACGCTGGTCTCCTCCTGTCACCCGCAGACACTGCGCCAGATGCGCTGGACCAACACCATGATCAAGAACTTGTCGCCGCAGATCCTCACCAGCCTCTGAGCTGCGTCTTCCCCGCCCGGTGCGGTGCCCGGCAGCGCCGGTGCGCCACCGGACGCCGAATGGCGGCGGCGGGCGGGGGCACCTGATGATCCCAGTGGGGCACCACCGCTGGTGTTCCAGTCGGCACCCCCTCCAAGAGAGCGAGAGAGCGTCATGAGTCTTCTGCGTCTGGCCGGCCGGCCGATGCTCGCCTCGATGTTCGTCGCGGGCGGCCTGCAGTCTCTGCGCAGGCCCCAGGACGTGGCACCGGCGGCCGAGCCGGTCGTGCGGCCGGTGGCCGACCGGGTGCCGGTGCTGCCGGACAGCACCGAGCAACTCGTACGGCTCAACGGCGCCGTGCACGTGGTGGGCGGGATCATGCTCGGGCTCGGGCGCTGTCCGCGGCTGGCCGCGCTGGCCCTCGCGGTGACGCTGGTCCCCACCACACTGGCCGCGCACCGGTACTGGGAGGCGGAGGACCCGTCCGACCGCGCCCAGCAGCGCGTCCACTTCCTCAAGAACGTGGCCATGATGGGCGGGCTGCTGATCGCGGCCGACGACACGGGCGGCGCGCCCTCGCTGCTGTGGCGCGGCCGGCACGCCGCCCACGATCTCCGGCACGACGCCCACCTGGTGCACCGCTCGGTCCGGGCCGCGGCCGGTCCCGCGGCGCGGGCCGGCGGTGTCCGGGCCAGGCTCGGGGTCTGACCGGGCGTTAACCCGCCTTCCGCTGGGGGACCCGACGCCCGTGGCGGTCGGTCCCACGACCGCCACGACCCTCTTGGAGGTGGAACATGGGACACGGAGGAAACGTCATCGACGAGCTGACGACCGATCACCGTGAGGTCGAGGAGCTCTTCGGCAGGATCGAGGCGCTGCCGCCCGGTCACAAGGACCGCAAGCTGTACGCCGATCAGGCCACCATCGAGCTGATCCGGCACTCGGTGGCGGAGGAGGCGTACCTCTACCCGGCGGTTCGCGAGCACGTGGCGGGCGGCGGTGCTCTCGCGGACAAGGAGTTGGAGGACCACGCCCAGGCCGAGCAGATCATGAAGGACCTGGAGAGCCGTGGGGCGGACGACGCCGAGTTCGACCGGTTGATCGGCATGCTGATGAGCGAGATCCGTGAGCACGTCGCCGACGAGGAGGGCAACCTGTTCCCGCGGCTGCGCGAGGCGTGCCCCGCACAGGCCCTGGACGAGTTGGGCGACAAGGTCCGTCGGGCGAAGAAGACGGCACCGACCCGGCCGCACCCGTCGGCCCCGGACAAGCCCCCGATGAACAAGCTTCTGGCCCCCGGCGCGGGCATGGTCGACCGGGCGCGGGACGCCCTGTCGGGGCGGGGCAAGGCCGGCTGAGCGACCGCCGCCGGATCATGTGCCGGATCATGTGTGGGCGCGACCGCTGCGGCGGCCGGGCCCACACATGATCCGGCGGTGTGCCGCCCCCGTCACCCCCTCACGCCCACCACTCCTCCCCCGTCCGCCCGTCCGTCGTCGCCCCGCCCGGCGCCGGGAAGGGCTCGGGCCGTCCGCGGAAGGCGGCGACGGTGCGCCCCAGACCGTCCTGCCAGGTCACGCTCGGCAGCCAGCCGAAGATCTCCCGGGCGAAGCCGGTGACCGGCCGGGGCCGGGCGAGCCCCTCCCCCACGTCCTCGACGAAGGCCAGCGGCGAGTCGGAGCCGGTCAGCTCGATCACCAGGCGGGCGATCTCCGCGGCGGTGGGCTCCTCGTCGCCGCCGATGTCCACGGGCCGCACCGATCGGCCGGCCGCGACCAGCAGTACGCCGTCGACCATGTCGTCGACGTAACACAGGGGGTGCGTCACGCTCCCGTCCCCGGGGACGATGACCGGCCGGCCGGCCAGGGCCGCTTCGATCAGGGCCGCCGGCGTCCCCGCGCCGTCCACCCGCATGCCGGGTCCGTAGCCGTCGAACAGCCGGACGATCCCGGCGTTCCAGCCGTGGGCGCCCGCGTGCGCGGCGACCAGGGCTTCGGCGAACCGGACGGCCTCGGCGCAGGCACGGTGCGGGCCGACCGGGTCGGCCTCGTCCCGGGCGTCGCAGCGGGCGTCGGCGCGGGCGTCGGGGCTCACCGGGGGCGAGGAGGCGAGCAGGAACCGGGCGCCGTCCCGGCCTGCGACGGCCAGCGCGGTACGGGTGCCCAGGCTGCCCGCGTCGAGGGCTTCCACGGGCCGGTCCGGCCGGGCGGCCGGTGACGCGGGGCCCGCCAGATGCAGAACCAGGTCGTAGGGGCCGGTGAGCGCGTCCGCGCAGCCGGGTGCGGAGATGTCCCGTTCCAGGAAGCGGAAGCCGGGGCGGCCCGCCAGGTGGGCCACCTTCTCGGCCCGCCCCGTGGAGAGGTTGTCCAGGCAGTCGACCTCGGCCCCCGCGTCGAGCAGCCGAGTGCACAGGTGGGAGCCGAGGAATCCGGCGCCGCCGGTCACCAGGACACGGTCCCACGGCGTGCGGGACTCCCCCCGTGGGCTGAACGCCGCCATCGGCATCATGAGGACGACCTCTCTCCCTCGGAGCGCTGAACAGCGTGCGCCGAGTGCCCCACCGAGGCGCTCACATGCTCCGACGCCCGCCACCGGGGTCACACACCGTGACGGCGGTCACGGCCGGCGGACGGTGCGGTGCCCGCCGCGGAGTCCTGTGATCAAACCCACTCGCGGGCTCAAGTCCGGCACGGGCAGGGGCGTTTGATCCGTCCGGCAGGCGGGCGGGGGCGCGGACCGGCGACGACTCGCCGGTCCCTTCTGCCACGATGGTCGGCGCCGTGTCCGGATCGGTGGAACAGCCGCGCAGCGCAGCCGGCCTGCTCGTTCCCGTCCGTTTCCCCTACGGGTCCCGCGACCCGCCTTCGAGTGGCGCACTGTGTCTTCTTCCTCCGTCTCCGCCCCGCCGCCCCCTGCCGCCTCGCCGTCCGAGCCGTCCCGGTCGCCGTGGCGTGCCCTGAGACACCGCAGCATGCGCTGGTGGTCGGTCGCGAACTTCGTGTCGAACGCCGGTACGTGGATGCAGCTCACCGTGCAGAACCTGCTGGTCCTGCAGATCACCGGCTCCGCCGCGGCCACGGGTCTGTCGATGTCCGTCCAGGCCGCGCCCGCGCTGCTGATCAGTGTGTTCGGCGGCGCGGCCGTCGACCGCTGGCCGCGCAAACTGACCGCCGCGGTCAGCCAGGCACTGCTCGGAGCGGTCGCGTTCGTGACCGCACTCATGGTGGCGCTCGACCGGCTCGACATGGCCTCCCTGATGGTGCTGGCCGCCGTCACGGGCGTCGTCGCCACGGTCGACGGCCCGGCGTGTTCCCTGCTGGGCAACGACCTCGTCCCGCGCGAGGACGTGCCCTCCGCGATCGGAGTGGGCGCCCTGGTGCACCAGGCGGGCCGGCTCACGGGGGCCGCCCTCGCCGGTGTGACGGTCGGTTTCCTCGGCACGGCCGCCGCGTACGCCGCCAACGGTCTGTCGTTCCTGTTCGTGGCCGCGGTCATCCCGTTCCTGCGCCCGGCGCGCGGTGCGGTCCGGCACGTGGTGGCGGCGAAGGACCGCGGCACGAAGGACACCATGAGCGTGCGCGAGGGGCTGGCCTTCTTCGCCCGCCGCCCCCGGCTGCTGGCGCTGGCCGGTGTCACCGGGGTCAGCGCGGTCTTCGGGCGCAACTACCAGCTGACCCTGGCCGTGCTGGTCACCGGGCCGCTCGCGGGCGGCGCGGGGTCCTTCGGCACCGTCTCCACGGTGCTGGCGGCCGGCGGCATCGTCGGCGCCGTCCTGGGGGCCCGGCTGCGCCGTCCCTCGGTGCGGCTGGTGGGCGCGCTGGCGGCGGCGGGCGGGCTGTTGCAGGTGGTGGCGGGGCTGTCGCCGTCGCTGGCCGTCCTGCTGGTGATGGTGCTGCCCATGGCCGTCGTGGAGTCCGTCTCCGACACCGCCGGTACGGCGGTGCTCCAGACCGACCCGCCCGCGCACATGCGGGGCCGGGTGCTCGGGGTGTGGGGCAGCATCGGCACGGTGTGGGGCCTGGGCGGGCCGCCCGCGCTGGGCCTCCTGATGGAGCTGGCCGGTGCCCGCGGCGCCCTGATCGCGGGCGGGCTGATCATCGCCGGCACGATCGGCGCGGGCCACCTCCTGCGTGAACGCCGGGCGGCGGTGCCCAGGGTGTCGCCGGTGGCGAACCTGGAGACGGCTGCCTGAGGTGGCCCGCCCGGGTCCGCGCGGGCGTCCCGCGCCGGTCGTGGCGCGGATCAGGCGACGAGGGCCTGGCCCGGATCCAGTCGGGCCGTGAGCGCGGCGCGGTGCAGGGCGGCGACGGGGGCGACGAGGTCCGGGTGGCGCAGCAGGGCCGCGGCCCTGCGGTCGGCGTCGTCGGGTGCGAGCAGGCGGCGGAACTCCGCCGGTGTCCCGGCCGAGGGGCCGCTCTCGGCCAGCGCGGCCACGGCCGGGGCGGCGAGCGCCGGGTCGGTCAGCAGGCAGGCGGCCCAACTGGCGACGACCTCGTCCACCCAGGTCCGCCAGGCCTCCGCGTCCGGGTCGGTGGGCGTCGCGCCGTCGGCGCCGGTGATCCAGTCGAGCCGGGCGGACCCTCCGGGGCCCGCCACACCCAGCAGTGCCACGTCCATCGGGCTCGGGTAGCGCAGCCGGGCCGCGACGGTCACGGCCTGCCGGGCCTGCACCTCGCACAGGGCGTCGGCCAGGGCGCCGCCGGACGCCGGATAGGCGCGGACGAGCCACTGTGCGGTCGCCGCGATGACGGGGGAGAGATCTGTGTGCACTGCCGGGCCGTCCGAACTGCTCGTCGTGGGGAACACGGGGTCCGTGGAAACGGTAGCCCGCGGCACACCGCGCGGAACATGGCCCGGCTCTCGCCCCGGGCGTGGCCTCGGCCACACCACGTCGTGAGGATCCGTCCCCGCCCGGGATGCGACCCTGTACCGCGTTCGCCGATCACCGGGTTCCCGCCCGGTCCGCCGGTGTAGAGGAGCAGTCCTGAGTACCACCGTCCTGTCCGAGGCCGTGCCCGTCGTCCTGCTGCTGGGCGTGCTGGCCTTCGCCGTGCTGCGCCCCCGGGGGCTGCCGGAGGCGGTGGCCGCCGTGCCCGCCGCCGTGCTGGTCGTGGCCCTCGGCACGGTCTCCCCGCACCGGGCGTGGGAGCAGACCCGTACGCTGCTGCCGGTCGTCGCCTTCCTGGCCCTCGTGCTGATGCTGGCGTACCTGTGCGCCAAGGAGGGCCTGTTCGAGGCCGTCGGCGCGGCCGTGGCCCGTACGTGCGGCGGCAGTCCGCGGCGACTGCTGACCGGGGTCTTCGGCGTGGCCTGCGCGGTCACGGCCGTGCTCAGCCTGGACGCGACCGCCGTACTGCTCACCCCCGTGGTCCTGGCCACCGCGTCCCGGGCCGGTGCGCGGGCCCGCCCGCACGTGTACGCGACCGCGCATCTGGCGAACTCCGCCTCGCTGCTCCTGCCGGTCTCCAACCTGACCAACCTGCTGGCGTTCGCGGCCAGTGGGCTGAGCTTCACCCGGTTCGCCGCGCTGATGGCGCTGCCCTGGCTGGCCGCGATCGCGGTCGAGTACGCCGTGTTCCGCCGGTTCTTCCGCACGGACCTGGCCGAGCCGGTGTCCGTGGCCGCCGCACGCGTCGGCTCCGTGTCCGTCGCTCCCGGACCCACCGGACCCACCGGTCCCACCAGTCCCACCGGACCGGCTCCCGCGAAGGCTCCGGGCGGCGCCTGCGGTGCCGGGACGAGCGTGGCGTCCGCGCCGCCCGCGCCCGCCGTGCCCCGTTTCACCGTGGTCGTCGTGGCCCTGACCCTGGCCGGGTTCGCGGTGGCCTCGCCGGCCGGCGTGGACCCCGCCTGGGCCGCGCTCGGCGGCGTGCTGGTGCTCGGGGTGCGGGCGCTGGCCCGCCGCCATGTCACGCCCCGGGAGATGGCGGGCGCCGCCGCGCCGCTGTTCTGCCTGTTCGTACTCGCCCTCGGCATCGTGGTGCAGGGGGTGCTGGCCGGCGCGTCGGCGACCGGGCTGGGGCGGCTGCTGCCGGACGGGGACTCGCTGCCGGCGCTGCTCGCGGTGGCGGCGGTCGCCGCGGTGCTGGCCAACGTCGTCAACAACCTGCCCGCCGTACTCGCCCTGCTCCCGCTGGCCGCGCCCGCCGGTCCGGCCCAGGTCCTCGCCGTGCTGATCGGGGTGAACCTGGGCCCCAACCTGACCTACGTCGGTTCGCTGGCGACCCTGCTGTGGCGGCGCATCCTGCACCGGCACGGCATCGAGGTGGAGCTGGGCCGGTTCACCGCGCTCGGGCTGCTCACCGTCCCGGCCACGGTCGCCGCGTCGACGGTGGCCCTGTGGGGGGCGCTGCGCCTCATCGGCGCCTGACGCCCGCGGCACCGCCGCCCGCCGGACGTCGGCTCACTGGGTCGCCACGACGAGGCAACGCCGCAGCTCCGCCAGGGCCCGGGGGTCGCCCTCGACGATCACACCGCGGTCCCCGTCGGCGCCCGCCCGGTTCCACAGCGACCGCAGCACACTCTCCGGCGGGCCGCTCAGCGTCACGTCTGCCGTGCCGTCGCCCGCGCCGTCCGTGACGGTGAACTCGCCCGGCCCGGTCCGCACCCGCCATGCGGCGTCGTCGCCGGCCCGCACCAGGAACGTACGCCCCGGCGAGCCGTCCAGGATCTCGGTGAAGTAGTCGCCCCACTCCGCCACCGAGTACGCGGCGAAGACCTTCAGCACTTCGTCGACGCCGTCCACGGCGAGGTCGTCCGGTACGGGGGTGACGGGCCCCCCGGTGGCGAGTTCGGCGTCGATGCGGTGGACGACGGTCTCCTGCGCCATCCGCCGGATCCAGAAGCCGACGCTCTGGTCGGGCCCGTACCAGCTGCCGGCCGGGTCCTCGGGGGCGCGGGCGGCGAACTCGGCGCGCAGCGCGGTGTAGCCCCGGTCGAGCAGCACCATCGGTGCCTCGTCGGCGAACTCCTTGGGCGGCCAGGGCTCGGTCTCGACCCCGTCGCGCATGGCGGCGGCCTTGTGCAGGTAGACCTCGCCGACGTGACGGGTCAGATCGGCGACGGTCCAGCCGGGGCAGGTGGGCACCGGGGCGTCGGGGGCGGTCTCGACGACGCCCCGCAGCCGGTCGTGGTCGGTCGCGAGGCAGTCGAGGAAGCGGGTGAACTCCATGCCGCCGAGCCAAACACACGTTCAGGGCCGGGGCACGGCGTTTTCCACGTTCCCGGCGTCCCCGCGTCCCCGCGCCCGGCCCGCGCTCACCACGCCGGGCTGGGGACCGCGGGGCGCCGGACCGCTTCGGCGGCGTCCCGCAGGTGCAGCGCGACGGAGATCAGGGCGCGCAGCGCGGAGGGCCGCAGGCTCTGGGCGCTCTCGGCGGCCAGCACCAGCAGGCAGCCCGCGGCCTGCTCGACGACCGGGACGGAGAAGGCGAAGTCGTCGCCGTCGGCCCCGCGGAAGGCGCGCCACGGTGTGGCGGCACCGTCGATGGCCTTGTGCACCGCCTGTTCGAGGTGCTGTGCGGCCTGCCGGCACACGGGCGCGGGCAGAACGATGGTGCGATGAAACGCTGAACTGTTCATAGTCCCACTGCTCCCCCGCGCCCGGGCGCTTCGATCGGCACACCGGGCGCTTTTCACCGGGTCGGCGGCAGCGGCGTCCCCACCTCAGTAATGTCCCAACGGGTCACATGTCCCACTGGGACATTTCCAGGTGTACGCTCGGAGGCATGACGGCAACGAAGCCCTCCCCCGCCACCGAGGACCGGCGGCAGCGCAAGGCGCGGCAGACCCGCGACGCGCTGGCCACCGCCGCCTGCGACCTGATCCTGGAGCGCGGGCCGGCGGCGACCACGGTGGAGGCGATCGCCGAGCGCGCGGACGTCACGCGCCGCACGTTCAGCCGGCACTTCGCCGGCAAGGAGGACGCGGCGCTCGACTTCGTCCGCCGGGACGGCGACCGGATCAACGCGCTGCTGCGCTCCCGTCCTGCCGGGGAGCCGCCCCTGCTGGCCTATCGCAGGGCCGTGCGGGAGTGGCTGGCCGACCGGGAGGACCCGGCCTGGCACGTGCGTCCGCGGATGCGCCGCCTGCTGGCCCTGGCCGACACCGAGCCCGAGTTGTTCGCCGCCTACCAGCGCATCCGGGTCGACGCCCAGGAGGAGTCGATCCGCATCGTCGCCGCCCGGCTCGGCAGCGACGACGTCCGGGACGTGCGCCCGGCCGCCGTCGTCGACGCCGCCGCCGGGGTCCTGATCGCCGCCCTGCGCCTGTGGGCGCGCGGCGGTGAGGGGGACTCGGCAGCCGCAGACCTCGCCGCCCTCGTGGAGCAGGCCTACGACGCCCTGACCTCGGAGGCCGCGGCCGCGACCCCCGAAAGCACCACCGAAGAGTGAGAACAGCACCATGAGCACCACCGGCAGCACCACAGGCACCACCCCCGCCACCGCACCCACCCCCGGCCAGGCGACCGAGTTCGGCGGACGCACCGCCCTCGTCACCGGCGCCGCCTCCGGCATCGGCCTGGCCACCGCCCGCCGGCTCGGCGCCGGCGGCGCCCGGGTCGTCGTCGCCGACTACAACGCCGAGGGCGCCGAGAAGGCCGCCGCCGACCTGCGGGCCGAGGGCGTCGAGGCCGCCGCGGTCGAGCTGGACGTCACCCGTCCGGAGTCCGTCGAGGCGGCCGTCGGGTTCGCCGTCGACACGTTCGGCTCACTGGACCTCGCCGTCAACAACGCCGGCATCGGCGGCCCCAGCGCCCCGACCGGCGAGTACGACGTGGAGGCCTACCAGCGCGTCGTCCGCACCAACCTGGACGGCGTCTTCTACTCGATGCGCTACGAACTGCCCGCCATCGAGGCGGCCGGCAAGGGCGGCTCCATCGTGAACGTCGCCTCCATCCTCGGCTCGGTCGGCTTCGCCGGTTCGCCCGCCTACGTCGCCGCCAAGCACGGAGTGGTCGGGCTGACGAAGGCGGCCGCCGCCGAGTACGCCGCCCGGGGCATCCGGATCAACGCGGTCGGCCCGGGCTTCATCGACACCCCGCTGCTGAAGACCATGGACGAGGCCGCCTACAACGGCCTGGTCGCCCTGCACCCGGCCGGCCGCCTCGGGCGCGCCGAGGAGGTCGCGGAGCTGATCGCCTTCCTGCTGTCCGACCGCGCGTCCTTCGTCGCGGGCAGCTACCACTTGGTCGACGGCGCCTACACCGCCGTCTGAGCAGCGCTCACGGTCCGCGGAGGGCCAGGGGGAGTCCCGGGGGGAAGAGAACGAAGGAGTTCGATCATGAAGGCACTGCAGTACCGCACCATCGGGGCCCCGCCCGAGGTCGTCACGGTCCCGGACCCGGAACCGGGCCCCGGCCAGGTGCTGTTGAAGGTGACCGCGGCCGGAGTCTGCCACTCCGACATCGCGGTGATGAGCTGGCCCGCCGAGGGCTTCCCGTACGAGCTGCCGCTCACCCTCGGCCACGAGGGCGTCGGCACCGTGGCCGCGCTCGGCGCCGGGGTGACCGGGCTCGCCGAGGGCGACGCGGTCGCCGTGTACGGGCCCTGGGGCTGCGGCACCTGCGCCAAGTGCGCGGAGGGCAAGGAGAACTACTGCCTGCGCGCCGACGAGCTGGGCATCCGCCCGCCGGGACTCGGACGCCCGGGGTCCATGGCCGAGTACCTGCTCGTCGACGACCCCCGGCACCTGGTCCCGCTGGACGGGCTCGACCCGGTCGCGGCGGTGCCGCTGACCGACGCCGGGCTGACGCCGTACCACGCGATCAAGCGGTCGTTGCCGAAGCTGGTTCCCGGTTCGACCGCGGTGGTCATCGGCACCGGTGGTCTCGGCCATGTCGCCATCCAGCTGCTGCGCGCCCTGACGTCCGCCCGGGTGGTCGCCCTGGACGTCAGCGAGGAGAAGCTGCGCCTCGCCCGTGCGGTCGGCGCGCACGAGGCGGTGCTGTCGGACGCGAAGGCCGCGGACGCGGTGCGCGAGCTCACCGGCGGGCTGGGCGCCGAGGCCGTGTTCGACTTCGTCGGCGTGGCCCCCACCGTGCAGACCGCCGGTGCCGTCGCGGCCGTCGAGGGCGATGTCACCCTGGTCGGCATCGGCGGCGGATCGCTGCCCGTCGGCTTCGGCATGCTGCCCTTCGAGGTGTCGGTCAACGCCCCGTACTGGGGCAGCCGCAGCGAGCTGATCGAGGTGCTGAACCTGGCCCGCTCCGGTGCCGTGTCGGTGCACACCGAGACGTACTCCCTGGACGACGCCCCGCTCGCCTACGAGCGGCTGCACGAGGGCAAGGTCAACGGCCGCGCGGTGATCCTTCCCCACGGCTGACCGGGCCGGACCCCGCGGCCGCGGCACGATCCGCCGCAGCGGCCGCGGGGGCGCGACCGGTCCCCCGTTCCGGTCGTGCCCCCGTCCCCTCGAACCTACGTGGACGGGTCCGCCGTTGTGAATCGTGCCGGTGCCCGCTGCCGGGCCCGGAGCACTCACTCGTGCACAGGTGAGTCCGGATGACCCGGTTTCGTCCCGTGCAGGAGCGGCTGGCCGAGGTCACCGGCCGCCAGGTGGGCCAGCACGACCTCGTACAGGTCACTGCCCGCGGCGAGCAGCTGGCGTTCGAGGACGGGCTCGGCGCTGCGGACGTGCTCGCGGACGGTCTGCGCGTGCATGCCGAGCTTCTGGGCGGCACGCTCGGCGTTGCCGCCCGCGGCGATCCAGGTGCGCAGGGTGCGCCGCAGGTCCCGGCCGTCCGGGTCGAGGCGGCCGAGCAGGTCGACGGCCCAGGCGCGCAGCGCGGGTCCGGACAGCAGGTCGGTGAGCCGGGCGGCACCTGCCCGTGCGCCGGCGCCCGGCGGGGGTTCGGCGAGGCCCACCTGGGCGTTCAGGGCCAGGTGGACGGCGGCCCGGACGGTCAGGTCGGCGAAGTCCGTGCGCAGCAGCGACTCGACCCGGTCCATGCGGGCGCGGACCGTGTTGCGGCTGACGCCGAGGACCTTCGCCGTGTTGACGGCGGTGAACTCGAGGCCGAGCCGGGTGGTGGCGATCAGTTCGGCACGCGTGGGGTGCGACAGGCTGTCCAGCGGGCTCAGCACGTCCGCCGTCCAGTCGTGCAGCGCTGCCGGGTCCATCAGCCGCTCGGGGCGGGTCCGCTCGGCGTACAGGGCCGCCTTCTCCGGGCGGAACCGGGCCACGGCCAGGGCGCTGACGGCCTGTCCGTAGGCGGCCGCCGTGCGGGCGAGGCCCTGCCGGGTGCTGCCGCCGACGAACACGCCGGGGCGGCGGCCGACGAGCGTGCGCAGTTCCTGCCCGGCCGTGTCGCGCGGCGCGAGCACGATGACGTGTCCGTCGACCGCCGGGCACCGCACGACCAGCGCCCGTTCCCCCGTCGCCGACAGGCACTCCTCGGCGAGGCGGTCCCGCTCGGCGGGGCTGCTCTCCACGACGTACACGCACGCCGTGTCGGTGTCGAGGAGGCCGGGCCACAGTCCGGCGGCCACGCGGCGGGCGGAGACGGTGTCCTCCACCATCAGCAGTTGCAGGATGGCCAGGCGCAGATCGGAGGTGGCCCGCCGCAGCCGGTGTCCGGCCGCGGTCGACTCGTGGCCGGCCAGCAGCAGCTCCAGCACCTGGGCGGCGTGCGTGACGATGTCGGAGACGCGCCGGTCGAAGGGCTCCTCGCGGGCGACCGCGAGGACGGCGGCCGGTGCCGGACGGGAGCGCTCCACGCGCACCAGCCGCAGATGGCGGCCCCGGTCCTCCAGTGCGGCGGACGCGATCCGGCCGGAGGTGACGTCGGCGACCAGAACGTCGTCCAGCGCGAGCCGGGTGCCGGCCAGCAGCCGGCCGGTGTCGTCCTGCAGCGCGACGCTCGCCCGGGCGATGCCCGCGAGCCAGGCCACGACCCGGTTCAGGTCACGGCCGGCCGGCCGCAGGTGCTCGAGCAGTTCCTGCGCCCAGCCCGTGTGCTCACCGGCCCCGGACGTCCGCTGCCGTCCGCCGTCCTCTCGGCCCGCCACGTCGGCCTTCTCCTCGTGTCGCCTCGTCCCCGGCCCAGGTCGGGGACGTTACCTCATGGCTCCGCGCACGGGACCCCTCCCGCGTCGGCGGCGGGGCCGCGCCGGGCCTGTCGGGCGGGGCGGGCGAGCGGGCATAAGCTCGGTGAATGGCGAAGTACTTCGACGTGCACCCCGACAACCCCCAGCCGCGCAGCATCGCCCAGGTCGCCGACAGCGTCCGCTCCGGCGCGCTGATCGCGTATCCGACGGACTCCTGCTACGCGCTGGGCTGCCGACTGGGCAGCCGCGACGGGATCGACCGCATCCGGTCGATCCGGCACCTGGACAACCGGCACCACTTCACCCTCGTCTGCCAGGACTTCGCGCAGCTCGGGCAGTTCGTGCAGATCGACAACGACGTGTTCCGGGCGATCAAGGCCTCGACGCCCGGCAGCTACACCTTCATCCTGCCCGCGACGAGGGAGGTGCCGCGTGCGCTCCAGCACCCGAAGAAGAAGACGGTGGGTGTGCGCATCCCCGACCACGTCGTCACCCAGGCCCTGCTCGCCGAGCTCGGTGAACCGCTGCTGTCCAGCACGCTGCTGCTGCCCGACGAGGAGGAGCCGATGACGCAGGGCTGGGAGATCAAGGACCGGCTCGACCACGTGCTGGACGCGGTCGTCGACTCCGGGGACTGCGGCACCGAGCCCACCACGGTCGTCGACTTCTCCGGCGGCGAGGCGGAGATCGTGCGGCACGGCGCGGGCGACACGACCCGGTTCGAGTAGCGAGACGTCCGCCGCCCGACCGCACGAACACAGAGAGGCAGACCACACCATGACCGCCACAGCGGGAACCGCCGTCGACATCCCCACCGGCGACGGCACCGCCGACGCCTACCTGACCCGTCCGGCCGACGGGGGACCGCATCCCGCGGTCCTGCTGTACATGGACGCCTTCGGGCTGCGTCCCAGCCTGCGGTCGATGGCCGACCGGCTGGCCGGTGCCGGGTACACCGTCCTGGTGCCGAACGTCTTCTACCGCAGTGGACGGACTCCCGTCGTGGAGCTGCCCGAGTTCATCGACCCGCGGGCGCGGCCGGAGATCTTCGAACGGCTCGGTCCGGTCATGCGGTCGCTGACCCCGGACCTGGCGATGCGGGACGCCGACGCCTACCTGCGTCTGCTGGCCGGCCGTCCGGAGGCGGCCGACGGTCCGGTCGCGCTCGTCGGCTACTGCATGGGCGCCGGGCTCGCCCTGCGCACCGCGGGGACGTATCCGGACCGGGTCGCCGCGGTCGCCGGGTTCCACGGCGCCAACCTGGCGACGGACGGGCCGCACAGTCCGCACCTGGTGGCCGGGGACATCACCGCCGAGGCGTACTTCGCCCACGCGGACCAGGACCCGGGCATGGACGCCGAGCAGCAGGAGCGCCTGGCGGCGGCCCTGACGGCGGCCGGTGTCCGGCACCGCTGCGAGGTCTATCCCGGCGCCCACCACGGCTACACGCAGGCCGACACCGCGGCCTACGACCCGGAGGCGACCGAGCGGCACTGGGCGGCCCTGCTCGACTTGCTGAAGCGGACGTTCTGACCCCGGACGCCCCGAAACGGCCCGTCCTGGGCGGGAGTTGGCGCGCCTCCCCCCGTCCGGCCCCGGGTGCGGGCGTTGTTACCGTGCCCGGGTGTCCAACTCCTCACGCGATTCAGCCGAAGGCGCCGGCTGGGGCTCCGCCGAGCCCGGCGCCTACCGAGCGCTCATGCCGGGGCGCACCGAGCAGCTGTCCTGGCTGAGCCCGAGAACGCTGTGGGCCGCCCGCAACGGCGTGCTGGCCTCCTGGTTCGGGGACCCCACGGGCCGGACCCGCTCCCGCTGGGTGGCGCAGCGGGCGGCGGCCGGCGCACCGGCCGACAAGGTGATCCGCCGGGACGACCCCGACCGGTTCTCCTTCCTGGTCATCGGTGACACGGGCGAGGGCGACGATCCCCAGTACGCCGTCGTGCCCGGGTTGTTGGAGGCCGGCCGGGACACCCGGTTCGCGGTCCTCGCGAGCGACGTGATCTACCCGGTGGGCAGCGCCGACGACTACGGCACGAAGTTCTTCCGCCCCTACCGCGACTACCGGGCGCCCATCTACGCGATACCGGGCAACCACGACTGGTACGAGGACCTGGGCGGCTTCATGCGGGTCTTCTGCGACGACGCCCCGCCCCTCGCGCCGGAGGCCGCGCCGCGCCGGTTCACCCGCGCGTGGCTGCGGTCCCTGTTGTGGCACCGGCCGCGTCCGGACGACGGTGCCCGGCTTGCCGAGGCGCGGGAGCTGCGCCCGGCGCCCTCCCAGCAGGCCGCCCAGCCGGGCCCGTACTGGGCCGTCGACGCCGGTCCGGTCAGGATCGTCGGCATCGACACGGGTCTGCTGGGCACCGTCGACGCCGAGCAGGGTGCCTGGCTGCGCGAGGTGTCGGCGGGAGACCGGCCCAAGATCCTGGTCACCGGCTCGCCCCTGTACGTGGACGGCGAGCACCACCCGTGCGAGATCGAGGGCGGCGGCACGGTCGACGACATCGTGCGCGACCCGGCCCACCACTACGTCGCGGCGATCGGCGGCGACATCCACAACTACCAGCGCTACCCGGTCGACGTGGACGGCCGCACCGTGCAGTACGTCGTGGCGGGCGGCGGGGGTGCGTTCATGCACGCCACCCACACCATCCCGCGCGTCTCGGTGGCCGGCGTCACCGAGGACGACTTCCGCTCCTATCCGCTGCGCGGCGACTCGCTGGCCTTCTACAGCGCGCTGTACGGCCGCCGGCTGCGGCTGCGGCGCCTGTTCACCCTCACGGAGGCCGAGGCGACGGCCGTGATCGCCGAACGCCTCGGCATCCGCACCGGCCGCGCGCCGGGCGACGGCGCGCGGGTCACCCGGCGCACCCGGATCGTGGCCGGGCTGCTCGGCACCGCGCGGCGGACCGAGCGCCGCAAGCGGTTCCGGCTGCCCGTGCGCAAGATCTACACGTCGGTGTTCTCGCCGGGTTCGGCGACGTACAGCCCGCCCTTCTTCAAGTGCTTCCTGCGCCTGGACGTGACCCCGGAGGCGGTCAGGCTGCGCTGTTACGCGGCCACGGGCAACCGGGCGCAGGAGGTGGACCCGCCGGTCGAGGACGAGGTGACGATCCCGCTCGGATGAGCGTCACCCGGTCCGTCGTCGTGCGGAGACCGCGGCTTGCCCTCCCCCGCGCCGTCCGGTTGATCACCGGCCCTTCCCTGGGCGAGGCTGGACGGGCGGCACACCGCCGCGCACAGTCGAGGGAAGGTCCCACGGTGATCAGCATTCCCGCGTACACGCTCAACGACGGCACCAGCCTCCCCGCCCTGGGCCTGGGCACCTGGCCGATGAAGGACGAGGAGGCCGAACGGGCGGTCCGCGCGGCCCTGGAGACGGGGTACCGCCTGATCGACACGGCGACGAACTACCGCAACGAGACCGGCGTCGGCCGCGGGGTCGCCTCCGCCGGTCTCCCCCGCGAGGAGATCGTCGTGACGACCAAGCTGCCCGGCCGGCACCACGGCTACGAGGAGACGCTCGCCTCCTTCGAGGAGTCCCGCGCCCGTCTCGGTCTGGAGTACGTCGACCTGTACCTGATCCACTGGCCGCTGCCGCGCGTGGACAAGTACGTCGGCTCCTGGAAGGCCATGGTCAAGCTGCGCGAGGACGGCCTCGTACGTTCGGTGGGCGTCTCGAACTTCACGGCGGAGCACATCGAGCGGCTGGAGAAGGAGACCGGCGTCCTGCCGTCCGTCAACCAGATCGAGCTGCACCCGCTCCTCCCGCAGGACGAGCTGCGCGCCTACCACGAGCGCAAGGGCATCCGCACCGAGAGCTGGAGCCCGCTGGGCCGGGGCAGCGATCTGCTGGACGATCCCGCCGTCGCCGCGGTCGCCGCGGCGCACGCTGTGACGCCCGCCCAGGCGGTGCTGCGCTGGCACACCCAGCTGGGCGCGGTGCCGATCCCGAAGTCCGCCGACCCGGCACGGCAGCGGGCGAACCTGGACGTCTTCGGCTTCGAGCTGGACGCCGAGCAGCTGCGTGCGGTGGCGGACCGCGTCCACCGGCGGATCGGCGGCGACCCCGAGGTGCACGAGGAGTTCTGAGCGGGGTACCCGGTCCGGGTCGGCGAGGAGGGCCGATTACCCGGGAAGGAGCGGCAGGTGGACGGCGAGGGCGACGGACTGCGGGACTACCACGGCAAACGGGACTTCGGCCGGACCGGGGAGCCCGCGGGACCGGGGGCGCCCGGTGAGGGCGGAGCACCGGGTGAGGGCGGAGCACCGGGTGAGGGCGGAGCACCGGGTGAGGGCGGAGCACCGGGTGAGGGCGGGCCACCGCGCTTCGTCGTGCAGATCCACGACGCGAGCACCCTGCACTTCGACTTCCGCCTTCAGGTGGGCGACGTGCTGAAGTCCTGGTCCGTGCCGAAGGGGCCGTCGGCGGACCCGAGCGACAAGCGGCTCGCGGTGCCGACGGAGGACCATCCGCTGGAGTACGAGGAGTTCGAGGGCGTGATCCCGGCGGGTGAGTACGGGGGCGGCACGGTCATCGTGTGGGACCACGGCACCTACGAGCCGCTGAGCCACGACCGGCGGGGCCGGCCGGTCGACTTCGCCGAGTCCCTCGCGCACGGGCACGCCCGGTTCCGGCTGCACGGCGCGAAGCTGCGCGGCGAGTACGCGCTGACCCGGTTCCGCGGCGGCCCGGACGGCGGCGCCGGTGCGGACGCGGCGTGGCTGCTGGTGAAGACGGCCGGCGGCGGGCGCGGGCACGGCACCCCCGACCCGCGGCGGGCCCGGTCCGCGCGCACCGGGCGGACGCTGGCGCGGGTGGCCGCGGAGGACGGCGAGGAGTAGGGGCGGGCCGGAGCAGGGGCAGCGCGGCCGGTCCGGGCCGCGCGGGCGGTTCACTCCGGGGGCAGGGGCTGTTCGGCCCAGATGGTCTTGCCGGTGTCCGTCTGGCGGCTGCCCCAGCGCTGGGTGAGCTGGGCGACCAGGAGCAGTCCCCGGCCGCCCTCGTCGAAGGCGTGGGCGCGGCGCAGGTGGGGCGAGGTGGAGCTGGCGTCGGAGACCTCGCAGATGAGGGCGGTGTGGCGGATGAGGCGCAACTGGATGGGCGGCTCGCCGTACCGGATCGCGTTGGTGACCAGTTCGCTGACGACGAGTTCGGTGACGAAGGCCGTGTCGTCCAGCCCCCAGACCGTCAGCTGTTCGCCGACGGACCGCCTGGTGGCCGCCACTCCGGCGGGGTCCGGGGGGACGTCCCAGGTGCGCACCCGGTCCTCGCCCAGCGCCCGGGTGCGGGCCAGCAGCAGCGCTACGTCGTCGCCGGGCTCCTCGGGCAGCACGGCCTTCAGGACGCCGTCGCAGAGCGCTTCGAGCGAGGTCGCGGGCGCGGTCAGCGCCCGGCACAGTTCCGCGGTGGCGTGGTCGACGTCGCGGTCCCGGTCCTCGACGAGTCCGTCGGTGTAGAGCGCGACGACGGAGCCCTCCGGCAGCTCCAGCTCCGTCGCCTCGAAGGGCAGTCCGCCGACGCCGAGGGGTGGCCCGGCGGCCATGGCGACCAGGCGGGTGGTGCCGTCGGGGAGGAGGAGGGCCGGCGCGGGGTGACCGGCGGCGGCCAGGGCCAGTCGGCGGGAGACGGGGTCGTAGACGGCGTACAGGCAGGTGGCGCCCAGTTCCGCGGTCTCCGCCTCGCCGCCGTCGTTCGTGCCGCCGGCCGCGAGGTGGGTGACGAGGTCGTCGAGGTGGGTGAGGAGCTCGTCGGGGGGCAGATCGACGTCGGCGAGGGTGCGTACGGCCGTGCACAGGCGGCCCATGGTCGCGGTGGACGGGATGCCGTGGCCCACGACGTCGCCGACGACGAGGCCGACGCGGGTGCCGGAGAGCGGGATGACGTCGAACCAGTCGCCGCCGATGCCCGCCGCGGACGCGGAGGGGAGGTAGCGGTGGGCCACCTCGACCGCGGCCTGCCCGGGCAGGTCCCTGGGGAGCAGGCTGTGCTGGATCGCCAGGGCCGTGGAGCGCTCGCGCGCGAAACGGCGGGCGTTGTCCACGGAGACGGCGGCCCGGGAGACCAGTTCCTCGGCCAGTACGGCGTCCTCCCTGGCGTACGGCTCCCGGGGCGCGGTCCGGGCGGCCAGCGCGACGCCCAGGGTGGTGCCGCGGGCGCGCAGGGGGACGGACAGGGTCGAGCAGACGGCTTCGCGGAACGGGCGGTTGTGCGGGGCCTCGGCGTCGCGGGTCCGCATCCACCGGTCGAAGTCCGGGTCGCCGGGGCCGCTGAGGACGACGCGGCCCTCCCGGACCGCCCGGGCGGGCGGGCTGTCGGACGGGTGGATCTCCTGCCCGCCGAGGTGCACGGCGGGGGTGGGGAAGCCCTCGGTGGCGGAGGCGTGGGCCACCCGGCGCAGTTCGCCGGTCCCGGGAGGCGCGGCGAGGGGCTCGTCGGTGCCGAGCACCCAGTCGAGCAGGTCGACGCTGGCGAAGCCGGCGAACCGGGGTACGAGGAGCCCGACCAGTTCCTCGGCGGTGCGGACGACGTCGAGGGTGCTGCCGACCGCGCCGGCCGCGTTCAGCAGGGCCAGCCGCTCCCGGGCCCGGTGCTGTTCGGTGCTCTCCAGCGCCGCCATGGCGACGGCGGTGAGCGTGCCGGAGGCGTCGTGGACCGGCCAGATCTCCACGGTCCAGGCGTGCAGGCAGCTGCCGGCGGGCGCGGGGGCGTAGCTCTCGTACTGGACGGGGCGTCCCCGGTCGGCCGCCACCCGCAGGTGGTGCAGGAAGCTCCGGGGGTCGCCCTCGAAGTCGGCCAGCGTGTCGGACAGGCTGCGGCCGAGCAGTTCCTCCGCGGGCCTGCCCATCATCCGGCACGCGGTGTCGTTGACGTGCACGAAGCGCAGCTCGGGGTCGAGGACGGACATGGACAGGGAGGCCTGCCGTACGGCGTCGTCGATCAGGTCGGGCGCCGGGCCGCCGGGTGCGTCGGCGGTCGCCAGGTAGCCGTCGGGAGCGCCGCCGGCGCCCCGCAGGGGGCAGACCCGCAGCCCGAGGCTCACCGGGCGGCCGTCCCGGTGGCGGACCACGACGGTGCCGGACAGGGCCGGGCCGGCCGGGTGGATGCGGGACAGGGGGCGGGTGGCTGCGCCCCGCGCGAGCAGATCCCGCGCGGGGCGCCCTACGACCTCCTCGGCCGCGTGTCCGGTGAGCCGCCGCGCGCCGTCGCTCCAGCCCGTCACCAGGCCGCGGGCGTCGACGGTCATCGCGGCGGAGGAATCCTCCATGCCGTCCAGGATCATCCCAGGACGATCCGGTATCAACCGGGGCGGGGCGCCGGTGGTCCCGTCACGGTCGGTGAGCGCGGAGCGCGGCGAGGGCGCGGTCGGCGTGCGTGTTCATCCTGATCTCGCTGCGGACGACCTCCAGCAGGGTGCGGTCCTGCCCGACGACGAAGGTGACCCGCTTGGTGGGAGCCAGGCTGAAGCCCCGCTTCACCCCGAACCGCTCGCGGACCGCGCCGTCGGTGTCGGAGAGCAGCGGCATGCCCAGGGTGTGGCGCCCGGCGAACTCCTGCTGCCGTTCGACGGGGTCGCCGCTGACGCCGACGGCCCGGGCGCCGACCGCGGCGAACTCGGCGGCGAGGTCGCGGAAGTGGCAGGCCTCCGCCGTGCAGCCGGTGGTCAGGGCGGCGGGGTAGAAGAAGAGGACGACCGGGCCCTCGGCGAGCAGTTCGGACAGGCGGCGGGGGGTGCCGGTCTCGTCCGGCAGCGTGAAGTCCTCGACGGTGTCGCCCACGGCGGGGAGCGCGCTCATGACCGGCTCCCGCTGCTCTGGGCGACGGCGCGGGCCCACAGCACGAGCGGCACCTGCACGGGCAGCCGTCCGAGGGCGGCGGCCTGCTGCGGGGCGGGGCGGTGCCGCCAGTCCCAGGCCATCTTGACGTTGGCGGGGAACACCCCGACGAAGAAGGCCGCGGCACTCAGCGCGGCGGCCCTGCGGGTGCGCGGCACGGCGAGTCCGGCGGCCAGCGCGAGTTCGGCGACGCCGCTGGCGTACGTCCAGGCCCGGGGGGTGCCCGGCAGGGAGCGCGGGACGGTGGCGTCGAAGGGGCGGGGTTGGGCGAAATGGGCGACGCCCGCGGTGGCCAGCAGGCCGGCGAGCAGCAGCGGTGAGCGTTCGGACCGTGACACGGTTCCTCCTCATGGGGGCCTGCCGCGCGATATTACTCGACGGTAAGAACCGGGTGGCGAACGGTTCCCGCCCGGCGGTTGTGGGTGCCGGGCGTGCAGCCGAACGCACGGCGGAAGACCTCGATGAACGCGCTGGCGGAGGACCAGCCGCAGCGGTGGGCGACGGTGGTGACGGGCAGGTCGTCGGCGAGCATGCGCAGGGCGTGGTAGAGGCGGGACTGGGTGCGCCACTGGGGGAAGGTCATGCCGAACTCGCGGCGGAAGAGCCGGCTGAGGGTGCGTTCCGCGGTGCCGGTGGCGGCGCCGAGGGCGGCGAGGGTGCGGGTGTCCGCGGGGTCGGCGTGGACCAGCGCGCAGACCTCGGCCAGCCGGGGATCCCTGGGGGTGGGCAGGAGCAGGGGCTGCTGCGGCGAGGCCCGCAACCGGTCGCACAGCACGGCCAGGAGGCGGCCGCGTTCCGGGCTCGTGTCCCGGGGGTCGAGGGTGTAGGCGACGATCAGCTCGCGCAGCAGCGGGCCGACGGCGAGAACGGCGGGGCTGTCCAGGCCGAGCGGGTTGGCGTCGGCGGGCAGGCCGATCAGGTGCAGGTCGAGGCGTCCGTGGGCGCGGTGGGAGTGCACGGTGCCGGCCGGGATCCAGATGGCCCGCGTCCCCGGCGCGAACCAGGTGCCGGCCTCGGTGGTGACGGCCACGACCCCGGACCCGGCGTGGACGATCTGGTGCTCGTCGTGCCGGTGCGCGTCGATCCGCTGCCCGGCGTCCAGCCGCTGGGCGCGGGTCGGGGCGACCGGGGTGTGGCGGATGTCCGGGTCACGGGTGTCCGGGTCACGGGTGTCCGGGTCACAGGTGTCCGGGTGGCGGATGTTCGGCACAAGTCGGCAGGTTATCGAAAGCGGGCCAGGCCCGGTGCGCGTGACGATCGACCGGTGACCCTCACTCGCGACCGGCCCCTCGTCCTGCTGTCCTTCGGCCACGCCTGCGTCGACGTCTACCAGGGCACCGTGGCCGCCCTGGTGCCGTACTTCGTCGCCGAGCGGGCCTACGGCTACGCCGCCGCCTCGGGCGTCGTCCTCGCCGCCTCGTTGCTGTCGTCGCTGGTGCAGCCGCTGTTCGGGGCGCTCACCGACCGGTGGGCGCTGCCGTGGCTGCTGCCGCTGAGCACGCTGACCGCCGGGACGGGCATCGCCCTCGGGGGCGTCACCGGCTCCTACCCGCTCACCCTCGCGGCCGTCGCGGCGGGCGGTGTGGGGATCGCCGCGTACCACCCCGAGGCGGCGCGGGCGGCGCGGGCGGCCGCACGGGGCAGCCATACGGCGATGGGGTGGTTCTCCCTGGGCGGCAACGTCGGCTTCGCGCTGGCGCCGCCGCTGGTGTGGGCCGTCGTCGGCGGCGGGGGTCTCGGCGCGTCCTGGCTGCTGGCGGGGCCCGCGGTGGTGGGGGCCGTGCTGTGCGGGGTGGCGGTGCGTTCGGCCGGGGCGGCCCGCGCGGCGGGCGGCCGTACGGCGGTGGCGGCGGGCGCCGACGACTGGGCGTCCTTCCTGCGGCTCACCGGCGCCGTCGTGTGCCGTTCCGTCGTCTTCGTCGGCCTGAGCACGTTCGTGGCGCTGCACGTGCGGGAGCGGGTGGGCGGCGGCAGCGCGGCGGGGACGGCGGCGCTGTTCGTGCTCTATCTGGGCGGCGCGGTGGGCACCGTCGCCGGGGGCCGGCTCGCGGACCGGTACGGGCGGCTGAAGGTGGTGCGGCGGTCGTACGTCCTGACGGTCCTCGCGGTGGCCGGGGTCGTCCTCGTGCCCGGTCCCGCGGTGTACCTGTTCGTCGCCCTGACGTCGGCGGGGCTGTATGTGCCGTTCTCCCTGCACATCACGCTGGGCCAGGACTACCTGCCGCGCCGGGTGGGGACGGCGAGCGGAGTGACGCTGGGGCTGGCGGTGAGCGTCGGCGGGCTCGCCGCCCCGGCGCTGGGCGCACTGGCCGACGCGTCCTCGCTGCGGACGGCCCTGCTGCCGCTGGTGGCGCTGCCCGCCGTGGGCAGGCTGCTCCTGTGCGGCCTGCGCGAGCCGGGCCCGCCCCCGGCGCCGCCCGCCGTCGGCTCACGGACGGCACGCGACGCCGACGCGCGGTGAGCAACGCCGACGTGCGGTGAACGACGCCGACGTGCGACGAGCCACCAACCGACAGGCCGACAGGCCGACTGGCATACCGGCCGACCGGCCGCACCTCACAGCCGCGAACCCCGGCCTCCCCGGGCGGCGGCCGATGAGGCGGACGGCGTCCGCCGGCCCCGTCACCACCGTCACCCGGGCCGGCTCGCGCCGGGGCGCCGCCGAGGACACCATGCCCCGGATCCGCCCCGACCGCCGACGGCACCCCTTCACCGTCCGGCGCCCCTCACCCCTCGCCCCGGGGCGTGACGGGCGCCAGCCACATGCCCACGATCGCGTCGACAAGGCCGTCGGCCGCGTCCTGCCAGCTTGCGCGCGGGGTCGGGCGGTTCTCGGCCAGGGCCCGCTCGCGCTCCTCCGCCGTGTGCACGATGAGGTGACGGGCCATGTCGCCCCGCTCCGCGCGGACCTCGTCGGGCAGCGCCGGCATGCAGCGGTTGCGGCCCACGATGATCGCCCGCAGGGAGACGGAGGCCCGGGACTCCTCGGTCAGGATCTGCCGCAGCGCCGGGTCGGTCATGACCTGGGCGCAGAACCGCGCGTACCAGGTGGGGCTGCCCAGCGCCGCCAGGTGGTCGAACTGGGGACGGACCAGGCAGTCCACCCAGTCGCGCAGGTCGGGCGAGTCGCCGAGGGCGGCGAGCTGCCGGGCGCGCAGCTCCTCGACCCGCTCCGAGTGGCGCTGGGCGATGGCCCGGACGAGGTCCGTCTTGGTGCCGAAGTGGTAGCCGACCGCTGCGTTGTTGCCCTGCCCGGCGGCCTCGCTGACCTGCCGGTTGGAGACCGCGTACACCCCGTGCTCGGCGAACAGCCGCTCGGCGGTGGTCAGGATCAGCTGCCGGGTCGCGCTGACCTGTTCCGTCCGGACCGCCCTGCTCGCCATGATCACCACCGCGCCGGGACTTTCTCCGCTCCGCCCGCGACGACCAGTCCCTCGAGTCGTCGCAGGTCCGCCGACGTACGGCGGGTTCTCACGAAAGCCTACGGCGCGGCGGCGAGGCATCGCCGCCCGGCCCGGACGGGCGTTCGCCCCTCACACCCCGTAGGATACTTCAAGCGACTGACTTAAAGGTTCGCGTTCCGTTTTCTCCCACCCGTCTTCTCCCACCCGTCGCAAGACTCATCGCCGGAAAGGCTCTTCCATGCCCGCTTCCCCCGCCTCACCACGGCCGAACGCCGTGGTGGCGGTACTGGCCCTGGCCGGGATCGTCGTCGCGCTGATGCAGACCCTGGTCATCCCGATCATCCCGGAGCTGCCGAAGCTCCTGGACGCGTCGGCCTCGGACGCGGCCTGGGCGGTGACCGCCACGCTGCTCGCCTCCGCGGTGGCCACTCCGGTCGTCGGCCGGCTCGGCGACATGTTCGGCAAGCGGCGGATGCTGCTGCTCAGCCTGGTGCTGCTGATCGCCGGTTCCGCGGTCTGCGGGCTGAGCGACGCGCTGGTCCCGATGGTCGTCGGCCGCGCCCTGCAAGGCCTGTCGGCCGCCGTGATTCCGCTCGGCATCAGCATCATGCGCGACGAACTGCCGGTGGAGCGGCTGGCCGGTGCCACCGCCGTGATGAGCGCCTCCCTCGGCGTCGGCGGCGCGCTCGGCCTGCCCGCGGCCGCGCTGATCGCGGACAAGCTCGACTGGCACATGCTGTTCTGGCTCTCCGGCGCGCTCGGAGTGGTGGCCCTGGTGCTCGTGCTGTCGCTGGTGCCCGAGTCGGCGGTGCGCACCGGCGGCCGCTTCGACCTGCCCGGCGGCATCGGCATGGCCGCCGGCCTCGCGAGCCTGCTGCTGGCCATCTCCAAGGGCGGCGACTGGGGCTGGTCCTCGGGCACCACCCTCGGCCTGTTCGCGGCGGCCGTGGTGATCCTGCTGGTCTGGGGCTGGTGGGAGCTGCACACCCCGGAGCCCCTGGTGGACCTGCGCACCACCGCCCGCCGCCAGGTGCTCTTCACCAACCTGGCGTCCGTCGCCATCGGCTTCTCGATGTTCGCGATGTCCCTCGTCCTTCCGCAGCTGTTGCAGTTGCCCGAGGCCACCGGTTACGGACTCGGCCGCTCGCTGCTGACCACGGGTCTGGTGATGGCGCCGTCCGGTTTGGTGATGATGGCGTTCGCCCCGGTCTCCGCGAAGGTCTCCAAGTCCAGGGGTCCGAAGGTGACGCTGATGATCGGCGCCCTGATCGTGGCGGCCGGCTACGGACTGAACATCGTGCTGATGGCCGAGGTCTGGCACCTGGTGCTGGTCTCCTGCGTCATCAGCGCGGGCATCGGCTTCGCCTACGGCGCCATGCCGTCGCTGATCATGGGCGCGGTGCCGCCGAGCGAGACGGCCGCCGCGAACAGCCTCAACACCCTGATGCGCTCCCTTGGCACGTCGGTCGCCAGCGCCATCGCCGGTGTGATCCTGGCCCAGCTGACCATCGACCTGGGCGGCTTCGCCCTGCCGTCCGAGAACGCGTTCAAGGTGGTCATGGCCATCGGCGCGGGCGCGGCCCTGCTGGCCACCGCCCTCGCGTCCTTCATCCCCCGGCACCGCCCGGCCGGCACCCCGGCGGGCCCGGCTCCGGCCGACGGTGTCGCCTCGGAGCCCGCCTCCGTCCGCTGACGGCGACGGCGCCGGTCCCGGACGGGACCGGCGCCGTTCAGGCGAACCTGGCGGGCAACGCGCGTGACGGCGCCCCGGCGGGTCGAGTACTGACCCGTGGAGCTGCCGCCGATCCCTCCGATGCTCGCCACCCCCGGCACCCTGCCGCCCGCCGGGCAGGACGCGCGCTGGGCCTACGAGACCAAGCAGGACGGGCAGCGCGTGGTGGTCTACCTGCCCGGCGACGGGAGCGTCCTGCTGCGTGCCCGCTCAGGGCAGGACATCACCGCCGCCTATCCGGAACTGGCCCCGCTCGCCACCGCGCTCGGCGAGACCCCCGCCGTACTGGACGGGGAGGTGCTGGCGCTGGACGAACAGGGCCGTGCCGACTTCCAGTTGCTCCAGTCCCGGATGGGCCTCGCGCACACCCCGGTCCGGGCGGCGCACCGGGCGGCGAAGGTCCCCGTCCACCTGGTGCTGTTCGACGCCCTGCACCTGGCGGGCCGCTCCCTGCTGCGCCTGCCCTACACCGGCCGCCGTGAGCGGCTGACGGACCTCGGGCTGAACGGGCCGTCGTGGTCGACCCCGGCCGCGCTGGTCGGGCACGGCGCCCAGGCCCTGCGGGCCACCCGCGAGCACGGTCTCGAGGGGCTGGTGTGCAAGCGGCTGGACTCGGTGTACGAGCCGGGGGTCCGCTCCCGGGCCTGGATCAAGATCCGCAACATGCGCAGCGAGGACGTCGTGGTGGGCGGCTGGCTGCCCGGCAAGGGTCGGCTCGGCGGCCTCCCTGGCGCGGTCCTGGTCGGCCAGCGCGCCGCGGGCCGGCTGCGCTACGTCGGCGGGGTCGGCACCGGCTGGAGCGCGGGCGAGCGCACCGAGCTGGCCGCGCTGCTGGCGGCCGCCGCGAGTGACGTCTGCCCCTTCGACCCGGTGCCGCGGGTGCCGGGGGCGCGCTGGGTGGTGCCCCGGCTGGTCGGCGAGGTCCGCTACAGCACCCGCACCCGGGAGGGCATGCTGCGCCAGCCGTCCTGGCTCAGGCTCCGCCCGGACCTGGCGCCCGAGGAGTCGGCCGCGGACCTTCCGGACGACCTGGTGTGAGCGGGGCACTCCGGGCCGGGTGTTGGGCTCACCTTCACCCCGGCGACGCCTGTGCACCCTTGGCGCGGGAGGAAAAAGAGGGGAACCTGAACTCCCTTTCCCCCCACAGCCGTTGGGCTGCGCCAGCCCGAGGAGGACGCGATGTCCCCGCGTACCACCACGACGCCCCGCCACAGATGGCTCACCGTACCGCTCGGTGCCCTCGCCCTCGTCGTCGCCCTTCCCGCCACCGCCTTCGCCGCCCCGCCGCCGGGGCTGCCCGGCAACGCCGACAGCCTGGAGCGGACGTACCAGCCCGCCTACGACTACGACACCGACGGCTGCTATCCCACACCGGCCATCGGCGCCGACGGAGCGGTCAACGGCGGGCTCAACCCGACCGGCGCGCTCAACGGCAACTGCCGGGACGCCTCCGACCTGGACAACACCAACGGCTATGCGCGCGCCAAGTGCGACGGCGACTGGTGCGCCTACATGTACGGCCTCTACTTCGAGAAGGACCAGGCGCTGCCCGGGACGAGCCTCGGCGGCCACCGGCACGACTGGGAGCACGTGGTGGTGTGGGTGAAGGACGCCGCCGTGCAGTACGTGTCGACGTCCAACCACGGTTCGTTCAGCGTGCACGAGCGCTCCGCCGTCCGCTTCGACGGCACCCACCCGAAGATCGTCTACCACAAGGACGGCATCAGCACCCACTGCTTCCGCCCGGCGACCTCGGGCGACGAGCCGCCGGAGAACCACGAGGGGACCTGGCAGTACCCGGCCCTGGTGGGCTGGAACGGCTATCCGGCGGGCCTGCGCGACAGGCTGAGCGCCTACGACTTCGGCAGCGCCGACTTCGGCCTCAAGGACGGCAGCTTCGCCTCCCACCTGGCCGCCGCCAAGCCCGCCGGCATCCCCTTCGACCCGAACGCCTGACCCGGCGTGGGGCGGACAGTGGGCCGGTCGGGCGAAGCGGTCGGCCCGGGCTCCCCCGGAGCACTATCGTGTCCGCATGTCCGCCCCCGAAATCATCCGCATCGTCTCCCGCGACTCCCCCATGGCACTGGCTCAGGTCGAGCGCGTCCGGGCCGGGTTGACCGCCCTCCACCCCGGCGTCCGCACCGAGGTCGTACCGGTGCGTACCACCGGCGACAAGTGGCTCGGGGACCTGTCCCAGGTGGAGGGCAAGGGCGCGTTCACCAAGGAGGTCGACGCCGCCCTGCTGTCGGGCGAGGCCGATCTCGCGGTGCACTGCGTCAAGGACGTGCCCGCCGACCGGCCGCTGCCCGCCGGTACGGTCTTCGCCGCGTTCCTCGAGCGGGACGACGTGCGGGACGCGCTCATCCACCCGGACGGGCTCACGCTGGACGAGCTGCCGGAGGGGACGCGCGTCGGCACGTCCTCCGTGCGCCGGGTCGCCCAGCTGGCCGCCACCCACCCGCACCTGCGGTGCGTTCCCTTCCGCGGCAACGCCAACCGGCGGCTGGCGAAGCTCGCCGAGGGCGAGGCGGACGCGCTGCTGCTCGCCGTCTCCGGACTGGAGCGCATCGGCCGTACCGACGTGATCAGCGAGATCCTGTCCACCGAGACGATGATGCCGCCGATCGGCGCGGGCATCCTCGCCCTGCAGTGCCGCGAGGGCGACGGTGCGCTGATCGAGGCGGTCGGTGGACTCGGCGACCCGCGCACGCACCGGGAGGCGACGGCGGAGCGCATGTTCCTGCACGTCCTCCAGGGGCACTGCAACAGCCCGATCGCCGGGCACGCGCACGTGGACCGCAGCGGTGAACTCTCGCTGCGGGCCTGCGTCTTCACCCCCGACGGCAAAATCCGGCTGAACGCGCACGAGTGGGCCGGCCGCCTCGACCCGGCGACCCTGGGCACCTCGGTCGCGGTGGCCCTGCTGCGGCAGGGCGCCCGGGAGATCATCGACGGCATCGCGCACTGAGCGGCGGCCGCCCGGCCGGTCAGGCGGTGCCCTCCTCCGACTGGCCCCGCAGGAACGCGCTCACCTGGTGTACGAGGCCCTCGTCCCGCACCCCGCCGCACGGGGCGGCGCCGGCGCCGTCGGGCAGCCCGGGGGCGCCGCTCCACAGCCGGCGGTCGGCCCACTCCTCGTCCACCCTCAGCTGCACCTGGACGTCGACCTGGCTCAGGCTCGCCTCCGGCCCGGCCGCGTAGAGCACGGCGGTGGCCCGGCGCAGCGGGTAGACGTCGAAGCCCTCGATGAACTGGGAGTTGCGCCAGTCGAGGAAGGCGCTCTCCCCGTCGGGGCCGATCCGCACGTCGATCTGGCCGTCCTCCAGGTGGATGCCGAGGTGCCGCCCGCCCCGGTTCTCGACGGTCACCCGGACCCGGAAGTACGTCAGCCCCTCGGCGGCGTCGTCGCGGCCCCGCGGCGGCTCGGCCGGCTCAAGACCGTGAACGCGGACCCGCAGGCCGGCGTGCTCGTCGTACTCCTGCCAGTCCCCGACCACGTTCGGCTCGTACACGGTGCCCCTCTCGACCTCTCGACGCTGCTTCCTATCCGTACGCTCAGCGCACTGTCAAATGAGCGGAATGCGCTGTGGCCAGGGGCTTCGTCCGTTTTGATCGATGATCAAGCGCTGCCCAGGGACGATCCGCCGACGCCGGTCCGCGCGATCACCGGGAGCGTGCCGCACATCACGTCCCGCTACGGGGCGGCCGCACCGGTCACCGGCATGCAGCCGTTCGAGTGGCCGTCCGGGGGATTCGCGCTCAGTATCCATATATACGAGGACTTGCCAGCACCCCTGCTGAGGGAGGTGCGCGTGATGCGTGTCGCCGGCAGAACCCAGCCCCACCCGCACGACGACGCTCCCGACACGGCCGCTGCGTTCGAACGGCTCGCCGGGCTGCCCGAGGGACCGGAGCGCAAGGCGCTGCGGGACGAACTGATCCGGGTCTGGCTGCCCATGGCGGAGCGGATCGCCGTCCGCTTCCGGGGCCGCGGCGAGAACCTGGAGGATCTCTATCAGGTGGCGGCCCTCGGCCTGGTCAAGGCCGTCGACCACTACGACCCGGCGCGCGGCCACGCCTTCGAGGCGTACGCGGTGCCGACCGTGACCGGCGAGATCAAACGGCACTTCCGCGACCACATGTGGACGCTGCACGTGCCGCGCCGGATCCAGGACCTGCGCAACCGGGTCCGCAGATCGGCGAAGGAACTGGCGCAGACCACGCCGGGGCGCGCCCCGACCGTCGAGGAGATCGCCGAGCACGCGCAGCTGACCACCGTCGAGGTGCGCACCGGCATGGAGGCCCTGGAGTGCTTCTCGGCGCTGTCGCTGGAGGCGGAGATGCCCGGCACCGACGGGTACGCCCTCGGTGACGCGCTGGGCGGCCCCGATCCCGCCTTCGACGCGGTCGTGGACCGGGTGGCGGTCCGGCCCTGCCTGGAGGCACTGCCCGAGCGCGAGCGCACCATCCTCTACCTGCGCTTCTTCGGAGGGATGACGCAGAGCCGCATCGCCCAGCAGCTCGGCATCTCGCAGATGCACGTCTCCCGGCTGCTCACCGGCTGCTTCGACCGGATACGCGAGGAGATCCTGACGGAGGCCCGCTGAGTCCGGGCCGCCCCAGGCGATCCTCCAGGGCGGCCCGGATCTCCGGCGGCATCACTCCGCTGCGCCCCCAGATGAGTATCGTTTCCGCCACATTGCGGAGTTTGATGTTCGTATGCTGGGAAACTTCCTTCAGGACGATCCACCCCTCGTCCGGCGTCACCCCGCCGAGGGCGATGACCACCCCGATGGCCTGGTCGACGACGGCGTGCGAGACCACCGCCTCCTTGAGCTGCCGGACCTCCTCCTGCAGCCGGAAGATCTGGTCCGAGTCGGAATCCGGGTCGGGGTTCGGGCGCACGTCGGTGGGGGGCACGGTCACCTCGGGGCCTCCGTTTCGGCGCCATGTGCGGGGTACTCGCCAGGCGCCCGCCGCACTCCCGGCCGGACACTGGTGTGGAGCCGGTGGCTGCCGGTGGACGAGACCAGGACACGACTGCCATGAACCACGACACCACCTCCTCCACCCGCCAGGAGAGCCTCCTGTCCACGCACGCCGTGTACGGGGCCCCCTGCTGGGTGAGTCTCACCAGCCGTGATCTGAAGGCCACCGAGGAGTTCTACTCCGCCGTGCTGGGCTGGCGGTGGCGGCCCGCCCGGCTGGGCGAACCCTTCCGGATCGCCCTGGCCGACGGGGTGCCGGTGGCCGGGATCGCCGCCGTCGCCGCGATGTGGCAGATGGCGGTGGCGTGGACGCCGTACTTCGCCGTGCGCAGTGCGGACGAGGCGGTGTCCCGGGCGCAGGAGCGCGGCGGCACCGCCGCGGTCGGGCCGATCTCCCTGCCGCCGGGGCGGGCGGCCCTGCTCGCCGACCGGGACGGCGCGACGTTCGGGATCTGGGAGGGCGAGCTGTTCTCGGACTGGGACGCCTGGCGCACCAAGCGCCCCGCCTTCATCCGGCTGCACACCCGTGACGCCTTCGACGCCGCGATCTTCTACGGCGAGATCTTCGAGTGGGCGTCGGGGCAGGGTTGCTGCGAGGTCCGGTACGAGGGCGACGAGGTGGTCCTGCGCCACGAGGGCGAGGTCGTGGCCCGCATCGAGTCGGGAGCGCTGGGAGCGGCTCCCGACCCGGCCGTCCGGCCGCACTGGCAGATCCACTTCGCGGTGGAGGACGTCACGGCCTGCGCCCGCACCGCGGAGCGGCACGGTGGCAGCGTGCTCTCGCTGAGCCCGGACGAGGCGGTGCTCCGGGACGCCGACGGCGCGCAGTTCACGGTGACCGCGCGCCGTCTCGGCAGCTGATCTCACCGGCTCACCGGCCGGTGCGCGAGGGCCTGGAGAGCAGCACGAGGCTGCGCTGCTCGACGGTCAGCCGGGTGCCCGCCTTGTGCTCGGCCTCGTCGGGGACGCCGTCCGGGTCGGCGGTGTCGACCAGGGCCGTCCAGCGTTCGCCGTAGCCGGCGTCGGGCAGCCGGAAGTCGGCCGGCTCCCAGTGGCTGTTGAGCAGCAGCAGGAAGGAGTCGTCGACCACGGGCCGGCCCCGGGGATCGGGTTCGGCGATGGCGTCGCCGTTGAGGAAGACACCGACGGTGTGCGCGTCGGAGCGCTGCCAGTCGTCGTCGGACATCTCCCGCGCGTCGGGCAGCAGCCACACCAGGTCCGGCAGCGGCTGGTCCGCGTGGGTGAGGGTCTCGCCGCGGAAGAAGCGGCGCCGGCGCAGCACCGGGTGGTCGGCACGCAGCGCGATCAGCCGCCGGGCGAAGTCCAGCAGCGCGCGCTGCTCGCCGCCGAGCCGCCAGTCGATCCAGGAGATCTCGTTGTCCTGGCAGTAGGCGTTGTTGTTGCCGCGCTGGGTGCGCCCCAGTTCGTCGCCGTGGCACAGCATCGGGATGCCCTGCGAGAGCAGGAGCGTGGCGAGGAAGTTGCGCTGCTGCCGACCCCGCAGCTCCCGGACGGCCGGGTCCCGGGTCTCGCCCTCGACGCCGCAGTTCCAGGACCGGTTGTGGCTCTCGCCGTCCCGGTTGTCCTCGCCGTTGGCCTCGTTGTGCTTGTCGTTGTACGAGACGAGGTCGCGCAGCGTGAAGCCGTCGTGCGCGGTGACGAAGTTGACGCTGGCGCGGGGCCGGCGGCGGCTGTGCTGGTACAGGTCGGAGGAGCCGGTCAGCCGGGAGGCGAACTCGCCGAGCGTGTGCTCCCCCGCGCGCCAGAAGTCCCGTACCGCGTCGCGGTACTTGCCGTTCCACTCCGACCACAGCTGCGGGAAGTTGCCCACCTGGTAGCCGCCCTCGCCGACGTCCCAGGGCTCGGCGATCAGCTTGACCCGGCTGATCACCGGGTCCTGCTGGATCAGGTCGAAGAACGCGGACAGCCGGTCCACCTCGTGGAACTGCCGGGCGAGGGTGGCCGCGAGGTCGAAGCGGAAGCCGTCGACGTGCATCTCGGTGACCCAGTACCGCAGCGAGTCCATGATGAGCTGGAGCACGTAGGGGTGGCGCATCAGCAGGCTGTTGCCGGTGCCGGTGGTGTCGTAGTAGTGCTGCCAGTCGCCGTCCACCAGGCGGTAGTACGAGGCGTTGTCGATGCCGCGGAAGGAGAGGGTGGGGCCCCTCTCGTTTCCCTCTGCGGTGTGGTTGTAGACCACGTCGAGGATCACCTCGAGTCCGGCCTCGTGCAGGGTCTTGACCATCGACTTGAACTCGCTGACCTGCTGGCCCCGGGTGCCGAGGGCGGCGTAGCCGTTGTGCGGCGCGAAGAAGCCGATGGTGTTGTAGCCCCAGTAGTTGGCGAGGCCGCGGTCCTGGAGCACGCCGTCGTGGACGAACTGGTGCACCGGCATCAGCTCCACGGCGGTCACGCCGAGGGACGTCAGGTGCTCCACGACCGCCGGGTGGGCGAGGCCCGCGTAGGTGCCGCGCAGTTCCTCGGGCACGTCGGGGTGGGTGCGGCTGAGGCCGCGGACGTGGGCCTCGTAGATGACGCTCTCCGAGTACGGACGCCGGGGCGGGCGGTCGTCGCCCCAGTCGAAGAAGGGGTCGGTGACCACGCCGAGCATGGTGTGCCCGGCGCTGTCGCCCGGGTCGGCCTTGCCCCTGGCCCGCTCGAAAAGGGAGGCGTGGTTGTCCACCAGCCCGTCCACGGCCCGCGTATAGGGGTCGAGGAGCAGCTTCGCCGGGTTGCAGCGGTGGCCGACGGCCGGGGCCCACGGACCGTGGACCCGGTAGCCGTAGCGCTGTCCCGGGCCGACGCCGGGCAGGTAGCAGTGCCACACGAAGCCGTCGACGTCGGGCAGCGGGATGGTGCTGTGGTTGCCGTCGTCGTCGACGAGCACGAGGTCGACCCGCTCGGCGACCTCGCTGAACAGGGCGAAGTTCGTGCCCTGCCCGTCGTACGCGGCCCCCAGGGGGTAGGGGTGCCCGCTCCACACGGGCGACCCCTTCCAGTTCGGCCTGGCGCGGGTCACCGAGCCTCCTCCAGAACGCCGCTGCCCGTACGTGCCCAGCCGGCCACCTGGGCCACCGGCATGATCTCGCGCGGCACTTCCAGCCCCTCCTGGGTGATCGGCTCGGGCTCGGTCGCCACCAGCGGGACGCGTTCGCCGGCCCGGGCGCGGCGCGAGAACCAGATGACCTTGGCGCCGGTGTCGGTGGCGCAGCAGCCCCAGCCGTCGCTGTTGGCGGCGAGGTGCTGGAGGCAGTTGCGGAGGTCCTGGTCGGGACGGAGCGCGTGGTCGTTGCCCGCTACGGCCGTGATCAGGTGCTGGCGGTTCCACCACATCTCGATCGACGTGTTCTTGTCGCTCGCGTGCTCGTTGATCGCCAGCAGCAGCATCTCGGCGCCCGAGCAGACGGGTTCGACGAGGTTCTCCAGGTTCCAGAACCGGAGGTGAGCGGCCAGGATGCGCCTGACCTGTCCGACCCGTTCCGGGCTCACTTCCACGTCGAGGTGGTAGTAGCAGGGCACTGCGGTCTTCATCGTCGTGGCTCCTCACCGCGAAGGCTCTCGCTCCTCCTCGCCCCTTGGGGGACGGGCTCCCCGATCACGAAGCGTGAGCGCTGATCGCTTCTGAGTCACTCCAGAGTGGGAGCGGTAGTCCATTCGTGCAACACGAGCAGCTCGGGGGCCGGAATCGGGGCCGAGCGGGTTACGAGAATCGGTTGAAGATCCAACAAGACGGGGCGTCACCACCCGTGCACCATGTGTGAAGAACTCGATCGTCCGTACCACCGGACCGTCCGGAAGGTGACCGGCCATGCTGCTCCCCGCGAAGAGCGAAGTCGCCCGGCAGCTGCGGCATTACCGCGCCTGGGAACGCTCGATGCTGGCGTCCCCCACGGACGTCACCGTCCGCACCACCTTCGAGGACTCCGGCTACACCCTCTGCGTGCTGATGGGGAAGCGGTGCGCACGCGAGGCGGCGGACGCCGCCGAACGGTATCTGCGGACGAGCCTGGTCACCCATGCGCAGGAACAGCCGGAACGGCTCGCCCCGTCGGGGCACAAGGCCCCCTCCGGCGCGGCCTGACCCGATCGGCCCAACCCAACCGGCCGGGCCCGCGCCCGGCCACGAGCACGGCGGAGGTGAGATGCGGATGAGCGCGACCGTGGGGATCGGACGTATCCCGGTCCGGGACGTCCAGCCGGTGGTGGAGTACGGCAGGCGTCCGGCGAAGGCGGTGACGGGAGAGACGTTCCAGGTCACCGCCACCGTGTTCCGGGAGGGGCACGACGCGGTGGCCGCCAACGTCGTGCTCAAGGACCCCGAGGGCCGGCCGGGCCCCTGGACGCCGATGCGGGAGCTGGCCCCGGGCACCGACCGCTGGGGCGCCGAGGTCACCCCGGGCGAGCCGGGCAACTGGACCTACCGGGTGGAGGCGTGGAGCGACCCCGTCGCCACCTGGCGGCACACCGCGCGCATCAAGGTCCCGGCCGGCATCGACGCCGGCCTCGTGCTCGAGGAGGGGGCCGAGCTGTACCGGCGGGCAGCCGCGGGGGTGCCGAAGGGCTCCGGACGGGACGTACTGCTGGCCGCCGCCACGGCGCTGCTCGACGACACGCTGCCCGTGGCCACCCGGCTGGCGGCGGCGTTGACGCCCCAGGTGGACGCGGTCCTGGCCCGCCACCCCCTGCGGGACCTGGTCACCTCCTCCGACCCGCTCCCCCTG
>NZ_JBIAVA010000022.1:0-118870 GCF_042893535.1 Streptomyces sp. NPDC001599
TCTGGAGCATCCCCGCAGCGACCTCCTCAGCCGTCGCCCCCGCAGCCGCCGTGCCGCCGAACTGCTCTGTGATGCTTTGACTAATCTTCATCGAGCAGAACTTGGGCCCGCACATGGAGCAGAAGTGCGCCGTCTTGGCGGGCTCGGCCGGCAGTGTCTCGTCGTGGAACTCCCGGGCCGTGTCCGGGTCGAGGGCCAGGTTGAACTGGTCCTCCCACCGGAACTCGAACCGGGCGTCCGACAGCGCGTCGTCCCACTCCTGTGCACCTGGGTGACCCTTGGCGAGGTCGGCGGCATGGGCGGCGATCTTGTAGGTGATGACGCCGGTCTTGACGTCGTCACGGTTGGGCAGGCCCAGGTGCTCCTTGGGCGTGACGTAGCAGAGCATGGCCGTGCCCCACCAGGCGATCATCGCGGCACCGATGCCGGAGGTGATGTGGTCGTACGCCGGCGCGACGTCCGTCGTCAGCGGGCCGAGCGTATAGAACGGAGCTTCATCGCAGATCTCCTGCTGAAGGTCGATGTTCTCCTTGATCTTGTGCATCGGGACATGTCCCGGGCCCTCGATCATGGTCTGTACGTTGCAACGCTTGGCGATCCGGTTGAGTTCCCCGAGGGTGCGCAACTCGGCGAACTGGGCCTCGTCGTTGGCGTCCGCGATCGACCCCGGACGCAGGCCGTCGCCGAGGGAGTAGGTGACGTCGTAGGCGGCGAGGATCTCGCAGAGTTCCTCGAAGTTCTCGTAGAGGAACGACTCCTTGTGGTGCGCCAGGCACCACGCCGCCATGATCGAGCCGCCGCGCGAGACGATGCCGGTCTTGCGGTTCGCGGTGAGGGGTACGTACGGCAGGCGCACGCCGGCGTGGACCGTCATGTAGTCCACGCCCTGCTCCGCCTGTTCGATGACGGTGTCCTTGTAGACCTCCCAGGTCAGTTCCTCGGCGCGGCCGTCGACCTTCTCCAGGGCCTGGTAGAGCGGCACGGTTCCGATGGGAACGGGGGAGTTGCGCAGGACCCATTCGCGGGTGGTGTGGATGTTGCGGCCGGTGGAGAGGTCCATGACCGTGTCGGCACCCCATCGGGTCGCCCAGGTCATCTTGTCCACCTCCTCCTCGATGGAGGATGTCACCGCCGAGTTGCCGATGTTGGCGTTGACCTTCACCAGGAACCGCTTGCCGATGATCATCGGCTCGATCTCTGGGTGGTTGACGTTGGCGGGCAGCACGGCGCGGCCGGCGGCGATCTCCTCGCGGACCACCTCCGGGGAGACGTTCTCCCGGACGGCCACGTACTCCATCTCGGGAGTGATCTCGCCCCGTCGCGCGTAGGCGAGCTGCGTCACCGCGTTGCCGTCCCGGCCCCGGCGCGGCTGGCGCGGGCGGCCGGGGAAGACGGCGTCGAGGTTGCGCAGGCCGCCGCGCGGCGAGGTGTGCTTGATTCCGTCGTCCTCGGGCTGGACGGGGCGGCCCGCGTACTCCTCGGTGTCACCGCGGGCGATGATCCAGTTCTCCCGCAGCGGGGCGAGGCCCCTGCGGACATCGGTGTCGACGAGTGGATCGGTGTACGGGCCCGAGGTGTCGTACAGCGTGACCGACTGCCCGTTGGTGAGGTGCACCTGACGGACCGACACCCGCAGATCGGGGCGCGAGCCCTCGACGTACGCCTTGTGCCAGCCGATGGACTTCCCGGCCTCCGTGTTCTCCGCGGGGGCCGCGGTGTCCGCCTTGGCGGTGTTCTGCGTGGAGGCAGGCGTGCGTGCGTCCTTGATGGTCATGAGACCTACTCCCTACGCCGGCATTACCCGGTAACAGGTTCGGCGGTCGACGCAGCGGCTTCCGTCTGTCGACGCTTCGTGGGATACGTCACTCGACTTCGGTGACGTTTCCCGTGAAACATCGCTGGGACGGAGGTCAGCGCCCTCTCAGCCCGGTGCTCCGAGCTCCCGCGTGTACAAAGGTGCCTCCACGCTAGCGCCCATTCGGGCGCGGTGAACAGAGGGCCCCCCTCGTTCTTGCGATGATCGGGCGGTGACCACACCGCAGCCCCCCTCCTTCCCACCGCGCCGGCCCCGCCGCGGACCGAACGCCGAAGAGGGCGACGGCCGGGCAGCCGGCCACGTCCCCGGTGTCGCTGCCGAGGCGAACGCCGGCAGACAGGAGACGGTTTACGGGCAGGACGAGGACCACGGACACGCCGCCGGCGGCGGGCACGGTGCGGGGGACGGGCACGGTGCGGGGGGCGGGCACGGGCACTCGCACGGGCACTCGCACGGGCACGGGCACGGGCACGGGCACGGACCGGCGGCTCCCGTCTCCCGGCATCTGCGGAAGGTCATCGCCGCGATCCTGATCCCCTTCACCGCGGCCGTCCTGGTCGGGCTCGCGGTGCTGTGGCCGGGCGGCGCACCGCCGCACGAGCGCACCGGCGTCGGCTTCGACCGGCAGACACAGCAGGCCACCGTCACCAAGGTGGTCGAACTGAGCTGCCAGTCCGTCAACGCGTCGGGCGGTGTCCCGACCGGCGACACGTCCACCGCCGAGGGTTCCTCCGCGGTGCAGCAGGCGAAGGGCGACTGCAAGCGGGCGACCATCCGCGTCGACACCGGCGACGACAAGGGCCGCACGTTCGACGAGATCGTGCAGCCGGACCAGTCACGGCAGCTGCACGAGGGCCAGAAGGTGGTGGTCGCCTACGAGCCCTCCGCGCCGAAGGACCTGCAGTACTCGGTGACCGACATCAACCGCAGGCTCCCCCTGGCCCTGCTCGCCGGCATCTTCGCCCTCGCCGTCGTGGTCGTCGGACGGCTGCGCGGACTCATGGCGCTGGTCTCGCTGGCCATCAGCTTCCTGCTGCTGAACTTCTTCATCCTGCCCGCCATCCTCCAGGGCTCGAACCCCCTGGTCGTGGCGGTGATCGGGTCCAGCGCCATCATGCTGATCGCGTTGTACCTGTGCCACGGGCTGTCGGCCCGAACGTCCGTGGCGGTGCTCGGCACACTGATCTCGCTGCTGCTGATCGGCGTGCTCGGGTCGCTCTTCATCGGCTGGGCCGCGCTCACCGGCAACACGGACGACAACACCGGCCTCATCCACGGCCTGTACCCGTCCATCGACATGAGCGGTCTGCTGCTCGCCGGGGTCATCATCGGCTCGCTCGGTGTCCTCGACGACGTGACGGTCACCCAGACGTCGGCGGTGTGGGAACTGCACGAGGCCAACCCGACGATGGGCTGGCGCGGCCTGTACCGCGCGGGCATCCGCATCGGCCGCGACCACATCGCCTCGGTCGTGAACACGCTCGTCCTCGCCTACGCGGGCGCGGCGCTGCCCCTGCTGCTGCTGTTCTCGATCGCGCAGAGCGGTGTGGGAACCGTCGCCAACAGCGAGCTGGTCGCGGAGGAGATCGTGCGGACGCTGGTCGGCTCGATCGGTCTGGTGGCCTCCGTGCCGGTCACCACGGCCCTCGCCGCCCTGGTCGTGTCGGCGGACCGGCCGGCCGAACGACCGGCCCAGGGGGCGACAGCGGGTGGCGGAGCCAGTGCCCCGGCCCGTGGCGGGCGAGGCCGTCGCCGCAAGCGCTGACGCGTCGGGCGAAGCGTTACGCCAACGACCGCATGGCTGCCGGAACGGTTCAGCCCGCGCTCTGTTCCTCCGCCAGGATGCGGTCCAGGGCCTCGTCGAGGTGGCTGTCGAAGTCGGCGAGCGCGCCCTCCTGACCCAGCGGCACCAGCTTGTCGGTGCGGTCGAGGAAGGCCACCAGGGGCGCGGCGGAGGAACGGAACAGGGCCTGGTCGCTGCCGACCTGAAGACGGATCAGCACCTCGGCCAGCGGCTCGGGCTCCACCGGTGCGATGCGCACGTCACCGTCGCCGCACGGCCGGCCCACCCCGTCGACCAGCAGCTCCCGGCCGAAGGCCCAGGTCACCGGCGCGTCTCCGGGCAGATGAAAGGTCAGGCGTACGGCATAGGGATCCCGGGTCTCGTAGCGCAGCTCCACCGGGATACGGAAAGAGAGCTCCTCGGACACGAGAAAGCTCATCATGACCTCTGCCTGTACGGACTCGCCCATTCGCCTACCCCGTCATTCGCCGTCGACTGTCCGGGAATCAAACCTCTAACACTGGTGGCATCTTGCTCAACGTACACACCAGATCACAAGGAGTGAGTTTTCAGATACTGATAGAGAGCGCGAGCGACCCCAGACGCCGCCCCACCTCGTTCTGCAACCGCTGAGCCGCGGGGAGCAAACGGTCCGCCTGATGGAGGGGCAGTGAGATGGCCATCGTGGCGGCCGTGGTGCCGACGGTGATCGGGATCGCCGCGCAGACCGTCCCCAGCGCGTACTCCTGGCGCTCGGTCACCGGCGCCATCCGGGGCATGCGTTCCAGCCGCTTCAGGAGACTGTGGCCGTCACGCAGCGTGTACGGCGTGAGGGGCTGCACCGGGTAGCGGTCCAGATGGTCGCGGCGCGCGTCGTCGTCCAGCTGGGACAGCAGGCACTGCCCGATGGCGTGTGCGTGTCCCGTCTCCCGGAAGTCCGCCCATTCCTCGACCGCCGGATTGCCCGGGGTGTCGGAGACGCACATGACCTCGATCTCGCCGTCCCGGTACGTGGCGTAGTACACGGGGACGCCGATCGCGTCGCGCCAGCGCGCCATGGTGTCGACCACCGTGCTGCGACGTTTCTGCTCGGCTCCGCTGCTGCTCAGCCGCTCGGCGGCCTCGCCGAGGAAGAACAGCCCCTTCTCGCGGCGCAGATAGCCCTCGTGCACCAGGGTGCGCAGCAGGTGGTACGCCGTGGGCAGTGCCAGCCCCGTCTCGCGGGCCAGCTGTTTGGCGGGGGATCCGTACTCGTGCTCCGCGACGCGCTCGAGCAGGCGCATCGCCCGCTGCACGGAGCCGATCAGAGTCGCGGACGGCGGGTCGGCAGAGGCAGGCGCGGAGGGTGTCCGAGGCGTCGAGCAGGGCTGCACGGGAAGGGCGTGCAGCTGAGCGAATGCGGTGTCAGCCGTGGCCAAGAGTCACTCCCGGAACGCGAGGTGGCAGCCCGTGCGGCGAACACGAGTGGGGGTGTGCGCCGTTCGCGGAGTCGCCCCCGCGTGGAGTTCCGGACTCTAACCGTCGGTCACCGCTCACCGACGGCCCGTCCGGGAAACTTCCCTCGCCCGAGGGAACCGGTGGTTCCTGTTACCGCCACCGGTGCCCCACGTCTCTCACCAGTCGCTGCGCGACGACGAGCTCGACATGAACTTGCGTACGACGTAGATCAGTCCGCCGACGAGCGCGACGAAGACCAGCAGCTTGAACAGCAGTCCGACCACGAACCCGACCACGCTGGCGATCAGCCCGCCGAACACGACCAGGGCGATGACCGGCACCGCGATCCACTTCACCCACCACGGCAGTCCCGTGAAGATCTCTCGCATCGCCCTTGCCCTCACCTTTCGGGGAGCCCCGGGAAGTCCCGGGGAATCCTCTGATGTCCTGCACTCGATGCTAGAGCCGCGAGCGCCACGGAAGGGGCCCCGCACCCCTTGTCTCCCCCTGACCGATCCCCTAGGGAACCCCGGGGTCGCGTCTCAGCTCTCCGGCGGAGAGAACACCACCAGGACCCGCAGGTCCTCGCTGATGTGATGGAACTTGTGGGCGACGCCGGCCGGCACGTAGACCACACTGCCGCGGGCGACCTGGGTGGTCTCCATGCCCACGGTGATCGCGGCCCGTCCGCTCACCACGAAGTACACCTCGTCCTGCGCGTGCGGCTTCTGCGGGTCGGTCGTGCCCGCGTCGAGGGCGTACAGACCGACCGACATGTTCCGCTCCCGCAGGAACTGCAGGTAGGCACCGTCGTTGGCGGCGCGTTCCGCCTCCAGTTCGTCCAGCCGGAATGCCTTCATCGCCTCGTCCGCCCCTGCCTCGCCGTTCGTGTCCGATCGCGTCTGCCACGATCAGACACATGAAGAATTTCCTAGTCAAGACGATCGCCAACGCCGGCGCCCTCGCCGTCGCCGTGTGGCTGCTCGACAAGATCACTCTGACCGGAGGCAGCACGGGGGAGAAGGCCCTCACGCTGATCGTCGTCGCCCTGGTGTTCGGCCTGGTCAACATGGTCGTGAAGCCGATCGTGCAGGTGCTGACCTTCCCGCTGTTCATCCTGACTCTCGGCCTGTTCACGCTGGTGGTCAACGCGCTGATGCTGCTGCTCACGTCGTGGGTGGCCGACAAGCTCGACGTGAGCTTCCACGTCGACGGGTTCTGGACCGCCGTGCTGGGCGGCCTGATCGTCTCGATCGTCTCCTGGGCCCTCAACGCGTTCCTGCCCGACGGGGACTGATCCCGATGACCTACCGCGTCTGCTTCGTGTGCACGGGAAACATCTGCCGCTCCCCGATGGCCGAGGCCGTCTTCCACGCGCGCGTGGCGGACGCCGGCCTCGGCGACCGGGTCGAGGCCGACAGCGCCGGCACCGGCGGCTGGCACGAGGGCGAGGGCGCCGACCCGCGCACCGTGGCCGTGCTGGCGGAGCACGGTTACGACCTCGACCACACGGCCCGGCAGTTCCAGCAGTCCTGGTTCTCCCGTCTCGACCTGGTCGTCGCCCTCGACGCCGGGCACCTGAGGGCTCTGCGGCGCCTCGCCCCCACGGAGCGGGACACGGCCAAGGTGCGTCTGCTGCGGTCGTACGACCCCGCCGCCGGGGGCGGCGACCTGGACGTCCCGGACCCGTACTACGGGGGCCGGGACGGCTTCGAGGAATGCCTTGAGATGGTGGAGGCGGCGAGCACCGGACTGCTCGCCGCGGTACGCGAGCAAGTGGAAGGACGGGCGGCATGAGCGATTCCGCTACGAACGACAGCCTCGGTGCGGGCGCGGAGAGATCCGCTCCCGGCCCCGGTGACGGCACGCGCGCGGTAAGGGCCGGGCTGCCCGAACCGGTCAAGCACGAGCCCACCCTGCCCGGCCCGGTGTTCGCCGCCCACTTCCACCTGCCGGGCGATCCGACCGGGCCGTACACCTACGGCCGCGACGAGAACCCGACCTGGACCCATCTCGAGCGCGCCATCGGCGAGCTGGAGGCTCCCGGCCGGTCCGACACGGAGACCATCGTCTTCGCCTCCGGCATGGCCGCGATCTCCTCCGTGCTCTTCTCGCAGCTGCGCGCCGGGGACACGGCCGTCCTGCCCGACGACGGATACCAGGCGCTGCCGCTGGTCCGCGCGCAGCTGGAGGCGTACGGCATCGAGGTGCGCACCGCGCCGACCGGCCGGGACGCCCAGCTCGACGTCCTGGACGGGGCGAAGCTGCTGTGGATCGAGACGCCGTCGAACCCTGGGCTCGACGTGTGCGACGTACGGCGGCTCGTCGAGGCGGCGCACGCGCGCGGTGCCCTGGTCGCCGTCGACAACACCCTCGCCACACCGCTCGGGCAGCGCCCGCTGGAGCTCGGCGCGGACTTCTCGGTGGCCAGCGGAACCAAGCAGCTCACCGGCCACGGAGACGTCCTGCTGGGCTACGTGGCCGGCCGCGACGCCGGGGCGATGGCCGCCGTTCGGCGCTGGCGCAAGATCGTCGGTGCGATTCCCGGCCCCATGGAGGCCTGGCTCGCACACCGCTCGATCGCCACCCTCCAGCTGCGCGTGGACCGGCAGGACTCCACCGCGCTCAGGGTGGCCGAAGCCCTCCGCACCCGGCCCGAGATCACCGGCCTGCGGTATCCCGGGCTGCCCGACGACCCGTCCCACAAGGTCGCCTCGCAGCAGATGCTGCGCTACGGCTGTGTCGTCTCCTTCACGCTGCCCTCGCGCGCGCGTGCCGACCGTTTTCTCGACGCGCTGCGTCTCGTCGAGGGCGCGACGAGCTTCGGCGGGGTGCGGTCCACCGCGGAGCGGCGCGGGCGCTGGGGCGGCGACGCGGTGCCGGAGGGCTTCATCCGGCTCTCCGTCGGCGCGGAGGACCCCGACGACCTGGTGGCGGATCTGCTGCGCGCCCTGGACGAAACGACGGAATGACGTCGACGCGATGACGTCGACGGGCCTCGACGGACGGTCCGAGCCTCCCCCCTCGTGGCTCGGACCGTCCTCCGGTTCCGCGCGCGAAGAACCGCGCGCACAAGGCTAGTTGACTCTGTGTCAGTGTCCAATCACCGTAGCGACAGCGACCTATCGACTTATTTATAGTTGGACACGGGCGGGGGCTGGAGAAGAACAGAAGAGGGGACGGGTTTTCCGTGGATCTGGCCTTGCTCCGCACCTTCGTCACCGTGCACCGGGCCGGTTCCTTCACCCGCGCGGCCGCTCTGCTCGGCCTCTCGCAGCCCGCCGTCACCTCGCAGATCCGCACGCTGGAGCGTCAGCTCGGCCGCCCGCTGTTCCTTCGACAGGCCCGCGGCGTGACCCCGACGACCATCGGCGACGAACTCGCCCACAAGGCCGCACCCCATCTCGACGCCCTGGTGGAGATCACCGAGACCGGGCTGGAGGACGACTCCTCCCAGCGGACCCTGCACCTGGCCGGACCACCCGAGTTCACCGCCGAACGGGCGCTGCCCGCGCTCGGCGAGCTGACCGGCGAGGACGGCCGGGCCCTCGCCCTGCGCGCCTCGTTCGGGAACGCCGAGGAGACCCTGGAGGGCCTGGCGGCCGGGCATCACGATCTGGCCATGGGTACGGCTCGTCCACGCGGGACGCTGCTCACCGCGACTCCGCTCTGCGACGAAGTGCACGTTCTGGTCGCCGCGCCGCACTGGGCGGAGCGCGCGGGCATCGAAAAGGTCCGCGACACCGATGCTCCCGCCCTGAAACACGTCCCCGTGGTCGAAGTGCACGAGTCACTGCCCTTCGTCGCCCGTTACTGGGCCTCCGTCTTCGACGCCCGTCCGGCCGCCCCGGCCACGGTCGTCGCCCCCGACCTGCGTGCGGTTCTCGCCTGCGCGGTCGCGGGCGCGGGGCTCGCCGTCCTGCCCCGCTATCTGTGCGCGGATGCGCTGGAGCGCGGTGACGTCGTGGCCCTGCACGATCCGCCGGTGCCGCCGCTGCGGACGTACTTCCTGGTGGTGCGCAGCGGCACGTTGGCGATGCCGCACATCGCCCGGGCCCACGAGTGGCTGCTGCGCGCGGCCGCCGACTGGAACTGAGCCGGCGGACCTTGCGAACCGGTCACGCACCACGATGTTTCACGTGGAACCAGCCGGGCCACATTTCTCCCATGACCGTCCGACCCGTGGTCAAGCGCACCGCTCGCGCCGTCCTGCTGGACGGCGACCACCTGATCCTGATCAAGCGGACCAAACCCGGTGTCGACCCGTACTGGGTCACTCCCGGCGGCGGGGTCGAGCCGGACGACACCACCGTCGTGGACGCCCTGCACCGTGAGGTGTACGAGGAACTCGGCGCCAAGGTCAGCGACGTGGTGCCCTGCTTCGTCGACACCGTCGAACACATCGGCGAGGACGGTGGCGCGACCGGCGTGAAGGTGCAGCACTTCTTCGTCTGCCACCTGGAATCCATGGATCCGTCCCTGCGCCACGGTCCCGAGGTCGACGAGCCGGCCGGTGAGTACGAGATCGTCAGGGTCCCGTTCACCCGGGTCGGGATCGCCTCCGTCCACCTCGTACCGCTGTCCCTGCGGCACTACCTGGACGGCAACATCGAAGGTGTGCGTGCCCTGCACGCCCCCGACCTCGGCTGAACCGACTTGGCCGAAAGCCCGCAGGTTCCACCGGAAAGAGGTGGACGCGGGAGGCCGGCGTCGGACAGCCTGACCTGCGTGCCGACACCTTTCCTCGCCTCTGCTCCGATCCGCCGTCTGACGCTCCGCGATCTGACCGCCTGCGCCGACCTGTCCGAGGACCGGGGGTGGCCGCGTGAGGAGCACAAGTGGGGATTCCTCCTCACCGCCGGAAAGGGGTACGGCATCGACGACCCCGGCGGCGGTCTCGTCGCCGCCTGCACCGTCACCGAGTACGGACCGCAGGAACGCCCCTCGCTCGCCGCCATCGGCATGGTGCTGGTCGCCGAGCGGCACGCCCGCCAGGGCGTCGGACGCCGTCTGATGCGTCACATCGTCTCCGGGCTGGGCACCCTTCCGCTGACCCTGCACGCGACGCCGTACGGCCGGCCGCTCTACGAGGAGCTCGGCTTCAAGGTGACGGGCGGGGCGGAGATGGTGCGGGGCCGTTTCGCCCCGGGCGGGCCGGAACCGAAGACCGTCACCCGCGCTGCCACCGCCGAGGACCTCTCCGCGGTCCTCCGGCTGGACGAGGAGGTCTTCGGTGCGGACCGCACCCCGATCGTCACGCGGTTGCCCGCCTTCGCCGACCAGTTGCGCGTCGCGGAGGAGGACGGCCGGATCATCGGGTACGCCGCGGCCTGGCCGAACATGGACACCCACGTGGTGGGCCCACTGATCGCCCGCGACACCGAGACGGCCAAGGCCCTGATCGGCTCGCTCGCCGCCCGCACCGACCGACCGCTGCGCACGGACATCGACGTACGGCACGAGGAGCTGCTGGCGTGGCTGAGGGAGCGCGGCCTCTCCACCATCGCCCCCAACGCGGTCATGACCTACGGGATCACCGAGCTGCCCGGGGACTGGACCCGGCGCTTCGCGCCGCTGACGGTGGCGGCGGGCTGACTCCGGTGGGAGGGACTTCCGGCCTCGACAGACGGCCACTGCCGTCTCAGGAGGGTCAGGCGAGCGCCCGCACGGCGGCCGAGGCGAAGCCGTGGTCCTGGTCGGGTGCGCCGCCGCCCACCCCGATCGCTCCGATCAGGCGGCCCTCGCGGTGCACGGGCACGCCGCCCGCGAGGAACAGCAGCGGCCGGTCGAGGGCGGTGGGCAGGGTGTGGAACAGGCCTCCGGGCTGCACGGCGTCGACCAGGTCGGCGGTGGGAGCGTTCAGCTGGAGTGCCGTGTAGGCCTTGCGCGTGCTGGTCTCTCCGGAGATCAGCACGGCCCGGTCGTCGCGCCGGAAGGCGAGCAGGTGGCCGCCGGCGTCAAGGACGGTGACGCTGACCGTGACACCGGCCGCCTCGGCGGCGTGGTGGGCCGCGGTGACGAGCGCTTCGGCGTCCTGGGTCGTGAGCGGGGTGACAGCGGTGGTGCTCATAGGTCTTTCTCCTTGGTCGTGCCGAGTGGTGCGGTGCCTCGGTGGTCGCCGAGGCGGTGGCGGCCGCGGGGTGCGGGGACGGCCCTGGCCCCGCGTTCCCCGGGACCGGGGTCGGTGGTTCAGTGGTGGACGGCGGCGGCCCGCTGTTCGGTGGCAGACACGGAACCCGCGACGACCGTGCCCGGGGCGCTCCCGCGCCGTTCCAGGGCTGCCGAGAGTACGGCGAGGACCAGCGCGGCGGCGGCCAGCACGGCGCCGACCCAGTTGGGGGCGGTGTATCCGAAGCCGGCCGCGATCACGACCCCGCCCAGCCAGGCGGAGAGCGCGTTGCCGAGATTGAAGGCGCCGATGTTCACCGCGGAGGCCAGCGTCGGGGCGCCGTGTGCGTGGTCCAGGACGCGCTTTTGCAGCGGAGGGACGGTGGCGAAGCCCAGGGCCCCGATCAGGACGATGGTCACGGCGGACGCGATCTTGTCGTGCGCGGTGAGGGTGAAGAGGGCGAGTACGACGGACAGGGCGCCCAGGGAGATGTACAGCATGGGCATCAGGGCGCGGTCCGCGAACCGGCCGCCGACGAGGTTCCCGCCGACCATGCCGAGGCCGAAGAGGACCAGCAGCCAGGTGACCGAGCCGTCGGCGAAGCCCGTGACATGGGTCATCATCGGCGCGATGTAGGTGATCGCCGCGAAGACCCCGCCGAAGCCGAGCACGGTCATGGCCATCGCGAGCAGGACCTGCACGTTCTTGAACGCGGCCATTTCGTGGCGCAGCCGCACGCCCTCGGCCCTGGGCATGTCGGGGATCAGCTTGGCGACTCCGGCCAGGCCGACGACGCCGAGCGCGGCGACGACGGCGAAGGTGACGCGCCAGCCGACGGTCTGTCCGATCAGCGTGCCCAGCGGGACGCCGACGACATTGGCGACGGTCAGCCCGGTGAACATCATCGCGATGGCGCCGGCCTTCTTGTGCGGGGCGACCAGACCGGCCGCGACGACCGATCCGATGCCGAAGAAGGCGCCGTGGGCGAGCGAGGCGACCACGCGGCCGATCAGCATGACCGAGAAGGCGGGGGCGAGGGCGGAGAGCAGGTTGCCGACGATGAACAGGCCCATCAGCAGCATCAGCATCCGCTTGCGCGGAACCCTGGTGCCGAGCACGGTCATCAGCGGGGCGCCGAGCATCACACCGAGGGCGTATCCGGTCACCAGGTAGCCGGCGGTGGGGATGGAGACGCCGTAGTCGCTCGCGACCTCGGGCAGCAAACCCATGATCACGAACTCGGTCGTTCCGATCCCGAAGGCCCCGATCGCGAGGGCCAGAAGCGCGAGAGGCATGGAGGGGTACCTTCCCAAACGATTGCAGGAGCGTTTTGCGTTCGGCCACAATAATTGCACGCGCGGGCAATGTGCAAGCGCTGACAATCGCGCGACTGGTCTACCCTGGACTCAGCCGCCCCTGGACGGAGGATCCACATGACAGCGACGGACCCCGCGCTCACCGCCCTCTCCCAGGGCTGGTGCGCCCTCTCCCTGCTGCACGGGAGGATCGAGGCACACATCGAGCGCGCTCTGCAGACCGGGCACGACCTGAGCGTCCGCGAGTACTCCCTGCTCGACGTGCTCAGCCGCCAGCACGACGGCGACGGCGGACATCTGCAGATGAAGCAGGTCGCGGACGCGGTAGTCCTCAGCCAGAGCGCCACCACCCGGCTGGTCACCCGGCTCGAGGACCGGGGCCTGCTCGAGCGCTACCTGTGCCCCACCGACCGGCGCGGTATCTACACCAACGTCACCGCGGCGGGCCTGCAACTGCTGGACGAGGCGCGGCCCACCAATGACGCCGCCCTGCGCGAGGCCCTCGACGACGCGGCGGCGAACCCCGATCTGGCCCCGCTGGTCCGGGCCGTGGAGACCCTGAAGGCACCGGTGCCCGCCTAGGGCCTGTCCCAGGTCCCGTCCGGCGGACCGGGCGCCGGCCCGGCTCTAGAGTGCGGGCATGGGAGATCTCGAAATACGCCCCACCACCGCCGAGGACATCCCGGCGGTCGTCGCGATGCTCGCCGACGACCCGCTGGGCGCACAACGCGAATCGCCGGACGACCTGGGCCCGTACCGGGCCGCCTTCGAACGCCTCAGAATCGATCCCAACCAGCATCTGGTGGTGGCCGTCCGCGACGGTCGTGTCGTCGGCACGCTCCAGCTGACCATCGTCCCCGGACTGTCCCGGCGCGGCGCCACGCGTTCGATCGTCGAAGGGGTACGCATCCACGGTGCCGAACGCGGCAGCGGACTGGGCACACAGCTGATCGAGTGGGCGATCGACGAGTCCCGGCGGCAGGGCTGCCACCTGGTGCAGCTCACCTCCGACAAGACCCGTACCGACGCCCACCGCTTCTACGAGCGACTCGGCTTCGAGGCCTCGCACACGGGCTTCAAACTCCAGCTCTGAGTGCACGGCTCCCTTCACCTGCCCGCAACGGCGCGCGGCCCTGTTTCACGTGAAACAGGGCCGCTTCGGTACGGACGGCTGTCAGCCGATCCCCCGCCATCCCTCCGGGTGAACTCCACCCGGCACGGAGGCGCCCTCGTCGTACGGCTGCCGCGTGAAGACGAACGAACCGAGATCCAGATGGCTGACGGTGCCGTCCGGGCGCCGCACCGCACGCAGTGACTCCCCCGCGTAATACCCCTCCAGCCCCGTCCAGCTGCCGTCGCCATTCGCCCGGAAGCGTGAGCGGCGACCCTGGCCGGACAGCGGCCCCAACGAGACCCCTCCGTCGGGCGACAGCCGCAGGACGAAGGCGTGCGTCCCCCAGTACCACTGCCCCGCCAACTCCAGTACGGAGGAGTCGACCTCCCGCAGTGGACGCCACGGTTCGGGAATCCGGGGCTCCGCCTCGGCGACGATGCGTACGAGGTCGGCTCCGACCCCGGCGAGCAGTGGCCCCGAGGTGCAGTTGGTCAGGACCACCGCGGCCACGTCGTCCTCCACACCGATGGTGAGGTTCGCCAGGAAGCCCGGCAGGGACCCGGAATGCCCGACGAGCAGCCGCCCGTCCCGGTGCTGGATCTGCAGCCCCAGTCCGTAGGTCGCGCCGTCCACCACATCCGCGGCCTCGGCCGGAGCTGCGGGCACTCGCATCTCGCGCACGGTCTCCGCCCCGAGCACCCGGTCGTCCCCCAGCGTCAGAAAGACGGCGAACCGCGCCAGGTCCCCGGTGGTGGACCAGAGCTGTCCGGCCGGGGCCATCCGACCGAGGTCCTCGGCAGGCTCGGCAAGCATCACATCGGCCCACGGATGCACCGCCCAGCCACCCGCATGCGGGGCGCTGGGCCGGTTGGCCGTACGCCGCAGACCCAGCGGGTCCAGCACCTCCCGCTGCAGCACCTCTTCCCACGGAGCACCGCGCAACTTCTCGACCAGCGCGCCGAGAAGTGTGTAGCCGGGGTTGGAGTAGTGGTGCCGACGGCCCACCGGGTGCAGGAGCGGCCGCTCGCCCAGCACATCGGCGAGTTCGGGGCGCAGCGAGCCCGGCGTCCGCTCCCACCAGGGCGCCGGTGACTCGGCGGCCAGCCCGCCCGTGTGCGCGAGCAGTTCGGCGATCGTGGCCTCTCCCGCCCCGGTGCCCGGCAGGTGCTTCTCCAGCGGGTCCCCGAGGTCGAGCACGCCCTCGTCGCGCAGCCGCAGGACGAGGACGGCGGTGAACGTCTTGGTGATCGAGCCGATCCGGTACTGCACGTTCTCGTCCGGTCCGTGCCCGTCGACCGAGGTCCGCGCACCGTGCCACACGGCCCGCCCGCCCCGGACCACCGCCGCGACGAGCGACGGCGTACGCCCTTCGGCCTGGGCCACGGCGATCCGGTGCGTCAGCGCCCGCCGGGTGGTGGGGAGCAGCTCTCCCTGAGGTGTCGTCATGTGCCCAGTCCACCGGCCGGGACACCGCACGTCGAGCCGATTTCCGTGCCGGTCAGGTCTGTGCCATGTCCACGAAGCGCGAGTAGTGGCCCTGGAAGGCGACGGTGATCGTCGCCGTCGGACCGTTACGGTGCTTGGCCACGATCAGGTCCGCCTCGCCCGCGCGCGGTGACTCCTTCTCATACGCGTCCTCGCGGTGCAGCAGGATGACCATGTCGGCGTCCTGCTCGATCGAACCGGACTCACGCAGGTCGGAGACCATGGGCTTCTTGTCGGTGCGCTGCTCCGGACCACGGTTCAGCTGGGAGAGCGCGATGACCGGGATCTCCAGCTCCTTCGCCAGCAGCTTGAGGTTTCGGGACATGTCCGAGACCTCCTGCTGTCGGCTCTCGGCGCGCTTGGAACCGCCGGACTGCATCAGCTGGAGGTAGTCGATGACGACCAGCTTGAGATCGTTGCGCTGTTTGAGGCGACGGCACTTGGCGCGGATCTCCATCATCGACAGGTTCGGGGAGTCGTCGATGTAGAGCGGGGCGGCCGAAACGTCGGGCATCCGGCGCGCCAGCCGGGTCCAGTCGTCGTCCGTCATCGTGCCCGACCGCATGTGGTGCAGTGCGACGCGGGCCTCGGCGGACAGCAGTCGCATCGCGATCTCGTTGCGCCCCATTTCGAGCGAGAAGATGACGCTCGGCAGGTTGTTCTTGATCGAGGCGGCCCGCGCGAAGTCCAGCGCCAGGGTCGACTTGCCCATCGCGGGACGTGCGGCGATGACGACCATCTGCCCGGGGTGAAGTCCGTTGGTCAGCGAATCGAAGTCCGTGAAACCCGTCGGCACACCGGTCATCTCGCCGCTGCGCGATCCGATGGCCTCGATCTCGTCGAGCGCGCCCTCCATGATGTCGCCGAGCGGCAGGTAGTCCTCGCTGGTGCGCTGCTCGGTGACGGCGTAGATCTCGGCCTGGGCGCGGTTGACGATCTCGTCGACGTCGTCGTCGGCCGCGTAACCCATCTGCGTGATCCGGGTACCGGCCTCGACCAGGCGGCGCAGCACCGCCCGCTCGTGCACGATCTCCGCGTAGTACGCGGCGTTCGCGGCCGTCGGCACCGTCTGGACGAGGGTGTGCAGGTACGAGGCGCCACCGACCTTGTTGATCTCCCCGCGCTTGGTGAGCTCGGCGGCGATCGTAATGGGGTCGGCAGGCTCGCCCTTGGCGTAGACGTCGAGGATGGCCTGGTAGACCGTCTCGTGGGCCGGCTTGTAGAAGTCGTGGCCCTTGAGGATCTCGACGACGTCGGCGATGGCGTCCTTGGACAGGAGCATCCCGCCGAGGACCGACTGCTCGGCGTCCAGGTCCTGCGGCGGCACCCGCTCGAAGGACGCGCCACCGCCGTCCCACCCGCTGTCCGGGCCGCGCTCGTGCTGGTCGTCCCGGCTGCGGCCGCCCTCACTGCGGCGGCGGGAAGCAGGAAGACGATCACTGGGGCCGCTGTCGGCCCACGGGTCGTCCAAGGGCTCGGAAATGCTCACCGAGCCACCTCCTCCCGTCCGCCGAGCGGACCTCGCCGTGCCCCTCATTTCTACGGCACGGCACTGACAAATAAGACGCCCAACTCCGGTTCTGGCGCGTCGGTTTTGTGAGGGTTCACCGGCCGACGGACGGAGCGGGCGCCGGATAACCGTAGGCCTGCGGGCACCGTCAGCCAATCTGGTTATCCACAGGCCATGTGGACGACCGGCCAGATGCTGTGGAGAACTCCGCGAAACCTGTGCACGACCCGGTGGACAGCCCTGTGAACAAGCCCGCACCCCGACCCGATGATGCACCTTGACCTGCACCTTTACCGTCCACCGCCTGTGCAGAAGAAAAACTTTCCCAGTCGGACCAAGATCACTTCGAACGGTACCCAGAAGTACACGGTTCGAGATCGGGCGTAAGGGTCATCAAAGCTTTGCATCTCTTACCTGTGGACGATTAGATTGGTGCTCATGACACAGGCCCCCGCGCGTACCCGGTCCGTCCGGCGCCGGCACGACCGAGAGATCGTCGCGCTGGCCGTTCCGGCCTTCGGCGCGCTCGTCGCCGAGCCCCTCTTCGTCATGGCCGACAGTGCCATCGTCGGCCATCTCGGAACCGCTCAGCTCGCCGGCCTCGGCATCGCCTCGGCCCTGCTCACCACGGCCGTCAGCGTCTTCGTCTTCCTCGCCTACGCCACCACCGCGGCCGTCTCGCGCCGCGTCGGCGCGGGCGACCTGCAAGCAGCGATCCGTCAGGGCATGGACGGCATCTGGCTGGCCCTGCTGCTCGGCGCCGCCGTCATCGCGGTCTTCCTGCCCGCGGCCCCCTCCCTCGTGGAACTTTTCGGCGCTTCCGACACCGCGGCCCCCTATGCCACCACCTATCTGCGGATTTCCTCCCTCGGCATCCCCGCCATGCTCGTCGTGCTGGCTTCGACCGGTGTCCTGAGGGGACTGCAGAACACCCGGACCCCTCTTTATGTGGCCGTGGCCGGCTTCATAGCCAACGCCGTCCTCAACGTCCTGCTCGTCTACGGCGCCGGACTCGGCATCGCGGGCTCCGCCTGGGGCACCGTCATCGCCCAGTGCGGCATGGCCGCGGTCTACCTGTGGGTGGTCGTCCGCGGAGCCCGACGACACGGTGCCTCCTTGCGCCCGGACCTGGCCGGTATCAGGGCTTCCGCCCAAGCCGGGATGCCGCTGCTCGTGCGCACGCTTTCCCTGCGGGCGATTCTCATGATCGCGACGGCGGTGGCGGCCCGTCTCGGCGACGCCGACATCGCGGCACATCAGATCGTCCTGTCCCTGTGGAGCCTGCTCGCGTTCGCCCTCGACGCCATCGCCATCGCGGGGCAGGCCATCATCGGGCGCTATCTGGGCGCGAACGATGCCCAGGGTGCGCGCGACGCCTGTCGCAGGATGGTGGAGTGGGGCGTCGCGGTCGGGGTCGTACTGGGTCTGCTCGTGGTGCTGTCCCGCCCGGCGTTCCTGCCCCTGTTCACCGGCGACTCCATGGTCAAGGACGCCGCGCTGCCCGCGCTGGTGATCGTGGCCGTCGCACAGCCGGTCTGTGGTGTGGTCTACGTCCTGGACGGGGTCCTCATGGGCGCGGGCGACGGGCCCTACCTTGCCTGGGCCATGCTGCTCACTCTGGCGGTCTTCACTCCCGCGGCGCTTCTCGTCCCGACACTCGGCGGTGGGCTCACCGCCCTGTGGGCGGCCATGACGCTGATGATGGCGATGCGTCTGGTGACGCTGTGGCTGCGTACCCGATCGGGGCGCTGGATCGTCACCGGGGCGACGCGCTGACCGTTTCACGTGAAACGGTCAGCTGCGAGCACGGTCACGAAGAGGGGCCGCATCCCCGACGGGAGATGCGGCCCCTCTCATCGCTTCAGCGAGAGCAGTGCTCAGGCAGCGACAACCTCGACGCTGACCTTGGCGTCAACCTCGGGGTGCAGACGCACGGACGTCTCGTGGGCGCCCAGGGTCTTGATCGGCGCGCCCAGCTCGATGCGGCGCTTGTCGACCTCGGGGCCACCGGCGGCCTTGATCGCCGAAGCGACGTCGGCCGGGGTGACGGAGCCGAAGAGACGACCGGCGTCGCCGGAGCGGACGGCCAGACGGACCTTCACGCCCTCGAGCTGGGCCTTCACCTGGTTGGCCTGCTCGATGGTCTGGATCTCGTGGATCTTGCGAGCACGACGGATCTGCTCGACGTCCTTCTCGCCACCCTTGGTCCAGCGGATCGCGAACTTCCGCGGGATCAGGTAGTTGCGAGCGTAACCGTCCTTGACGTCGACGACGTCGCCCGCGGCACCGAGGCCGGTGACCTCGTGGGTGAGGATGATCTTCATGTTTCGGTCACCCTTCCCTTATCGCGCGGTGGAGGTGTAGGGCAGCAGCGCCATCTCACGGCTGTTCTTCACGGCCGTGGCGACGTCACGCTGGTGCTGGGTGCAGTTGCCGGTCACGCGGCGGGCACGGATCTTGCCACGGTCGGAAATGAACTTCCGCAGCATGTTCGTGTCCTTGTAGTCCACGTACGTGACCTTGTCCTTGCAGAACGCGCAGACCTTCTTCTTCGGCTTGCGCACAGGCGGCTTAGCCATGATGTTTCTCCTGTGTGATCAAGAAGTGTGGGTAGAGCCCGTCCCCTTAGAAGGGGGGCTCGTCCGAGTAGCCGCCACCGCCGCCGGAGCCACCGCCCCAGCCGCCGCCACCCTGGCCGCCACCGCCCTGCTGGCCACCGGCGGGAGCACCACCGGTCGCCCAGGGGTCGTCGGCCGGCGCGCCGCCGCCCTGCTGGCCGCCACCGGGGCCGCCGCCCCAGCCGCCGCCACCCTGGCCGCCACCGCCGCCGTAACCGCCCTGGCCTCCGCGGCCCTGGCCCGAGGTCTTGGTGACCTTGGCCGTGGCGCTGCGCAGGCTGGCGCCGACCTCGTCGACGTCCAGCTCGTAGACCGTGCGCTTGACGCCCTCACGGTCCTCGTAGGACCGCTGCTTCAGCCGGCCCTGCACGATGACGCGCATGCCTCGCTGGAGCGACTCGGCGACGTTCTCCGCCGCCTGACGCCAGACCGAGCAGGTCAGGAACAGGCTCTCGCCGTCCTTCCACTCGTTCGTCTGGCGGTCGAAGGTGCGGGGAGTCGACGCGACGCGGAACTTCGCGACGGCCGCACCGGACGGGGTGAAGCGCAGCTCGGGGTCGTCGACAAGATTGCCGACGACCGTGATGACGGTCTCGCCTGCCATGGGGAACCTCTCGGCGGGTTTGCTCTGGCTGCTTGGTTGCTGCTACTCGAATCCCGGGATCAGCTGAGCGGGAAGGCTCAGTGCATCTCGGGACGGAGGACCTTGGTCCGGAGGACCGACTCGTTCAGGTTCATCTGGCGGTCGAGCTCCTTGACGACCGCAGGCTCGGCCTGCAGGTCGATGACCGAGTAGATGCCCTCGGGCTTCTTCTTGATCTCGTACGAGAGACGACGACGGCCCCAGGTGTCGACCTTCTCGACCTTTCCGCCGCCGTCACGGACGACAGAGAGGAAGTTCTCGATCAGCGGGGAGACAGAGCGCTCCTCGAGATCGGGGTCGAGGATGACCATCACCTCGTAGTGACGCATGTGGAACCCACCTCCTTTGGACTCAGCGGCCACGGTCGTTCCGTGGCAGGAGGGTTGCGATGCGTTCGCACCGGCATCAACGAGTAAACCAGGACCCACTGACAATCGGGCCTCCTCCGAGGAGGTGGCCCGGCCGGGGCCGGCAACAGACACCGGTGCGGAAGGTACAGCGTACCCGGCCGCCGCCTTGCGGTTGAAATCCGGCCCCGAGGGGACACAATCGGTAGTCAGGGATGTGAGGGCTAAAACACACTGCCTTCGGCAGGAGGTTCTCCATGGCACAGATCATGCGACCCGCCAGGCCCCGGACCGGCCTGCTGGCCACCGACGGCAAACGACACCCCCTCCAGGACTCACTGCTGGCCGTGACCCTGGTTCTCGGGGTGCTCGCTCTGGCCACCGCGAGCTTTCGGGGACTGCACGTCCTGACCTCCTGGGCAGGGCTGCTCGGTGTCCTGACCGGCGGGTACGGCCAGTACGTGTCCGAGACGACACGGGAGCGCTTCGGCCTGGTACTCGGGCTCGGCGCCTCCGCACTCGGTCTGTTCTTCGGCATCTACCACGGCGGGCTCGTCCCCTGATCCCGGTCGGCGGCCGCCCGCCGCACAAGCCCTTCCAGCCGTACGCCGGACGGGGCGCTCACAGGGCGCAGTAGGCTTCGCGCGAGAGCCGGAGCCCCTGTACCCATGGGGACACACCAGCCCGAGGAGCGCCCCGAATGAGTCTGACCCTGAGGACCATCAGCCGCGAGCAGCATCTGGCCTACATCCAGAGCCTGCCGGCGGCGAGTCACATGCAGGTCCCGGCATGGGCGGACGTCAAGGCGGAATGGCGCTCGGAGAACCTCGGCTGGTTCGACGACCGGACCGGTGAGCTGGTCGGTGTGGGTCTCGTCCTGTACCGGCAGCTGCCCAAGATCAAGCGCTACCTCGCCTACCTCCCCGAGGGCCCGGTCATCAACTGGTTCGCGCCGAACCTCCAGGACTGGATGGAGCCGATGCTGGCGCACCTCAAGCAGCAGGGCGCCTTCTCCGTGAAGATGGGCCCGCCGGTGATCATCCGGCGCTGGGACGCGACGTCCATCAAGAAGGGCATCCAGGACCCCGACGTCAAGCGACTGCGGGACATAGAGGCGGACCACATCGAGCCGCGCGCGTTCGAAGTGGCCGACAAGCTGCGCCGCATGGGCTGGCAGCAGGGCGAGGACGGCGGCGCCGGCTTCGGTGACGTGCAGCCCCGCTACGTCTTCCAGGTGCCGCTGGCCAACCGCTCCCTGGAAGAGGTCCACAAGAACTTCAACCAGCTGTGGCGCCGCAACATCAAGAAGGCCGAGAAGGCCGGTGTCGAGGTGGTCCAGGGCGGCTACCACGACCTCGAGGAGTGGCAGCGCCTGTACGAGATCACGGCCGTGCGCGACCACTTCCGGCCGCGTCCGCTGTCGTACTTCCAGCGCATGTGGGCGGCCCTCAACAACGAGGACCCCAACCGCATGCGGCTGTACTTCGCCCGGCACAACGGGGTCAACCTGTCGGCGGCGACCATGCTGGTCGTCGGCGGACACGTCTGGTACTCCTACGGCGCCTCCGACAACATCGGCCGCGAGGTCCGTCCGTCGAACGCCATGCAGTGGGCCATGCTCCGCGACTCCTACGCGCTGGGTGCCACCGTCTACGACCTGCGCGGCATCTCCGACTCGCTGGACGAGAGCGACCACCTCTTCGGCCTGATCCAGTTCAAGGTGGGTACGGGCGGTCAGGCGGCCGAGTACCTCGGCGAGTGGGACTTCCCGCTGAACAAGCTGCTCCACAAGGCGCTCGACATCTACATGTCGCGCCGCTGACCGCACAGCCCATCCCCGATCCGCACCTCTGACAGCCACGAGAAAGGTTCCAGGTCCGGCCATGGCGCTCACGCTCTACGTCGACACCGCGCGCTGGCGGGCGCACCACAAGCACGTGCAGGAGCAGTTCCCCGGACTGGTCCCGGTCTGCAAGGGCAACGGCTACGGATTCGGTCACGAGCGGCTGGCGGAGGAGGCCACGCGGCTGGGCTCGGACGTGCTGGCCGTCGGCACCACCTACGAGGCCGCCCGGATCAAGGACTTCTTCGGCGGCGACCTGCTGGTCCTCACGCCGTACCGGCGCGGTGAGGAGCCCGTTCCGCTGCCCGACCGGGTCGTGCGCTCGGTGTCGTCCATCGACGGCGTGTACGGCCTGGTGGGCGCGCGCGTGGTCATCGAGGTGATGTCCTCGATGAAGCGGCACGGCATCAGCGAGCAGGACCTGCCGCAGCTGCACGCCGCCATAGAGAACGTCCGGCTGGAGGGCTTCGCCATCCACCTGCCGCTGGACCGTACCGACGGCTCGGACGCCGTCGAGGAGGTCATCGGCTGGATGGACCGGCTGCGGGCGGCCCGGCTGCCGCTGCACACCATGTTCGTCAGCCATCTCAAGGCCGACGAGCTGGCCCGGCTCCAGCAGCAGTTCCCGCAGACCCGCTTCCGCGCCCGGATCGGCACCCGGCTGTGGCTGGGGGACCACGAGGCAACCGAGTACCGCGGCGCCGTCCTGGACGTCACGCGCGTCGCCAAGGGCGAGCGTTTCGGCTACCGGCAGCAGAAGGCCGCCTCGGACGGCTTCCTGGTCGTCGTGGCGGGCGGTACGTCCCACGGGGTGGGGCTGGAGGCCCCGAAGGCGCTGCACGGCGTCATGCCGCGCGCCAAGGGTGTCGCCCGGGCCGGTCTCGCCACGGTCAACCGGAATCTCTCGCCGTTCGTCTGGAGCGGCAAGCAGCGTTGGTTCGCGGAGCCGCCGCACATGCAGGTGTCGATCCTTTTCGTGCCCTCGGACGCGTCGGAGCCCCAGGTGGGTGACGAGCTGGTGGCCCATCTTCGGCACACCACCACGCAGTTCGACCGCATCCTCGATCGCTAGCGAGCGGCTCCGCCGCCGAGAGGGCCGTACACGACGTCTTCGTGATCCTCGTGTACGGCCCTTCACACGCTCGCTCAGAGCGAACCGTTCGGCTGCCGGCCCTTGCCCCAGTGCACCTGGGGCCCCTCGAAGTGGGCCGTGGGCCGCTCGGTCCGAGCCGCGGGGCCCAGGACGAAGACGTCCTCCGCACCGTCCAGCACACCGCCCGACGGGTCGTCGTCACCCGTCCGCCGGACCGGGTCCCGGTCCGGCATCAGGATGTCGCGCACGACCATGGCGCAGAGGAACAGCGTTCCCAACAGGTGCAGGCCGATGGCCCAGTGGTAGCCGTCCGTCGGCAATCCCTTGTGGGCGTCGCCGCTGGTCGTGTACGCGAGGTACATCCAGATACCGAGGAAGTAGGCGACCTCGCACGCCTGCCAGATCAGGAAGTCCCGCCACTTCGGCCGGGCCAGTGCGGCCAGCGGCACCAGCCAGAGCACGTACTGCGGTGAGTAGACCTTGTTGGTGAGGATGAACGCCGCGACGATCAGGAAGGCGAGCTGGGCGAACCGCGGGCGTCGGGGGGCGGTCAGCGTGAGCGCCGCGACGGCGCCGCAGCACAGCAGCATCAGAAGCGTGGCGAGGGTGTTGACGGTCTCGGTGCTGGGCGGGTTGTCGGAGTTCTGGACGAGGATCAGCCAGAAGGACCCGAAGTCCACGCCCCGTTCCTGGCTGAACGTGTAGAACTTCGACCAGCCGTCGAAGGCGTAGAGCATCACCGGCAGGTTCACCACGAGCCAGGCGACGGCCGCACCCCCCAGCGCCGTTCCGAACGCCCGCCATTTGCCCGCACGCCAGCACAGGACGAGCAGGGGCCCGAGGATGAGGAAGGGGTAGAGCTTGGCGGCCGTGGCCAGGCCCAGCAGCACGCCGAAGGCCAGCGGACGCTGCCGGGACCACATGAGGACGGCGGCGGCCGTCAGGGCGACGGCCAGCAGGTCCCAGTTGACGGTGGCGGTCAGCGCGAAGGCGGGGGCCAGGGCGACCAGCAGCCCGTCCCAGGGGCGCCGGGTGTGCGTGCGGGTCACGCAGACGGCGATCACGGCCGCACAGACCATGAGCATCCCGGCGTTGACCATCCAGTACCACTGTTCCTGGTGCTGGATGCTGCCGCTGCCCGGCGTGAGCCAGGACGCGACCTCCATGAACAGGCCGGTCAGCACGGGGTACTCCAGGTACTCCATGTCGCCGGGGAGCTTGTCGAAGTACGGCACGAGCCCGTCGACGAAGCCGCGGCCCTGGTAGAGGTGCGGGATGTCCGAGTAGCAGGCGTGCGTGTACTGGGAGCTGGCTCCGAAGAACCAGGCCCCGTTGTAGCAGGGCGCCTTCTGGACCAGTCCTAGGGCGAACATGCCGATCGCCACGAGCGCGATCACCCGCACGGGGGTCCACCAGGACGTACCGAGCAGGGCACGTCGTCCCAGCGGGCCGCCGATCAGCTCGCTGCCGGCTGCGGCGACCGTGTCCTCCGTGGTCGGCCGCACCGGGTCCGGCTCGTGCACGCTCGCTGGCGTCGATTCTGCACTGGGCATGGGGCACATCCTGCCGTACGAGGCTGAGAACACGACGGGGCCGCCGCACCCTCGTGGATGCGGCGGCCCCTGTTTCACGTGGAACGTGCGGGTGTTTCACGTGAAACACCCCTGCTCGGGACTCTTCGGCTAGCCGTTCGCACCCCAGATGGTGTTTCCACGACTGTTTCCGCTGCTGTCGCCTTCTCCCTCTGTCTCGGTGGCCGAGGGAGAAGGCGATTGACTCCCCTCGGAGCCGCCCGGTCCATTGCCTCCGTTGTCGTTGCCGCCGTTGTTCCCGTTGCCGCAGTTGATGTCCCAGAAATCGCACGTCTCAGTCGGCGCGGGAGGGGAGGGACTGTTCTGCGTGTCGCTGGGCGACGGACTCGGCGACGGGCTCACTTCCTCGGTCTCGGACGCGGAAGGAGAGGGGGAGGGAGTCGGAGTGGGCGACGGGGTGTCGTTGATGACCTCGCCGATGGGCTCCGGCTTCGGGAACCTCTCCACCTTCATGCCCTTGACCGCGTCGGACATGTAGTCCTGCCAGATCGTGGACGGGAAGGAGGCACCGTGGATCTTCTTCTCGCCACCGGTCCCGAACATCTCCAGGAACGTGCGGTCCTTGATGGTCTCGTCGTCCGGGTAGCGGTACATGCTGATCGCGGTCGACAGCTGCGGGGTGTAGCCGACGAACCACGCGGACTTGTTGCCGTCGGTGGTACCGGTCTTGCCGGCCACCTCACGTCCGGGCAACTGGGCGTTGGAGCCCGTTCCCTTCTCGACGACGGTCTTCAGGACGTCCGTCACATTGTCCGCGACCTTCGCCGTGAACGCCTGCTTCTCCTCGACCTTGTGCGTGTAGAGCGTGCCGTCCTTGTTCGTCACCTTCGTGACGGAGTACGGCTCGCGCTGCTTGCCGCTGTCGGCGAAGGTGGCGTACGCGCCGGCCATGCGGATGGCGCTGGGGTCCGAGACACCGATGGAGAAGGACGGGTAGCCGGCGCCGGCCAGGCTGTCCTCCAGGAGTCCCGCGTCTTCGGCGGACTCCTTCACCTTGTCCAGACCGACATCCATGCCGAGCTGCACGAAGGCGGAGTTCACCGACTCCCGCATCGCCTCACGGAGGTCGATCTTGTAGTCCGGCGGGCTGCCGACGTCGTCCTGACCGTCGTTCTCCTGACGCCACTGCTCGCCCTTCTCGTTCTCCCAGATCGACCCGTCATAGTTATTGATCTTCAGGTCGTTCTTGCCGCTGTAGAGGCTCTTGGGGGAGACGACGGTGCGCTCGTCCTGGGCCTGGACCGGACCGAGGTCCGGGTCGCGCACGCCCCACTTCATCGCAGCCGCGAGCACGAACGGCTTGAACGTCGAACCGACCTGGGCACCGGTCACGTCGGCGTTGTTGGTGAAGTGCTTGGTGGCGTCCTGGCCACCGTAGATGGCCTTGATGGCCCCGGTCCTGGTGTCGATGGACGCCCCGCCGAACTGGACGTGCGTGTCCTTCTCGGGCCGCTTCTTGGGGTCGATCTTCTCCTTGTAGACCTTCTGGACGGCCTTCTCCATCTCGTTGACCTTCTTCTTGTCGAAGGTCGTGTAGATCGAGTAGCCGCCCTTCTCCAGCTGCTGCTCCGTCACCGCGCCGCTCCTGACCACGGAGGCCTTGGCGAGCCTGACGAGGTAGCCGATCTGGCCGCCCAGGTTCGCGTTCGACTGCGGGTTCCGCGTGGTGGGGAGTTCGGTGTACTTGGCCCGCTCCGCCTGGCTCAGATGCCCGTACTCCACCATCTTGTCGAGGGTGTCCTGCATCTGGGACTGGGCCCGCTTCTTGTTCGCCTCCGGCGTGGCCGCCGGGTCGATCGCGATCGAGCCCGCCGGGTCGTAGTACGTGGCGCCCTTGAGCACCGCCGACAGGAAGGCGCACTGCCCCGGGTTGAGGTCGACGGCGTCGACGTTGAAGTACGCCCGTGCGGCCGCCTGGATGCCGTAGGCGCCGCGGCCGTAGTAGGCGGAGTTCAGGTAGCCCTCGAGGATCTTGTCCTTCGGCTCCTCGGCGCCGACCTTGATCGAGACGAAGATCTCCTTGACCTTCCGGGAGACCGTCTGCGACTGGTCGTTCAGCATCGCGTTCTTCACGTACTGCTGGGTGATGGTGGAGCCACCCTGCGTCTCACCACCCTTGGCCATGTTGAACACGGCGCGGGCGATGCCCTTGGGGTCGATGCCGCTGTCGGAGTAGAACGTCTTGTTCTCCTGCGAGATGACGGCATTGCGCATCGCCTTGGGAATCTGCGAGAGATCGACGCTCTGGCGGTTGCGGTCGCCGCCCGTGGCCACCATCTGGGTGTTGTCGGCCCAGTAGTAGACGTTGTTCTGCGCCGTGGCACTCTCGTCGATGACGGGGACGCTCACCATGGCGTAGGCAAGGCCGGCGGCGCCGACCAGGCAGCCGAAGAACGCGATGCACAGCCCGGAGACGAGCCTCCAGGAGGGCACCCAGCGCTGCCACCCGTCCCTGTCGTGGCGCGGGTAGTCGATCATGCGCTTCTTGCCGGGCGCCGCGGCCCGGCCTCGCCCGGGCCCTGCCGGGCCGCCGGGTGCCCCGCGCCGGCCGCCGCGGCCCGGCTCGGCCGCTCTGCGACGGCCGCCCCCGTTCCGCTGTGCCGCGCGCCGGGCTTCGGCGCGGCTCCCGTACACACGCTCCTCGTTCTCCGGACCGTACGAGCCGGACGGAGACCCTGTGGCGCCTCGCGGTGCCGCACGGCGGCCGGAGGACGAGCCGGACTGACCGCGTCGGGCCGCGGCACGTCCGCCTCCCTGCGGCTGCGGCGGTTTGCGACGGTGCTCGCTCATCGAACGACTACTCCTCGGGCAGGCGCACCTTTGCGCGCCTGGTAAAGGCGGCTGGTTTCCGGTCCCCCCGAAGTACGGATGCGGCCCCTTCCGCATTCACCCGTACTGCACCGGGGACAGGGACGCCCCCAGACGTCACTCGGTTCCCGGTGGTTTGCATGGCGCACACACTACGCACCGTCAAAACCCCCGAGGCCCGAAGTTCACCTCAAATCAGGCAACTTGCTCGCGATGAAACCCTGATGTGATCCCGTTCACCAGTTCCCCTCTTGTCGCACGCAGAAGCTCGTTCTATCGTGCTGATGTATCGACTCGATACATCAGCGCGGCATAAGGGCGAGAGGAGGCGACGATGAGCCGGAGATCCGGCATCCTCGAGTTCGCCGTACTCGGCCTGCTCCGCGAGTCCCCGATGCACGGCTACGAGCTGCGTAAACGGCTCAACACGTCACTGGGTGTGTTCCGGGCGTTCAGCTACGGGACGCTCTACCCCTGCCTCAAGACGCTGGTCGCCAACGGCTGGTTGATCGAGGAACCGGGGAACGTCGGTGAGGCCGCCGCTTCCCTCACGGGACGCCGCGCCAAGATCGTCTACCGGTTGACGGCCGACGGTAAGGAACATTTCGAGCAGCTCCTCTCCCAGACGGGCCCGGACGCGTACGACGACGAGACCTTCGCCGCCCGCTTCGCGTTCTTCGGGCAGACGTCGCGAGACGTACGCATGCGCGTGCTCGAGGGCCGGCGCAGCCGGCTGGAGGAGCGCCTGGAGAAGATGCGGGCCGCACTGGCCCGCACCCGGGAGCGACTCGACGACTACACGCTTGAGCTGCAGCGCCACGGAATGGAGTCCGTGGAGCGCGAAGTGCGCTGGCTGAACGAGCTCATCGAGAGCGAGCGGGCGGGGCGGGACCTCAGGGGTTCCGCCACCGAGGGGACCGCTCAACAGGACACGACATCTGGAGCGACGGGCGGCCTGCCCCGGCCGGGGAACGATCCCCGGCCGGATACGCCCGGCGACACCGCCACGTGAGCGCCCAGTCAGGGCCTCACTCGTACACACAGGGAGCAACCGGAATGGGTTCGGTTCGCGTAGCCATCGTCGGTGTGGGCAACTGCGCCGCATCGCTGGTGCAGGGCGTCGAGTACTACAAGGACGCCGACCCGGCGGCCAAGGTCCCCGGCCTGATGCACGTCCAGTTCGGCGACTACCACGTCAGTGACATCGAGTTCGTCGCCGCCTTCGACGTGGACGCCAAGAAGGTCGGCCTGGATCTCGCGGACGCCATCGGCGCCTCCGAGAACAACACCATCAAGATCTGCGACGTGCCGAACAGCGGCGTCCAGGTCCAGCGCGGCCACACCCACGACGGTCTCGGCAAGTACTACCGCCAGACCATCGAGGAGTCCGCCGAGGCGCCGGTCGACGTCGTCCAGATCCTCAAGGACAAGCAGGTCGACGTTCTGGTCTGCTACCTGCCCGTCGGTTCCGAGGTCGCGGCGAAGTACTACGCCCAGTGCGCCATCGACGCCAAGGTCGCCTTCGTCAACGCCCTCCCGGTCTTCATCGCCGGCACCAAGGAGTGGGCGGACAAGTTCACCGAGGCGGGCGTCCCGATCGTCGGCGACGACATCAAGTCGCAGGTCGGCGCCACCATCACGCACCGCGTCATGGCGAAGCTGTTCGAGGACCGGGGCGTCGTCCTGGACCGCACGATGCAGCTGAACGTCGGCGGCAACATGGACTTCAAGAACATGCTCGAGCGCGAGCGCCTGGAGTCCAAGAAGATCTCCAAGACGCAGGCCGTCACCTCCCAGATCCCCGACCGCGACCTGGGTGCGGACAACGTCCACATCGGCCCGTCCGACTACGTCGCCTGGCTGGACGACCGCAAGTGGGCCTACGTCCGCCTCGAGGGCCGCGCCTTCGGCGACGTCCCGTTGAACCTGGAGTACAAGCTCGAGGTCTGGGACTCCCCGAACTCGGCCGGTGTCATCATCGACGCCCTGCGCGCCGCGAAGATCGCCAAGGACCGCGGCATCGGCGGCCCGATCCTGTCCGCGTCGAGCTACTTCATGAAGTCCCCGCCGGTCCAGTACTTCGACGACGAGGCCCGCGCCAACGTCGAGAAGTTCATCGCGGGCGAGGTCGAGCGCTGATCAGCCGCTGACCCCGGTCTGCCGAGGGTCCCCGGGTCGCATGACCCGGGGACCCTTCCCGTATGTGAGGCTGTGCCCCATGGCCGTCGTCCGTGACCTGCGCGTCCTGCTGCGCCTGAAGGGGTTTCGGCGCCTGCTCGCCGTTCGCCTGCTCTCCCAGGGCGCCGACGGCGTCTACCAGGTCGCGCTCGCCACCTACGTCGTGTTCTCCCCGGAGAAGCAGACCTCGCCCGCCGCGATCGCCTCCGCGATGGCGGTCCTGCTGCTCCCTTACTCCCTGGTGGGCCCGTTCGCCGGTGTCCTGCTGGACCGGTGGCGCCGCCGCCAGGTCTTCCTGTACGGCAACCTGCTGCGCGCCGTGCTGGCCACGGTGACGGCGGCTTTGATGATCGCCTCCGTCCCCGACTGGCTCTTCTACGTCTCCGCCCTCTGTGTCACGGCCGTCAACCGCTTCGTGCTCGCGGGCCTGTCCGCCGCGCTGCCCCGGGTGGTCGACGCCGAACGACTGGTGATCGCCAACTCGCTCTCCCCGACGGCCGGCACGCTGGCCGCCACGGCGGGCGGCGGCCTCGCCTTCGTCGTACGCCTCGTGGTCTCGGACTCCGACGCCGCCGTGGTACTGCTCGGCGCCGGCCTCTATCTGTGCGGAGCCCTGGCCTCGCTGCGGATCGCCGTGGAACTGCTGGGCCCCGACCCGGCACTCGTACCGCCCAGGCTGACCTCGGCACTCAACAGCACCGTCCGCGACCTGGCGGCGGGCGTGCGTCACCTAGCCGCCCCCGCCCGCCGGGAAGCGGCCTGGGCTCTCGCGGGCATGACGCTGATGCGGTTCTGCTACGGCGCCCTGCTGGTCATGCTGCTGATGCTGTGCCGGTACTCCCTGGCCTCGGACACGGACGAGGGACTCGCCCTGCTGGGGCTGGCGCTGGGGGTTTCCGGGGCGGGCTTCTTCGCGGCGGCGGTGGTCACCCCCTGGGCGGCGGGGCGACTGGGGCCCGGCCGCTGGATGGCCGTGTGCGCGGCGGTCGCCACCGTGCTGGTGCCGGCACTGGGCCTGCCGTTCGCAACGGCGCCCCTGCTCGCCGCCGCGTTCGTGCTGGGCCTGACGACACAGGGGGCGAAGATCGCGACCGACACGGTCGTGCAGTCCTCGGTCGACGACACCTTCCGGGGCCGGATCTTCTCCGTCTACGACGTGCTGTTCAACGTGGCCTTCGTCGGCGCGGCCGGGGTGGCCGCGCTCATGCTGCCGCCGGACGGCCGGTCGGTGACGCTGGTCGTGACGGTCGCCGTGATCTACGGAGGGGTTGCGGCAGCTATGGCCCGGTTTGAGAGCCGGCAAGTGTCACATCAGTGACACAGAGCCCCACCGGACTACAGAGTTGTCAGTGGGACCCGGTAGCTTACGTGCGTCTTATCTCGCGGCATGTCCGCGACACGCACCTATTTCAGGGGGACCCCCAGTGACCACCCAGCCGCCGCCCCAGGGCAACCCGTTCGCGCAGAACCAGCCGCAGGCTCCGCAGCAGCCTCAGGGTCAGAACCCCTACGCCCAGGGGCAGCCGGGCTTCCCGCAGCAGGCCGGCCAGCCCGGTCAGCCCGGCTTCCCGCAGCAGGGCGCGCCGTACGCCCCGGTGCCGCCGCAGCCGGCCCGCCGCAAGCCGAGCTTCAAGACGATCAAGAACATCGTCATCGCGGTGGTCGTCGTGGGTGTCGCGGTCGGCGGTTACATCGCCAGCCGGGACGACGCCGACCAGGCCGGCGTAGGTGACTGCCTGAAGTCCGCGTCGTCCTCCTCGGACCGCATGGAGGTCGTGGACTGCTCCTCCTCGGAGGCCGAGGGCAAGGTGCTGTCGAAGGTGAAGGGCCACTTCACGTCGCTGACCGCCGAGACTGAGTGCCGGAAGGTCGAGGGAGCCACCGGCTTCTACGCCGAGACCGGCGACGGTGAAGAGTTCCTGCTCTGCCTCGGCGACGCCTGACCTGAGGGGAGAGAGTCCTCTCCCCTCCTGCTTCACGGTCATGTTTCACGTGAAACATGACCCGGCGGGCGGCACGTTTCACGTGAAACGTGCCGCCCGTTCTCATGCGTTGTCCGGGTGCTGAGCCCACCACTCCTTCAGCGCCGCGACCGCCGCGTCGTGCTCCATCGGCCCGTTCTCCAGGCGAAGCTCCAGCAGGTGCTTGTACGCCTGCCCGACGGCCGGTCCAGGGCGGACTCCGAGGATCTCCATGATCTGGTTGCCGTCCAGGTCCGGGCGGATCGCGTCGAGCTCCTCCTGCTCCTGAAGCTGCGCGATCCGTTCCTCCAGACCGTCGTACGCGCGGGAGAGGGCCGCAGCCTTGCGCTTGTTGCGCGTCGTGCAGTCCGACCGCGTCAGCTTGTGGAGTCGGTCGAGCAGCGGCCCGGCGTCCCGGACGTAGCGGCGGACCGCGGAGTCCGTCCACTCGCCCGTGCCGTAGCCGTGGAAGCGCAGATGCAGCTCGACGAGGCGTGAGACGTCCCTCACCAGGTCGTTGGAGTACTTGAGCGCGACCATGCGCTTCTTCGTCATCTTGGCCCCGACCACCTCGTGGTGATGGAACGAGACCCTGCCGTCCTTCTCGAAGCGGCGGGTGCGCGGCTTGCCGATGTCGTGCAGCAGGGCGGCCAGACGAAGGGTCAGGTCGGGTCCCTCGCTCTCCAGGGCCATCGCCTGCTCCAGGACGATGAGGGTGTGGTCGTAGACGTCCTTGTGCCGGTGGTGCTCGTCCCGCTCCAGCCGCAGGGCCGGCAGCTCGGGCAGGACCCGTTCGGCGAGGCCCGTCTCCACGAGCAGACTCAGTCCCTTGCGCGGGTGAGGGGAGAGGATGAGCTTGTTCAGCTCCTCCCGGACCCGCTCGGCGGAGACGATGTCGATGCGCCCGGCCATGTCGTGCATGGCCTTGACCACCTCCGGCGCCACCTCGAAGTCGAGCTGCGCGGCGAAGCGCGCGGCCCGCATCATCCGCAGCGGGTCGTCCGAGAAGGAGTCCTCGGGCGTACCCGGAGTGCGCAGCACCCGGGCCGCGAGGTCGTCGAGTCCGCCGTGCGGGTCGATGAACACCTGCTCGGGAAGCGCGACGGCCATCGCGTTCACCGTGAAGTCACGCCGGACGAGGTCCTCCTCGATGGAGTCGCCGTAGGACACCTCGGGCTTGCGCGAGGTGCGGTCGTACGCCTCCGAGCGGTAGGTGGTCACCTCGATCTGCCAGCCGTCCTTCTGCCCCCCGACCGTGCCGAAGGCGATCCCGACCTCCCAGACCGCGTCCGCCCACGGACGCATGATCTTCAGTACGTCCTGGGGCCGGGCGTCGGTGGTGAAGTCCAGATCGTTGCCGAGCCGCCCGAGCAGGGCGTCCCGGACCGAGCCGCCGACCAGGGCGAGTGAGAACCCGGCCTCCTGAAATCGGCGGGCGAGATCGTCGGCGACGGGGGCGACCCGCAGCGGCTCACCCGCCGCGCGGTGCTGCTCCTGGCTCAGGACACTGGGGCTGACTTCGTTGGCGTTCGGCACAACAAAACAGGGTACGTGGCCTCGGCGGAGACGGGCGCCCCATGGAGCGCGCACCGAATCCCCCGCTTTCGTACCGCTCCCTTTATAGGCGCACATAGAGGGAAGCCCGGGTCGGCAGCGGATCTTGTGACGTAGTCCGCGGCACTTCCCCTCGGCGCACCTCGTTACCATGCGTGGACGCACATTCCGACGACCACTGATCACGACGAGGGACGGGCGAGCGCGTGGCCGAGGCGGCAGACTTCCAGGGGACCAGTGCCTCACCTGCCCGCCGGTGGCTCCGGCGCACCACGGCGCTGATCGCCGGTGCGCCGCTGCTGGCCGGTCTGGTCCAGCTGCCCGCCGCCGGCTCGGCGCACGCCGAGGAGGCGGCCGCTGCCCTGGCCGACTCCGACTCGGGCTCGGTGGCCGTGGCCGTCGACTCGCTCACCCCCTCCGCGCCCACGGACGGGGACACGGTGACCGTGTCGGGCACCGTGACCAATCACGGCAAGCGGACCGTCACCGACGCCCATGTGGGCCTGCGCGTGGGCCCACCGCTCGACACCCGCTCGTCCGTCGACGCGATCGCCAAGGACAGCGACGATCTCCAGGGCTCCATCTCCCCGGAGATCGACAACAAGTACACCGAGAAGTTCTCCAAGCTCACTCCCGGAGTGGCGGAGCACTTCAACATCTCGGTGCCGGTCGACGAGCTGAACCTCGGCAGCGACGGCGTCTACGAATTCGCGGTCTCGCTGTCCGGAGAGACCTCCACGCAGCCGTGGGAGCAGATCCTCGGCATCCAGCGGACCTTCCTGCCCTGGCAGCCCGACCAGGCCGACACCAAGACCAAGACCACGGCGCTGTGGCCACTCGTCTCGACGACGCACATGGCCGCCGAAACGGGACCGAACGAGGAGCAGACCCCGGTCTTCCTCAATGACGACCTGGCCAAGGAGATCTCCCCCGGCGGCCGCTTGAACCAGATGGTGACGCTGGGCAAGGATCTCGACGTCACCTGGGTGGTCGACCCGGACCTGCTGGCCTCCGTCGACGCGATGACGGGCAGCTATCGCGTCCGGGACGGGGACCAGACCACCGCCGGCACCCACCAGACGATCGCCAAGCAGTGGCTCGCCGACCTGCAGGACGCGGTGGCCGACGAGGAGGTCGTCGCCCTCCCCTTCGCCGACCCCGACCTGGCGTCCCTCGCCCACAACGGCACGGACGTCACCGGCTCGCTGAGTCAGCTCAAGGACGCGACGGACGTCGTCGCCAACACCGTCGAGCCGATCCTCCATGTGAAGCCGAACACCGAGTTCGCCTGGCCCGTGGAAGGCGCCGTCGACCGGTCGATCGTCAAGGTCGCCACCTCCGCGGGCGCCGACAAGGTGATCGCGCGCAGCGACAGCCTCCAGGAGACCGACGCCCTGCCGTACACACCGTCCGCCGCCCGCCCCATCGGCGGCGGCACCACGGCCGTGGTGGCGGACGCCCGGATGTCCACGGCGTTCGAGGGCGACCTGACGACGGCGTCCGCGTCTACGCTCGCCGTGCAGCGCTTCCTCGCCCAGAGCCTGGGGCTGGGCCTCCAGACCGACAAGCAGCGCAGCGTGGTCATCGCCCCGCAGCGCACGCCCTCCGGAAGCCAGGCGCGCGCCATGGCCGAAGGGCTGCGGGCCCTCCAGAGCGGCACATGGTCCCAGTCCCAGAAGCTGGCGGCGGCCGCCGCGGCCAAGCCGGATCCGGACGCCGCCACCAAGGTTCCGGGCACCTCCTCCTACCCGTCGGCGCTGCGCAAGAAGGAGCTGCCCCGGTCGGCGTTCGTGGAGAGCGCGCGAACGCAGGACGCGTTGGACAGCTTCAAGGTCGTGCTCTCGGACCCGTCCCGGGTGGTGACCCCCTTCGGACGCGCCCTGAACCGGGAGCTGTCCGTGTCGTGGCGCGGCCGGGCCGCCGAGGCCGAGTCGTTCCGCGCCGGAGTGAAGAGGTACCTCGACGGGCTGACCGGCCGGGTCAGACTGATCGACAAGTCGGAGACGAAGCTCTCCGGCCGCAGCGCCACCATCCCGGTGACCGTGCAGAACAACCTGGTGCAGGACGTCGGCCCGCTGGTCCTGCGGCTCACCTCGACGAACCCGACCCGCCTCGAGATCGACGGCGCCCGCTACGAGGAGCAGCCGATCTCGGTCTCCGGCGGCCACAGCCAGTCGGTGAAGTTCACCACGTCGGCCAACGCCAACGGCCGGGCGACGGTGATCGCCCAGCTGTACACGACGGACGGGCGGCCGTACGGCAAGCCGGTCACCTTCGACGTGAAGGTCACCGAGATCACGGCCACCGTGATGCTCGTCATCGGAGGCGGCGTCCTGCTGCTCGTCCTCGCCGGCTTCCGGATGTACACGCAGCGCAAGCGCGCCGCGGCCCGTGCCGCCGAGAAGGCCGAGAAGGCCGAGAAGGCCGAGGCGGGCGAGGACGGCGAGGAGGCCGCGGAGGGTGATTCCGGACCGTCGGAGGCTTCGGAGAACGCCGAGGACGATCCGGAGCAGCCGAGTGACCCGACACCGGACACCGCAGCGGAAAGCGACGACCCGTCCGGCACGGGTGAGAGAGTGGACCGTTGAGGATGTCGTGGCCGGTCGGCCCGGGACGATGAGGTGGGGTAACCATGAACGCGCCGTACGACGGTGACCGCGGTCAGGCCGCGGACGGCTCGGGTCACCCCCAGGGCCCGCAGCCGGACACCGGCCAGACGCCGCCGCAGCCGCCCGCGGACATGTACCTCCAGGACGCCTACGACCAGGATCCCTACCGGGCCCAGGACCTCTCCGCCCAGGACCCGGTCTCCGAGGCGCTCTACGACCGCGCCGCGCACCCCCCGCCGCCCCCGGGCACGTACCCGCCGCAGCAGCCGCTGTACTCCCAGCCCGCCCAGTCGCCCTACGCGCCCGATCCCCGCGTGTGGGCCCAGACTCCGGCCCCGGAGCCGGAGGGGCCGACGCAGTACCTGCCGTACGGCGACGACCCTCGGACCACGCAGTTCGTGGGCGTGGACGACCTGGTCGGCCAGGCCGGAGACCAGCGTCACGAGCCGGACGCCTTCGCGCACCTGTTCCGCGACCAGCAGCAGGGCGGCGGCCACCCCTCGTACGACGACCAGGCCGCCGTACCGGCCCCCGCACCCGCGCCGGGGCCGTACGGCGGGGCGGCTGGGCCGGGCCAGTACGGCGCGCCACCGCCACCGCCGCCGGGCCAGTACGGCGGGCACCAGGGGCCCGATCCGTACGGGAACGCTCAGACACACGGCCAGTACGGGGGCCCCGCTCAGTACGGGAACCCCGCTCCGACGCCCGGGCACCACGCGGCACCCGCACCCGGCCAGTACGCGGTGGCCCCCACCCCCGAGGCGGCCGAGGCTCCCCTCCAGGAGCCCGAGCCCGCGGCCACCCGGGCCGCGCCCAAGAAGGGCGGGCGCGCGGGGGGCCTGCTGAAGTCGAGCGCCGTGATGGCGGCCGGCACGATGGTGTCGCGACTGACCGGGTTCGTCCGGTCGGCGCTGATCGTCTCTGCTCTGGGTGTCGGTCTGCTCGGCGACACGTTCCAGGTCGCCTACCAGCTGCCCACGATGATCTACATCCTCACCGTCGGCGGCGGTCTCAACTCGGTCTTCGTTCCGCAGCTCGTACGAGCCATGAAGGACGACGAGGACGGGGGCGAGGCCTTCGCCAACCGCCTCCTGACCCTCGTCATGGTCGCGCTGGGCGCGCTGACAGTGATCACGGTCTTGGCCGCGCCCCTGCTGATCCGGCTCCTGTCCAACCCCGTCGCCAGTGACCCGGCCGCCAACGAGGTCGGTATCACCTTCGTCCGCTATTTCCTGCCGTCCATCTTCTTCATGGGCCTGCATGTGGTGATGGGGCAGGTCCTCAACGCCCGCGGCAGGTTCGGCGCGATGATGTGGACCCCGGTCCTGAACAACATCGTCATCATCGTGACCCTCGGCCTGTTCATCTGGGTCTACGGCACCGCGGAAACCTCGGGCATGAAGGTGACGAGCATCCCGCCGGAGGGCGAGCGTCTGCTCGGCATCGGGGTGTTGCTGGGACTCATCGTGCAGTCCCTGGCCATGATCCCGTACCTGCGGGAGACGGGTTTCCGGCTCCGGCTGCGCTTCGACTGGAGGGGCCACGGGCTGGGCAAGGCCATCACCCTCGCCAAGTGGACGGTCCTGTTCGTCCTGGCCAACCAGGCGGGCGCCATGATCGTCATCCAGCTCTCCACCGCTGCGGGCAAGGCCTCGCCCGTCGACGGCACCGGTTTCGCGGCCTACGCCAACGCACAGCTGATCTGGGGCCTGCCGCAGGCCATCATCACCGTTTCGCTGATGGCCGCCCTGCTGCCCCGCATCTCCCGCTCGGCTTCCGAGGAGGACGGGGGAGCGGTCCGGGACGACATCTCCCAGGGCCTGCGCACGACAGCCGTGGCCATCGTGCCGGTCTCCTTCGGTTTCGTCGCGCTCGGCATCCCGATGTGCACGCTCATGTTCGGCTCCTCGGGCACCAGCGAAGCCACCAACATGGGCTACATGCTGATGGCCTTCGGGCTTGGCCTCATCCCGTACTCCGTGCAGTACGTCGTCCTGCGTGCCTTCTACGCCTACGAGGACACCCGGACGCCCTTCTACAACACCGTCATCGTGGCCGTGGTCAACGCCGCCGCCTCGGGCCTGTGTTTCCTCCTGCTGCCCTCGCGCTGGGCCGTCGTCGGCATGGCCGCCTCCTACGGCCTGGCCTACGTGATCGGCGTGGGCGTCGCCTGGCGCAGGCTGCGCAAGCGGCTCGGCGGGGACCTGGACGGCGCACGCGTGCTGCGCACGTACGCCCGGCTGTGCATCGCGTCCGTCCCGGCCGCCCTGGTCGGTGGCGCCGCCTGCTACGCGATCAGCCGCTCGCTCGGCCAGGGCGCCGTGGGATCATTCGCCGCACTGCTGGCCGGCGGAGTGCTCCTGTTCGGTGTCTTCTTCGTCGCCGCCCGCCGCATGCGCATCGAAGAGGTCAACTCGCTGGTCGGCATGGTGCGCGGACGCCTGGGACGCTGAGACCCGGGGTAGGCGCACAACCATCGCTCGCCGCTGTGTGTCGTGCTTAGCGGCGGACTGTGGGCACAATTGGGTTCGGCGTCGGACGCGCGGATCGGAAGTCGGCCGACGCGCACGGAATGGGGAGGCAGGAACGACGGTGGCGGAACGGAGCACAGCTGCCGTCGACGTGGCAGACAACAGCGGCGATGAGCCGCTGACCGCACAGGCGGACCAGTCCACGGCCGACGGGGTGGCCAACAACCGGGAGCGGGACACGGACAGCGACGAGGCACAGGGGAACCCCACGAGCGAGGAGCCCGGCAAGGCCTCGCCGCCCGAACTGCACAGCGGGCACAAGCTCGCCAGACGCTACCGCCTCGAGGAATGCGTCACCCGTCTGGACGGCTTCAGCAGTTGGCGGGCCGTCGACGAGAAGCTGCGCCGCGCCGTCGGAGTTCACCTGCTCCCCGCGGACCACCCGCGCGCCCGGTCCGTGCTGGCCGCGGCACGCTCGTCCGCACTGCTCGGCGATCCCCGTTTCGTCCAGGTACTGGACGCCGTCGAGGACAACGACCTCGTCTACGTCGTGCACGAGTGGCTCCCCGATGCCACCGAGCTGACCGCTCTCCTCGCCGCCGGGCCGCTGGAGGTGTACGACGCCTACCAGATGGTCAGTCAGATCGCGTCGGCCATGGCGGCCGCGCACCGGGAGGGCCTCGCCCATCTGCGTCTGAGCCCCAACGCGGTGCTGCGTACGTCGACGGGCCAGTGGCGGATCCGCGGGCTGGCCGTCAACGCCGCACTGCGCGGCATCAGTTCCGACACCCCGCAGCGCACCGACACCGAGGCCATCGGAGCCCTGCTGTACGCCACGCTCACCCAGCGCTGGCCCTACGAGAGCGACGCGCACGGTCTGGCGGGTCTGCCCAAGGACATCGGGCTGATCCCGCCGGACCAGGTACGCGCCGGCGTCCACCGCGGCCTGTCCGAACTGGCGATGCGGGCGCTCGCCAACGACGGTGCCACCGCTTCCCGGCACGAGTCCCCGTGCACCACGCCGGAGGAACTGGTGAAGGCGATCGGCGAGATGCCCCGCATCCGCCCGCCGGAGCCGGCGTACACCGCACCGCCCCAGTACCAGCGCACGGCCTACCAGCAGGGTGGGTACGGCCGTCCGGCGCCGCGCCCCGGTGCCACCCAGCCCGTGCCCGCGCCACCGCCCCCGCTGCAGAGCCGCACCGGCAAGGCCCTGAAGTGGGGCGTGTCGGCTCTGCTGATCGCCGCACTCGGACTCGGCAGCTGGCAGCTCGCGGACGCCCTGATGGAGCGGGGCGGCAAGGCCGACGACCCGAACCAGACGCAGACGGTGGACGGCGACAACGACAAGAGTCCGAAGGAGCCGGTCAGCCGACCGATCACCATCGCGGGGGCGCACGACTACGACCCGTTCGGATCAGACGGGTCCGAGTACCCGGAGAACGTCGGCAAGGCCTACGACGGCGACCCCGGAAGCTATTGGCAGACGAGCCACTACGCGAGCGCCGACTTCGGGCGGTTGAAGCCGGGTGTGGGCATCGTGGTCGACCTCGGCAAGGTGCAGCAGGTCGGCAAGGTGGCTCTGACGTTCGGTGGCGACACTTCGGTGGAGCTCCGTTCCGCCGGGGACACGGACTCGGAACCGCAGTCCTTCGAAGGGTACGAGAAGGTTGCCGGCGGAAACGGTACGACGGTGGACCTCAAGCCGGACAAGGCGGTGAAGACCCGCTACCTTCTGGTCTGGCTGACCAAGCTGCCCGTGACGGACGGGCAGTTCCGGGGCCGTGTCGCCGACATCAAGGTGACCAGCTGACGGCACCTACCGCGGGGAGAGGGGTGTGATGGCGGGCGGCGCGAGTCATGACGGAGTGACCGACCAGGAACTGCTCGCCCGCCACGTCGAGGGCGACCCCGACGCCTTCGGTGAGCTCGTGCGCCGTCACCGCGACCGGCTCTGGGCGGTGGCCCTGCGGACGCTGGGGGACCGTGAGGAGGCCGCCGACGCCGTCCAGGACGCGCTCGTCTCCGCCTACCGGGCCGCCCACACCTTCCGTGGACAGGCGGCCGTCACCACCTGGCTGCACCGGATCACGGTGAACGCCTGTCTGGACCGTGTCCGCAAGGCCGCCTCGCGGAAGACCGCGCCCGTCGATGACACCGAACGCCTGGAGCAGCTGCTGGAACCGCACGAGTCGGCCTCCGCTCCCGCGGAGCGCAACGACCTGCACCGCCAGCTGCTGGAGGCCCTGGGCACCCTGCCCGCCGACCAGCGGGCCGCTCTCGTCCTGGTCGACATGCAGGGCTATCCGGTCGCGGAGGCAGCCCGCATCCTCGACGTACCGAGTGGCACGATCAAGAGCCGGTGTGCCCGGGGCAGAGCCCGGCTCCTGCCACTGATCACCCACCTGCGTCCGGACGGCAGCGGAGACGGCAGGAAGCCCGGCCCGGAGCGGAACCGGACGCCGGGGGCATCCGTCCCACCGGCAGCGGGACCGCGGCGTGCGGATCCGCCGGAAGCAGGGCCGAGTGATTCAGCCGCAGTGAAGGGCGGAGGTGGACGAGCGTGACGTCGTCGACGACAGACATGACCGGGCACCCGGACGTCGCGGAGATCTCCGACCTCGCCGAAGGCCTCCTCCCGAGCACTCGGACCACCGACGTACGGCGTCACCTGGAAGGCTGCGAGCTCTGCGCGGACGTCTACGCGTCGCTGGAAGAGATCCAGGGGCTGCTCGGCACCCTGCCTTCCCCACCGCCCATGCCCGACGACGTGGCCGCCCGTATCGACGCCGCCCTGGCGAACGAGCCCCTGCCGGGGGGCGACGACGACCCACGTGTTTCACGTGAAACTTCGGCACCGGCCGACCGGCCCGCCGGGCACGCGCGACCCTCCTCCACCGGCCCCGGCCGCAAGGACCGCCGCCGAAGCGGTCGGCGAAGGATCGTCGTACTCGGCGCCGTGGCCGCCGCTGCCGCAATCGGGCTCGGCTCGGTCATCGTGTCCTCCCTCACCGGAGAGAGCCCCTCCCACGACACCGCCCACGAACAGCAGACCGCGCTCGCGGACACCTTCGCCGAGGGCCGGCTCCAGGACAAGGTCTCCGGCCTGCTCGCGGCCGGGAGCACCGACAGCGGCGGATCACGTACGCCGCGCAGTTTCGGCATGGAGTCCGAGAACGGTGGCGAGACCGCCGAGAACCATGTCTTCAAGCAGCCCACCGTCCCTGAGTGCATCCGCATGGGCATCGGTCGCGACGACGCTGTGATCGCCACGGAGCCGGGCGTCTACAAGGGCAGGGAAGCCCTGCTGGTGGTACTGCCCGACGCCACCAATGACACCCGGGTCACCGCCTACATCGTTGAGACGACGTGCGTGGATCAGCCCGCGGTAGGCAAGGCAAAGATCCTTCTCGAGCACTCCTACGCGCGTTCGTAGCGGTCCTTCCTGCCCCTCGCCAGACGGGCGGGGCCCTGCCGCCGTGTGCCCGGGCACAGCGGGAATGCGCGCCCCGTAGGATCCGTTAGGTGGGGTGAGAGTTCCGAGTGCAGCTCCACCCGGCCCTGAAGACGCAGTCCAGAGACGAGGAATGAAGCCGTGAGCGACGTCCGAAACGTGATCATCATCGGCTCCGGGCCCGCCGGCTACACGGCGGCGCTCTACACCGCGCGAGCGTCCCTGAAGCCGCTGGTGTTCGAGGGTGCCGTCACCGCGGGCGGAGCGCTGATGAACACCACCGAGGTGGAGAACTTCCCCGGCTTCCAGGACGGCATCATGGGCCCCGAGCTCATGGACAACATGCGGGCCCAGGCGGAGCGCTTCGGGGCCGAGCTGATCCCCGACGACGTCGTGGCCGTCGACCTCAGCGGTGAGATCAAGACCGTCACCGACACCGCGGGCACGGTCCACCGGGCCAAGGCCGTCATCGTCACCACTGGCTCCCAGCACCGCAAGCTCGGCCTGCCGAACGAGGACGCGCTGTCCGGTCGTGGTGTCTCCTGGTGCGCGACCTGTGACGGCTTCTTCTTCAAGGACCAGGACATCGCCGTGATCGGCGGTGGGGACACCGCGATGGAGGAGGCCACTTTCCTCTCCCGCTTCGCGAAGTCCGTGACGATCGTCCACCGCCGGGACACTCTGCGCGCGTCCAAGGCGATGCAGGAGCGCGCCTTCGCCGACCCCAAGATCACGTTCGTCTGGGACAGCGAGGTCGCCGAGGTCCAGGGCGACCAGAAGCTGGCGGGCCTGAAGCTGCGCAACGTCAAGACCGGCGAGCTCTCCGATCTGCCGGTGACCGGCCTGTTCATTGCGATCGGCCACGACCCGCGCACCGAGCTCTTCAAGGGCCAGCTCGACCTGGACCCGGAGGGCTACCTGAAGGTCGACGCGCCCTCGACGCGCACCAACCTGACGGGTGTCTTCGGAGCCGGTGACGTGGTCGACCACACCTACCGCCAGGCGATCACCGCCGCGGGCACCGGATGCTCCGCCGCGCTCGACGCCGAGCGCTTCCTCGCCGCCCTCAGCGACGAGGACAAGGCGGAGCCCGAGAAGACCGCCGTCTGACCACCCCATCCCCCGCACCAACCAGTTAGGAGCCCGCCGTGGCCGGCACCCTGAAGCATGTGACCGACGACTCCTTCGAGCAGGACGTCCTCAAGAACGACAAGCCCGTCCTGGTGGACTTCTGGGCCGCCTGGTGCGGTCCGTGCCGCCAGATCGCGCCGTCTCTCGAGGCCATCGCCGCCGAGTACGGCGACAAGATCGAGATCGTCAAGCTGAACATCGACGAGAACCCGGGTACGGCCGCCAAGTACGGCGTCATGTCCATCCCGACCCTGAACGTCTACCAGGGTGGCGAGGTCGCCAAGACCATCGTCGGTGCGAAGCCGAAGGCCGCGATCGTCCGCGACCTCGAGGACTTCATCGCCGACTGACGATCGTCGACTGACGTTTCACGTGAAACACGAATGGGCCGACCCGAACGGGTCGGCCCATTCGGTGTACAGCAGTCTCCCGTGCGTAGCTACAGCGGACGCAGTGCCGGTTCCTTCTGCACGGCGCCGAGCAGGCGGTCCAGTGCCATCTCCACGTCTTCCTTCCAGGACAGCGTGGAGCGGAGATCCAGCCGCAGCCGTGGATTCCGGGGGTGCGGTCGGACCGTCTTGAAGCCCACCGCCAGGAGATGCTCCGCCGGCAGGACGCAGGCGGGCTCCTTCCAGCGGGCATCCCCGAACGCCTCTATGGCCTTGAAGCCACGACGCAGGAGATCCTTGGCGACCGTCTGGACCATCACCCGGCCCAGTCCCTGGCCCTGGTACCCCGGCATCACGAACGCGGTCATCAACTGAACCGCGTCGGAAGAGACCGGACTGGTGGGGAACGCCGTCGAGCGCGGCACATACGCGGGCGGGGCGTAGAGAACGAAGCCCACCGGTACGTCATCGACGTAGACCACCCGGCCGCAGGATCCCCAGTCCAGCAGCACGGCGGAAATCCAGGACTCCTTCTCCAGGGCCGGCGTACCGGCCTCTACCGCGGCCTCGCCGCTGACGGGGTCCAGTTCCCAGAAGACGCACGAGCGACAGCGCTGGGGAAGGTCCTGAAGGTTGTCCAGCGTGAGCGGTACGAGCCGGCGCCCCATGAAGGCTGTTCCTCGCTTCCTTCCCCTGCCGCGTCGCGGGCGGCTGTCAGAGCGCTCCGTTCCCTGAGCAGGCTGCCGACGAACCCACCGACCGCGCCCAGCCCCAAGCCCGCGCTCACCCACTCGGTGCGGCTCATCGTTCGCATGGCCCCTGCCTTCCTCTCAGAGGTACCGCCGGGTGACAACGCTCTCTCGCTCGCATCGTATCCACGATGCGGTGGACCCGACACCGACGCAAAGCAAAGGGCGGACCGTGTTCCGGTATGCACCGGACGCGGCCCGCCCTCAAGACAGCCGATCAGGACTCGGCGTCCCCGTCCTCGTCCTCCAGGAGGCCCTTCTGCAGGACGGGGCCTTCGCCGGGAGCGAGACTGCCGAGGATCCGCTCAAGGTCGTCCATGGAGGCGAACTCCACGGTGATCTTGCCTTTCTTCTGTCCCAGGTCGACCTTCACCCGCGTCTCGAAGCGGTCCGAGAGCCGCGTCGCGAGGTCCGACAGCGCTGGGGAGACCAGAGAGCCGGCGCGCGGGCCCTTGGCTCGCTGCGGCTTCTGCGGCCGGGAACCCATCAGGGTCACGATCTCTTCGACCGACCGCACCGAGAGCCCTTCGGCCACGATGCGGTGCGCCAGCCGATCCTGCTCCTCCGGGTCGTCGACGGACAGCAGGGCTCGCGCGTGTCCCGCGGAGAGCACACCTGCCGCCACCCGGTTCTGCACCTTCGGGGAGAGCTTCAGCAGGCGCAAGGTGTTGGACACCTGCGGGCGGGAGCGGCCGATGCGGTCCGCCAGCTGGTCATGCGTGCAGTTGAAGTCCTTCAGCAACTGGTCGTAGGCGAAGGCCTCCTCCAGCGGATTCAGCTGAGCGCGGTGCAGGTTCTCCAAGAGCGCGTCCAAGAGGAGCTTCTCGTCCTCCGTCGCCCGCACGATCGCCGGGATGGCGTCCAGCTCCAGCTCTCGGCAGGCGCGGAAGCGGCGCTCACCCATGATGAGCTCATAGCGTCCGGGCTCCGTCGGCCGAACGACAACCGGCTGGAGGAGACCGACCTCGCGGATGGAGGTGACGAGCTCGGCCAGCGCGTCGTCGTCGAAGTCCTTGCGCGGCTGCTTCGGGTTCGGCGTGATGGCGTCGAGCGGAACCTCGGCGAAGTGCGCCCCCATGGGCGGCCGAAGCCCTTCCACACCCTGCGGTGCCGTCGGCTCTTCGGTTTCACGTGAAACATGCGGCAGCGTGGCCACCTTCGCCGCGGCCACCCCACGCTCGTGCGGCAGCAGAGGCATCGCCCCAGGGGCCGCAGAAGCCGCGCTTCCCAAGGCCGCCGAGGCAACCGACTTCTCGGTCGGGGCGTTGGGGATCAGTGCACCGAGGCCACGGCCCAACCCCCTCCGTCGCTCACTCACTGGGTCCCCTCCACCATGCTCGGATCGTTCTGAGCGCCGAGGTGGGCGTGGGTCGCGTCATAGGCGACGCCCACACCCCTCAGCGCGATCTCACGGGCCGCCTCCAGATAGGAGAGGGCTCCACTTGATCCTGGATCGTAGGTCAGTACCGTCTGCCCGTAACTCGGGGCCTCGGAGATACGGACCGAGCGGGGAATGCTCGTCCGCAACACCTCCTCACCGAAGTGGCTGCGCACTTCGTCCGCGACCTGCGACGCGAGCCGCGTCCGGCCGTCGTACATGGTGAGGAGGATCGTCGACACATGCAGTGTGGGATTGAGATGGCCCCGCACCAGGTCGACGTTGCGCAGCAGCTGCCCCAGCCCTTCCAGGGCGTAGTACTCGCACTGGATGGGAATCAGCACCTCCTGGCCCGCGACGAGAGCATTGACGGTCAGCAGACCGAGGGAGGGCGGGCAGTCGATGAGGATGTAGTCCAGCGGCTGCTCGTACGCCGTGATCGCTCGCTGGAGCCGGCTCTCGCGTGCCACCAGTGAGACCAGTTCGATCTCCGCACCGGCGAGATCGATCGTGGCGGGAGCGCAGAACAGACCCTCGACATCGGGAACCGGCTGGACCACTTCCGAGAGCGGACGGCTCTCGACCAGCACGTCGTAGATGGAGGGCACATCGGCGTGATGGTCGATCCCCAGCGCGGTGGAGGCGTTGCCCTGCGGGTCGAGGTCGACAACCAGGACTCTCGCACCGTGCAGGGCGAGTGACGCGGCAAGATTGACGGTCGTCGTCGTCTTGCCCACACCGCCCTTCTGGTTCGCTACGACCATGACCCGGGTCTGCTCGGGTCGCGGCAGCCCCTCGCCGGCGCGGCCCAGAGCCTCCACCGCCAGTTGGGCAGCACGACCGATCGGTGTGTCGTCCATCGGAGGCGGTGTTTCACGTGAAACATCCGCCCCCATCGACTCGGTACGGGGACCGGGGACCGGATCGGTCATCGGTCCCGCGATATTGGCGTCGGACCGCAAGGATTCACTCTCCTCGACTTCAGGCTCGCAATGAACAGAGCCTCCCATGCCTCCGGGGTCATGAACCAGTGAGGCCTGGTCTTCTGTGGAGAAATCCACCTCTGTGGACAACTCCGTGCCCTCTCCGAGCGACCCGAGAGGCTTCCGGTCGCGGGGATCGGCCGCGGCGCGGCCGCGGCTGATGATGCCGTGCAGCAGTGAGCGACGTTTCACGTGAAACACGATGCACAGCAGCTGATGCCGAACTGCCGCGACACTCCGGCATGCGTGAGCAGGGCAGCTTGTGTGGAGTACGGCTGACCATCCGAGCGAAGTCGGACACTATCCGCGACGTCGGCGCGTCCGACCGGTCCGAGCGGCCTTGGCCCGCTTGGCGGCGAAGCGCACACCACCGGGGCTCTCACCCACCTCTACCCGCACCACGGTGGACAGGGGATCCACGACGCCCTCTCCCACGTGGAGGATGGACGTCTGCTCCGCACCGAGTTTGCTCAGCGCCGCGGTCGCCGCCTTCAGCTCCTCCTCAGCCGTGTCGCCCTTCAGGGCGAGCATCTCCCCGTAGGGGCGCAGCAGGGGAATGCCCCAGGTGGCGAGGCGGTCCAGCGGAGCTACGGCACGGGCCGTCACCACATGCACCGGCGGCAGCTTGCCCATGACCTCCTCGGCCCGGCCCCGCACCACGGTGACATGGTCCAGGCCCAGCAGCTCCACGACCTCGGTCAGGAAGTTCGTGCGGCGCAGCAGCGGCTCAAGAAGGGTGATCTTCAGGTCTTCCCGCACCAGCGCCAGCGGGATACCGGGCAGGCCGGCTCCCGAGCCGACGTCGCACACCGTCACTCCCTCGGGTACGACCTCCGAGAGCACCGCGCAGTTCAGCAGATGCCGCTCCCAAAGCCGGGGTACTTCGCGCGGGCCGATCAGACCACGCTTCACCCCCGCCTCGGCAAGCAGTTCCGCGTAGCGGACCGCGTCCGCGTAGCGATCACCGAACACATCACGTGCCTGCTCGGGTACAGGGGGGAGTTCCGCTGCCTCCGACACGGGGACCGTCCTTCCGTACGGCACCGGCGCACCGGGCGCCGATACCAGAACCACCAGAACTATCAGGCTGACAAAATTCGGCCCCGCCTGCGCAACAGACGGGGCCGGAGAACGAGAGAACCGATCAGGCGGGAAGCACGACGACGAAGCGCTCCGGCTCCTCGCCCTCGGACTCGCTGCGCAGTCCCGCGGCCTTGACCGCGTCGTGCACGACCTTGCGCTCGAAGGGCGTCATCGGCTTCAGCCGTACGGACTCGCCGCTGCTCCTGACCTCGGCGGCGGCCTTGGCACCCAGCTCGGACAGCTCGGCGCGCTTGTCCGCGCGGTAGCCCGCGATGTCGAGCATCAGGCGGCTGCGGTCACCGGTCTCCCGGTGCACGGCCAGGCGCGTGAGCTCCTGCAGAGCCTCCAGCACCTCACCGTCCCGGCCGACCAGCTTCTCCAGGTCCCTGCTCTTGCTGTCGCTGATGATCGAGACGGAGGCACGGTCGGCCTCGACGTCCATGTCGATGTCACCGTCGAGGTCGGCGATGTCGAGCAGACCCTCCAGGTAGTCCGCGGCGATCTCGCCCTCCTGCTCGAGGCGGGTGAGGGTGTCTGCACCCTCGGCAGCGGCGGAGGTGGTGCCTTCCGTCACGGGATGGACTCCTTCTTACTTCTTCGACGGGGACTTGGGCCGCTGCGGGCCCTTGCGCTGACCGGACTGGGCCTTGCTGCGGCCACCGCCGCCGGACTTCTGAGCCGGCTTCTTGGCACCGGCGGCAGGCTTGGCGTCCTGCTTACCGGCCGGCTTGGCGTCCTGCGGCTCGTCCGACTTGGTCAGCGATGTCTTCGGCTCGGCCTCACCGGCGGGCTTGGCCTGGCGCTGGGACTTGCTCTGCCGCTTGGGCTGCTGGCGCTTGGGCTGAGCCGCAGTGGCCACGGTCGAGCCGTCCGCGCTCTGGGCGGCCACAGCGGTGTCGCTCTTCACCACGGTGCCGTCGGCCTGAGCCGCCAGGCCCGCCTTGTTCAGACCGTTGATGAACTTCCGCTCGGCCTCGTTGCGGTCCCGGCCCTTGGCGACGATGGCCTTCACGATGGCCTTCTCGCCCCGGCGACGGGTCCTGCCGTGCTCGGTGACGCTCTTGTGCAGCCGCTCCAGGTAGGAGGCCTGCGCCTTGGAGCCCGGCGTCGGGTTGTTGCGGATGACGTACATCTGCTGGCCCATGGTCCACACGTTCGTGGTCAGCCAGTAGACGAGGACACCGACGGGGAAGTTGACACCGAAGACGGCGAACATGACGGGGAAGACGTACATCAGCATCTTCTGCTGCTGCATGAACGGCGTCTTCACCGTGGTGTCGACGTTCTTCGTCATCAGCTGGCGCTGGGTGAAGAACTGCGAGGCCGACATCAGCACGATCATGATCGCGGTCACGACGCGGACGTCGGTCAGGGAGGCGCTGAGGGCGGCGACGTCGCTCTCGCTGCTGAAGAACTTGGAGGCGAGCGGGGCTCCGAAGATGTGCGCCTTCTGCGCGCTCTCCAGCAGGTCCTGGTTGACGGCGCCGATGGTGTCGCCGGACGCGATGCCGTTGAGCACGTGGTACAGGGCGAAGAAGAACGGGGACTGCGCCAGGATGGGAAGGCACGAGGAGAGCGGGTTGGTGCCCGTCTCCTTGTACAGCTTCATCATCTCTTCGGACTGACGCTGCTTGTCGTTCTTGTAGCGCTCCTGGATCTTCTTCATCTCCGGCTGGAGCGTCTGCATGCCGCGCGTCGCCTTGATCTGCTTCACGAAGAGCGGGATCAGGCAGATGCGGATGAGGACCACCAGGGACACGATGGACAGGCCCCAGGCCCATCCGGTGTCAGGTCCGAAGATCGCCCCGTACACCGTGTGGAACTGGACGATGACCCAGGAGACGGGCCAGGTGATAAAGCTGAAGAGGCTGGCAATCGTGTCCACTAATCATGCTCCTTGGGCATGGGGCGAGGTCTCTGCGGCCGGGCTCGAAGGATCGGACGAGCTCGGATGAGCAGGCCTTCCTTCGGTGGCCGGTTCGGCGGCGGAGGTCCCGCCCTTGCGTGCCCGCCAGGCGGCACGCAGCATTTCGTGCCACCGCGGGCGCTTGCGCGGCGGAACATGGTCCACGCCGCCCAGCGACCACGGATTGCACCGCAGAATGCGCCAGGCGGTGAGTGCCGTGCCCTTGACGGCTCCGTGCCGGTCGATGGCCGTGTAGCCGTAGTGGGAACACGACGGGTAGTACTTGCACACCGGCCCCAGCAGCGGACTGATCGTCCACTGGTAGAGCTTGATCAGAGCCAGCAGCGGGTACTTCATCGCGCGCCCCCTCCCAGTAGCCGCGCCAGGGCGGCGTCCAGGTCTCGGGCCAGCTGTGCATGGTCGGCGTCACCCGCACCGGGCAGCGCTCGTACGACTACCAGGCTACCGGGGGGCAACAGGTCGATCCGGTCGCGCATCAGATGGCGAAGCCTGCGCTTCACCTTGTTGCGCACGACCGCGACACCCACGGCTTTGCTCACGACGAAACCCGCACGTGTCCGGGGAGCGCTCTCCCCAGGCGCGTGCGGGTCCGTGGCACCGCTTCGAAGGTGGACGACGAGGGCCGGGCGGCTGGCCCGGCGACCTCGTCGTACCGCGGTCGCGAAGTCCTCGCGCCGCCTCAGCCGGTTCTCGGTGGGCAGCACGATGTCATGACCTGACCGGGATCAGGCGGACAGACGGGCGCGACCCTTGCTGCGGCGGGTCGCGAGAATCGCGCGGCCGGCACGGGTACGCATACGCAGCCGGAAGCCGTGGGTCTTCGCGCGGCGACGGTTGTTCGGCTGGAAGGTGCGCTTGCTCACTCGGGGGCTCCAGAAAGAATCGGGTGGTGGCGGGGTGCCGTCCTGGCTGTCACCGTGCGCCCACGAGTAGCTCGCGTTACGCCCGAGTGCACCGCTTTTCGATCACCTTGGACGTGACCTGTGCCCATCGGAGGCAGGCGGCAGCAGCCATCGACAACTCGACCTGGTTACGGTACGTGCGACTGCGCCATTCGGTCAAACCAGCGGTGACCGGGAGACACTTGTCCACAGGCTGGGGACAACAACTTGAACCCTACCCGTCGCGCTGACTACCGTGACTGGACTCCGATTCGTTCCCTTATCCCTGCCCCACCCGAGTTTCATCCCGACCCGTCCCCGAATCACACCTTCGAGGGACTCGTGAGAGAGCGTGCCCTGTGGCTGACGTACCTGCCGATCTTGCCGCAGTGTGGCCACGCGTATTGGAGCAACTTCTCGGAGAGGGCCGCGGGCAGGGCGTCGAGTCGAAGGACGAGCACTGGATCCGCCGCTGCCAGCCGCTTGCGCTGGTCGCCGACACCGCCCTGCTCGCCGTACCGAACGAATTTGCGAAGGGCGTACTGGAGGGCCGCCTCGCGCCGATCGTCAGCGAGACCCTGAGCCGCGAGTGCGGGCGCCCGATCCGCATCGCGATCACCGTCGACGACACCGCGGGCGAACCCGCCGGCGCCGCTCCACAGGCGCCCCAGGCACCCCAGGCGCCGCCCGCCCGCCCCCAGCACCGCTACGAGGAGCCCGAGCTCCCCGCCCCCGGCCAGGGGAGCCGCGAGGAATACCGCGACCGCGACCGCGACGAGTACGAGGGATACGGCCGCAACCGCGCCGACCAGCTCCCCACCGCCCGGCCCGCCTATCCGCAGGAGTACCAGCGCCCCGAGCCCGGCTCCTGGCCCCGCCCCGCGCAGCAGGACGACTACGGCTGGCAGCAGCAGCGCCTCGGCTTCCCGGAACGGGACCCCTACGCGTCCCCGTCGCAGGAGCCGTACGGCCAGGAGCCGCCGCCACCGCCGTACTCCCACGAGTCCCACACCCCGTACCAGCAGGACTACCGGCCGCAGCCCCCGGAACGCCCGTCGTACGACGCCCAGCGCGGCGACTACGACCAGGCCCGCAGCGACTACGAAAAAACCCGTGGCGACTACGAAAAGTCCCGCGGCGAGTACGACAAACCGCGCGGCGACTACGACCAGCAGCGGGGTGACTACGAGCAGCGCGGTCCGCGCCGCGACCTGCCCGAGCCGCCGACGGGATCCGGCCACGTCCACCGCGGCGGCCCCGTCGGCCCCGGGCCCGCCACCGGGGCACCCGGACCGCTCGCGGCACAGCCCGCGCCGGCCACCGGCCCGGGCGAGCCGACCGCGCGACTGAACCCGAAGTACCTCTTCGACACCTTCGTCATCGGCGCCTCCAACCGCTTCGCCCACGCGGCGGCCGTCGCCGTCGCCGAGGCACCCGCCAAGGCCTACAACCCCCTGTTCATCTACGGGGAGTCGGGACTCGGCAAGACCCACCTCCTGCACGCCATCGGGCACTACGCGCGCAGCCTCTACCCCGGCACGCGCGTGCGGTACGTGAGCTCGGAGGAGTTCACCAACGAGTTCATCAACTCCATCCGCGACGGCAAGGGCGACAGCTTCCGCAAGCGCTACCGCGAGATGGACATCCTGCTCGTCGACGACATCCAGTTCCTCGCGGACAAGGAGTCGACGCAGGAGGAGTTCTTCCACACCTTCAACACCCTCCACAACGCCAACAAGCAGATCGTGCTCTCCAGCGACCGGCCGCCCAAGCAGCTGGTGACGCTGGAGGACCGGCTCCGCAACCGCTTCGAGTGGGGCCTGATCACCGACGTCCAGCCGCCGGAGCTGGAGACGCGCATCGCGATCCTGCGCAAGAAGGCGGTCCAGGAGCAGCTCAACGCCCCGCCGGAGGTGCTGGAGTTCATCGCCTCCCGGATCTCGCGCAACATCCGCGAGCTGGAGGGCGCGCTGATCCGGGTGACGGCGTTCGCGTCGCTCAACCGGCAGCCGGTGGACCTGGGCCTCACCGAGATCGTCCTCAAGGACCTGATCCCCGGCGGCGAGGACTCGGCCCCCGAGATCACCTCCACGGCCATCATGGGCGCCACCGCCGACTACTTCGGCCTCACCGTCGAGGACCTGTGCGGCACCTCGCGCGGACGCGCGCTCGTGACGGCCCGGCAGATCGCCATGTACCTGTGCCGCGAGCTGACGGACCTCTCGCTGCCGAAGATCGGCGCGCTGTTCGGCGGCCGGGACCACACCACGGTGATGCACGCGGACCGCAAGATCCGCAATCTCATGGCGGAGCGGCGCTCGATCTACAACCAGGTGACCGAGCTGACCAACCGCATCAAGAACGGCTGACGACCGCCGCCACCGGTCACGAAGGCGCCTCCGGGACCCCTGGGGGCGCCTTTCGCATGCTCGCCGCCCGCCCAGGCCTTCGTACGGCTGTCCTGTCCGCTGTTCGAATCCCCGCCGGGTTACGGCCGTCCTCCACAGATTCGGCCAGTTTTTTCCGTCCACACCTTGGGGACTGGGAAGTTGTCCCGATCCTGTCCACAGGCCAGGCTGGTGAGGGATCATCAGGGCAGGTCAGGTGCCTGTGGATTCGTGGACGAAGGATCTCCACAGGCTGTGGACGAAGAAATGATCCACAGGCTGTGCATTCAGTTGTCCACGGGCAACCCACAGGCTGGACAGTGTTGTCCCCAGCGATCGCTGGCTTCTCCACAAGCCTGTCCACTGTTCGGCAACGTGACGCGCCCTGTCACCGCGTCGAGTGAAAGCCGTCACACCAGGCTGCCTGGCTGGGCTGTGGGAAACGTCGGTAAAGCTGGGGACGGCGCTGGGGAGAAGTCGCCCCTCCCTGTGCACGGTGTGTGCAGAACTTTCTGTTCTCCACAGAAACGGCGAGTTGTCCACCGGCTCCGCCCACAGGCCCCGTGGACAAAATTCCTGCTCTGACCTGGGCAAACGAGGTTATCCACGGTATCCACAGGCCCTACTACTACTGACGACTAGAGAGAGAGCGGAATTCGTTTCGAAGCGGGTCCTGTGCACAACTCGGCCTCTCGGGCCCGACCGCGCCTCGTCACGACTTGACCCCGAACGGCACCTACTGTCAGTGGGGTGCGTCAGACTGGTCCCCGGTGTTCTGCCCCTCACAGCGGCGGGCGACACCGGTCAGACGACGAAGGCGAAGCAGGGCGAGCAGCGCCGGCAACAGCAGGAGGCGGCAACAGTGAAGATCCGGGTGGAACGCGACGTACTCGCGGAGGCAGTGGCCTGGGCGGCTCGCAGCCTCCCGGCCCGTCCGCCGGCGCCGGTCCTCGCGGGCCTGCTGCTGAAGGCCGAGGAGGGGCAGCTGAGCCTGTCCAGCTTCGACTACGAGGTCTCGGCGCGGGTGTCGGTGGAGGCCGAGATCGAGGAGGAGGGCACGGTCCTCGTCTCCGGCCGTCTGCTCGCCGACATCTCCCGCGCCCTGCCCAACCGGCCGGTGGAGATTTCCACAGACGGTGTACGGGCGACGGTGGTCTGCGGCTCCTCGCGGTTCACCCTCCACACCCTGCCGGTGGAGGAGTATCCGGCGCTGCCGCAGATGCCGGAGGCGACGGGCACGGTCCCCGGCGAGGTCTTCGCCTCGGCCGTGCAGCAGGTGGCGATCGCCGCCGGCCGCGACGACACGCTCCCCGTCCTGACCGGTGTGCGCATCGAGATCGAGGGCGACTCGGTGACGCTGGCCTCCACCGACCGCTACCGCTTCGCGGTCCGCGAGTTCCTGTGGAAGCCGGAGAACCCGGACATCTCCGCGGTCGCCCTGGTGCCCGCCAAGACGCTCCAGGACACTGCCAAGGCGCTGACCAGCGGTGACCAGGTGATCCTGGCGCTGTCCGGTTCGGGCGCGGGCGAGGGACTGATCGGTTTCGAGGGCGCGGGCCGCCGGACGACGACGCGTCTGCTGGAGGGCGACCTCCCGAAGTACAAGACGCTGTTCCCGACCGAGTTCAACAGCGTCGCCGTGATCGAGACCGCCCCCTTCGTGGAGGCCGTCAAGCGCGTGGCCCTGGTCGCCGAGCGCAACACGCCGGTGCGGCTCAGCTTCGAGCAGGGCGTGCTCATCCTGGAGGCCGGCTCCAGCGACGACGCACAGGCTGTGGAAAGGGTTGACGCCCAGCTGGAGGGCGACGACATCTCGATCGCCTTCAACCCGACCTTCCTGCTGGACGGTCTGAGCGCCATCGACTCCCCGGTCGCCCAGCTGTCCTTCACGACCTCCACGAAGCCTGCGCTGCTCAGCGGCAGGCCCGCGGTGGACGCCGAGGCGGACGAGGCCTACAAGTACCTGATCATGCCGGTGCGGCTGAGCGGCTGAGCCGTGCGTCCGGCCGGTGGTGCGCCGCAGGTGGCTGTCCACAGGTGGGGACGAACCCGCAGGTGGGGGCGTACGTCTGAGCGCGTATGCCCACAGCTGTGCACGGGCGTGCGGGTTTAGGCTCGACGCGGGTACGAAAGTGCCGCGGCACCCGTCCGGCGGGTTCGGAGGTGCCGCCTTGCCACCTCGCACACCTAAGGAACGCAACTGATGGAGCTCGGTCTCGTCGGCCTCGGCAAGATGGGCGGCAACATGCGCGAGCGGATCCGCCGCGCGGGCCACACCGTCGTCGGATACGACCGCAATCCGGACCTCGCCGACGTCCACAGCCTGGAAGAGCTTGTGGGCAAGCTCAGCGCGCCGCGCGTGGTGTGGGTGATGGTCCCGGCCGGCGAGGCCACCCAGGCCACCGTCGACCGGCTGGGCGAGCTGCTGGAGCCCGGCGACGTCGTCGTGGACGGCGGCAACAGCCGCTGGACGGACGACGAGAGGCACGCCGAGGAGCTGGCGGCCAAGGGCATAGGCTTCGTCGACTGCGGCGTCTCCGGAGGCGTCTGGGGCCTGGAGAACGGCTACGCGCTGATGTACGGCGGCGACGCGGAGAACGTCGCCAAGGTGCAGCCGGTCTTCGACGCCCTCAAGCCGGAGGGCGACTTCGGTGCCGTGCACGCCGGCAAGGTGGGCGCGGGCCACTTCGCGAAGATGGTCCACAACGGCATCGAGTACGCGATGATGCAGGCCTATGCCGAGGGCTGGGAGCTGCTGGAGAAGGTCGACTCCGTGGAGAACGTCCGCGAGGTCTTCCGCTCCTGGCAGGAAGGCACGGTGATCCGTTCCTGGCTGCTCGACCTGGCCGTCAACGCGCTCGACGACGACGAGCACCTGGACGGCCTCCGGGGTTATGCACAGGACTCCGGTGAGGGACGCTGGACGGTGGAGGCGGCGATCGACAACGCGGTGCCGCTGCCCGCGATCACGGCCTCCCTCTTCGCGCGGTTCGCGTCCCGGCAGGAGGACTCGCCGCAGATGAAGATGATCGCGGCGCTGCGCAACCAGTTCGGCGGCCACGCGGTCGAGAAGAAGTAACCGGAAGGCTGGGGAGGTCGGCGCACGACCATGCACGTCACGCATCTGTCGCTGGCCGACTTCCGTTCGTACGCCCGGGTCGAGGTGCCCCTGGACCCGGGCGTCACCGCATTCGTCGGCCCGAACGGGCAGGGCAAGACGAACCTGGTCGAGGCGGTCGGCTACCTCGCCACCCTCGGCAGCCACCGGGTCTCCTCCGACGCCCCCCTGGTGCGCATGGGCGCCGAGCGTGCCGTTATCCGGGCTCAGGTCCGGCAGGGCGAGCGGCAGCAGCTGATCGAGCTGGAGCTGAACCCGGGCCGGGCCAACCGCGCCCGCATCAACAGGTCCACGCAGGTCAGACCGCGTGACGTGCTCGGCATCGTACGCACCGTGCTGTTCGCGCCGGAGGACCTCGCCCTGGTCAAGGGCGACCCCGGCGAGCGGCGCCGGTTCCTTGACGAGCTGATCACCGCCCGTTCCCCGCGGATGGCCGGGGTGCGCTCCGACTACGACCGGGTCCTCAAGCAGCGCAACACCCTGCTGAAGTCGGCCGCGCTCGCCCGCCGGCACGGTGGCCGCACGATGGACCTGTCGACGCTCGACGTCTGGGACCAGCACCTCGCGCGCGCGGGCGCCGAGTTGCTCGCCCAGCGGCTGGACCTGATCGCGGCCGTGCAGCCGCTGGCCGACAAGGCGTACGAGCAGCTGGCCCCGGGCGGGGGGCCCCTCGCCCTGGAGTACAAGCCGTCGGCGCCCGGTGAGGCGCACACGCGTGAGGATCTGTACGAGCAGCTGATGGCGGCGCTCGCCGAGGCCCGCAAGCAGGAGATCGAGCGGGGCGTCACCCTGGTCGGTCCGCACCGGGACGACCTGCTGCTCAAGCTCGGCTCGCTGCCCGCCAAGGGCTACGCCTCCCACGGCGAGTCGTGGTCCTACGCGCTGGCGCTGCGGCTGGCCTCGTTCGACCTGCTGCGGGCCGAGGGCAACGAGCCGGTGCTGGTGCTGGACGACGTGTTCGCCGAGCTGGACGCGCGGCGCCGGGAGCGGCTGGCCGAGCTGGTGGCGCCCGGCGAGCAGGTGCTGGTGACGGCCGCGGTCGACGACGACGTACCGCATGTGCTCGCGGGGGCGCGGTTCACGGTGGCGGAGGGGACGGTGGAGCGCGTATGAGCGCGGACGCACCGGAGCCGGGCCCCGGACAGCCTTCCGGTGAGCGCGGGAGCGGCGGCCCGGAGCCGTCCGGCGTCGACCTCGCGCGCGTGGCGCTCAGGGCGGCGCGGGAGGCGGCACGCGCGCGTGGGGACGCGGCCCAGCAGAAGAAGCAGGCGCGGCGCGGGGGTCTGCGCTCGGGGGCGCGGGCCGACGGCCGTGACCCCATGGCGCTGGGTTCCGCGATCAACCGGCTGATCACCGAGCGCGGCTGGGAGACGCCGGCCGCGGTGGGCGGGGTGATGGGCCGCTGGCCGGAGATCGTGGGCGCGGACGTGGCGAAGCACTGCGTGCCGGAGCGGTACGACGAGGACGAGCGGGTGCTGGTGGTGCGCTGCGACTCGACGGCCTGGGCGACGAACCTGCGGTTGCTCGCGCCGACGCTGGTGGCGCGGCTCAACGAGGACCTGGGGCACGGGTCGGTACGGATGATCAAGGTTCTCGGACCGGGTGGCCCGGGCGGTCCGGGCCGGCGGTACGGGCCGTTGCGGGCCCCTGGAAGCCAGGGCCCGGGTGACACCTACGGGTGATGTGCGGGCGTTCTGGCGCCCCGTCAGAGGTGCGTGATGTACCTCACAAAAAACGGCGCCGACGGGCGACGTGAGCCGTCGGCGCGCGCCGCGGCGCACCACCGCGCATGGCCGCGCATCCCGATCTGACTCCCAAGTAGCAAAGGGTTGACGCCTCGAAGCGCTGAGTGCCGTTGTGAGCCTCTTGAGGCCCCCATCCGTATATCGGGAGTCGGACGCGACTGGTTCAGGGCGGCACATGCGGACTCAGGTACCGGCAAACCCCCATCAGTGTCAGTGGTACCGGTAGAATGAGAGAGAATCCCGCCCCGAACGTGGGGACCGTCCGGGACTAGCTGAGCAACGCTGATCAAGGCTTACCAACGCAACATGCCGCAGCCGCTCCGGCAACCTGCCGACGAGCCCGGCTCGTGCTGTGCCAGAAAGGGCGCTTCGTGGCCGATTCCGGCAACCCCAACGAGAACAACCCGTCCACCGACACCGGCGTGAACGACGCGGTGAGCACCCCGCACGGCGATGCTTCCGCGTCGTACGACGCCAGTGCCATCACCGTCCTCGAGGGTCTGGACGCGGTCCGCAAGCGACCCGGTATGTACATCGGTTCGACCGGTGAGCGGGGCCTGCACCACCTGGTGCAGGAGGTCGTGGACAACTCCGTCGACGAGGCACTGGCCGGTCACGCGGACACGATCGACGTGACGATCCTCGCCGACGGCGGTGTCCGCGTCGTCGACAACGGCCGCGGCATCCCGGTGGGCATCGTCCCCTCCGAGGGGAAGCCCGCCGTCGAGGTCGTGCTGACCGTGCTGCACGCGGGCGGCAAGTTCGGCGGTGGCGGCTACGCGGTCTCCGGTGGTCTGCACGGCGTGGGTGTCTCCGTCGTCAACGCCCTCTCCACGCGGGTCGCGGTGGAGGTCAGGACCGACGGCTACCGCTGGACGCAGGAGTACAAGCTGGGCGTCCCCACGGCGGCGCTGGCCCGGCACGAGGCCACCGAGGAGACCGGCACGTCGGTCACCTTCTGGGCCGACGGCGACATCTTCGAGACCACCGACTACTCCTTCGAGACGCTCTCCCGGCGCTTCCAGGAGATGGCCTTCCTCAACAAGGGCCTGAAGATCAACCTCACCGACGAGCGCGAGTCGGCGAAGGCCACCGCCGGCGCGGACGAGGCGGGCGAGGACGAGAAGCACGAGGTCAAGAGCGTCTCGTACCACTACGAGGGCGGCATCGTCGACTTCGTGACGTACCTCAACTCCCGCAAGGGAGAGCTGGTGCACCCGACCGTGATCGACCTCGAGGCCGAGGACAAGGACAAGAGCCTGTCCCTCGAGGTCGCGATGCAGTGGAACGGCGGCTACACGGAGGGCGTGTACTCCTTCGCCAACATCATCCACACGCACGAGGGCGGCACCCACGAGGAGGGCTTCCGCGCGGCGCTCACCTCGCTGATCAACAAGTACGCGCGCGACAAGAAGCTGCTGCGCGAGAAGGACGACAACCTCACGGGTGACGACATCCGCGAGGGTCTGACCGCGATCATCTCGGTGAAGCTGGCCGAGCCCCAGTTCGAGGGCCAGACCAAGACGAAGCTGGGCAACACCGAGGTGAAGACCTTCGTGCAGAAGGTCGTCTACGAGCACCTGACGGACTGGCTGGACCGCAACCCCAACGAGGCCGCGGACATCATCCGCAAGGGCATCCAGGCGGCCCACGCGCGCGTGGCGGCCCGCAAGGCCCGCGACCTGACGCGCCGTAAGGGGCTGCTGGAGTCGGCGTCGCTGCCGGGCAAGCTGTCCGACTGCCAGTCGAACGATCCGACCAAGTGCGAGATCTTCATCGTCGAGGGCGACTCCGCCGGCGGCTCCGCCAAGTCCGGCCGGAACCCGCAGTACCAGGCGATCCTCCCGATCCGCGGCAAGATCCTCAACGTCGAGAAGGCGCGCATCGACCGGATCCTGCAGAACCAGGAGATCCAGGCGATGATCTCCGCGTTCGGCACCGGTGTGCACGAGGACTTCGACATCGAGAAGCTCCGCTATCACAAGATCATCCTGATGGCGGACGCCGACGTCGACGGCCAGCACATCAACACCCTGCTGCTGACCTTCCTGTTCCGCTTCATGCGGCCGCTGGTCGAGTCCGGGCACGTGTACCTGTCCCGCCCGCCCCTCTACAAGATCAAGTGGGGCCGGGACGACTTCGAGTACGCGTACTCCGACCGCGAGCGCGACGCGCTGATCGAGCTGGGCCGCAACGCGGGCAAGCGCATCCGCGAGGACTCCGTGCAGCGCTTCAAGGGCCTCGGCGAGATGAACGCCGAGGAGTTGCGCATCACGACCATGGACCAGGAGCACCGGGTGCTCGGCCAGGTCACGCTCGACGACGCCGCGCAGGCCGACGACCTGTTCTCGGTGCTGATGGGCGAGGACGTCGAGGCCCGGCGCGCGTTCATCCAGCGCAACGCCAAGGACGTCCGCTTCCTCGACATCTGAGTCGGTCTCAGCTGACCGCACCAGGAAGGACCTTCACCAGCAATGACCGACGAGAACACTCCTGTGACGACGCCCGAGGGTGACGCCCTGGCGATGCGTGTCGAGCCCGTCGGGCTCGAGACGGAGATGCAGCGCTCCTACCTCGACTACGCGATGTCCGTCATCGTCTCGCGCGCGCTGCCCGACGTCCGCGACGGCCTCAAGCCCGTGCACCGCCGGGTGCTGTACGCCATGTACGACGGCGGCTACCGCCCCGAGCGCGGCTTCTACAAGTGCGCCCGCGTCGTCGGCGACGTCATGGGCAACTACCACCCCCACGGCGACTCCTCCATCTACGACGCCCTGGTCCGCCTCGCGCAGTCCTGGTCGATGCGGATGCCGCTCGTCGACTCCAACGGCAACTTCGGCTCGCCGGGCAACGACCCGGCGGCGGCCATGCGCTACACCGAGTGCAAGATGGCGCCGCTGTCGATGGAGATGGTCCGCGACATCGACGAGGAGACCGTCGACTTCACGGACAACTACGACGGCCGCTCCCAGGAGCCGACCGTCCTGCCCGCCCGGTTCCCGAACCTGCTGATCAACGGTTCGGCGGGCATCGCGGTCGGCATGGCGACCAACATCCCGCCGCACAACCTGCGCGAGGTCGCGGCCGGCGCCCAGTGGTACCTGGAGAACTACGAGGCCTCGCACGAGGAGCTCCTCGACGCGCTGATCGAGCGCATCAAGGGCCCCGACTTCCCGACCGGCGCCCTGGTGGTGGGCCGCAAGGGCATCGAGGAGGCGTACCGCACCGGCCGCGGCTCGATCACCATGCGCGCGGTCGTCGAGGTCGAGGAGATCCAGAACCGCCAGTGCCTGGTGGTCACCGAGCTGCCCTACCAGGTCAACCCGGACAACCTCGCGCAGAAGATCGCCGACCTGGTGAAGGACGGCAAGATCGGCGGCATCGCCGACGTCCGCGACGAGACGTCCTCCCGCACCGGTCAGCGCCTGGTGATCGTCCTCAAGCGGGACGCGGTCGCCAAGGTCGTCCTGAACAACCTGTACAAGCACACCGACCTGCAGACCAACTTCGGCGCCAACATGCTGGCCCTGGTCGACGGCGTGCCGCGCACCCTGTCCCTGGACGCGTTCATCCGCCACTGGGTGAACCACCAGATCGAGGTCATCGTCCGCCGTACGCGCTTCAGGCTGCGCAAGGCGGAGGAGCGGGCGCACATCCTGCGCGGCCTGCTCAAGGCCCTGGACGCCATCGACGAGGTCATCGCGCTGATCCGGCGCAGCGACACCGTCGAGATCGCGCGCGGGGGCCTGATGGACCTCCTGGAGATCGACGAGATCCAGGCCAACGCCATCCTGGAGATGCAGCTGCGCCGCCTCGCGGCCCTGGAGCGGCAGAAGATCGTCCGCGAGCACGACGAGCTCCAGGCGAAGATCGCCGAGTACAACGAGATCCTCGCCTCCCCGGTCCGCCAGCGCGGGATCGTCAGCGAGGAGCTGACCGCGCTCGTCGAGAAGTACGGCGACGACCGCAAGACCAAGCTGATCCCGTACGAGGGCGACATGTCCATCGAGGACCTGATCGCCGAGGAGGACATCGTCGTCACGGTCACCCGTGGCGGCTACATCAAGCGCACCAAGACCGACGACTACCGGGCGCAGAAGCGCGGCGGCAAGGGCGTGCGCGGCACGAAGCTCAAGGAAGACGACATCGTCAACCACTTCTTCGTGTCCACCACGCACCACTGGCTGCTGTTCTTCACCAACAAGGGCCGCGTCTACCGCGCCAAGGCGTACGAGCTGCCGGACGCCGGCCGGGACGCGCGCGGCCAGCACGTGGCGAACCTGCTGGCCTTCCAGCCGGACGAGACGATCGCGCAGATCCGCGCGATCCGCGACTACGAGGCGGTTCCGTACCTGGTTTTGGCCACGAAGGCCGGCCTGGTGAAGAAGACGTCGCTGAAGGACTACGATTCGCCGCGTTCGGGCGGTGTCATCGCCATCAACCTGCGGGAGCAGGCGGACGGAAGCGACGACGAACTGATCGGCGCCGAACTCGTCTCGGCCGAGGACGACCTGCTGCTGATCAGCAAGAAGGCACAGTCGATCAGGTTCACCGCGTCGGACGACACACTGCGTCCGATGGGGCGTGCCACCTCGGGCGTCAAGGGCATGAGTTTCCGCGAAGGGGACGAGCTGCTCTCGATGAATGTTGTTCGAGCCGGTACGTTCGTGTTCACTGCCACCGACGGCGGTTACGCGAAGCGGACCTCCGTCGACGAGTACCGCGTCCAGGGTCGCGGCGGTCTCGGCATCAAGGCCGCCAAGATCGTCGAGGACCGCGGGTCGCTCGTGGGCGCGCTGGTGGTCGAGGAGCACGACGAGATCCTCGCCATCACACTCTCGGGCGGTGTGATTCGTACGCGAGTCAACGGGGTCAGGGAGACCGGCCGTGACACCATGGGCGTTCAACTGATCAATCTGGGCAAGCGCGATGCCGTCGTCGGCATCGCACGCAACGCCGAGGCGGGACGCGAGGCGGAGGAGGTCGACGGCGATGTGGTCGTCGACGAGACCGCCGAGGGTGCCGCGACCACCGGCACGGACGAGGGCGAGGCGCCCTCGGCCGAGTAGCACGAGGAGAGAGTCATCGTGAGCGGAGCCACGGGCGCCGGATCGGCCGGTACCCCCACGGGTACGGAAACGGGCGGCGGCGGCCGTGGCTCAGCCGCGCGTGCGACGGATTCGCACACGACTCAACTGCGCAAGATCGACGACGGAGCGACCGACTCGCACTCGGGGAGCTCGTCCTCAACGCATGGATCCCAGGGGGGAACTGTGACGGACACCCGAGGCCAGCAGACTCAGCAGGCGGCCTCGCCGCTGCCGGGGGAACGGCAGCCACAGCAGCCCGGCGGGCCCTACCACCCGCCGCAGGCCTACCAGACCCAGGGCGGCAACGCGTCCGCCGTGCGCCGCCCGCGCACCGGCGCCCGCACCACGCCCCGCGTCCGCAAGGCGCGTCTGCGCGTCTCGAAGGCCGACCCGTGGTCGGTGATGAAGGTCAGCTTCCTGCTCTCCATCGCGCTGGGCATCTGCACCATCGTCGCCTCCGCCGTGCTGTGGATGGTCATGGACGCCATGGGCGTCTTCTCGACGGTCGGCGGCACGATCTCCGAGGCCACCGGATCCAACGAGTCCAACGGCTTCGACCTGCAGTCCTTCCTGTCGCTGCCCAACGTGCTGATGTTCACGACGATCATCGCGGTCATCGACGTCGTCCTCGCGACGGCCCTGGCCACCCTGGGCGCGTTCATCTACAACCTGTCCGCCGGCTTCGTCGGCGGTGTGGAGCTGACGCTCGCCGAGGACGAGTGATCGGCGAGCCGTCCCGGCCCTCGGGCCGCGCGACAACCGATTTTGGGACTGCCCGCCTCGTGCGCTAATCTTCAGGAGTCAGCGCGCGGGACATACACCGCAGAGCGCGGCGGGGCTATAGCTCAGTTGGTTAGAGCGCATCCCTGATAAGGATGAGGCCACAGGTTCAAATCCTGTTAGCCCCACCAGCACCTAGACCCCCAGCCGGTACCGGTTGGGGGTCTTTGCGTTCGCCGTTCGCCGTCCGCCGTTCGACGTTGACCGCGCAGGAAAAGACCCGACCGCTGGCGACGGGGGATGCGCCAGCGGTCGGGCTGTGGCCAAGGCTAACAAGGCCGGGTGGCCGGTGGGTGCCGACTGGTCGGTCGGGTACCGGCGATGTGACAGGGATCACGTGTGCGGTGGTGGTGTCTCACTGGTCGCACGGCGGCTCGTAGTCCAGGCGTGGCAGGTACTCGTGCCACTTCTCCTCGGTCAGCACACCCCGGGTGGCCGAGCAGATGCGGTCGATGGCGTCGTCCACGTCCAGGCTCCACAGCCGGACCGAGTCCGTGCCGCTGGACACCCCGAGCATGTGGCTGACGGGGCTGAAGGACAGGAAGTTGCCCGTCTTGGCGTTGGGGCTCATCGCCCGGCCGATGGGGGCCGCCTCGGCGGGGTCGGTGACGCTCCAGAGCCGGACCGTGTTGTCGTTGGCGCCGCTGGCCAGGGTGTCGCCGTCCTGGCTGAACGTCAGCGACACCACCGAGTCGGTGTGTCCGGCGAGCGCGGTCTCGGCGCCGGACGCCCCGCCCGGCTCGGTGACGTCCCAGAGCCGGACCGTGCCGTCGTCGCTGCCGCTGGCCAGCGTGTGGCCGTCGGGACTGTAGGCGAGGACGTTGACGGGCCCTAGGTGCCCGGTACGGGCCGCGCCGAGGCGGGTGGCGTGCGCGGGGTCGGTGACGTCCCAGAGGCGTACGGCGTCGTCGGCACCGCCGCTGGCGAGGGTGCGGCCGTCCGGGCTGAACGCGAGCGTGTTCACGTATCCCGAGTGGCCGGTGAGCGGCTTGCCCAGGCGGCGGGGGCGGGACGGGTCGGCGGCGTTCCACAACTGGATGGTGCGGTCGTCGTGGGCCGTGGCCAGGGTGCGGCCGTCCGGGCTGAACGCCAGGGTGTCGGGGCCCGCGTAGCGGGTGTTCAGTGCCACCGGCGGTCCGTGGGCGGTGGGCCCGGCCGGGTCCGTGACGTCCCACAGTTGCAGCGCGCTGCCCCCCACGAGGACCGCGAGCGTCCCGCCGTCCGGGGAGAACACCAAGGACCGTATGTCGCCGTCCCCCGGCTCGAAGGGAGCGCTCAGCGAGACGGGCCGGCCGGGGTCCGTCACGTCCCACAGCCGGACCCGGCCGTCGCGGGCCGCCGTGGCCAGTACGTGCCCGTCGGGACGGAAGGCCCCGATGCGGCCGATCATGTCCGACGTCGGCAGCGACCACAGGCGGACCTTGCTGTCGCCGCTGCCGGTGGCGAGGGTGTGGCCGTCGGGACTGAAGCCGAGGGCGTACATCTCGCCGCTGCCCCCGGCAAGGGGCACGCCGACCTGCGAGGGGTAGGCCGGGTCGCTGACGTTCCACAGGCTCGCCGTACTGTCCGCGCTGCTCACCGCGAGCATGGCGCCGTCGGGGCTGAACGCCACCGCCCAGACGGGGCCGCTGTGGCCGGTGAGCGGCGCGCCGACGGGCTTCGCCCGGGCGGGGTCGGTGACGTCCCAGAGCTGGACGGTGTCGTCGGCGCTTCCGCTGGCGAGGGTGTGGCCGTCGGGGCTGAAGGCCACGGAGTGCACCAGGCCGCTGTGGCCGGCCAGCGGTGCGCCGGCCGGCTCGGGCCGGCGGGGATCGCTCACGTCCCAGAGCCGGACCTTGTCGTCGTCGCCGCCGGCCGCGAGCGTGTCCCCGTCGGGACTGAAGGCCACCGAGCGCACCGCCCCCGTGGAACCGGTCAGGGTGTCGAGCGCCTCGGGGGCGCGTCGGTCGGCCACGTTCCACAGGCGGACGGCGTGGTCGTCGTGGGCGGAGGCCAGGGTGCGGCCGTCCGGGCTGAAGGCGAGCAGGTAGACGGTGCCGCCGTGGCCGGCCAGCGGTGCCCCGAGCGGTCGCGGGCGGCCGGGGTCGGTGACGTCCCAGAGCCGGATCGTGCCGTCGTCCGAGGCGCTGGCCAGGGTGCGGCCGTCCGGGCTGAACACCGCGGTGCTCACCCAGCTGGTGTGTCCGGTGAGGGGCTTGCCCAGCTGCCTCGGACGGTCGGGGTCCGAGACGTCCCAGAGCCGGACGGTCCGGTCGTAGCTGGCCGTCGCCAGGATCCGTCCGTCGGGGCTGAAAGAGGTGAGGTAGACGGCCCCGGTGTGCCCGAGGAGCGGGGTGGCCAGGGGCGCGTTCACGATCGAGATCAGCCGGTTCCTGACGTCCTCGTCGTCCGGCCGCAGGCGGTGCGCCGCCAGGTCGAGCTGGGCCGACAGGGACGGGTCGGTGTCCTGGACCCGGTCCGCTTCGGCGACCACCTGCTCGAACACGGCGTCGTTGCGCTGCTGCCAGGCGAGCACCGCGGAACCGACGGCCAGGAGGGCCAGGACGACCAGCGCCGACACCGCGGCACGGCTGATCATGACGGTGCGCCTGCGCAGCCTGACCGCGGCGGCCAGGAACTCCACCGCGCTGCGGGTCAGGAAGGTGTCGTCGGCCGACTTCGCCCAGCCGTCGGCCTGCGCCAGCCGGGAGCCCCGGTAGAGCAGCGCGGAGTCGCGGGCCGACTCCTCCCAGGCCAGGCCGTCCTCCTCGAGCCGCTGGCGCAGCAGGTTTCCGGCGCGGTCCTCGTCGATCCAGTCGCGCAGCCGGGGCCAGGCGTGCAGCAGTGCCTCGTGGGTGATCTCCACGGTGTCCGCGTCGAGCGTCACCAGCCGGGCCCGCACCAGCGCCTCGAGGGACTCCTCGGTCTTGCCCGGGTCCCTCGACTCCTCGGCCAGCCGACGCCGAGTGCTGCGCCTGCGGGTGGCCTGCGTGTCCTCGCTCAGCCGGATCAGCCTGAGCAGCAGCAGCCGCGCGGCCGTGCGGGCCGCCGGATCCAGACCGGACCAGGCCCGCTCGGCGGTCGCGGCCACCGCGCCCTGGATGCCGCCGGCCGCGCGGTACCCGGCCAGGGTCAGCCGGCCCGCCTTGCGCCGCTGCCAGGTGGCGAGCAGGGCGTGGGACAGGAGCGGCAGCACGCCCGCGTCGTGCTCCCCCACGGCCCGGAAGGCGTGGGCGCCGCCTGCACCGCGCGGGCCGTCGGTGCTCACCTCGCGGATGATCAGCTCGGCGAGCCCCGGTTCCAGCTCCATGCCGACGGCCCTTGCGGGCGCGGTCACCGCCTCGCGCAGCTCCGCGGTGGTCAGCGGCCCGAGCACCATGTGCCGGTGCTGCAGCGCGTCGGCCAGCTCGGGGTACCGCAGGCACCGGTCGTAGAAGTCGGCGCGTACGCCCAGGGTCACCAGCACCGGCGGCGGGTCACCGTCGGCGCCGGGCACACAGGCGGCCTGGAGCAGCTGGATGAACACGCGCCGGTCCGCCTCGTCGGCGCAGAGCGTGAACAGCTCCTCGAACTGGTCCACGATGACGACCGGCCGGGCAGCCGCGGGGGCGTCGGGGCCGCCTGCGTGCTCTTCCCGGCTGCCGGAGAGGGCCGGACGCTGCCGGGCATCGGGGGCCGCGTGCTCTTCTTGGCCGTCCCGGCTGTCGGAGGGTGCCCGGTCCGGCGGGCGCGTCCGGCTCGCCCGGCCGGTCGGGTCCGCTTGCCCTTGCGGTCCCGCTGGGCGGGTCTCGCCGTCCGAGTGCGTCCGGCTGAGCCGGCGTGCCTGGCTGTTCGGTCCGTCCTGGGTGCTGGGGCTGAGCCGGCGTGCCCGGTCGCGGGGGCCTGCCTGCCTGTCTTGGTCGTCGCGGTCGTCGCGGTCGTCGCGGTCGTCGCGGTCGTCGCGGTCGTCGCGGTCGTCCTGTGCGTCCTGTGCGTCCCGGCCGTGCCTGCCGATCTGCCGGTCCTGGCCGTCTCCGCCGTCCTCGCCGTACGGGCCGGCCCTGTCGTGCCCGTCTGGCCGCCTCGCGAGGGGTACCGGGGCGGGCTGGATCTCCCCGCCGTCCTGGCCGCTCTGCCCTGTCCGGCCGCTCTGGCCGCTCTGGCCTCCCTGGCCTACATCGCTCACTCGGCCCGTTTGGTCTGTTTGGTCTGTTTGCTCGACCTGGCCTGCGTTGCCCGGCCGGCTGTCCGGGCCGGCCCTGTCGCCCCCGTTCGGCTGCCCCTCTGGGGCGACCAGGTCGTGCCGTCCGTCCCGACGGTCTCGGCCGCCCGGGTCCGGCCCGTCCGCCTGGCTCACCCGGACCGTCCGTCCGGTCCGGCCGTTCCGACATGCCGAGACGTCCGGGTCGCCCCGGCCGTTCAGCCCGGTTCGGCTGTTCCGGTCCGGCTGGCTGCCAGGGTCTGTGCGGCCTGCCTGTCCTGCCTGGCCTGCCTCATCGGCTCGGTCTGTTTGGGCGGTTTGTCCTGCCCGACCGGCCCAGGCTGCCTGGTTGGTCCGTTCTGCGGGGTCGGCAGGGTCGGCCGGGTCGGTGCGGTGCCTGTCCTGCCCTTCTCGCCCGTCCGGCCCGTTCCGTCCGTCCTGCTCGTCCTGACTCTCCGGCCCGTTCTGCCCGTCCCGGCCCTCCCGCCCGGGCGGGAGGGCCGGGGATGCTGCCCAGGCCGCGAAGGCCGCCCTGGCGGCGTCCTCCGTCTGTGGGTCGCCCGGGTTCCACGTCTCGGGGGAGTCCGTCTCCCGGGCCGCCGTTTCCCTTATGGCGACGACGACGGGCGTGAGCTGCGGTATCAGCCGGGTCAGTTCGCCGAGCGGGTCGGCGCCCGGCACGAGTTGGAGCACTCTTCTGGGCGGACCGCCCCCGGCGTCGCGCGTGCCGGTGCGCAGGGCGGGCACCAGGCCGGCGTTCAGAAGGGAGGACTTCCCTGCCCCGGAGGCGCCGACCAGCATGACCAGACCGCCCGTGTCCCGCGTGGCCTGGAGCTGGGCGAGGAGGGCCCGCGTGCTTCGTTCCCGCCCGAAGAACCAGTCGGCGTCCTGCCTGCGGTAGGCGGCCAGGCCCCGGTAGGGGCAGACCCCGCCGAGGGCCGCCGGAGCCTCGGCGGGGGTCTGCTCCTCCGCCGCGGCCGCCCCCGGGCGTTCACCGCTCGGGTCGGCCACCGCCCGCTCCCACAGGCGCTGCCACTGGACCAGGTCGTACAGACCGGCGGAGACCGGTACGGGCCGTGCGCGCCGGGCCTGGGGTATGAGGACGTGCAGGACGGCCGCGAGGGCGGGGAACTGGGCCGGCACGTTCTTGGCCCGCCGCCAGTCGCTGATCCGCTGCGCGGAGACCCGCACCGGACGCCCTCGTTCGTCGACGCGCTGGAGCCGGACGACGGCCTCGGACACGCGTTTGAGGGGAGGGTTGCCGGCCTCCCTGTACAGCAGTGCGAGGCGTTCTGCGAAGGCCGTGCGTGCCCCTGAGTCGAAACTCAAGGTCTCCACTCCTTACTTCCCCCGCACCTGGACGTCCGGACCGGAAAACTCACTCTATACGGCTGACCTGCGGCTACAGCAGCTTCCGGGTTCCGGCCCCTCCTCCGCGGCGACCTCGGGTGGCAGGATCGCGTCGCAGTGGCGAGGCGGCCCCGCGGCACCCGGACAGGTCAGCGGCTCAGCACTCGGAGAGCCACCCCATGAGGCCGCATGTTCTCGGTCAGCTTTCGGTGGCCCGTCCCTCCCCGAGCCCGTCCGGTACCGCACGCGAAAACGGCGCCGGCATGGTTTGGCACCGGTCCCCACGAGGGGAGGGACCGGAGCCAAACCATGCCGACGCGCACTTGTGAACGGGCAGCGGCGGCCGCCGTGGGTCAGTCCCCGGCGGACGAGCCGGTGGACGACCCGCGGGCGGGCGGGACCAGCAGGTCGCGCTCCGGGTGCTTCTCGCCGGTGACGCGGCCCCGGATGCCGAGATCCAACCTGGCGGCCTCGTGGAAGGCGTTGATGGCGCGGAACGCCGCCCGGTGCCGCTCCCGCCACTCCTCCAGGCTGCCGTCGACCCGGCCGGTCGCCTGCCAGTCGATCTCGGCGAGCACCACGTTCAGCTCGTGCCCGGACTCGATGGCCTCGTCCCCGCCGAGCAGCATGACCCGCTCGAAGGCGGCCCCCCCAGCGCAGGCTCGCCTCCGCGAGGGCGTCGCGGAGGTCCTCCTCGCTGCGGTGGGTCTCGCGCAGCCCCTCCCGCGCCTCGTACAGCGGCACGGACGCGGCGATCCGCAGCTTGGCGGCGTCCACGTACTCCCCGTAGGCGTCGACCTTCTTGTCGTCCCACCGAGTCAGCAGCTGGTTGCGGTTGCGGCTCCGCTCCATCAGGTAATTCGTGACGTGCGTGGTCAGCGCGCCGACCAGCACGGCCGCGATCGTCACGAGCTGCTCGCCGGTCCCCAAAACCGTCCCCCCTCGGTCACGACTCCGCACTCGGCACTCCGCAGGCCATCACGGGTCGTCACGGGCCGTCGCAGGCCACCGCGGGGCCGCGGCGGAATGTGGGATTGCCGGACGATCTTACGAGGACGGGGGCGGGCGGGCCAACAGGCGGGTCGGCCAACGGGCGTGCGTGCGGGGCGGGTTCAGTGCGCCGATCCGTGGGCAGGCAGGTCGTGAAGGCTCCGAAACCGACCGCCGACCGCCGCTGGAGTGCGCATGAGGATCTCCGTCGACCCCGAGCAGTGTTACGGCTCCGGAGACTGCGTCCACCGGGCCCCGTCCGTCTTCACCCAGGTGGGCGGCCTGGGTGCCGTCATACCCGGCCGGGAACACGACGTCGACGCCCCGCGGGTGCGCGAGGCGGCCGAGGGGTGTCCGTCCGCCGCGATCACCATCGCCGGCACGGAGACGGAAGAGGTCCGGGGCTGAATACCCGCGGCGAACCGGAACCGGGCGCCGCCGTCGCCGAGGCCCTGGTCGGCCTCGCGACGCGGTACGTGCGCAACGGCCCCGGCACCCTCGGGAAGGCGGCCCTCGCCACGCGCTGGCTCAACGCGCACCTGCGCGAGCACCCCCGCAGGGCCGTCGTCGAGCTGCCCTCGGGCGGTCGCTTCGCCGTGGACACGCAGGATCTCATCCAGCGGTACCTGTACCTGTTCGGTGCCTGGGAGCCGCACCTGACCGCCTGGCTGCGGCGCCGGCTGCGGCCGGGGGACGCCTTCGTCGACGTCGGGGCCAACATCGGCGTCTTCAGCGTCCTGGCGGCCCGGCTGGTCGGCGACACGGGCCGAGTCGTCGCGATCGAGGCCTCCCCGGACGTCCACCGGCGCCTGGTGGAAAACGCCCGGCTCAACGCCCTCGGGAACATCCGCGCGCTCAACGCCGCCGTCTCGGACCGCACCAGGACCCTGACCTTCGCGCTCGCCAGCTCGCGGAACACGGGGGCGAACAGCATCGTCCCGTACGACGGCCCGGTGGAGTCCAGTTTCCGGACCGAGGCCCGGCCGCTGCCGGAACTCCTCGACACGGCGGAGATCGCGACCGCCCGGGTGATCAAGATCGACGTCGAGGGCGCCGAGGGGAGTGTCGTGCGCGGTCTCGCGCCGATGCTGGGCGCTCTGCGTCCCGACGCGGAGATCACGGTCGAGGTGGCACCGGAGCGCATGGCCCGGCTCGGGGACCGGGTCGACGACCTGCTGGCGGTGATGCGGGACGCCGGGTTCCACGTCTACCGGCTGGCCAACGACTACGCGCCCGGGAGCTATCCCCCGGCACTGAGCGGTTCGCCCCGGGCCCCGGAGCGTCTGCGCGGTCCTGTGACCGGGGAGAGCGACCTGGTCTTCTCGCGGGTGGACGCGGAACGGCTGCCCTGACCGGCCGGTGCTGGCCGGTCGGTGCTCCTGCCGGTCGGTGCTCCTGCCGTTCGGTCTCCTCTGGCCGTCAGCCTCCTGGCCTTCGGTCTCCCGGCGTTCAGCGACCGAGGCCGCCCGTGCCCTCCGGCAGGCGCCATCCGAAGGACCCCAGGGCGCGCGCCCTGGCCTCCACCACCGCCATCCGGGCATCGCGTTCCGCGGGTTCCACGTGGGACGCCTGGCCGGTCTCCTGGCCCTCCCACTTGCGGTAGAGGAGGCCCACGTCCTCGGAGAACCATCCCCGGCTCACGCAGTTGAGCGCGAGCAGCAGGCCGGTGTCCTCGGAGGCGGGCAGGGCCATCCAGCCGCCGAGGGCGAGCAGCAGGTCACGCCGGACCAGCAGGGTCGCCGGATGGACCTGGGCCCGGAAGCCGTTCGCCCTCCAGAAGTCGAGCACCTCCCCGCGCTCGATCGGCCCGTGCGCCGGGTCACCGGGGAAACCGGCCGTCGAACCGTCGGGCAGGAGGTCCAGGACCCGCGAGGTGGCCCAACCGATCGACGGGTCGGCCTCAAGAGCGGCCAGGTCGCGGGCCAGGGCGCCCGCAGTGAGCCGGTCGTCGGCGTCCAGGACCTTCACGTACGCACCGTCCGCGTGGGCCAGGGCCATCGTGCGCGCCACTCCGGGCCCGCCCTGCCGTCCGTGGCGCCCCTGGTGGAACGCGACCCGCGGATCGTCGGGCACGTACGGCCGGACGTCCTGCGTGCGGCCGTCCTCCTGGATCACCCAGCGCCACTCCCAGCCGCCGGGCAGCTCCTGTGCGCACAGCGAGGCGTAGGCCTCGGGGAGGAAGGGGGCGGAGGGGCCGTGGACGGCCGTGACGATGACGACGCGCCGGTTCACGACGGCACTCACCACCTTTCCAGACGGGTCGTGAAGAGCAGTTCGGTACGGTCCCCGGGCAGGGTGACGTCGGAGACGTCCACCACCCGGCCGCCGGTGTCGTACGAGGTCTTGCGGAGCAGGATCACCGACGTGCCCGGCGGCAGGTCCAGGGCCGCGGCCTCCTCCGGTGTCGGCGGGCGGGCGGTCAAGCGCTCCTCCACGCGGTCCAGTTCGACGCCCACGGTGTGGAGCTGGTGCTGAGTCCCGCCCGGCCAGGGCTCGTTGGCCTCGTCCAGGAGGGCGGGATTGGCGGCGATCAGGTCGCGGACGAGGTAGGAGGTGACGAGGCTGAAGGGAGCGGGCTCGGCCGAGTACCGCGTGCGGAAGGTGCGTTGGAGCAGCACGGTGCCCTCGGGAACGCCGAAGGCCTCGGCCAGCTCCCCGGACGCCTTCCGCTCGCTGTACTCGGCGTGGAAGACGAGGTCGTCGCCCCGCAGTCCGGTGTCGTGCTCCGTGGCGCCGGTCTCGGCCCTGGTGGCGAGCGGCCGGCGGGCCCGGTCCTTCTCCCACTGGTGGCGCCGGTTGTCCCGCACCGCCGGGGTGCGGGGGCGGCGGACGAAGGTGCCGAGGCCGTGGCGCCTGTCGATCAGTCCCTCGTCGCTCAGCAGCCGGAGCGCGTTCTGCACGGTGGGCACGCTGCGCCGGTAGTGGTGGGCGAGGTCGGCCTCCGAGGGCAGCCGCTCGCCGGGTGGCCGCTCACCCGCCCGGATGGAGCGGCGCAGATCGTCCGCGATCACTTCATAGGCCTTGGGCACGGTCGCAGGCTACAACTCCTCAAGAGGTCTTGAAGAGTCGGGTCGGTGTACGGGTACCGCCGTGTTCCCGCGCACACACGGCGGCGGCCCGGCTGCTCTGTCGAGCGGCCGGGCCGTTTCTCGCGTGTGGTGCGGTACGCAGATCGCCGTTACGTCAGGGTCGGGGGTGGCGCGGGCCGCTCAGCGCTGGAGCGGGATGGAGTGCTGGGCCCGGGGCGCGACCGCGGTGTCGTCGCACGGAAGTCCGGTGGTCGTGGCCGTGGTCGAGGCCGTCGCGGCGTCGGCGAGCGGGTGGTGGCGGCAGCTGGGCGCCGCGCCGTGCGCCTCGGCGCGGATGCGCTGCTTCATGGTGGGGGGCAGGGAGCCGGTTCGGGACCGGGGCAGCGGGAGGGCGGCCGCGGGTGCCGCCTCGGGGGAGGCGCTCTCGGTGTTGCTGTGCGTTCCGGTCTGCGGTACGGCCGCGGCGGCCGTCGTCGTGACGAGTCCGAGCGCCGTGCACAGCGCGAGGAAGGCGGTGACGATGCTGGTCCACAGCGTCAGGACCTTGTTCCGGGCCATGGCCCCTCACTTTCGGGTTGGGCGATTTGCGTACTTTCCTCATGATGTGTATGAGGGCCGCGAAGTGGTGGACCTGCGCCCGTGGCGCGTCGATGTTCAGATGAACACCACCCGAATAGCCGCAAGGTGCGGGAAAAGGTGCGCAGACGGGAGGGAGGCGGGCAAAAGTCACCGCACGTGAGGGTGTGATCACCCTCCGATCAGAATGGGTTCGTCCGCTTCTAAAGGGCTCCGGCGACGGGCAGTTGACCGCCGACGCAGGTCACCGATCGGTATCGGCCGGTGTGTATAGTCGGGCGCCGAAGGTCCCCAACGTCAAGGAAAGACGAGGTCGCGCGGTGAAGAAGCTTCTCCTGGTCGCACTGGCCGCCATCGGCGGGCTCCTCGTGTACCGCCAGATCCAGGCGGATCGCGCCGAGCAGGATCTGTGGACGGAGGCGACTGACTCCGTGCCCACGGGTTCGTGAGTACGACCGACATCCGGTCCTGAGCAGACCCCGGCCGTCAAACGGTCGGGGTTTTGTGTTGCCCTGAGGGGGCACGGTCCGCTCGGGGCGGGCGGCGACAGAGCCGGTGAGCGCGAGGGGTGGCGGGTCATGGGACGGTGGTGTACGGCTCGACGGGGCGCCGCGACGGGGCGCGTGGCCGTGGTGGCCGCCGTACTGGCCACGACCGCCGCCCTCCCCGGTGCCACGGCCCTCGCGGCCGGTCTCGGGTCCGGTTCGGCCGGTTCGGCCGCCGGGTACGACTTCGCCGACGACGCCGTACGGGTCGCGGGCGCGAGTGCCACGGCGGGCGCCGAACCGCTGGAGGCGGGCGCCACGTACCGCAGCTCCCTGCCGAGGAACGGCACCCTCTACTACCGCCTCGAACTCGACGCCGCCTCGGACGCCTACGTCTCCGTCACCGCCGTTCCCGGCGCCGACGATGAGGTCACCGCGGTCGACGGCATCCGGGTCTCCGTGCGGGACGCCGACGGCGGCTCGTGCTCCGTGCAGAGCGCGACCTTCGGCGCCGCCCGCAGCCCCCGCCCGGTCACCGCCCGGGGCATGCGCGAGATCGACCCCGCCGCCCACCGGTGCCAGGACCCCGGCACGTACTACGTGGGCGTCGAGCGGACCCGGCCCCAGGACTCCCCGCCGGACGACTGGGACCTGGAAATCACCGTCGCCACCGAGCCCCGCCCGCGCGAGACCGGCGCGACGAAGGCCCCCGAGGCCTGGGACTCCGCCTCGCCCGAACCCCTCGCCGGCGAACCGGAACGCCGGGCGGGCGGCAACGGATTCGCCCGCGCCACCCTGGTCGGGCAGGGGGTCTGGCGCGACGACATCCGGCCCGGGGAGAGCCTCTACTACAAGGTGCCGGTCGACTGGGGCCGTCAGGTGTACGCCACCGCCGAACTCGCCGGCTCCGCGGACGCCTCCGGCTATGCCACCGGTGCCCTGCGACTGGCCCTGCACAACCCCGTGCGCGGCGAGGTGGACGACGCGGCCAAGGGCTACACCGGGCGGACGACCACGGTCGGCCTCGCTCCCCTGCCGCCCGTGGCGTACTCCAACCGGTACGCCACCGCGGGACAGGTCGGCGCGCTGCGGTTCGCCGGCGACTACTACGTCGTGGTCCATCTCGCGTCGCAGGTGGCCGACGACTTCGGCCGGGGCCCCTTCGCACTGACGCTGCGCCTGCGACTCGGGGGATCGGCCGGGACCGGCCCCGGGTACGCGGGGGAGTCCCGGCCGAAGGGCCTCTTCGAGGTCTCCGCGCAGGAACGGGTGGCCGCCCCGGAGGGCGGGGCGGCGGACGACGACCTCGCCATGAAGGCGGTCGCCGTCGGCGGAATCGGCACCGGCAGCCTGCTGCTGCTCGGCCTGGCCGGGTGGACGGCGACGGCCCGGCGCAGGACCTGGAACGGGCCCCGGTCGTAGGACCCGGGGCAGGCCACGGTCGTAGGACCCGGGGGCAGGCCCCGGCCGTCCGGCGCCCCGGACTCAGATCCGGGTCAGCGCCCAGAAGCCCACGGCGTAGCAGGCCAGCGCGAGCAGCAGCAGCGGCAGGGCCACCCGCGCCGGGGGACCGGGACGGCGGCGGCGCCGTGCCCCACGGTGCTGGGCGGGAGGGGCGGACCGAGGGTTCCGGGCGGTGTACGCGGCGGTGGGGACGTCGGCACGCCGCGCCGGGGACGGCGCGAGGGACTGGGCGGGGAGCGGCGGCCCGTGCGGTGCCGGGGACCGGCTGCGGCCGGGGGCCCGGTCCGGCGGCAGGTGCTGCGGTCCGCCCGTGAACGCCGGGTGCGGTGCGGGCGGTTGCGTCGCTTCGGCCGCCGCGTCCGGCGCCGGCGTGACGGTCGGCTGCGGGGGCGGCAGGTGGAAACTGCCGGTCTCCGACATGGCACCCGACCGCCCGGCCAGGGGCACCTCCTCGGAGTGCGTGCCGTGCGGGGCGGGACGCGGGCTGCCGGGGGCCGAGGGCGGTGCGGTGGGCCCGGAGGGTGTGGAGGGTGTGGAGGGCGTCCAGTCCTGGTCCGGCGGTACGCCGTTCGGTGCGGACGGCGTGTCGCCGAAGGCAGGCGGTGCACTCGGCGGGGGCAGGTGCGGGGACGCGGGCGCCCGTCCGGGGGCGGGGGCGGAGGCGCCGCCGGTCGCCGTCGCGGGAGTGCCGGGCGGTGTGGACGCGGGTGCCGGGTCCGGGTCCGTCGGAGGCGGGCTCGGGACGCCGGGCGACGGCTGGTCCCGGTCGGGCGGTGGGCCGGCCGGCCGCGGGGCCGAGGGCGTGCCCCGCCAGGGGGGCGCAGGCGGGAATGCCGGCGGAGTGGCGGGCGGGGACGGGTCCGCGGCCGAAGACGCGACCGCAGGGCGTCGCGGGTCCGTCGGTACGTCGTCCACGCCGGAGGCCTTCTTGAGCGGACCCTCGGGCCCGAACCCCGTTGGCAGCGGGCCCACTTGGTCGAAGATCTCGATCAGCTCGTCGTCGGGCCCGGGCTCAGGCAGCAGCTCCACAGCCGCCGCCAGCGCCTTGCGCGCCCCCGTCGCCGTACGGAACCTCGCGGACGGGTCCGGTTGCAGCAGCGTCGCCACGACCTGCCACAGCGGCTCGGGAATCCCCCGCGGCGCGGGCGGCGTACCGTGCTCGGCGAAATGCTGGACGAGCACCTTGGCGTCCGGCTTGGCCCCTTCCAGCAGATACAGCGCCACCAGACCGACCGCGAACAGGTCCGACGGGAAGTCCGGCTCCGCACCCATCATCTGCTCCGGCGCGAGATAACCCGGCGTCCCCACCACGAGGTTGGTCTCCGTCAGCCGGGGCTCACCCAGCCGCATCGCGATACCGAAGTCGGACAGCCTCAGGCGCGGACGGCCCGTCCCCGTCGCCTCCAGGAGCAGGTTGGCGGGCTTGATGTCACGGTGCACCACCCCCTCCCCGTGCACCGCCGCCAGGCCCGACAGGAGCTGATCGAGCAGCGTGCACACGAAGTCGGGCGGCAGGGGCCCGTAGTCCCCGACCAGATGAACCAGCGAACCCCCCGTGACCAGGTCCATGGTGAACAGGACCTGGTCGTCGTCGGCGGCCCAGCTCGCGGGGGCGAGCACATGAGGGTGATCGATCCGCAGCGCCTGCTCGCGGACGAACCGCAGCAGCGAGTGCGCGTCCCGCTGCTGAAGCACCTTCGCGGCCACATAACGCCTGCGCCGGTGGTCCCAGGCACGCCAGACGGCACCCACCCCGCCCCGGCCGATCGGGTCGACCAGCTCGTACCGGCCCGCGAAGACCTCACCCATGGCTGTGCGCCGCTCCTCCCCTGGGACCTGTCGCGCCACTCCCGCGGGCCCGGCCGCCGACCCCCTCGGCGACCGGACCCCCGGGATCAGTTCTGGTGGGACTGGTAGTGCGCGACCGCGTCCGAGGTGCGGCCCGCGCCGTACACCCGCAGGAACTCCGCCAGCTCCGGATGCGAGGAGGACAGGGAGTCCGCCGCGTCGATGATGTCTCCGGCGGCCGCCACCGAGCGCAGCAGCGACTGGATCTCCCGGACCACCCGCTTGACCGTGGGCGCACCCGAACTACTGGTGGTCGTGGTGGTGTTGCTGAGCACCGAGCCCCCCTGGGACTTCTTGATCTCGTCCATGCGCTCCGTGGCCTCGGCCGCGCTCACACTGCCGTCGGCGACCTGCCCCGCCAGGTCCTGCAGCAGCTGCACCCGCTGGACCACCGCGGGATTGCCGATCTTCGCCCGCTGGCCGCTCATCAGCTGCGACAGCATAGGCGCGGACAGCCCCAGCACCCCCGCGAGACGAGCCTGGTTGAGACCGAGATCGTCGATAAGCCTGCGGAAGAGCGCCCCCAGCGGCTCCCCGTACCAGTTCCGCTGCAGTTCCCGCGCTCTTGCGGTGGCTTCCTGCTGTGCGGCGTCCATTGCGTCTCCCCATCGCTTCCCCAAAAACCGCAGTTCGCTCCAGCGAACCACGCCGAGCATCTTACGGAGCGTGGTCGTTCCCCGGGAGCCCCAATCATTTGTGAGATACGGGGGGCGACCCGGTACTCTTGTCCGCGGCGACCGACGGTCCGCGACACCAGGACCGGCGACGCCACCCGAGGGGCCTTAGCTCAGTTGGTAGAGCGCTGTCTTTGCATGGCAGATGTCAGGGGTTCGACTCCCCTAGGCTCCACCGTCAAGAGAGCGCCTCCGACCTGCGGAAACGTAGATCGGAGGCGCTCTGTTCGCTTCCGGCGGGCCGCAGGGGGCCCGCCCTCGCGGGCGCCGGCGGACGGAGACGTTCCTCACCGTCGCCGGCCCCACACCGCGCCCGGTACCGCACGCACCGACCGGGTGATCAACAACGACCGGAGGGAAAGGGCCAGTTGAGCACGTGGAACAGCGCTCCGGCGCCCGCGCCGCCACGGGAACCGGCCCCCGCACGGGCCCCTCTCGGCGCCCCGGCGGCGCTGTCTGCTCTTGATATCGTCACCCCACAGGGCATCAGCGCAGACCCCTGCGGGGCGGTGCCACGTGGCTCATCGCCGTCGGAGCCGTCCGGTCGCTACCGACGAGGTGGAAGGGGTAGACCATGCGGGCGAAGGTACGGGCCGCTCTCGACGCGCTCTATATGAAGCGGCTGGTCAGAGAGTTGGAAGGACGCCCACGCCCCCAGCACATCGGCATCATGCTCGACGGCAACCGCCGGTGGGCCAAGATGTCGGGCATCGACGACCCCCGCGAGGGCTACCGGGCCGGCGGCGCCAAGGTGCTGGACTTCCTGCGCTGGTGCGACTCCGCGCAGATCGAGCACGTCACCCTCTTCATGCTCTCCGACGACAACCTTGCCCGGCCCGAAGAACAGCTGAACCCCCTCATCGACATCATCGCCGAGGTCGTCGAGCAGCTGGCCGCGCCGGGCAACCCCTGGCCCGTCGAGGCCGTCGGCGCCCTGGACCTGCTGCCCGCGGAGTCAGCGAGCCGCCTCAAGACCGCCACCGCCGCCACCCAGGGCCGCAAGGGCGGCACCAAGGTCGACGTCGCCGTGGGCTACGGCGGCCGACGCGAGATCGTCGACGCCGTGCGCTCCGCCCTCACCGAGCACAGCTCCCAGGGCGGCGACATCGACGAGTTCATCGAGACCTTCACCATGGAGCACATCTCCAAGCACCTGTACTCCAAGACACGGTCCGAGTCCGACCTCATCATCCGCACCTCCGGCGAACAGCGGCTCTCCGGCTTCCTGCTCTGGCAGTCCGCCTACGCCGAGGTCCACTTCTGCGAGACGTACTGGCCGGACTTCCGGGAGATCGACTTCCTGCGCGCCCTGCGCTCCTACTCCCTGCGGGAACGCCGCTACGGCCGCTGAGCGCCGTTTCACGTGAAACATCGCCGCGGGGCGGGAGACCGTGAGTCTCCCGCCCCGCGGCGATGTGGAAACGACAGAAGGCGGCCGGCGCCGCTACGGCGAGCCGGGATCAGCGGGGCTCGTCGCCCTCCGCCTCATCCTGGGCCTGCTTGGCCTGCACCTCGGGATCGAGGACCGCCTCACCGGTGCCGTCCACCGACGTCAGCCGACCCGACTCGGGAACCTCCGTCGCCTCCGGCGGCTCCACCAGCCAGTCCGGGTTGGCCTGCTTGTCCCACCACTTCCACGCGGCGAAGGCACCGCCCGCGACGACGCCCACCACCGCGAGCACCTTGGCGACCCGGCCCGCCCTGGCCCGACGCTGGTGCTTGCGCGTCAGCCTCTGGATCTCCTTCGCCGTGACCTGACCACGCAGCGCGGCCAGCGCGGCGGCACCGCGCGCCGTGGCCTCGTCGCGCACGGGACCCGCCGCGGCCACCGCCTGCTCGATCCTCGGACGTGAGTAGTCGGCCGCCTGCCGAGCAGCCAGCCGGGTACGGACAGCGGCCTCCTGCGCGGCCGCGTCCATCTTCGGCGGCACATGCGTACGGGCCTGTTCCAGCCGCGGCGCCACATGGGTGCCGTACTGCAGGCGCGCCTGGCACGTGGCCTGCGACACCTTGGGCGCCAGCCGTACGCGCGCCTCCTGTGCATAGTGAGCGGCCCTGTCCTTGGCCGTGTCGGCGTAGGGCGCCACCACTTCCGCGGCGTGCAGCACGCTGTCCTTCGCCGAACCGGTCGCGGCGCGCACGCTGTCGATGCGGGTCACGGGTTCCTCCTCCTCGGTGGCGTACGGTAATTCGACTTTCCACCCTTTTACGGATCATGCCTGCGGACGCGCCGCCAGGCATGCGAGGGCGGGCATCCGGGTCACGGACGATGCCGCCGCGTCCTCTGGGGCAAGTGGTGATGAAGTTGCGAACAAGAGCTGATCAACGTCAATAACCGATGAATACCGGGCAACACGAGCCTGTCCACGACCATGCCACGGATCGGCGGCCCACGCTCGTGACCCAGCGGTAAGAGCGCCGAACGCACCCCCGACCGTGCGAGGATCGGTGCGCACAACAGGACGACGGAAGGCACCTCGTGGCCGCGCAGCTCTACGCCACCCTGAAGACCAACCAAGGTGACATCGAGGTCCGGCTGCTGCCGAACCACGCACCCAGGACCGTCAAGAACTTCGTCGAGCTCGCCCGCGGCGAGCGGGAGTGGACCCACCCCGCCACCGGCGAGAAGTCCATGGCCAGGCTCTACGACGGCACCGTCTTCCACCGGGTCCTCAGCGGCTTCATGATCCAGGGCGGCGATCCGCTGGGCAACGGCACCGGCGACCCCGGCTACCAGTTCCCCGACGAGTTCCACCCCGACCTCGCCTTCGACAAGCCCTACCTGATGGCCATGGCCAACGCCGGCCCCGGGACCAACGGCTCGCAGTTCTTCATCACCGTCTCCCCGACGACCTGGCTGAACCGCAAGCACACGATCTTCGGCGAAGTGACCGACGCGGCCAGTCAGAAGGTCGTCGACACCATCGCCGCCGCCCGGACCAACCCACGCACCGAGCGGCCCCTCACCGACATCGTCATCGAGTCGGTCGTCGTCGAGACACGCAACGCCTGACACCCCGCCACACCGGGCAGGAACCAAACGCCCCGCTCATCCGTAGAGAAGGGCGGGGCGGTGCATCTGCACACACCGCCCGCAGGGACGACCGAGGGGATGCCATGGACCACGCGGCCGCCGGCCGACCGGATGCCCAGAGCCTGCCCGGCTGCTATCGCCATCCGGACCGCGAGACCGGCATCCGCTGCACCCGCTGCGAGCGCCCCATCTGCCCGGACTGCATGGTCAACGCCTCCGTCGGCTTCCACTGCCCCGACTGCGCCGCCGGCCGCACCCCGGGGGCCACCGGCCCGGCCCCGAGCGCCTCCCGGCCCCGCACCCTCGCGGGCGGCACCGTCGCCGCCGACCCCCACCTCGTCACCAAGATCCTGATCGGGATCAACGTGGCGGTGTTCATCGCCGTCCAGGCGCTCCCGTCGTCCTTCCTCAGCGACATGGTGCTCATCGGACGCTGGCCCCCCGCCCCCTTCGTCCCGACCGAGGGCGTCGCGGAGGGCGAGTGGTACCGGCTGGTGACCACGATGTTCACCCACGAGGAAATCTGGCACATCGGCTTCAACATGATCAGCCTCTGGTTCCTCGGCGGCCCCCTGGAGGCGGCCCTCGGCAGAGCCCGCTACCTCGCTCTCTACCTCGTCTCCGGCCTCGCCGGCAGCGTGCTCGCCTATCTGCTGGCCTCACCCACCACGGCCACCCTCGGCGCCTCCGGCGCGATCTTCGGCCTCTTCGGCGCCACCGCCGCCCTCGTGCGCCGGCTCAACGCCGACATGCGGCCGGTCGTCATCCTGCTGGTGATCAGCCTCATCTTCACCTTCACCCGGAGCAACATCTCCTGGCAGGCCCACGTCGGCGGCCTCGTCGCGGGTGCCGTGATCGGCTACGCCATGCTCCACGCGCCCCGCGAGCGGCGCACGCTCGTCCAGTACGGCACCTGTGCGCTGGTCCTCCTGGTCGTCGTCGGCCTGACCCTGTTGAGGTCGGCGCAGCTCACCTGAGCGCCCGTTGTCCACAGTCGGTGGCGGATCTTGTGCACAGCGTGCGGGAACACATGTGCCCCCTGACGCTGACCAGTGTTATCGCAGGTCAGGCAGGGGGCGAACATGCTTTCGGAAGCTGGGTCCAGCCGGTACTTCCGTCACACCGGCGTCAACGCCGGGTGGGTTATCCACAGATCGTCTTTCTTTTCCCCAGCGTGTGGACAATGCCTGTGGATAACTCCGCGAATACCCCTGGGCAGAGCTACCGCGGAGCCGCCGCCGGGGCTACTTCCACTGCGTCGAGACGCCGAACCCCGCGGCGATGAAACCGAAGCCCACCACGATGTTCCAGTTGCCCAGCGAGTCGATGGGCAGGGAACCGTCGGTGACGTAGAAGACGACGATCCAGGCCAAGCCGATGACGAACATGGCCAGCATCACCGGCGCCACCCAGCCGCGGCTGGTCAGCTTGATGCTCGTCGCCTGCTTCGAGGGCGGCGGCGTGTAATCGGCCTTCTTGCGGATACGTGACTTCGGCACGAGGGTCTCTCCTGTCGATGCGCTGCGTGGCCGCGCAGGGAACGGGGCTCGGTCTCGGGTGCGGCGTACATGGGACGAGGGGACTCTGAGCGCTCCCCCGGGCGTCCGTTAGCGTAGTCCTTCCGTGGCGCCGAAGGAGATAAGGGTACGTTGAGCAATTCTGCCGACTCCCCCGGGACGGGATCCAGCCCTGTCCGCCGGCGCCGTTTCCGGCCCGTGCGGGTACTGACGGCGGCCGTCTTCGCGCTCGCGGGACTTATCTTCTTCACCAGCTTCAATACCGCGAAGGGCACCAATATCCGTACGGACTCCTCTTTGCTCAAGTTGTCCGATCTCATCCACGAGCGCAGTCGGGAGAACGGCGATCTGGAGGAGTCCAACGGAGCCCTGCGGGAGGACGTCGAATCGCTCGCGGAACGCGACGACGGCCGTACGAAGTCGGAGGACGACAAGCTCGCGGCGCTGGAGGAGAAGGCGGGCACGCAGAAGCTGAAGGGCGAGGCGGTCACCGTCACGCTCGACGACGCCCCGCCGGACGCCACCGCGAAGCTCCCCGGCTACCCGGAGCCGCAGCCCGACTACCTGGTCATCCACCAGCAGGACCTCCAGGCCGTGGTGAACGCGCTGTGGCAGGGCGGCGCCGAGGGCATCAAGGTCATGGACCAGCGGCTGATCTCCACCAGCGCGGTGCGCTGCGTGGGCAACACGCTGATCCTCCAGGGCCGCGTCTATTCACCGCCGTACAAGATCCAGGCGGTCGGCGACCCGGAGCGGCTGAAGAAGGCGCTGGCGAAGTCGCCGGCGATCCAGAACTACATGGTGTACGTCAACGTGTACGGGCTCGGCTGGAAGGTCGAGGACGACGGCCGGGTGACCCTGCCGGGCTACTCCGGCACGGCGGACCTGCACTATGCCCGGCCTGTGGATTAGGGCCGTTCCCGAGGGCCGCGCGCCGCTAGTCTGGTGCGGTACGACGTGAGTCTGGCGTCGTGGTGCGACGGAAGGGACGGCATGTACGGCTGGATCTGGCGGCATCTGCCGGGGAACGCTTGGGTGAAGGCGCTGCTCTCGCTCATGCTGGCGATGATCGTGGTCTACGTCCTGTTCCAGTACGTCTTCCCGTGGGCCGAACCGCTGCTGCCCTTCAACGATGTGACGGTGGACAACCAGTGAGCGCGCGCATCCTCGTCGTCGACAACTACGACAGCTTCGTCTTCAACCTCGTCCAGTACCTCTACCAACTCGGCGCCGAGTGCGAGGTGCTGCGCAACGACGAGGTGTCGACGGCGCACGCCCAGGACGGCTTCGACGGTGTGCTGCTGTCGCCGGGCCCGGGCACGCCGGAGCAGGCCGGGGTGTGCGTCGAGATGGTGCGGCACTGCGCGGCCACCGGAGTGCCGGTCTTCGGTGTGTGCCTGGGCATGCAGTCGATGCAGGTGGCCTACGGCGGTGTGGTGGACCGGGCGCCGGAGCTGCTGCACGGCAAGACCTCGCCGGTGGAGCACACCGGCCGGGGCGTCTTCGCGGGGCTGCCCTCGCCGTTCACGGCGACGCGGTACCACTCGCTGGCGGCGGAGCCGGGCACCGTGCCTGCGGAGCTGGAGGTGACGGCCCGTACGCCGGACGGGATCGTGATGGGCCTGCGTCACCGGGAACTGCTCGTCGAGGGCGTGCAGTTCCACCCGGAGTCGGTGCTGACCGAGCACGGGCACCGGATGCTGGCCAACTGGCTGGTGGAGTGCGGCGACCAGGGGGCGGTGGCGAGGTCGGCGGGGCTCGCCCCGGTGGTGGGCAGGGCCACGGCGTGACCGCACTGCGCCCCGAGCGCGACTCCGGCACGGCCGGTGACCAGGGATCCTCGTACGGACAGCCGTACGGGGATTCCGGTGCGTTCGGGGAGCAGTACCGGCCGCCGCTCCTGGACGACGAGACGGTGGCGCTGCGGGTCCCGGAGCCGCCGGTGCGCCGGACGGCCGCCGAGAGCGGCTCCGTCGCCGCTTCTGCCGGGGATGGTCCCGTGGGCGGCGGTCGCGCGGCTCGCAGGAAGGCCGCGAAACGGCGTCACGGGCGCCGTGGGGCGCCCAGGGGCCAGGCTCCGGAGGAGGAGGCCGAGGAGAGCCGGAAGGCGCCTCTGTCGCGCGTGGAGGCCCGCCGGCAGGCCCGGGCGCGCAAGCCCGGCGCCGCGGTGATCGCCAGCCGGGCGATCGGTGAGATCTTCATCACGACCGGCGTGCTGATGCTGCTGTTCGTCACCTACCAGCTGTGGTGGACGAACGTGCGGGCGCACGCGCAGGCGAACCAGGCCGCGAGCAACCTCCAGGACGACTGGGCGAACGGCAAGCGCAGTCCCGGGTCGTTCGAACCGGGCCAGGGTTTCGCGCTGCTGCACATCCCCAAGCTGGACGTGGTGGTGCCGATCGCGGAGGGCATCAGCAGCAAGAAGGTGCTGGACCGGGGCATGGTCGGGCACTACGCGGAGGACGGGCTGAAGACGGCGATGCCGGACGCGAAGACCGGCAACTTCGGGCTCGCGGGGCACCGCAACACGCACGGTGAGCCGTTCCGGTACATCAACAAGCTGGAGCCGGGCGACCCGATCGTCGTGGAGACGCAGGACAAGTACTTCGTCTACAAGATGGCGTCGATCCTGCCGGTGACCTCACCGAGCAACGTGAGCGTGCTGGACCCGGTCCCGAAGCAGTCCGGCTTCAAGGGACCCGGCCGCTACATCACCCTCACCACCTGCACGCCGGAGTTCACGAGCAAGTACCGCATGATCGTGTGGGGCAAGATGGTCGAGGAACGGCCGCGCAGCAAGGGCAAGCCGGATGCGCTCGTCAGTTAAGGGCGGATGACCAGTGGCAGCGACCACCGACACGGAGCACCAGGAGCACGCCCAGACGGGCGGTCGCGGGCGGCGTCGTCCCGGCCGGATCGTCGCGCAGGCGGTCAGCGTCCTCGGCGAACTGCTCATCACCGCAGGTCTGGTGATGGGCCTGTTCGTCGTGTACTCGCTGTGGTGGACGAACGTGGTCGCCGACCGCGCGGCGGACAAGCAGGCCGAGAAGGTCCGTGACAACTGGGCCCAGGACCGGGTGGGCGGGAACGGCCCGGACGGTCCGGGGGCGCTGGACACCAAGGCGGGCATCGGCTTCCTGCACGTCCCGGCGATGGGCGAGGGTGACGTCCTGGTGGAGAAGGGCACGTCGATGAAGATCCTCAACGACGGCGTGGCCGGCTACTACACCGACCCGGTGAAGGCGACGCTGCCCACCTCGGACAAGAAGGGCAACTTCTCGCTCGCCGCCCACCGCGACGGGCACGGCGCCAAGTTCCACAACATCGACAAGATCGAGGAGGGCGACCCGATCGTCTTCGAGACGAAGGACACCTGGTACGTGTACAAGACGTACGCCGTCCTCCGCGAGACCTCGAAGTTCAACGTCGACGTCCTCGACGGCATCCCCAAGGAGTCCGGCAAGAAGAAGGCCGGCCACTACATCACCCTGACGACCTGCACGCCGGTCTACACGAGCCGCTACCGCTACGTGGTGTGGGGCGAGCTGGTCCGCACGGAGAAGGTGGACGGGGACCGGACGCCGCCGAAGGAACTGCGGTGACTAGCGGAGCGCCTTGAGACGCACTCCGGCGCTCCAGGCTTCCAGCTCGTCGCGGTTCACGGTGATGACGCCGCTGAGCTTGGCGATCGCCTCCGACTCGTGGGTGAAGTTGCAGGTGGCGACGAACAGGGCGATGTCCACGGGGTCGATGGCACGCGCCGCTCCCGCGAACTTCTGCATGTCGGCACTGGGTACGGTCCAACGCCCGGCCCGGTTCTTGCACTGCACGGCCACGGTACGTCCGTCGGCGGTGCATCCGGTGATGTCGATACCCCGGTCGGTGCGGGCCTTGCGTACGACGACGTCGACGCACCCGTCACGCTGCATCAGCCCGGCGACGTGGTGCTCGAAGGCCTGCCATGTCATGGCGTTGATCGTCGCTCTGACGTCGTCTGCGGGGGTGTCGCCTTCCAGCGTGGCGAGGCGTTTGTGGTGCCAGCAGAGTTTGCGTTCGACGTTCTCGATGTCCTCGCGGAGTTCGATGAGCTCATGGCGGTGTTCGCCGGAGGTGGCGATCAGGGAGTTGAACATCGGTACGACGGTCCGGCCGAGGATGTGGGTGATGCGTTGGTCGATGCGGGCGTCAAGGGCGGAAGTGTCTGTCGGCGTCGGGTTTTCCACAGGCTGTGTGCGGGCCAGGTACTCCATGTCCAGGAGGTAGACACGCACCTGACGTGCGACTTCGCTGTCACGGAGGAGCATGGCGACGTTGAGGACGGCGCGGCGGGAAAAGAGCGCCACCGAGCGGGCACGCGACTGGGTGCCACTGAGGTTCTTGAAGGACCTCAGTGGCTCGCCGGTCAGAAGGTGGTAGCCGTTGCCTTCCAGCTCCGCCCGGTGGTCCTTGACGAGTGACTTGATCGCCTCGATGCCGACCTCGAAGTAGGTCGCCACCATCGCCGTTGTCACGTGCATGCCGTCCGGCAGCAGTGACAGCACCTTCACGCGGTCGAGGACGTCCGTGCGGTCGAGGACTCCGCTGCGCAGGGCCGGTGATTCCAGCAGGGCCGTCTCGCTGATCATGGTGTGCCTCTCGATCGGGTTCGTGCGGTCACCCTGAGTAAACGAGTCATGACATACGAAGACACGATCGACGCATGTCGGCATGTACGACAGAGCCCCGGTCCCTCAGCTGAGCTGAGGGACCGGGGCTCCGGTTGATCGGTGGGTCGGGCGGGTCAGTCGCCGAAGCCGGGGAGGCCGCCGATGGCGCCGCCGTTGTCGTTCCCGCCGTTGCCGTTTCCGTTGCCGGGGATGGTCATCAGCGTGACCGGCGTGGCGGCCGGGTCGTCGACCTCGCTGCCGGGCTGCGGGTTCGAGGCGACCACCCTCGCGTTGTCGTCGCCCGGGGAGCCCTGCGCGACCTGCACGTTGGTGAAGCCGTTCTGCTGCAGGATCTGCCGGGCCTCCGCGACGGTCTTGTTGCGGATCTCCGGCACCTTCGTCTTCTCCACGGCCTTGCCGACGACGATCGTCACCTTGGAGCCCTTGTCGACCGGCGTGTTCGCCGAAGGCGTCGTGGAGATGACCCTGCCGACCTGGTTCGGGTCGTTCGTCGGCTGGTCCGAGCAGACGGCCGTCAGGTCGCCGCCGCTCTCCACCTGGGCCTTGGCCTCGTCGCAGGTGCGGCCCACGACGTCGGGCACCGTGGCCTTCTCCTCGGCCTTGGCGACCTCCAGGGTCACCGTGGAGCCCTTCTCCAGCTCCTTGCCCGGGTCGGGGTCCTGGCTGAGGACCGTGCCCTCGTCCTGGGAGGACTCGGTCTGCTTGGTCTCGACCTCGAAGCCCTTGTCCTCGAGCTGCTTGGTGGCCTCGTCGATGTTCTTGTCGATGACGTTCGGGACGGCGACCTTGGGTGCGCCGGTCGAGACCACCAGGTTGACGGTGGACTTCTTCTCGACGTCGGTGCCCTGCTTGGGGTCCTGGGCGCAGATGTTGCCCTTGGGCTGGTCCTCGCACTCCTGCTGCTTGAACGTCAGCACCAGGTCGATGTTGTCGGCCTGCTGCTGGGCGTCGGCCTTGCTCAGGCCGATGAAGGCGGGCACCGGGACCTTGTCGTTGCCCGGCCCTCCGTCCCCGCTGAAGGCGTACTTGCCGATCAGGATGGCGCCGACCAGGACGAGGATGCCGGCCAGCACCAGGAAGATCGTGGAGGTGTTCTTCTTGCGGGGCTGCTGGCGGCGCCGGTCGGGGCGCTCGTCGTAGCCGTAGCCGCCGTCGTCCGGGTTCATGGGCGGCAGCATGGTCGTGGCGCCGCCGCCCCCGTCCGAGCGCAGGGCGGTGGTCGGCTGGTCGTCGGGGTAGGCGCCGTAGCCGCCCGCGGCCATGGCGCCCAGTGCGGCGGTGGCGGCGACGGGCTGGCCGTCGAGGCAGGCCTCGATGTCCGCGCGCATCTCGTCGGCCGACTGGTAGCGGTAGTCGGGGTCCTTGGTCAGGGCCTTCAGCACGATCGCGTCCATCTCGGGCGTGATCTCGGGGTCGAAGACGCTCGGCGCCTGCGGTTCCTCGCGCACGTGCTGGTAGGCGACCGCGACCGGGGAGTCGCCGACGAAGGGCGGGCGCACGGTGAGCAGCTCGTAGAGCAGGCAGCCCGTGGAGTACAGGTCGGAGCGGGCGTCGACCTGCTCGCCCTTGGCCTGCTCCGGGGAGAGGTACTGGGCGGTGCCGATCACGGCGGCGGTCTGGGTCATCGTCATGCCGGAGTCGCCCATGGCGCGGGCGATGCCGAAGTCCATGACCTTGACCTGGCCGTTGCGCGTGAGCATGACGTTGGCCGGCTTGATGTCGCGGTGGACGATGCCGGCCCGGTGCGAGTACTCCAGTGCCTGGAGGATGCCGATGGTCATCTCCAGCGTCCGCTCCGGCAGCAGCTTGCGGCCGGAGTGGAGCAGCTCACGGAGTGTGGAGCCGTCGACGTACTCCATGACGATGTACGGGATCGACACGTTGTCGATGTAGTCCTCGCCCGTGTCGTAGACCGCCACGATCGCGGGATGGTTGAGCGAGGCGGCCGACTGGGCCTCCCGGCGGAAGCGGGCCTGGAAGGACGGGTCACGCGCGAGGTCCGCGCGGAGTGTCTTCACCGCCACCTGGCGTCCGAGCCGGGTGTCATGAGCGTGGTAAACCTCCGCCATGCCACCACGGCCGAGCACAGGGCCCAGCTCGTACCGGCCGCCGAGGCGACGCGGCTCTTCCATGGTTACCTACCAGCCCTCTCCGTCGGTCCCGACCGGCATGCTTGTACGGTCGGAGGCTGCCGTCCGGCCTACCGTACCCGGCTCGCTCCTGGCGCTTTGGCCGAGCCGGGCAGCCGATACAGGACCGGTATCGCAACGTGCGCCGATGTGAAGGGGACGTGACCGGAGTCACGCCCCGTTCATGGCGCGGTCACTTCTTGCTGTCGATGACGGCCTCCATGACGTTCTTGGCGATCGGTGCCGCGAGGCCGCCGCCGGAGATGTCGTCGCGGACCGCGTTCTCGTCCTCGATCACCACGGCCACGGCGACGGGCGAGCTGCCGTCGTCGGCCTTGGCGTACGAGATGAACCAGGCGTAGGGGTTCTCGCTGTTGTCGACACCGTGCTGTGCGGTACCGGTCTTGCCGCCCACCTTGACGCCGTCGATCTTGGCGTTGGTTCCCGTGCCGTCCTCGACGACGGTCTCCATCATGGACTGGAGGATCTGGGCGTTGTCCGCGGACAGCGGCTTGCTCATCTCCTCGGGGTCCGTCTTCTCGACGGTGTCGAGGCCCGGGCCCTGGAGCTCGTCGACCATGTACGGCTTCATCAGGGTGCCGTTGTTGGCGATGGCCGAGGTGACCATGGCCATCTGCAGCGGGGTGGCCGCGGTGTTGTACTGGCCGATGGAGGAGAGCGCGACCTGGGAGTCGTTCATGCCCTCGGAGAAGACGGAGGCGCTGGAGCGGACCGGGACGAACTGCTCCTCGGTGAAGCCGAACTTCTTGGCCGTCTCCAGCATCTTGTCGTTGCCGAGGTCGTAGCCGAGCTTGCCGAAGACGGTGTTGCAGGAGACGCGCAGGGCCTCGCGGAGGGTGGCGTCCTCGCAGGGGATGTTGCCCTCGTTCTTCAGCTCGGTGGTGGTGCCGGGCATCGTCCAGGGCAGCGGGGAGTCGGTCTTCTCGTCGGCCGAGTCGTACTTCCCGTGCTCCAGGGCGGCCGCCGCGGTGACCACCTTGAAGGTGGATCCGGGCGGGTAGACCTCGCGCAGGGCGCGGTTGAGCATCGGGTCGTCGGGGTTGTTCTTCTTCTGGAGCTTGTTCCAGGCCTCGCCGGCCGCGTCGTTGCTGCCCGCGATGACGGTGGGGTCGTACGACGGGTAGGAGGCCATCGAGAGGATCTTGCCGGTGGACGGCTCGATCGCCACGACGGCGCCCTTGGCGCCCTGCTTCTTCAGGCCGTCGTAGGCGGCCTTCTGGGCGGCGCTGTTGAGGGTGGTGACGACGTTGCCGCCCTCGCGCTTCTTGCCCGTGATCATGTCGAGGGTGTTGCGGAAGAAGAGCCGGTCGTCGTTGCCGGTGAGGATGCCGTCGTCGATGGACTCGAGCTGGGTGGCGCCGAAGGCCTGGGAGACGTACCCGGTGACGGGCGCCCACATGGCGCCGTCCTTGTAGGTGCGCTTGTACTTGAAGTCGCCCTCGGTGGTGGCGTGTCCGGTGATGGCCTTGCCGTCGACGATGATGTCGCCGCGGGGGCTGGCGTACCGCTCGATGGCGACCCGGCGGTTGTGCTCGTCCTCCTTCAACTCGTCGGCCTGGACGTACTGGAGCCAGTTGTCCCGGATGAGGAGGGTGAGGACGAGGAGGCCGCAGAAGATCGCGATTCGGCGCAGTGGCTTGTTCACGGTCGGACCACCTGGGTCATCTCGGCGTCGGGGTTGGCGGGCGCGGCGGGTGCCGGTCTGCGCGCGGTGTCGCTGATGCGCAGCAGAATGCCGATCAACGCCCAGTTGGCGATGACGGAGGAGCCTCCGTAGGCCAGGAAGGGCATGGTCATACCGGTGAGCGGGATGAGGCCCATGACACCGCCGGCGACGACGAAGACCTGGAGGGCGAAGGCGCCGGAGAGGCCGATGGCGAGGAGCTTGCCGAAGGGGTCGCGGGCGGCGAGGGCGGTGCGCACGCCGCGTTCCACGATCAAGGCGTAGAGCAGGAGCAGGGCCATCAGGCCGGCGAGGCCGAGTTCCTCGCCGAAGGTGGCGAGGATGAAGTCGGAGTTGGCGGCGAAGCGGATCAGCTCGGAGTGGCCCTGGCCCCAGCCGGTGCCGAGGGTGCCGCCGGAGCCGAAGGCCCACAGGGCCTGCATGGCCTGCTCGGAGTGGCCGACCTGGTTGGCGCGGGAGAGCATGAACTCCCGCATCGGGTCGAGCCAGGCGTCGACGCGCTGCTGGATGTGCGGTTCGAAGGTGGCCACGCCGACGGCGCCGACGGCGGACATCAGCATGCCGAAGACGATCCAGCTGGTCCGCTCGGTGGCGACGTACAGCATGATCACGAACATGCCGAAGAACAGCAGCGAGGTGCCGAGGTCGGTCTCGAAGACGAGGATCAGGATCGAGACGATCCAGACGACCAGGATCGGGCCGAGGTCGCGGCCGCGCGGCAGGTAGAGACCCATGAAGCGGCGGCTGGCCAGGGCGAGCGCGTCGCGCTTCACCATCAGGTAGCCGGCGAAGAAGATCGCGAGGACGATCTTGGCGAACTCGCCGGGCTGGATGGAGAAGGAGCCGACCTGGATCCAGATCTTGGCGCCGTAGATGTTCTTGCCGAGGCCCGGTACGAGCGGGAGCAGCAGCAGGAACAGGGCGCCGACCATGGAGATGTAGGTGTAGCGCTGCAGGACGCGGTGGTCCTTGAGGAAGACGAGCACGGCGACGAACAGGGCGATGCCCATCGCGGTGTAGATCAGCTGGCGGGGTGCGGCGTTGCCGGCCTGGTGGATGCTCTGGAGCAGTTCGGACTGGTCCAGGCGCCAGATGGCGACGAGTCCGAGGCCGTTGAGCAGCGTGGCCAGGGGCAGCAGCAGCGGGTCCGCGTACGGGGCGAACTTGCGCACGACGAGGTGGCCGACGCCGGCCAGCAGGCCGAGGCCGAAGCCGTAGCTCAGCAGGCCCGCGGGCACCTCGTCGTTGATGGCGAGGCCCACGTTGGCGTAGGCGAAGACCGGGATGAGGACGGCGAACACGAGCAGAGCCAGCTCGGTGTTGCGCCGGCTCGGGGCGCCGATGGCGCCGATCGTGGACGTGTGGTGCGTCGACGGGTTGGTAGTACTGCTCATCGTGTGAAAGGGCCTCTCACGGCTTGCCTACTGCTTACCGCACAGCGAGACGACCTTCTGCTCTTCCTCCGAGAGGGTCGGTCCTGAGCCTGGAGTGGGTGCGGTCGTGGACGGGGACTCGGACGATTCGGGTGCCTCGGGTGAGCCCGACGGGTTCGGGCTGGGTGAGGCCTTGGACGTGAAGGAGGCGGGAGTGGTTCCCGTGGTGCCTCCGGCCTCGCCCTCGCCCGTCTTCGCGTTCTTCTCGGTCTCCGCGGTGCGCCTGGCGGCCTGCTTCTTGCAGGCGGAGGCCTGGATCGCCAGTTCCTCGATCTTGGCCCGGGCGTCGTTGAGGTCGCCCTCGGGGATGGTGGCCCCGACCAGTTTCTGCTGGTAGGGCGGCAGGTACTTGAGTTCGATCTCGGGGTGGTCCTTCTGGACCTTCGAGAGCGAGACCCAGGCGAGGTCCTGGCTGATGCCCCGGTACAGCGCGAGGTGGTCGTCGTTGGTGCCGACGTAGTACTGGGTCTGGGTCCAGCGCCAGCCGCCGTAGGTGCCGCCGCCGATGACGGCGAGGGCGAGGGCGGTGTAGAGGGACCGTTTGAGCCACTTGCGGTTCTTGCGGGGCTTGACGAAGTCGTCGGGGCCGTAGTCGTCGAAGCCGCCGGTGGGGATGAAGCCGGTGACGTCGCCGCTGCCGGGCGGGCCGAACTCGCCGCCCCCGCCGCGCTGTCCGCCCTGCCGGCCGAGGCCCGCGGCGCGTCCGGCCGGGGTCTGCATGATGCCGTTGTCGCCCATCTGGGCCTGGTTCTCGGCGACGGCACCGACGACCACGGGGGTGTCGGAGAGCTGTCCGGCGAGGGTGTCGCCGGTGTCGAGGTCGAGGACGTCGGCGACGATGACGGTGATGTTGTCCGGGCCGCCGCCGCGCAGGGCGAGCTGGATCAGCTCCTGAACGGTCTCCTGGGGGCCCTGGTAGCTGGCGAGGGTGTCCTCCATCGTCTGGTGGGAGACGACGCCGGAGAGTCCGTCGGAGCAGATCAGGTAGCGGTCGCCGGCCCGCACCTCGCGGATGGACAGGTCGGGCTCGACGTGGTCGCCGCTGCCGAGGGCGCGCATCAGCAGGGAGCGCTGCGGGTGGGTGCCCGCCTCCTCCTCGGTGATCCGGCCCTCGTCGACGAGGCGCTGCACCCAGGTGTGGTCCTGGGTGATCTGGGTGAGGACGCCGTCGCGCAGCAGGTAGGCGCGGGAGTCGCCGACGTGGACCATGCCCAGGCGCTGGCCGGTCCACAGCAGGGCGGTGAGCGTGGTGCCCATGCCCTCCAGGGCGGGGTCCTCCTCGACCATCTGCCGCAGCTGGTCGTTGGCGCGCTGGACGGCGGCGCCCAGGGAGGTGAGGACGTCGGAGCCGGGCACGTCGTCGTCGAGGGCGACGATGGTGGAGATCACCTCGGAGGAGGCGACCTCACCGGCGGCCTGGCCGCCCATGCCGTCGGCGATGGCGAGCAGGCGGGGACCGGCGTAGCCGGAGTCCTCGTTGCCCTCCCGGATCATGCCCTTGTGGGATCCGGCGGCGAAGCGCAGTGACAGACTCATGCGCACCTCGCCCGTCGGCTCCGACTGCAGCCGGTCGTGTCGAGCCACACTGCCCACCCTCCGGTCGGGAGCGCGCCGGGGCCCGGGGTGCCGGCCGCCGCTGCGTGCTCGCTCCGCTCGCGCTCATTCATTGGTGTAGCACTACTTCCGCAGCTCGATGACGGTCTTGCCGATGCGGATCGGCGCCCCGGGGCCAATCGGGGTGGGGGTCGTCAGCCGGGCCCGGTCCAGGTAGGTGCCGTTGGTGGAGCCCAGGTCCTCGACGATCCACTGGCCGTTCTGGTCCGGGTAGATCCTGGCATGGCGGCTGGAGGCGTAGTCGTCGTCCAGCACGATCGTCGAGTCGTGTGCCCGGCCGAGCGTGATGGTCTGGCCCTGGAGGGCGACGGTGGTGCCGGTGAGCGTGCCCTCCGTCACGACCAGCTTGGTGGGCGCGCCCCGGCGGCCGCGGCCCCCGCCGGACTGCTGGCGCTGCGGTGGAGGCGCCTGGCCCTGGCGCGTGGCGGTCTGCTGCGGTCGGGCGGCGTCGCGCCGCGCGCCGCGCTGGGTGACCCGCGTACCGAAGAGGTCGCTGCGGATGACCTGCACGGCCACGATCACGAACAGCCACAGTACGGCGAGAAAACCCAGCCGCATGACCGTGAGGGTCAGCTCTGACATTGCCCCCGGATCACCCTTCGGCTTGCCTGTAGATAACGGTGGTGCTGCCCACGACGATCCGCGAGCCGTCGCGGAGCGTAGCGCGGGTGGTGTGCTGCCCGTCCACCACGATGCCGTTGGTGGACCCGAGATCCTGGATCGTCGAGGGCGTTCCGGTCCGGATCTCGCAGTGCCGGCGGGAGACGCCGGGGTCGTCGATCCGCACGTCGGCCTCGGTGCTGCGTCCGAGCACGAGCGTCGCGCGGGAGATCTGATGGCGGGTGCCGTTGATCTCGATCCAGTGGCGGGTGCGTCCGCCGGGTGCGGGTGCGGCCGCCGGCTGCTGGCCGCCGGCGGGCTGCGGGTAGCCGTAGCCGCCGGGGCGGCCGGGTGGCGGCGCGGACGGCATGGGCGGGGCGCCCGCGGGGGCGGCGGCCGGCGGGTAGCCGTACCCGCCGCCCGGTCCGGCGGGCCGCGCGGGCGGTGCCGGGGGTGCGGCGGGGCCCGGACCGCCCTGGTGGCTGGTGGAGGAGGCGAGCGTACGGCTGCGCACCCGGTACAGGCCGGTGTCGAGGTCGTCCGCCTTCTCCAGGTGGACCTTGATCGGTCCCATGAAGGTGTAGCGCTGCTGCTTGGCGTAGTCGCGGACCATGCCGGCCAGCTCGTCGCCGAGCTGCCCGGAGTAGGGGCTGAGGCGCTCGAAGTCGGGCGTGCTCAGTTCCACGATGAAGTCGTTGGGCACGACGGTGCGGTCGCGGTTCCAGATGGTCGCGTTGTTGTCGCATTCGCGCTGGAGCGCTCCCGCGATCTCCACGGGCTGCACCTCGGACTTGAACACCTTCGCGAAGGTGCCGTTGACCAGACCTTCGAGACGCTGCTCGAACTTCTTCAGGACTCCCATGGGGCACCTCCTCCGTCGCTGCCGTCCTGTCGACTGCCTTGCGTACTGCTGCCTTGCGTCGTGCTGCGTTGCGTCGTGCTGCCTCGCGCAGTGCCGTGCGTCCGTGCACTGCCCACCTGGTACTGCTTACTGATCGTATCCACGCGCCGGTCGATCGGCTGGTTCCCCCTGTCGGCCCGGTCGACGGGTGTCGACGCCTGACGGAGTTCCCGCCGGAGCTCCCCTTCGAACTCCCGCGGGCTTGCGGGATGTGCTCCCGCAGGTAACTCATGCCCAGGATCGTAGAGGCGGCCGCAGACCAGTGTCCCGCACCTGAGTGCGGTACCCCACCGGCTCCTGGGGAGACGGGCCGGACCGGTACGAGGTTGATACGTGAACGGCCACGGACCGGGACGAGTGCCCGAAGGAGGTCGGGCGCCCCGCTCCGCCGGGGGAAAGGGATGTGAATCGACCCCTTCCAGCGTGCTAATGTTCTCGTGTCGGAAGGCGCCGGACCGCAAGGAAAAGCCCGGAAGACACACCCAATGCGCGGGTGGCGGAATAGGCAGACGCGCTGGATTCAGGTTCCAGTGCCCGCAAGGGCGTGGGGGTTCAACTCCCCCCTCGCGCACCAGCCGGAAGCCCCCCAGGTCTCGGACCTGGGGGGCTTTCGCATGTCCGGGCGCGGTGACCCGCGATGCGTGCGCTGTGAGGAAGGTCTCAGGACTCCGACTGCCACAGAGCCGGCACGTTGGGCGGCTCCCAGCCCGTCATCGAGGTGTGCGCCTGGAGGCACCGGTAGGAGCGGCCGCCGTACGTCACCCGGTCACCGGCGGTGTAGGCGTGGCCGCTCGCCCAGGTGCCGCCCGGCGGGTCGGTGGGCGGGTCGGTGGGCGGATCCGTGGGGCCGGTGTCGCCGTCGACGTTCAGGACGAAGTCGAAGGTGCCCTCCTTGCCGCCGCCGGCGCCGCGGACGTTCATCAGCAGGGCCGGGTCGAAGATCATGTCCGTGCTGTTGCGGGGCTCCCCGGGGAAGTAGAGCTGGGTGGTGAGCACGGGCTCGCCGGGGGCCTGCACCTTGACGTGGATGTGCCGGGTGCGGCCGGGATAGAGGCCGGGGACGATCGTCTTCAGGGCGAAGGCGCCGGTGGCGTCGCTGAACTGGTGGCCGCGGAAGGTGTACCCGGCCATGTCGTAGTCGCCGTTGTCGTCGGCCTGCCAGAAGTCGAGGAGCACGCCGGACAGCGGCACGCAGTTCCGGCCGAAGACGTAGCCGCTGACGGTCAGCGGGGTGCCCGGGGTGCCGGGGGTGACCAGGTCGGTCCGCAGCGGGGAGTTCGGCTTGAAGTACGGGCCCTCCATCTGGTCGGGCGTCAGGTCGTCGCCGTCGTCGCAGTACGGGGTCGGCGTCAGCCTCTGGCCGCCGGAGGAGCGGGCGGCGTCCCGGGCCAGCGCGATACCGCCGGTGGCGAGCAGCGGAACGGTGGCACCGGCGGCGACGGCCGCCCTGAGCAGCGTCTTGCGGCTGATCCCGCGGTCGGCGCCGGAGCCCGGGCCGGGGCCGGGCCTGGGCCCGGGCTCGTCAGGGGTGGTGGGGGTGTCGGAGGTCATGGCGGTTCCTCGGTCTCCTCGGTGAGTGGTCCCTGGGGAAGCTGAACGGGACGTGCGACATCCGGGACGTCGGGGACAGGGAGCGCGCCCGCCGGCGCGGGGCAGGCTGCTGTTGCTACGACGGGCGCGCTCCGTGGTGATCGCTGGCCACCGTAGGCGCGGCGCAGGGGCCGGGGGCACCTCCTGTTTCGCCCCCTGCCCGGCGTTATGAGGGCGCGCACGGGGGCCCGTGTACGGGCGGTGCGGCCGGCGGTACGGTCGTGGCGCGCCGGAGCCCGCGGCGGACCGCCGGGCGCGGTACGGCGCGGTACGGCGCGGCGCGGTACGGCGCGGTACGGCACGTACGCGTGACGCACGGGTGCGGACGAGCACGACGAGGACGAGCACGACGAGGACGGGGAGGGCGGCCGGTATGACCGGGGCGACGGCGGGGACGGGCACGGAGGCGGCGACCGGGGAGGCGGCGACCAGGGAGGCGGCGACCAGGGTGGTGCCGGCGGCGCGTGCGGGCGGGGACCGGGACGGGGACGCCGAACGGCCGGCCGGTGCGGCGCGGGGCGATCGGGTGCCGCACGTCCCGGGGTTCGCGCGGTGGCCCGTGGCCGGTTCGCCGAAGGCCGAGGGCAAGGCGCTGCGCACGCGCGTGCCGCGGTCCGCGCACGCCGCGCTCGACCTGGACGCCGCCCGGCCGGACGCGGTGAGTGCGGTCGAGGAGTCCAGCCGCGGCCGGATACCGGGGCTCGCCCCGATCCGCGCCGGGCGGATGGCGGCCACGCCGTTCGCGTTCCTGCGCGGGTCGGCGGGCCTGATGGCGTACGACCTGGCACGCACGCCCGTGACCGGGATCGGCGCCCAGATCTGCGGTGACGCGCACGCCGCCAACTTCGGTCTCTACGGCGACGCCCGCGGCGGCCTGGTCATCGACCTGAACGACTTCGACGAGACGGTCCACGGCCCCTGGGAGTGGGACCTCAAGCGGCTCGCCGCCTCCCTCGTGCTCGCCGGCCGGGAGGCCGGCGCCGACGAGGACACCTGCCGCGAGGCCGCCCACGACGCGGCGGGCGCCTACCGGCGCACCATGCGGCTGCTGGCGAGGCTCCCCGCGCTGGACGCCTGGAACGCCATCGCGGACGAGGAGCTGGTCTCCCACACCGACGCCCACGACCTGCTCGGCACGCTGGAGCGGGTGTCCGAGAAGGCGCGGGCCAACACCAGCGGGCGCTTCGCAGCGAAGTCGACCGAGCCGACCGAGGACGGCGGGCGGCGCTTCGTGGACGCGGCGCCGGTGCTGCGCCGGGTGACGGACGCGGAGGCCGCGGCGGTCGCGGGCGCCCTGGAGTCGTACCTGGCCACCCTCTCCGAGGACCGGCTGCCGCTGCTGGCCCGGTACGCCGTGCACGACGTGGCCTTCCGGGTCGTCGGCACCGGCAGCGTGGGCACGCGGTCGTACGTCGTGCTGCTCCTGGACCACCGGGGCGAACCGCTCGTACTCCAGGTCAAGGAGGCCCGGTCCTCCGCGCTGCTGCCCCATCTGGCGGCCGCCGGGTTCGAGGCGCCCGAGGTCGCGCACGAGGGCCGCCGGGTCGTCATGGGGCAGAAGCGGATGCAGGTGGTCAGCGACATCCTGCTGGGCTGGACCTCGGTCGAGGGACGGCCCTTCCAGGTACGGCAGTTCCGCAACCGCAAGGGCAGCGTCGACCCCGCGGCCCTGGCCGCCGACCAGCTGGACGACTACGGCCGCATGACCGGCGCCCTGCTGGCCCGGGCCCACGCGCACAGCGCCGACCCGCGGACCGTCGCGGGCTACTGCGGCAAGAACGAGGAACTGGACGAGGCGGTGGCCGCCTTCGCCGTCGCCTACGCCGACCGCACCGAGGCGGACCACGCGGAGCTGGTGGGCGCGGTGCGCACGGGGCGGATCGCGGCGGAGCTGGGGGTGTGAGCGGAGCCGGGGGTCTGAGGGGGCGGGGGCCGCGCGGGCGCCTCCCCGGGTCCGCAGGCCCTAGGCTGGTCGGGTGACGACGCCCGAAGCTGAGCCCGAGCAGGGGGGTGCGCCGCGTCCCGAGGAACGGCTGGAACAGGCCGTACGGGCCGCCGAGCAGGCACTCATCGAGTACGAGATCGCCCTGGAGACCTTCCGCGTGGAGGTCGAGAACTTCTCGCGGCTGCACGAGCAGCGGCTCGGCCCGGTGTACGCCCGGCTCGAGGAGCTGGAGGCGCAGATCCTGGAGGCGAGGGCGGCCCGCACGGGCGACGCCGACGACCGGCGCCGGGCCGACGAGGCGCGGGCCCGGCTGATGCCGATCCCCGGGGTCGAGGAGCTGCTGAACGGCTGGATGGACGGGGACGGGCTGTTCCCGGAGGCCACCGCGATGCTCACGGACCAGGCGGTACGGCCTCCGCAGCGGGTCCGGCCCGGCGAGGAGGCCCGCAAGCTCTACCGCGAGCTGGCCCGCAAGGCCCACCCCGACCTGGCCCAGGAGGAGACCGAGCGGGTCCGGCGCGAGGAGTTCATGGCCCGCGTCAACGCCGCCTACGCCCGCGGTGACGAGGCGGAGCTGCGCGAGCTGGCCGAGGAGTGGGCCGCCGGGCCGGTGCCCGAGCGGCGCCCGAGCCGTGGCGAGGAGCTGTACGTCCGCCTCGAATGGCTCGACCGGCGCAAGGAGCTGCTCACGCTGCTCGCCAAGGAGCTGGAGGAGAGCGCGATCGGCGCCATGCTCAGGCTGGCCCCGGACGACCCCGACCGGCTCCTCGACGAGATCGCCGAGCAGCTGGCGACCCAGGTGCGAGAGCGGGAGGCCGAGCTCGCGGCGGCGCTCGCGGGGGACTGAGCCGGGTGGCGGCTCCGGTAGCGTCTGGGGCATGAGTTTCGGAGCTGGTGTGCCCACGGTCGGGATCGAAGATCTCAAGGACGGCGACTTCCTGCTGGACGTCCGCGAGGACGACGAGTGGCAGGCGGGTCATGCCGCCGGGGCGCTGCACATTCCCCTCAGCGAGTTCGTGGCCCGCTACGGCGAGCTGGCCGAGGCCGCGCCGCAGGACGGCCGGGTGCACGTGCTCTGCCGCGTCGGGGGCCGTTCGGCGCAGGTCACCATGTACCTGGTCCAGCAGGGCGTCGACGCGGTGAACGTCGACGGAGGCATGCAGGAGTGGGCCGCCGCCGGGCGTCCCGTGGTGGACGACAAGGGCGGTCCGGGGCACGTTCTCTAGGCTGTCGCCCGCCGGATGTGGCGACGGCCACGATGCGGTCGGCCCACCGGGGGCTGTGCGGGTGGCCGGTCCTGAGTACCGTTCGCGTGCGAACGCCGCCGAGCAGCCGCGAGGGTGGCGCGTGAACGCCCCCGGCGGGGCGGGCGGATGGACGGATCGGGACCGAACGGGGCGGAATGGACGCGTACGACAAGGGCTCGGACGCCCGGCAGGGGCAGGGCGGGCAGGACGGGCAGGACGGCGAAGCGGGCCCGGAGGGGACCGGCGAGCCGGCCGGGACCTCCGGGGCCCTCGCATCCGTCGGGAACCCCGAGCCCGACGGGATTCGCGAGTCCTCCGGGGCACCCGAGCCCTCGGGGGCATCCGAGTCCGCTGAGCCCTCCGGGGCGCCCGAGCCCGACGGGATCCCCGAGCCCTCGGGGGCACCCGAGCCCGCCGGGGCCTCCCGGGCTCCCGAGCCCGCTGGGCCCGCCTGGGCCTCCCGGGCTCCCGAGCCCGCTGGGCCCGCCTGGGCCTCCCGGGCTCCCGAGCCCGCTGAGCCCGCTGGGCCGGGTCGGTCCGCCGGGCCCAGTACCGGGGTCGCCGCGCTCTCCCCGCGCTACCAGGTCGGTGCCGTGGTCGCCCTCGCGGTGGTCGCGGTCGCCGTCTGTGCCCACATAGGCCTGGTGTTCCTGCACGTGGCCCCGTCCAACACCCTGACCAAGCAGCACGGTTCCGTGGTGGACGAGTGGGTCTTCCCCGAGTTCGAGCAGAACTGGAAGCTCTTCGCTCCCAACCCCCTCCAGCAGAACGTCTCCGTCCAGCTCCGCGCCGAGGTCAGCACGGCGGACGGCGAGATACGGACGACCCGCTGGTACGACCTGTCGGCCCAGGACGGCCGGGCCATCGACGGCAATCCGCTGCCGAGCCACACCCAGCAGAACGAACTGCGCCGGGCCTGGGACTTCTTCGTCGCCAGCCACGACTCCGAGGACCGCCCGGTGGGCCTGCGGGGCACCCTCTCCGAGACGTATCTGCGGCGCATCGCGCTCCTGCGCCTGGACCGTGACGGCGCCGCCGGGCCCGGGGATGTCGTCGAGCGCGTCCAGTACCGTTCCCGGACGACCAACGTGGAGCCGCCCCCGTGGAGCGGTGAGAAGGTCTCCGACCGTCCGACCGTCCGCGAGCTGCCCTGGTGGTCGGTGGCCGCCGAGACCCGGGACACGAGGGCAGGGCAGTCCGGGCGGTCCGGGCACTCCGAGCAGGAAGGGGGCGCCGCGTGAACGCCGCCGTCCTCTCCGTCTCCCGCGGCATCGCCCGCGTCACGGGTGCCGCGCTCGGCCCGTACCAGACCGCCGTGATCCGCATCGGTTTCAGCGTCACCTGGCTGCTCTTCCTGCTGCGCGAACTGCCCCACCGGGGCGAGCTGTACGGCCCGGACGGGCCCTGGGGGCACGACCTCGCCGAGCAGTTGATCTCGGACAACGGCGCCTTCACGGTGTTGATGTGGTCGGACGGGCGGGTCTGGTTCGAGATCGTCTACGCGGTGGCCGTGCTGAGCAGCGTGCTGCTCCTGCTGGGCTGGCGCACCCGGACCATGTCCGTGCTCTTCATGGTCGGCGTGCTCTCGCTGCAGAACCGCAGCGTCTTCATGGGGGACGGCGGTGACAACGTCGTGCACCTGATGAGCATCTACCTGGTCCTCACCCGGTGCGGCCGGGTGTGGTCGCTGGACGCCCGCCGGGCCGGGCGCGCGGCGGCGGCACGCGCGCGTGGTGAGCGGGTCGGGGACCGGGTCGGGCCGGTGCTGTGGTGCGTCCTGGGGTTCCTGCTGCTCACGGTGACGCTGGCGGGCGGTCTCGACGGCGACTGGTTCGTCCCGGCACTGCTGTGGGCGGTGTGGGTCGCGCTGGGCCTGTGGTGGGTCGTGGGGCGGGGCGCGGAGGGCAGTCAGCCGCGGATCCTGCTGGACGTGGTCACCAACATCGTGCACAACGGCGCGCTGGTCGTGATCATGGCCGAGGCCTGTCTGATCTACGCGACGGCCGGCTGGTACAAGATCCAGGGTTCCCGCTGGCAGGACGGGACGGCCGTCTACTACCCGCTGCACCTGGACTACTTCTCGCCGTGGCCCGCGCTCTCCGACGCGCTGGCCGCCAACGGCACGATGGTCATGCTCATCACGTACGGCACGGTCGCGGTCCAGGTCGCCTTCCCGTTCACGCTGTTCAACCGGCGGGTCAAGAACGTGCTCCTCGCCGCGATGATGATCGAGCACGCGGTGATCGCCGTGACGCTCGGACTGCCGTTCTTCTCGCTGGCGATGATCGCCGCAGACGCGGTCTTCCTGCCCACCTCGTTCCTGCGCCGGCTGGGCGGCTGGGCGGCACGCGCGCGTGGCCGGCTGTCCGGTCGCGGGCCCTCGGGGGTCCTGGCCAAGGCGCCGGGCGGGCACGGGCACGGGCACGGGGATGGGGATGGGGACGCGCGTACGGCGACGGTGCCCGGGCCCCGGGCCCGGGAGGACGAGGGGGCGGCGGCCGGAGCGGGCGCGGTGGACGGGAAGGACCCCGACCACACGCACGTAGGCTTCCGGGCATGACCGACCCCGCACCCGACTCCGGCCCGCCGGCCGCCTGGCACCGGAACGCCGGCCGGTGCGTGCTGCTGGACGGCTTCCACGCCCTCAAGCACGCGCTGCGCTTCGGCGCCGAGGTGCCGGTGGCGGTCACGAGCGACCGCGCGGGGGCCCTGGCCCTCGCCGACGAGCTGGCGCCGGACGTGCGCGAGGCGCTGGCGGGGCTGCTGACCGAGGTGTCGCACGCGACCTACGCGTCGCTCGTGGCGCGGCCGCACCCCACGGCGGTGGCCGCCCTGGCCGTACGGCCCTCCCGGGCGGCGGGCCTGGAGGCGCTGGCCGGTACGCCCCGCCGCGCCCCCGTCGTGGTCCTCGACCAGCCGCGCAACCTCGGCAACGCGGGGGCGGTGATCCGGCTGGCCGCCGGTTTCGGCGCGACCGGCGTGGTCACCACCGGCACGCTCGACCCCTGGCACCCCACGGTGGTGCGCGGCGGGGCGGGGCTGCACTTCGCGACCGTGGTGGAGCGGCTGGAGGTCGCCGGGCTGCCGCCGGGGCCGCTGTTCGCACTGGACCCGGAGGGCGAGGACATCCGGGGACTGGAGCTGCCGGACGACGCGCTGCTCGCGTTCGGCTCCGAGCGCAGCGGGCTCACGCCCGAGCTGCGCGCGCGGGCCGACCGGCTGGTGGCGCTGCCGATGCGCCCCCAGGTCTCCAGCTACAACCTCGCCACCAGTGTGGCCATGACGCTGTACCACTGGAGCGCCGGCGGGGGCGCACCGCGGGTGCCGTAGAGGCCCTGTCTCAGGCCGGGCGGCGGACCTCCACCACCCGGAAGCGGTTGGCGACGAACGCGCCGTCGCACAGGGCCGCGTTGGCCGCCGGGTTGCCGCCGGAGCCGTGGAAGTCGGAGAAGGCGGCCGTCTGGTTGACGTACACCCCGCCGGTGAGGTTCAGGGAGAGCTGGGCCGCCTCGTCCAGGCAGACCTCCTGAACGGCCTCCTCGACCTCGGGGTCGGTCGTGTACGCCCCCACCGTCATCGCGCCCTTCTCCCGGACGCTGCGGCGCAGCAGCTCGACGGCGTGGTCGGCGGAGTCGACGGCGACGGCGAAGGAGACCGGACCGAAGCACTCGCTGGTGTAGGCGGCCTCGTCCTCGGGCTTGGCGCCGTCCAGCTTGACGATCACCGGGGTGCGCACGACCGCGTCAGGGAACTCCGCGTTGGTCACCTCGCGGGAGGCGAGGGCGACCTCGCCGAGACCGGCGGCGGCCTCCAGGCGGGCCTTGACGTCCGGGTTGACGATCGCGCCGAGCAGGGCGTTCGCGCGGGCGTCGTCGCCGAGGAGGCCGTCGACGGCGCGGGCCAGGTCGGCGGTGACCTCGTCGTAGGACTTGGCGCCCTGGTCGGTGCGGATGCCGTCGCGGGGGATGAGCAGGTTCTGCGGGGTGGTGCACATCTGGCCGCTGTAGAGGGAGAGCGAGAAGGCCAGGTTGGCGAGCATGCCCTGGTAGTCGTCGGTCGACTCCACGATCACCGTGTTGACGCCGGCCTTCTCCGTGTACACCTGCGCCTGGCGGGCGTTGGCCTCCAGCCAGTCGCCGAAGGCGGTGGAGCCGGTGTAGTCGATGATCCGGATCTCCGGGCGGGTGGCGAGGGTCTTGGCGATGCCCTCGCCGGGGCGCTCGGCGGCCAGCGCCACCAGGTTCGGGTCGAAGCCGGCCTCGGTGAGGACGTCACGGGCGACCTGGACGGTGAGCGCGAGCGGCAGCACCGCGCGGGGGTGGGGCTTGACCAGGACCGCGTTGCCGGTGGCGAGGGAGGCGAACAGGCCCGGGTAGCCGTTCCACGTCGGGAAGGTGTTGCAGCCGATGACCAGGCCGATGCCGCGCGGGACGGGCGTGAAGTGCTTGGTGAGCGCGAGCGGGTCGCGCTTGCCCTGCGGCTTGGTCCACTCCGCCGTCCCGGGCGTGCGGGACTGCTCCACGTACGCGTAGGCCACGGCCTCCATGCCGCGGTCCTGGGCGTGCGGGCCGCCCGCCTGGAAGGCCATCATGAAGGCCTGTCCCGAGGTGTGCATGACGGCCTGGGCGAACTCCATCGTCCGGGCGGCGATCCGCCCGAGGATCTCCAGGCAGACCATCGCGCGCAGCTCCGCGCCCGCGTCCCGCCATGCCTTCTGTCCCGCCCGCATGGCGGGCAGCAGCACGTCGAGGTCCGCGTGCGGATACTCCACGCCCAGCTCGACCCCGTACGGGGAGGTCTCGCCGCCCACCCACCCGTCGGTGCCGGGCTGGCCGAGGTCGATGCGGGTGCCGTGCAGGGCGTCGAAGGCGGCCTTGCCCGCGGCCGTGTCCAGGCTGCCGTTCTCCCCGTAGGCCTTGGGGTGCTCGGGGTGGGGGGACCAGTACGCGCGCGTGCGGATCGTCTCCAGCGCCAGGTCCAGGGTCGGCCGGTGCCGGGCGATCAGCTGGTGTGCGGTGAGTTCGGCGGCCATGCGGGACCAACTCCTCGTCTCTCACGAACTCGCCGTCGACTCGTCGTCGAGTCCGTGGACCTGGGGGGAAACCTGGGCAGAAACAGGCGGACACGGCTAGAGTAACCGAACGATCGGTCGGGACAAGGGGGACCGCCGCATCTGTGGAAAACCCCGTGCGGGAGGATCGCGCACATGACAGCACTCGACCTCAGCAGCCCCGTGGCCGTCGTCGGCACCGGCACCATGGGCCAGGGCATCGCCCAGGTGGCGCTGGTCGCGGGCCATCCCGTGCGGCTGTACGACGCCGCCCCGGGCCGGGCCCGGGAAGCGGCCGACGCGATCGGCGCCCGGCTCGACCGGCTCGTCGAGAAGGACCGCCTCACCGGCGCCGAACGGGACGCCGCCCGCGCCCGGCTCGTGCCCGCGGGCACCCTCGGCGAGCTGGCAGACTCCGCCCTCGTCGTCGAGGCGGTCGTGGAGCGTCTTGACGTCAAGCAGGAGCTGTTCCGCGCGCTGGAGGAGGTCGTCGGCGACGACTGCCTGCTCGCCACCAACACCTCCTCCCTGTCCGTCACCGCCGTCGGGGGTGCGCTGCGCGTGCCCGGTCGCTTCGTCGGCCTGCACTTCTTCAACCCCGCGCCGCTGCTGCCGCTGGTGGAGGTGGTCTCCGGGTTCGCCACCGACCCGGTGTCGGCCACGCGCGCCTACGAGACGGCCCGCGCCTGGGGGAAGACCCCGGTCGCCTGCGCCGACACCCCCGGTTTCGTCGTCAACCGCATCGCCCGGCCCTTCTACGCCGAGGCCCTCGCGGTCTTCGAGAACCAGGGCGCGGACCCGGCCACCATCGACGCCGTGCTGCGCGAGTCCGGCGGCTTCAGGATGGGCGCCTTCGAACTGACCGACCTCATCGGGCAGGACGTCAACGAGTCCGTCACGCACTCCGTGTGGCAGGCGTTCTTCCAGGACGTCCGCTTCACCCCGTCGCTGGTCCAGCGCCGCCTGGTCGAGTCCGGCAGGCTCGGCCGCAAGAGCGGGCAGGGCTGGTACGACTACCGGGACGGTGCCGAGCGCCCCCGGCCGCACACCGCCGAACCGGCCGATGCGCCCGCGTACGTCGTCGTCGAGGGGGACCTGGGCCCGGCGGCCGAGCTGGTCGCGCTGATTCGCGAGGCGGGCATCGAGGTGCGCCCGGAGGACGGGTACGGCGCGGGGAGGCTCGTCCTGCCCGGCGGCGGCACGCTGTGCCTCACCGACGGTGAGATGCCCGTGTCGAAGGACCTCGTCCACTTCGACCTCGCGCTCGACTACCGCGCGGCCGCCCGGATCGCCCTGTCCGCGTCCGACGGCGTCCGCCCGAGCCTCCTGTCCGAGGCCACCGGTCTGTTCCAGGCGCTCGGCAAGAAGGTCAGCGTCGTCGGCGACGTCCCCGGGATGATCGTGGCCCGGACCGTCGCCCGGATCATCGACCTGGCGTTCGACGCCGTGGCCAAGGGCGTGGCCGCCCCCGAGGACGTCGACACGGCGATGCGCCTGGGTGTGAACTACCCACTCGGCCCCTTCGAATGGAGCCGTCGGCTCGGTGACACCTGGGCCTGCTACCTGCTGGCCAACGTGCACGAGTGGGAACCGTCCGGGCGTTGCGCGCCGTCCCTGGCACTCCACCGCCACGCCGAGGCCGCCGAGGACCGGAAGGGCACCCCCTCATGACCACCGCCAAGCGCGACACGTACACGCCCGAGACGCTGCTGTCGGTCGCCGTGCAGGTCTTCATCGAACGCGGCTACGACGGCACCTCCATGGAGCATCTGTCCAAGGCGGCGGGGATCTCCAAGTCGTCGATATACCACCACGTCAGCGGCAAGGAGGAGCTGCTGCGCCGGGCCGTGAGCCGGGCCCTGGACGAGCTGTTCGGGATCCTCGACGAGGAGCACGCGCGCGTGGGGACCGCCGCCGAGCGTCTCGAGTACGTCGTGCGGCGCATGGTCGAGGTGCTCATGGCCGAACTGCCCTACGTGACGCTGCTGCTGCGGGTGCGCGGCAACACCGGCACCGAGAGGTGGGCGCTGGAGCGGCGCCGCGAGTTCGACCACCGGGTCGCCGGCCTGCTGAAGGACGCCGCGGCCGAGGGGGACGTGCGCGCGGACGTGGAGGTGCGGCTCGCCACCCGCCTCGTCTTCGGCATGATCAACTCGATCGTCGAGTGGTACCGGCCCGACGGTCCTGACGGCCGGGGCGGCGCGAGTGGCGGCGCCAGTGGCGTGAGCGGCGCGGGCGAGCGCGAGGTGGTCGACGCGGTGGCGCGGCTGGTGTTCGGCGGGCTGCGCAAGGTGTCCTGAGCGGCCTGGGACGGGCGGGGCCCGCCCGGGCGGCACCGGGCCCGGGTCAAGCCGGTCAGCCCTGCGGTTCGAGGTCCTCGGTCTCGAAGACCAGCAGGGTGCGGGTGCTGAGTACCTCGGGGATGGCCTGGAGGCGGCTGAGCACCAGCTCGCGCAGGGCCCGGTTGTCCGGGGTGTGCACCAGCAGCAGGACGTCGAAGTCGCCGCCCACCAGGGCGATGTGCGAGGCGCCGGGCAGCTGCCGCAGCTGGGCGCGGACCGTCCGCCAGGAGTTCTGGACGATCTTCAGGGTGATGTAGGCGGAGGTGCCGTGCCCGGCGCGCTCGTGGTCGACGCGGGCGCCGAAGCCGCGGATGACACCGTCCTCGACGAGCCGGTTGATGCGGGCGTAGGCGTTCGCGCGCGAGACGTGCACCCGCTCCGCGACCGACCGTATCGAGGCCCGGCCGTCCGCCTGGAGCATGCGCAGGATGTCCTGGTCTATGGCGTCCAGCGGGCGCGGGGGCGGCGGGGCGCCGGGCTCGTCCGGGCCGCCGCCCTCCCCGGGGCGATCGGCCATTTGTTCAGATGCCACGCGCCCCCGCCTTCCCCTCATGGACGTACTGCGTCCATCACAGGCTGTGGAGAACCGTTTGTCCACAGCCTGGGGCCGCATGTAGCCAAAATGTGCCGACGACCGAACAATCGGTAGGTGAGGCCCGTCACACCCGTGGCGAGCCCGGAGCCGTCTCCCACGAGGAGGTGCCGTCATGACGGTCATGGAGCAGCGGGGCGCGTACCGGCCCACACCGCCGCCCGCCTGGCAGCCCCGAACCGACCCCGCGCCGCTGCTGCCCGACACGGAGCCCTACCGCGTCCTCGGCACCAAGGCCGCGGACCGCGCCGACACCGAGCTGCTGCGCACGCTGTACGCGCGGCTGGTGCGCGGCCGGCGCTACAACGCGCAGGCCACGGCGCTGACCAAGCAGGGCCGGCTGGCCGTCTACCCCTCCAGCACCGGTCAGGAGGCGTGCGAGATCGCCGCCGCGCTGGCCCTTCAGGAGCGGGACTGGCTCTTCCCCAGCTACCGCGACACCCTCGCGGTCGTCTCGCGCGGCGTCGACCCCGTCGAGGCCCTCACCCTGCTGCGCGGCGACTGGCACACCGGCTACGACCCCTACGAGCACCGGGTCGCCCCGCTGTCCACGCCGCTGGCCACCCAGCTGCCGCACGCCGTGGGTCTCGCCCACGCCGCCCGCCTCAAGGGCGACGACGTGGTCGCGCTGGCCATGGTCGGCGACGGCGGCACCAGCGAGGGCGACTTCCACGAGGCGCTGAACTTCGCCGCCGTCTGGCGGGCCCCGGTCGTCTTCCTCGTGCAGAACAACGGCTTCGCGATCTCCGTCCCGCTCGACAAGCAGACCGCCGCCCCGTCGCTGGCCCACAAGGCCGTCGGCTACGGGATGCCCGGCCGCCTGGTCGACGGCAACGACGCCGCCGCGGTGCACGAGGTCCTGTCCGAGGCCGTGCGGCACGCCCGCGCGGGCGGCGGCCCCACCCTGGTGGAGGCGGTGACGTACCGCGTCGAGGCGCACACCAACGCCGACGACGCCACGCGCTACCGGGGCGACGCCGAGGTGGAGACCTGGCGCCGGCACGACCCGGTCGAGCTGCTGGAGCGGGAGCTGACCGAGCGCGGCCTGCTGGACGAAGACGGCATCCGCGCCGCCCGCGAGGACGCCGAGACCATGGCCGCCGACCTGCGCGCCCGCATGAACCAGGACCCCGAGCTGGACCCCCTGGACCTGTTCGCGCACGTCTACGCCGAGTCCACACCGCAACTGCGCGAGCAGCGGGCGCAGCTGCGCGCGGAGCTGGCGGCGGAGGCCGAGTCCGAGGCGGGTTCCGCGTCCGGCACGCAGGAAGGCGGGCACCGATGACCACCGTCGCCGTCAAGCCGGCCACCATGGCGCAGGCCCTCACGCGCGCACTGCGCGACGCCATGGCCGCCGACCCGGGCGTGCACGTCCTCGGTGAGGACGTCGGCACCCTCGGCGGCGTCTTCCGGGTCACCGACGGGCTCGCCGCGGAGTTCGGCGAGGACCGCTGCACGGACACCCCGCTCGCCGAGGCCGGCATCCTCGGCACGGCCGTCGGCATGGCGATGTACGGGCTGCGCCCGGTCGTCGAGATGCAGTTCGACGCCTTCGCCTACCCGGCGTTCGAGCAGGTCGTCAGCCATGTCACCAAGATGCGCAACCGCACGCGGGGGAAGATGCCCCTGCCGCTGACCATCCGCATCCCCTACGGCGGCGGCATCGGCGGTGTCGAGCACCACAGCGACTCGTCCGAGGCGTACTACATGGCGACTCCGGGGCTCCATGTCGTCACGCCCGCGACGGTCGCCGACGCCTACGGGCTGCTGCGGGCGTCCATCGCCTCCGACGATCCGGTGGTCTTCCTCGAACCGAAGCGGCTGTACTGGTCGAAGGACTCGTGGAACCCGGAGGAGCCGGCGTCCGTTGAACCGGTGGGCCGCGCGGTGGTGCGGCGCTCCGGCCGGAGTGCCACGCTCATCACGTACGGGCCGTCGCTGACCGTCTGCATGGAGGCGGCCGAGGCGGCCCGGGCCGAGGGGTGGGACCTCGAAGTCGTCGATCTGCGCTCCCTGGTGCCGTTCGACGACGAGACGGTGTGCGCTTCGGTGCGGCGGACGGGACGCGCGGTCGTCGTCCACGAGTCGGGTTCCTTCGGGGGCCCGGGCGGGGAGATCGCGGCCCGGGTCACGGAGCGCTGCTTCCACCACCTGGAGGCGCCGGTGCTGCGTGTGGCCGGGTTCGACATCCCGTATCCTCCGCCGATGCTGGAGCGTCACCACCTGCCCGGTGTGGACCGGATCCTGGACGCCGTGGGGCGCCTGCAGTGGGAGGCCGAGAGCTGATGGCACAAGCTTCTGACGGGCACGTTCTGGAGTTCAAGCTGCCCGACCTCGGCGAGGGGCTCACCGAGGCGGAGATCGTGCGCTGGCTGGTCGAGGTCGGCGACGTGGTCGCCGTGGACCAGCCGGTCGTCGAGGTCGAGACGGCCAAGGCGATGGTCGAGGTGCCCTGCCCCTACGGCGGCGTGGTCACCGCCCGCTTCGGCGAGGAGGGCACCGAGCTGCCCGTGGGGGCGCCGCTGGTGAGCGTCGCGGTGGGCGAGGGCACAGCGGCCGCCACCGGCCCGGCGCGGGACTCCGAGACGGACGCCGGTGCCGCCGCGACACCGGACGCCGAGAGGCCCGCCGCGCAGACGAAGGCGGAGGGCTCCGGCAACGTCCTGGTCGGCTACGGCACCTCCGAGGCGCCCGCGCGGCGGCGCAGGGTGCGGCCCGGGCAGCAGGCGGCCACCGGCGCGTCCGGGCGGGCGAACGGCCGGGTCCGCGGCGCCGACGCGGTGGACGGACCGGTGCGTACCGCCGAGCCGGTGGACGGACCCGTCCCGGTCATCTCCCCGCTGGTGCGCAGGCTGGCCCGGCAGCACGACCTGGACCTGCGTGAGCTGACCGGTTCTGGACCGGACGGGCTGATCCTGCGCGCGGACGTCGAGTACGCGCTGCGTGCCGCCGCCGCACAGGGCGGTCGTACGGCGGACCCGGAGGCCGGGACGAACCGGGTGCCGGATGCCGCGCCCTCCGCTGTGTCCGCCGCATCCTCCGCCTCGCGAGCCGAGGGCACCCGCGTCCCCCTCAAGGGCGTACGCGGAGCCGTCGCGGACAAGCTCTCCCGCAGCCGGCGTGAGATCCCGGACGCGACCTGCTGGGTGGACGCCGACGCGACCGAGCTGATGCGGGCGCGCACCGCGATGAACGCGTCCGGCGGTCCGAAGATCTCCCTGGTCGCCCTGCTGGCCCGGATCTGCACGGCCGCCCTGGCCCGGTTCCCGGAGCTGAACTCGACGGTCGACGCCGAGGCCCGGGAAATCGTCCGGCTCGACCGGGTCCACCTCGGCTTCGCCGCCCAGACGGACCGGGGACTGGTCGTGCCCGTCGTCCGGGACGCGCACACGCGGGACGCCGAAGCGCTCACCGCGGAGTTCGCCCGGCTGACCGAGGCGGCCCGCGCGGGCCGGCTGACGCCGGGTGAGCTGACCGGCGGCACCTTCACGCTGAACAACTACGGCGTGTTCGGCGTCGACGGCTCCACGCCGATCATCAACCACCCCGAGGCGGCCATGCTCGGCGTCGGCCGCATCGTCCCCAAACCCTGGGTGCACGAGGGTGAGCTGGCGGTCCGTCAGGTCGTGCAGCTCTCGCTCACCTTCGACCACCGGGTGTGCGACGGCGGTACGGCGGGCGGTTTCCTGCGGTACGTGGCGGACTGCGTGGAACAGCCGGCGGTGCTGCTGCGGACCCTGTGACCGGGGTGATGACGCCCACAAGATGACGGTGTGTCCGCGCACACTCCGATCAGGCGGGCTCCCTTGCGTTCCCTGTGATCGCGCAGGGCCCCATACTCGGGGGGTGACCGCGTACGAGCCCCCCGGCGATCCAGGCGCCGGCACCGATCCCGGCCCCGCCGGGTACGACGCCGTCGTGCTCGCCGGCGGGGCCGCCCGGCGGCTCGGGGGCGCGGACAAGCCGGGGCTGCGGGTGGGCGGACGCGCGCTCCTCGACCGGGTGCTCACCGCCTGCGCCGGGGCCCGGACCACCGTCGTCGTCGCCGACGTCCGGCCCACCGCGCGCCCCGTGACCTGGGCGCGCGAGGACCCGCCCGGCGGCGGACCGCTCGCCGCCCTCGCCGCCGGACTGCGGCACACCACGGCGGAGCACGTCCTCGTGGTCTCCGCCGACCTGCCGTTCCTGGCCGGACCGACCGTGGGGCGGCTGCTGTCCGCCCTCGCCGCGGGCGACGCCGACGGGGTGCTGCTCACCGACGCCGACGGCCGCGACCAGCCTCTCGTCGCCGCCTACCGCGCATCGGCGCTGCGCCGGGAACTGGCCGCCCTCGCACGGGACCGCGCCGGCCGGGGCGGACGGGCAGCCGGGGCACAACTGACCGGGCTGCCGCTGCGCCGCCTGACCGGCGCTCTGCGCCTCACTCGCGTCCCGGACGCCGTCGCCTCCTTCGACTGCGACACCTGGGACGACCTCGCCACCGCAAGGGCACGCATCAGGGAGCATGGTCACGTGTTGGATGAATGGATTTCCGCAGCCAAGGACGAGTTGGGCATCGACCTGGACGTCGACACCGGGATCCTGCTCGATCTCGCGCGCGACGCCGCCCACGGGGTGGCCCGGCCGGCCGCCCCGCTGACCACCTTCCTCGTCGGCTACGCGGCCGGGCGGGCCGGAGGAGGGCCCGAGGCCGTCGCCGAGACCGCCCGCAGGGCCGCGGCTCTCGCCCAGCGCTGGGCGGAGGAGGCCGCCGACACCGGGCCCGCTCCCGAGCGGGGCAAGCCCGACGTGGCGCCCGACGCCACCACCGACACCCGCCCGGACGCCTGATGACCTCCCCCGGCACACGGTCCGACGCGGACGCCGAGGACCTCGACGTCGAGGAGGCGCTCGCCCTCGTGAGGGAGAACTCGGGCCACAGCAGCCACGGCAGCCACAGCAGTCACGGCAGCCACAGCAGTCACGGCAGGCGCGACGGCCACGGAGGACGTGACGGCCACGACGGCCACGGCGGTCAAGGCGCGTCCACCCCGCACCACCCGGCGGACGCCCACCATCACGCCACCCCCTGGCCCGAGGCCCGGGCGACCGCCGAGCGTGCCGCCCGCACCGCCGCCCGTGCCGCCCGCCGCACCCCCGTCGCCGTGCCCCTCGACGCGGCCCTCGGCCTCACCCTGGCCGCACCCCTGGCCGCCCTCACCGACCTGCCCTCCTTCGACACCTCCGCGATGGACGGCTGGGCGGTCGCCGGACCGGGCCCTTGGGCGGTGCGCGACGAGGGGGTCCTGGCCGGACACGCGGCGCCCGCGCCCCTCACCGACGGCGAGGCCGTCCGCATCGCCACCGGAGCACGGATCCCTCCGGACACCACCGCCGTACTGCGTACCGAGCACGGCCGCTCCGACGACCGCGGACGCCTGCACCCCACCCGCGAGGTCGTCCACGGCCAGGACATCCGCCCCCGCGGTCAGGAGTGCCGCAGCGGGGACCAGCTGCTGCCCGTCGGCACCCTCGCGACCCCGGCGGTCCTGGGGCTGGCGGCGGCCGCCGGATACGACACGCTCACCGCGGTCCCGCGCCCCCGCGTCGACATCCTCGTCCTCGGCGACGAGCTGCTCACCCAGGGTCTCCCGCACGACGGCCTCATCCGTGACGCGCTCGGCCCCATGCTGCCGCCATGGCTGCGCGCCCTTGGCGCCGAGGTCCGCGCCGTCCGCCGGATCGGCGACGACGCCAAGGCCCTGCACCGCGCCGTCACGACCTCCGAGGCCGACCTGATCGTCACGACCGGCGGCACCGCCGCGGGCCCGGTCGACCACGTCCACCCGACCCTGCGCCGCATCGGCGCCGAACTCCTCGTGGACGGCGTCAAGGCCCGCCCAGGCCACCCCATGCTGCTGGCCCGTCTCAAGGACGACCAGCACCTCGTCGGGCTGCCCGGCAATCCCCTCGCCGCCGTCTCCGGACTGCTCACCCTCGCCGAGCCGCTGCTGCGCACGCTCGCCGCCCGCCCGGCGCCCGCGCCGTACACGCTGCCGCTGCGGGACGCGGTGCACGGGCACCCGTACGACACCCGGCTCGTGCCCGTCGTGCTGCGCGGCGAGGGCGCCGTGCCGCTGCACTACAACGGCCCGGCGATGCTGCGCGGCATCGCGGCCGCCGACGCCCTGGCCGTGGTACCCCCGGGCGGTGCGCGGTCGGGACAGGAGGCCGAGCTGCTCGACCTGCCCTGGGCCACCGGCGGAATCGGGGTGTGTTTCACGTGAAACTTCCGGGCCAGGACGCCATCGCGCGTCAGGCGGACGAGCACTTCGTGACCCACAAGGTGAAGCTCCCCAGGAAACTGGTGGAGCACCCGTTCCGTCAGGTCGCCAAACGGCTGTCCATCGCCCTGCTGGTCCTCCTGGTGACGGCCGTCATCGTCTACGCGGACCACGACGGCTACACCGACAACTCCGACGGTTCCGTCGACCTCCTCGACTCCTTCTACTACGCCACCGTCACCCTCTCCACCACCGGCTACGGTGACATCACGCCCGTCAGCGACGCCGCCCGGCTGACCAACATCTTCGTCATCACGCCCCTGCGCGTGCTCTTCCTGATCATCCTGGTCGGCACCACGCTGGAAGCCCTCACCGAGCGCACTCGGGAGGAGTGGCGCCTGAACCGCTGGAGGTCCGCCTTGCGGGATCACACCGTCGTCGTCGGCTTCGGAACCAAGGGGCGGTCGGCGATCCAGACCGTCTGCGCGACCGGGCTGCGCAAGGACCAGGTGGTCGTGGTCGACCCGAGCGGCAAGGCCATCGAGGCCGCGACGGCCCACGGCTACGCGGGGGTGGTGGGTGACGCGACCCGCAGCGACGTACTCAACCGGGCCGAGGCGTACCGGGCGAAGCAGATCATCATCGCCACGCAGCGCGACGACACGGCCGTGCTGGTCACGCTGACGGCCCGGCAGCTCAACCGCGGCGCGAAGATCGTGGTCGCGGTCCGCGAGGAGGAGAACGCGCCGTTGCTGAAGCAGTCCGGCGCCGACGCCGTGATCACCAGCGCCAGTGCCGCGGGGCGGCTGCTCGGGCTCTCCGTGCTCAGCCCCGCCGCCGGCATGGTCATGGAGGACCTGATCAGCCAGGGCAGCGGACTCGACCTCATCGAACGGCCCGTCATAAAGGCCGAGGTGGGCAAGCATCTGCGGGAGGTGGACGACCTGGTGGTGAGCGTGCTGCGCGGGCACCGGGTCCTGGGCTACGACGACCCGGCCGTCGGCGGGCTGGAGCTGACGGACCGCCTGATCACGATCGTACGGGCGACGCCGGCCACCCATGTGGCGCCCGACGCCCGCCCGCTCCCCCGCGACTGAGCTCCGCACGGCCCGGTCGCGGGGCCCGCTCCCCGGCACGCGCTACTTGCGGTTGTAGAGCCGCATCGTGACCGGGCCGAAGACCAGCAGGAACAGGGCTGCCCAGCCCAGCGTCCAGGCGATCTCGGCGCCGGGCCAGTCGCCCGCCATCAGGCCGCGCACCGCGGACGCCAGGTGGGTGATCGGGCTGTTGTTGACGAAGGCCTGCAGCCAGCCCGGCATGGTCTTCGGGTCGACGAAGACGTTGGACAGGAAGGTGAGCGGGAAGATCACCATCATGCTGACGCTCATCACCGACTTCTCGGTGCGCAGCATCAGCCCGAACATCGTCCAGATCCACGAGAAGGCGAACGAGAAGAGCAGCAGCAGGGCGATCCCGGCGACCACGCCGACGAACCCGCCGTCCGGCCGGTAGCCGAGCAGCAGCCCGACGGAGAGCATCACGACGGACGCGATCGTGTAGCGCAGCGCGTCGCCGAGGAGATAGCCGACCATCGCCGAGGGCCGCCAGATCGGCAGCGAGCGGATGCGGTCGAAGACGCCCTTCTCGATGTCGATGTTCACCGAGACCCCGGTGTACATCGTGATCATCACGACCGACATCACGAGGATGCCCGGCAGCACGAACTGGATGTAGTCACTGGGCGAACCCGCCAGCGCACCGCCGAAGAGGTACGTGAACATCAGCAGGTTCATGATCGGGAAGGCGGTGACGTCGAAGAGCTGCTCCGGTACGTGCTTGATCTTGAGGATCGCGCGCCAGCCGAAGGTCAGCGACGTGGACAGGGCGCTGGGCCGCGGCGGCCGCTCCCTGGTCACCAGCAGGGCCGCCAGCGACTCGGTGCTGACCGGCGAGAGATCCTTGTTCTCGGTGCCCGTGGCCGTGCTCATGCCGCCACCCCGCCCTTCGTGTCGGTGTCCGTGCCGGAGTCGCCGTCGGTGCCCTGGCCGGTGTCGTGCCCGGTCAGCGCCAGGAAGACCTCGTCGAGGCTGGGCTGTCCCAGGGAGAAGCTGTCGACGGTGATGCCGGCCCGGGCCAGCTCACCGAGGGCCTTGGCGGCCTGGTCGGCGGCGGTGTCACTGGCCGCCACCCCGAGGCGTGCGGTCAGCGCCACCGGGTCGGGCTCCGGCTGCACCTCGGCCACCAGCAGGTTCCGCAGGACCCGCTCGGCCTCGGGCCGCTCCTCCGCGTCCCGCAGCCGCAGATGCACGGAGCCCGCCCCGACGGACGCCTTCAGCTCGCCCTTGGTGCCCTCGGCGATCACCCGTCCCTTGTCGATGACGGCGATCCGGGACGCCAGCTGGTCCGCCTCGTCCAGGTACTGCGTGGTCAGCAGCACGGTCGTGCCCTGGGCGACGACCGCCCGCACGATGTCCCACACCTGGTTGCGGCTGCGCGGGTCGAGTCCGGTGGTGGGCTCGTCGAGGAAGAGCAGGTCGGGGGTGTTGAGGATGGAGGCGGCGATGTCGATGCGCCGCCGCATGCCGCCGGAGTAGTGCTTGACCTGCTTCGCCGCGGCGTCCGTCAGGCCGAAGGCCGCCAGCAGCTGGTCGCCCCGCTCCCGCGCCGCCGCCTTGCCGTGCCCGAGGAGCCGGCCCAGCAGGACCAGGTTCTCGGTGCCGGTGAGGTCCTCGTCCACGGACGCGTACTGCCCGGTGAGGCTCACCCGGCCGCGTACCTCGTCCGCCTCGTGCACCACGTCGTGACCGAAGACGCGGGCGTGGCCGCCGTCCGGCCGCAGCAGGGTGGCGAGCATCTTCACCGTGGTGGTCTTTCCCGCGCCGTTCGGGCCGAGGACGCCGTAGACCGTGCCGGCGGGTACGGCGAGGTCCACGCCGTCCACGGCCCGGGTCTCGCCGAACGTCTTCACCAGTCCCGCGGTCTCGATGGCGAGTCCGGACGTGTGCGTGCTCATGCTGTGGGTCCTTCCGCGTTCTTGGTGTACGCGTTCTTGGGCTACGCATGGGAAGACCTTTACCGTCGCGCAAACTCATCGCCGACGCACGGGGATTTTCCGGCGGGGGAGGACGGGGGGCCACAGGAGTAGCGTCGCCCTCATGCATGCGATCACGATTCCCGAACCCGGAGGCCCCGAGGCGCTGGTGTGGGCCGAGGTCCCCGACCCGCAGCCCGGCGAGGGCGAGGTCCTGGTCGAGGTGACGGCCAGCGCCGTCAACCGCGCCGACATCATGCAGCGCCAGGGTTTCTACGACCCCCCGCCCGGCGCCTCCCCGTACCCCGGCCTGGAGTGCTCCGGGCGCGTGGCCGAGGTCGGCCCCGGCGTGTCCGGCTGGGCCGTCGGCGACGAGGTGTGCGCGCTGCTCGCGGGCGGCGGCTATGCCGAGAAGGTCGTCGTCCCGGCCGGCCAGCTGCTGCCGGTGCCGCAGGGCGTCGACGTGAAGGGGGCCGCGGCGCTGCCCGAGGTGGTCTGCACCGTCTGGTCGAACGTCTTCATGGTCGCCCACCTGCGTCCCGGCGAGACGCTGCTCGTGCACGGCGGCTCCAGCGGCATCGGCACCATGGCGATCCAGCTCGCCAAGGCCGTCGGCGCGAAGGTCGCGGTGACGGCCGGCACCAAGGAGAAGCTGGAGCGCTGCGCGGAGCTGGGCGCGGACATCCTGATCAACTACCGGGAGCAGGACTTCGTCGCCGAGGTGAAGGACGCCACCGGCGGCGCGGGCGCCGACGTCATTCTGGACAACATGGGCGCGAAGTACCTGGACCGCAACGTCCAGGCCCTCGCCGTGAACGGCCGGCTCGCGATCATCGGCATGCAGGGCGGCCGGAAGGGCGAGCTGAACATCGGCACGCTGCTCGCCAAGCGCGCCGCCGTCAGCGCCACCTCGCTGCGGGCCCGTCCCCTGGAGGAGAAGGCGGCCATCGTGGCGGCCGTCAAGGAGCACGTCTGGCCGCTGTTCGCCGGGGGCCACGTCCGCCCGGTCGTCGACCGCGAGATGCCGATGAGCGAGGCCGCCGACGGCCACCGGGTGGTGGAGGAGAGCGGGCACATCGGCAAGGTGCTGCTGGTCACCTCGTAGGCGACGCACGGTCGGTTCGCGGTGCCGGGGCAGGCCCTGGGGCCTGTCTGACCATTCCCGTCTGCCGTGCGACGCCATGCACGCTCCCCCACTGCCTCAAGGGCGTGGGAGGTACCCCCACTCGCCGCACCGGCCCCAGACCCGAGTA
>NZ_JBIAVA010000023.1:0-110107 GCF_042893535.1 Streptomyces sp. NPDC001599
ACCGATTTCGCGCCGTTCCGAGGACGGACACCCCCCGGCGCGGCCCCGACCCACCACCGCACGCACCGCGCCACGCGCACCCCCACCGAACCCGCGCAGGCCGCCGCAGGCACTCGCGGCGGGTGCCGGATAGGGTCCCGGGATGATCGGATTCGTGCGGAGCGTTCGGCTGTGGTTCGTGCCTGCGGAGGTGCGGCGGGAGGGAACCACCCCCGACTACCGGTTCTCGCTGGCCAACGAGCGTACGTTCCTGGCCTGGCTGCGTACCGCCCTCGCCCTGATCGGCGGCGGGTTCGCGGTGGATCAGTTCCTGCCCGACCTGCGCTGGGGCTGGCGGGTCGGCCTCGCGCTCGCGCTGCTCGCCGCGGGCGTGTTGTGCTCGCTGCGGGCCGTGAACCACTGGGCGCGCTGCGAACGCGCCATGCGCCGGGGCGAGGACCTGCCCGTCTCCCGTTTCCCGGCGCTGCTCGGCCTGGTCGTGGCCGTGGTCGCCGTGGTGATGGTCGTCGTGGTCCTCGTCGGCTGGGAGGGCTGACCGTGAGCGGGGCCGACGCGACACCCCAGGACCGCGACCCCGGCCTCCAGCCCGAGCGCACCCGGCTCGCCTGGCGCCGCACCACCCTGTCCGGCACGGTCGTCGCCGTGCTCGCCGCGAAGACCGCGCTGCACGGCGGTGCGACGGCCGTCCCGGTGCTCGCCGCCTCCCTGTGCGGCGTCCTCTGGCTGGCCTTCCTCCAGATCGCCCACGGCCGCATCCGCACCCTCACCTCGGCCAACCGACCCAGGGCCCTCACCCCGCCGCACGCCGCCGCCGCGGCCCTGTGCACACTCGCCCTCGCCGCCTGCGGGGCGTTCCTCGTGCTCTGAGGGCACGAGGCCCACGGCCCGCCCCCGTAACACCGATCACGTTCCGCCCGCCCACTGGACGGCATACCGACCGGTCGGCATCATATGTCGGGTACTGTTCACCTGTCCCAGGGAGAGCCGATGAGCCCCGACCACCCGCCCGGACTCGATCTCGACCGCTTGCGCGTCCTGCTCGATCGCGAGCGGCCCGGCCTGGTGACCGGCCCGCTGTCCGGCCGGCTGATCGAGGGCGGACGGTCGAACCTCACCTACGCCGTCACCGACGGCACCGCCCGCTGGGTGGTGCGCCGCCCCCCGCTCGGCCACGTCCTGGCCACCGCCCACGACATGCGGCGCGAGCACCGCGTCATCCGCGCCCTGCACCCGACCGACGTGCCCGTGCCGCGCCCGGTGCTCCTGTGCGAGGACGAGGAGGTGCTGGGAGCGCCCTTCTACGTGATGGAGTTCGTGGACGGCACCCCGTACCGCACCGCCGAACAGCTCGCCCCCCTCGGCCCCGAGCGCACCCGCGCCGCCGTGCTGAACCTCGTCGACACCCTGGTCGGGCTGCACGCGGTGGACCCGGCCGAGGTGGGCCTCGCGGACTTCGGCCGCCCCGAGGGCTTCCTGGACCGCCAGCTGCGCCGCTGGGCCAAGCAGCTCGACGCCTCCCGCAACCGCGACCTGGCCGGGATCGACGAGCTGCACGCCACCCTCGGCCGGGAGCTGCCCCGCTCCCCCGCCCCCACGGTCGTACACGGCGACTACCGCCTCGACAACGTCCTGATCGGCGGCGAGGGCGACGAGATCCGAGCGATCCTCGACTGGGAGATGTCCACACTGGGCGACCCGCTGACCGACCTCGGCCTGCTGGTGATGTACAGCAGCCCGCTCGGCATGCCCGACTCCCCCGTCTCCACCACCGCCCAGGCCCCCGGCCACCCCGCCCCCGCCGAGCTGATCGAGCGGTACGCCGCCCGCTCGGGGCGCGACGTCTCCACGGTCGCCTGGTACACGGCGTTCGCCTGGTTCAAGCTCGCCGTGATCCTGGAGGGCATCCACTACCGCTACACGCTGGGCCAGACGGTCGGCCGCGGCTTCGACCGCATCGGCGACCTCGTCCCCGTCTTCATCGAGCACGGCCTGACCACCCTTCAGAAGGGCTGACCCGCATGGACTTCGCGTACGACGCACACACCGAGGAACTCCGCGCCAAGCTGCTCGCCTTCATGGACGAGTACGTCTACCCGGCCGAGCAGGTCGCCCACGAGCAGCGCGCCCGCCTCGCCTCCCCGTGGGACACCCCGCAGGTCGTGGAGGACCTCAAGGCCGAGGCCCGCCGCCAGGGCCTGTGGAACCTGTTCCTGCCCGACGCCGAGCACGGCGCCGGCCTCACCAACCTCCAGTACGCCCCGCTCGCCGAGATCACCGGCCGCAGCCCGCAGCTGGCGCCGACCGCGACGAACTGCGCGGCGCCGGACACCGGGAACATGGAGGTGCTGGCCCAGTTCGCCGACGAGGCGCAGCGGAAGCAGTGGCTGGAGCCCCTGCTCGCCGGGGAGATCCGGTCCGCGTTCGCGATGACGGAGCCGGACGTGGCCTCCTCGGACGCCACGAACATCACCACGCACATCGAGCGCGACGGCGACGAGTACGTCGTCACGGGCCGCAAGTGGTACATCTCCGGGGCGATGAACCCGGACTGCAAAATCTTCATCGTGATGGGCAAGACCGACCCCGACGGCGAGGACGTGCGCCGCCAGCAGTCGATGGTGCTGGTCCCGCGCGACACGCCCGGGGTGACGGTGAATCGCGCCATGCAGGTCTTCGGCTACGAGGACCACTACCACGGCGGCCACGCCGAGGTGGCCTTCGACCACGCGCGCGTGCCGGTGTCGAACCTGATCGGCGAGGAGGGCGGCGGCTTCGCCATCGCCCAGGCCCGGCTCGGTCCCGGCCGGATCCACCACTGCATGCGGCTGATCGGCATGGCCGAGCGGGCGATCGAGCTGATGTGCCGCCGCGCGGTGTCCCGCAACGCCTTCGGCAAGGCGCTGGCCCAGCAGGGCGTGGTCCACAACTGGATCGCGGACGCCCGGGTCACCGTGGAGCAGCTGCGGCTGCTGGTGCTGAAGACGGCCTGGCTGATGGACACGGTCGGCAACCGGGGCGCGCACACCGAGATCCAGGCCATCAAGATCGCCACGCCCCGCGCGGTGGTCGACATCATCGACCGGGCGATCCAGCTGCACGGCGCGGGCGGCGTGAGCCAGGACTTCCCGCTGGCCGAGCTGTACGCGGGGGCGCGGACGCTGATGATCGCCGACGGCCCCGACGAGGTGCACCAGCGCTCGCTGGCCCGCAGGGAGCTCAAGAAGTACCTGTGAGGCGACGCCTCAGGGGCGCAGGGCGCGCAGCAGCAGGTCGGCGAGATGGTCGGCGACCTCCTGCGGACTGAGCGGCCCGTCGGGGCGGTACCAGGTGGACAGGTGGTGGATGGACCCGAAGTGGTAGTCCACCACCAGGTCGGCCGGGGTCTCCTTGGTGAAGACGCCGGTCCGCTGCCCCTCCTCGATCAGCGCGCGGAAGCGCTCGTGGTAGCGCCGGCGCTCCGCGCGCACCTGTTTGTTCTTCTCCGGGCTGAGCTGGTGCATGGAGCGGAAGAAGATCGACGCGTCGTCGAGGTTCTCGATGGTGGTGACGACGACGTCGGCCGCGGCGTCGCGCACCCGCTTCTCGACCGGCTCGTCGGCGTCCGCGAAGGCGTCCAGGCGTTCCTGCTGGAGGCGCAGCACGCGCGCGTACACCTCGTGCAGGAGGTCGTCCTTGGAGCCGAAGTAGTGGTAGAGCGCCCCCTTGGTGACGCCCGCCGCCTCGACGATCTCCTGTACCGAGGTGCGGTCGTAGCCCTGCTCGGCGAAGAGCCGGGTGGCGGCGGCCAGGAGCCGCTGCGGCACCGGAGTGCCGTCCCCGTCCGTGGTCCTGGGCACTGCCGTCACCTGCCTTTCCGTTGCACTGTCCGTTCTGTGGGTTCAGTGCGTTCAGTGTCCGTCCTGATGCCTGTGGGAACGCGGTTCCCGACGGAGGATCTTCCCACTTGCCGTGCCCGGCGTGTCGGGCAGGGCGGCCCGGACCGGTGCGCGCACCCGGGAGGGCGTCACCGGGCCGTCGTCTCCTCCCACTGCCGCTGGAGCCGGTTCATGCCGTGCAGCCAGCGGTCGGGATCGGCCGCCCGGGCCTGGTAGTACCCGGCCACCTCGGGGTGCGGCAGGATCAGGAAGCGGTCCTCCTCGATGCCCTGGAACAGGGCGTCCGCGACGTCCGCCGGTTCGATCGCGGTGGGCCGCAGCACCAGGTCGCCCGCGCTGCCGGTGGCGGACAGCATGTCGGTGCGCACCCCTTGCGGACAGATGGCGTGCACCTTGATCCCGCGGTGGCGGTACGTCAGGGACAGCCACTCGGCGAAGGCGTACGCGCCGTGCTTGGTGACGCTGTAGGGGGCGGCGCCGATCATGGTGAGCAGCCCGGCGGCCGACACGGTGGAGACGAAGCGGCCGCTGCCGCGCTCGAGCCAGTCGGGGAGCAGCTCGTGGGCCGCCCGCACGTGGGCCATGACGTTGACGTCCCAGGCGAGCGCCCAGACGGCCTCCTCCGCGGCCTCCGAACCGCCGGAGCCGACGCCCGCGTTGGCGCAGTACACGTCGACCGTGCCGCCGAGTGCCTCACGGGCCTCGGTGACGATCGCCGAGGCGTCGCCGGGGACCGCTGTGCCGCCGATCTCGTCGGCGACGTCCTTCGCCCGGGCGGCGTCCAGGTCGTTGACGACGACCCTGGCCCCCTCGGCGGCGAAGCGGCGGGCCAGCGCGGCCCCGATGCCGCCTCCCGCCCCGGTGACGACGACTCCGGCGTCCTGCACGGCTTCCACCATCGGTCTCCTTCGACATGGCTCGGGCACGGCTCGCTCCCCGTTGCAGCGTCAGACTAACCAGTCGGTATGTCGTACGGAAGAGGCGAACCGCGGTCTACTCCATTCCCCGCGGCCCGGGGTGGGGGTTAGCGTGCGTGCGCATGACACCCGCCGCGATCACGGAGGTCACCGCATGACGCTGTCCAGACGAAACCTGCTCGCCACGACGGCCGCGGTGGCGGCCGGCACCACCGCCGCCGCGGCGGGCACGGCTCACGCGGCACCCGCGGGCCACGGGGGCGGCGGCGGGGGCCGCCGGCTGCGCACCGGCTTCGAGCGCCTCGCCGACGACGGCTACGCCCGGCTCGACGGGCAGAAGGTCGGCGTCGTCACCAACCCGACCGGCATCACCCGGGACGTGCGCCACATCGTCGACGTCATGCACGCCGACGACCGGGTGAACCTGACCGCCGTCTTCGGCCCCGAGCACGGCTTCCGCGGAACGGCGCAGGCGGGCGGCTCCGAGGGCCGCTACGACGACCCCGCCACCGGACTGCCGGTCTACGACACGTACCTGAAGAGCGGGCAGCCGCTCGCGGACGTGTTCACGGCGTCCGGCGTGGACACCGTCGTCTTCGACATCCAGGACGTGGGCGCGCGCTTCTACACCTACATCTGGACGCTGTTCGACTGCATGGAGGCGGCCGGGCTCGCGGGGAAGCGCTTCGTGGTCCTGGACCGGCCGAACCCGGTGACCGGGCGGGCGGCCCTCGGCCCGATCCTGCACAAGGAGTTCGCGACCTTCGTCGGCCGGCAGCCGATCGCGCAGGCGCACGGCATGACGGTCGCCGAGCTGGCGCTGCTCTTCAACGGCGAGTTCCTGCCGTCGCCGGTGCCGCTGGAGACGGTGTCGATGACGGGCTGGAGGCGCTCGGAGTTCTACGACGCCTGGGGGCTGCCCTGGGTGCCGCCGAGCCCGAACATGCCCACGCCGGAGTGCGCGCTGGTGTACTCGGGGACCTGCCTCTTCGAGGGCACGAACCTCTCCGAGGGGCGCGGCACCACCCGCCCGTTCGAGCTGCTGGGCGCCGAGGGCGTCGACGGGCGCTGGGCCGCCGCCGCGAACGAACTCGGCCTGCCGGGTGTGCGCTTCAGGGAGGCGTACTTCGCGCCCACCTTCTCCAAGTTCCAGGGGAAGACCGTCGGGGGCGTGCAGCTCCACGTGCACGACCGGGCCGCGTTCGACCCGGTGCGCACCGGAATCGCCCTCCTGGTGACGGCGAAGCGGTCCTGGGAGGGCTTCGCCTGGCGGTCGGACAACTGGATCGACAAGCTCACCGGCTCCACGCAGGTGCGCACGATGATCGACGCGGGCGCGGACACCGACGAGGTGGTGGACGGCTGGGAGAGGGAACTGGCGGCGTTCCGAAGGACACGCCGCCAGTACCTGCTCTACAGGTGACCCTCGGGCCGGCCGGTCACCGGTGGGAGGTGAACTCCACGACCTGCTGGTAGGTCGGCCGGTTCTGCCAGCTGATGCCGCCGTGCTTGATGCCGCCGAGGGTGCGGTGGATCACCGAGTCGGCGCACCACTGGTCCCCGGCGGAGCAGTTGTCGTCACCCGGGTAGACCTGGGCGGCCGTACGGCCCGCAGCCTCCTTGAGCGTCGAGACCAGGGTGCCCCGGCAGGCGGCGAGGTCGCCGTCGCCGCAGTACGGACGCGCCAGCGGACCCTTGACGGACTCACCGAGCACGCCACGGATGTCCTTGTCGACATAGCTCCACCAGCCGTACTGGAAGGCGCTGCCGGCGTGGGCGCCGGTCGGGCCGTGGGCGGCGGACGGGGACTCGTCGACGGGCAGGTTGCGGGTGAAGGCGGTGTACAGGTCGGTGCCGAGGCCCGGTTCGAACTCGGCCTTCACCAGCAGCGGCCACCAGGCGTCCAGGGTGCGGATCGCGTCGGCATGGGCGTACTTCTTGGCGCCCGCCGAGGTCTCCGTGCGCAGGCCGCCCGCGGACAGCCACGCCTTCAGCCCGTCCACGGCCGAATTCACCGCCGGGTCGGTCACCGGGGCGGACTCGACCACCTTCAGCAGGCCGGGCACGACGTCCTCGGCCCGCAGGTCGGCGAGAGCCGCCTCGGCCATCGCCCCGACCAGCGCGCTGCGGGTGACGCCGCCCTCGGCGACCAGCTTCTTCACCCGGTCGTCGAGGAGGTTGCCGCGGTGGACGGAGCCGTTGCCCCAGGAGGCGGCCGGGTAGTCCTTGGCCTGCTTGTTGTTCCAGGAGATGTAGTAGTCCTGGTCGACCGACTGCGGGTGGGCGGAGGCTCCGGTGTACCGGGCGGTGTTGTCGGCCGGGTCCCAGCCCTGCCACTCGTACGCCTGCCGGGCCCAGACCGGGAACTCGGCGTCGACGCCGTTCGCCCGTACCGGGTTGTCGCCGCTGTTGTAGTACGCGGTGTGCTCGGAGTCGGCGTAGAACCAGTTGAAGGTGTAGTTGATGTGCTGGACGGCGCCCTGGAAGCGCTCCGGGCTGTTGAGGTAGTCCGGGTCGTTCAGCATCTGGAAGCCGATGATGGAGTCGGCCTCGTGGAGGTAGGAGGAGCGCAGGGTGGTGTAGGCGACCTTCTTGCCGCCGACGGTGGCGCGGGACTCGACGGGGCCGTACTTGGTGCGCCAGACGCGCATCGTGTAGGAGCCTGCGGCGGTGGAGTCGGCGACGGTCGGCTTCCAGGCGTTGTGCCGCTCGACCTTCTCCATCGGCGTGCAGGTGCCGCGGTAGAGGTAGTGGTGGTCGTCCTGGCACAGCTCGACCGCGTAGGTGTCGATGATGTCCTGGCCGGAGGTGGTGGCGCTCCAGGCGTAGTCCTGGCCCCGGCCGAGTTCGACGTACATGCTCAGGCCCGCGAAGGAGGCGCCGCGGGCGCTGATGCCGGGGCCCTGGATCTCCTGGAGCATGAGCAGTTGCGGGGCGAAGTAGCCGGTCTGCGGTCCGAAGACGGCGACCGGGTGGCCGCTGGCCGTGTTCTCGCCGCTGACGACGAGGGCGTTGGACATGCCGCGCCGCGCCGAGGTCACGGCCGTGTCCGCCGCCTTCGTGGAGGCACCGGTCGCGCTCGCCGCACCCGCGCTGCCCGTGCGGTCGTACACCAGCGGTTCCGGCTCGACCGACCCGGCGTCGGGCAGGGCGCGGCCCTGCGGGTCGTCCGGGGTGGGCAGGTAGGGGAAGCTGCCGTCCTGCTGGGTGAGGACGGCCTCGGGGTCGTTGCGCTGGCGGAAGGACTCCCAGACCTCGGTGCCCTCGGCGACGCCGTACTTCTCCTGGGCGGCGAGGAGGGAGAGCGCGTTGTTGACCTCGCCGCCGCCTCCGGCGCCGAAGAGGGAGCCGATGACGGAGGCCAGCGCGATCAGGTCGGAGCGCTTGAAGTGCTCGATGGTGCCGGAGTTGGTGATGGCGTCCTTGTGGCCGGTCAGGACGTACTCGCCGGGGAAGTAGCGGCCCTTGTCGGAGGCGTCGATGTAGGCGTTGACGCCGGCGACGTAGGCGTCCACGTCGGCCAGGGCCAGCTCGCCGCGCTCACCGGCCTTGGCGGCGGCGCTCTCGATCTGCGCCTCCAGGTCGTCCTCGGTGTAGGGGGCGCTGCGCCAGAACTGCTGCTCCAGGCCCTGGTTGGCGGGGGCGCCGCCGGCGAAGGGGGTCAACTGGCCGCGTCCGACGTGCCGGAAGAGGTCCATGAGCCACAGCCGGTCCTGGGCCGCGGCGTAACCGGCGCCGAACTCGGTGCCGTACCGGGTGGTGCCGGTGATGTGCGGCACGCCGGTCCTCTTGTCGCGGACGATGGTCACGTCGCCGCGTCCGGCGGGGCGGACGGTGGAGGCGACCTGGCCGTCGGGGACGCCGAAGGAGGCGTCGTTGAAGAAGGTGTTGATCTTGTCGTTGGTGAGGCCCTGGTAGCCGGTGGCGAGGTTCGCGTAGGGGCCGAGCTGGTCCTCGGCGTGCGCGGGCTGGGAGCCGAAGGCCTGGTTGAGGAGGATCTGGGCCAGGGTGGCGTTGCCGTTCTGGCCGGGCGGCAGGATGTCGGAACACTGGCCGCCGCAGTGGTCGTTGGGGGCCACTGCGGCAGCCGTGACCTCAGGGGTCGCGTTCCCGGCGGCCATCGCCGGGGAAAGCGGTGACAAAAGTCCGGCAACGAGGGCGCATACGGATGCGGTCTTCAGGAACCCGTGGAAGCCGCGGGGAGTTCTCAGTCTGTCGAGGGCGTTGCGTGGGGTGCGCCGTGGCATGGCAGCTCCTCCCGACGGGGGTGTGGCGGGACGTTACCGCCGGTATCCCCGAGTGGGAAGGTGAACATGCGTCACTTTTTTGGAGCGGGTGGATCGGCTTATGGGGGGGCATCGGAAATCGGATGGAGCCGAATCGGTTGTCGATACGTCTATTCGGCGACGTCCGTACGACGACGCCGAAGTGACCCAAGTACAGGTGCAGGTGTGACGGAGGTGCAGGGCGATGGCCGGTTTCCGAAGTCTGGCGAGACAGGTCCGCGATCCACGGTGCGACCTGGCGCTGCGGCGCTATTCGCTGCGCAAGTGCCTTGAGCGTTTCGCCCCTTATGGACACAGGGCGACCTGGGACCATCTCTGCTCCCGGGCCGGGTTCGGTCCCGAGGACCGCTCCCCCGACCCAGCGCGGCTCGTGGCCGCACTGGAGGAGCTGGAGGAGGCGCGTTCGGTGTGGCTGGCCTACGAGGTCGCCTTCGCCGAGCGACGCAGGAAGGAGAAGCACGACGGGCTGCGCAGGCCGGGCAGCGTGGACGACTGGCACCGGCTGACCTGGGGCGGGTTCGGGGTGGCCTGGTGCGACGACCCCCGGGTCCATCCCGACGGACCGCTGGCGGAGGTGCTGCGCCGGCTGATCTCCGCGCTGGAGCGTGAGCCGGGCGCCGTGTGCCCGGTGTGCGACGGGGAGCGCCTCGTCTGGAAGTACGACCTGGACCACGAGCCCTCGACGGGCCCGGTCTGCACGGACTGCGGCATCCTCGTGCCACGGCCCGTCCTCACTGCCGACGCGCGCGCGGACGCCCGGCGGGGCCGGTTGCTGATGTCGGCGTAACCGGCCGCGGGGGTGTGCCGGGGATGTCGCACCCCCGGTGGCCGGTACGACGGTACGGCACCGGGTCCGCCGGGCGCCGTCAGTGGCGCCCGGCACCATGGGGGAATGGTGCAGCTGTGTGTGAACGGGGCGCGGGGGAGCGCCGACGGTGCCGTGGTGCCGGTGTCGCCGGAGGCGGTCGCCGACTCGGTGGCCGAAGCGGTCGCCGCCCAAGCCACCGACGTCCACGTCCACCCGAAGACACCGTGTGGGCGGGACACGCTGTCCCCGCGCGTGCTCGCGGCGACGCTGGAGGCGATCAGGGCGCGGGTCCCGGCGTCGGTGCCGGTCGGCGTCACGACGGGCGCCTGGGCCGAACCGGAGCCCGCGGCCCGGGTGGCGCGGATCCGGAGCTGGACGGTGCTGCCCGACCACGCCTCGGTCAACTGGCACGAGCCGGGCGCCGAGGAGGTCGCCGCCGCGCTGATCGAACGCGGGGTCGCGGTGGAGGCGGGCGTCTGGTCCGGCACGGACGGGGCGACCCTGTTCCGGCGCTCACCCCTCGGACCGAAGGTCCTGCGGGTGCTGGCGGAGGTGACGGACCGCGACCCGGCGGCCGCGCGGGAGTCCGCGCACACCCTGCTGGCCCGCCTCGGCACGGCCCACGGCCGCCCCGTCCTGCTGCACGGCGAGGAGGGCGGCGCCTGGCCCGTGCTGCGCCTGGCCGGCCGGCTGGGGCTGGCGACCCGGATCGGCCTGGAGGACACCCTGTGCCTGCCGGACGGCGCCCGCGCCGCCTCCAACGCCGAGCTGGTGACCGCGGGGACGCGGGAGTGGGCCGCGGCACGCCGGGGCGGCGAGGGCTGACGACCGCACCCGGGTCACCGCACGGTCAGTCACCGCAGCACGGCACTTGCGATCCCCGGACGCGGCTCGACCCGCAACCGCCCCCGGCGACGGCGCCGCAGCACGCCAGGGCGGCGACGGCTGACGACCGCACCCGGGTCACCGCGCGGTCAGTCACCGCAGCACGGCACTTGCGGTCCCCGGGCGCGGCTCGACCCGCAACCGCCCCGGCGACGGCGCCGCAGCACGCCGGGGCGGCGACGGCCGACGACCCGGCCCGGGTCACCGCACGGTCAGTCACCGCAGCACGGCACTTCCGGCTCGCGGACGCGGGTCGGCGCTCGGCCGCCCCTGGCGGTGGAGCCGCGGCGCTCCACGAGCAGGCGGGAGCCGGCGCTGCGTTCGCCGAAGGCGTCGTCGGGGTTGGACAGGACGCAGGTTTCCAGGGACAGGCAGCCGCAGCCGATGCAGTCGGTGAGGTGGTCGCGCAGCCGGTTGAGCTGTTTGATGCGCTCGTCCAGCTCGGAGCGCCAGGACTCGGAGAGCCGGGCCCAGTCGTCCTCGGTGGGCGTGCGCCCCTCCGGCAGCTCGGCGAGGGCCTCGCGGATCGTGGCCAGCGGTATGCCGACCCGCTGGGCCGCACGGACGAAGGCGACCCGGCGCAGCGCGTCACGGCTGAAGCGGCGCTGGTTGCCCGAGGTGCGGCGACTGCTGATCAGACCCTTGGACTCGTAGAAGTGCAGGGCGGAGACCGCGGCGCCGCTGCGGGCGGCGAGCTGGCCGACCGTGAGCTCTTGGATCTTCTCTGGAATCTGAGGCACCCCTCGAACCCTACCGACCCGATCGCCCTCGCGGACCGGTCCGGTCCGTTGACAGGGGCGTTACGGGCGACCATGCTAAGCAGTCGCTTAGAGTCGAGCCCACCGGGCGAGCGAGCAGAGAGGCCGGAACATGGCAGAGCCGAGGATCTTCACGTCCGCCGACGAGGTGAAGGCGGCGGTGGGCGAGCAGTTGGGGTACACCGACTGGCTGGAGGTCGACCAGAAGCGGATCGACCTGTTCGCCGAGGCGACCGGCGACCACCAGTGGATCCACGTGGATCCGGAGAAGGCCGCCGCCGGCCCGTTCGGCGGCACCATCGCGCACGGCTATCTGACCCTGTCGCTGCTTCCGCTCTTCGGGCCCCAGCTGATCCGGGTCGACGGCGTGAAGATGGGCGTCAACTACGGCACCAACAAGGTCCGCTTCCCCTCCCCCGTCCCGGTCGGCTCGCGGCTGCGCGCCACGGCGACGATCACGGGGGTCGAAGACGTCAAGGGCGGCATCCAGGTGAGCGTGGCCTTCACCGTGGAGCGCGAGGGCGGCGACAAGCCGGTGTGCGTCGCCGAGTCGGTATCGCGCTACTACCTCTGAGCCGGCCCGGACGGTTCGGCACCCACCATGCGCAGCACGAGGTCGGCGTAGAGCGCGCCGACCTCGTCGGGCGTGCGGGGGCCGTTCACGTTGAACCAGCGGGCCACGTCGATGCAGAGCGACAGCACGGCGAGGGTTGTGCCCTTGACGTCCGGCACGTCGAACTCGCCCGTCGCCACGCCGTCGTCGATGATGCCGCGCACCGCGGCGTCGCACTGCCGGCGAAGCGTGAGGATCTCCTCCCGGGCCTCGGGACCGAGGGCGTCCAGTTCGTACTGCACGACCCGCGCGGTCGTGCGCCGCCCGGCGTGCCAGCGGACGAAGGAGCTCACGGCGTCGGCGAGCCGTTCGGTCGCACCGCCCTCGCCCTGGGCCGCGGAGCGCAGGATGGCCACCGCCCGCGTGTGACCGATGCGGCTGATGCGGTGGAGCAGCTCTTCCTTGGTCTTGTAGTGGATGTAGAGCGCGGCCGGGCTCATGCCGGCCCGTCCGGCGATGTCGCGGGTCGTGGTCGCGTGGTACCCGCGTTCGGCGAACGCCTCCACGGCGGCGACCAGGAGCCGCCGGGCCGCGTCGGGCGTGACCTCTTCCCACGGCTCGATGTCGCCGCCCGTCGTCTCGGCCGCCGTACTCATCGCTTGTTCGCCCCTCTCGGTGACAGGAGCACCACCATACCGCCGAAGGTGAGCGGGCGCTTAGGGCAGGTTCTGGGGGCGCTGTCCGGCGGGGGCGCCGCCGGGCTTCTGGAAGGGGTCGTGCTCGACGAGGATCCTGTCCAGCCGCGCCTGGTCCACCCGGCTCACTATCTGCCCGACCTCCTGGCGGTCCCGGATGATCTTGGCCAGGGTGAAGGCCGAGGTGACGAGGTACAGGACGGCGATGGCGAGGAAGGCGCGCACCCAGGCGTCGGCCTGGAGCTGGTAGATGCCGATGGCGGTGGCGGCCATGGCCACCGCGAACGAGGCGACGGCCTGCCCGTAGAAGGCCGCCGTGTTCTGCTGCTTGACCGGTGTGTCGCTCATGGGGACAAGGATCGGCGGATGTGGCCCGCGCCACATCCGCCGTCGTACTCAGTTCGCGTACTCAGGGCCCGGCGGTCAGAATGCCGAAACCCCGGTCAGCGCACGCCCGATGACCAGCTTCTGGATCTGGCTGGTGCCCTCGTAGAGGGTCATCACCCGGGCGTCGCGCAGCAGTTTGCCGGCCGGGTACTCGTCGATGTAGCCGTAGCCGCCGAAGACCTGGAGGGCGTTGTTGGCGGCGCGCACGGCGGCCTCCGAGGCGAAGAGCTTGGCCTTGGAGGACTCGACGGCGAAGGGCTGCCCGCGGTCGATCAGATCGGCGACCCGCCAGGTCAGCAGCCGGGCCGCGTCCACGTCGAGGGCGATGTCGCTGATCAGCTCCTGCACGAGCTGGTGGTGGGCGATGGTCTTCCCGAACTGCTCCCGCTCGCCCGCGTACCGCACGGCCGCGTCCAGCGCGGCCTGGGCTATGCCGACGCAGCCGGCGGCGACCGACATCCGCCCCTTGGCGAGGGCCGACATGGCCACCGAGAAGCCCTTGCCCTCGGGCGCGAGCATCGCGGAGGCGGGGACGCGGACGTCCTCCAGGACCAGTTCGGCGGTGGCCTGGCCGCGCAGCCCGAGCTTGCCGTGGACGGTGCGGCGGGTCAGGCCGGGCGTGTCGGTGGGCACGAGGAAGGCGGAGACGCCCTTGTGGCCGGGGGCGTCGGTGGAGCGGGCGAAGAGCAGGACCACATCGGCCCAGGTGCCGTTGGTAATGAACATCTTGGTGCCGTTGACGACGTAGTCGTCGCCGTCCCGGACCGCGCGGGTGGTGAGGTTCCCGGCGTCCGACCCCGTACCGGGCTCGGTGAGGCCGAAGCAGCCGACGTACTCGCCGGAGGTGAGCCCCGGCAGCCAGCGCCGCTTCTGCTCCTCGTCGCCCCAGGCGGCGATGGTCTTGGCGACCAGGCCGAGGGAGACCGAGACGATCCCGCGCACGGAACTGTCGCCGCGCCCCAGCTCCTCGGTGACCAGGCAGTACGCAAGGTGGTCGCCGCCGCTGCCGCCGTACTCCTCGTCGATCGTGAGGCCGAGGAAGCCGACCTCGCCCAGCTTCTTCACCAGGGAGCGGTCCACCTCCTCGGCACGGTCCCACTCGACGACATGGGGGGCGATCTCACGCTCCACGAAGTCCCGGGCGAGCTGCCGTACGGCGGTCTGCTCCTCGCTGAGCTCCAGGTTCATGCCGAGTCACCCCACAGAAAAGAAATCTTGAAAGCCGTACATTTAAATTAGCACTGCTAGTTTCGGCTCGCAGCCCTACTATGTGCGCCATGGCCCGACCGCGCAAGCCCCTGCTCAGCACCGACCGGATCGTCGAGACGGCCCGCGCTCTGGTGGACGCGGAGGGCCTCGCGGCCGTCTCCACGCGCCGGCTGGCCGCGGAACTGGGGGTCAGCGGACCCTCGCTCTACAACCACTTCCGCACCAAGGACGAGATCCTGGAGGCCGTCGCGGACTCGGTCAGCGCGCAGGTGGACCTGTCGATGTTCGAGGACGGCCGGGAGTGGCGGACCGCGCTGCACGACTGGGCCGTCTCCTACCGGACGGCGCTGCGCGACCACCCCAACATCGTCCCGGTGCTGGCCCACGGCCCCGGCCGCCGACCGGCCGCGCTGCACCTCGCGGACGCCGTCTACGGCGCCATGGTCCGGGCGGGCTGGCCCCCGGCCCAGGCCACCTCCATCGGCGCGCTGATGCGCTACTTCATCATGGGCTCGGCGCTCGGCTCCTTCGCCGGCGGCTTCGTGGACGACGCCGGCGCCTACGACCCCGCCGACTACCCGCACCTCCAGCAGGCCCACCTCCTGGCCGAGCAGCAGGAGAAGATCGACGAGCGCGCCTTCGAGACCGGCCTGACGGCACTCCTGGACGGGCTGGCGCAGCAGTACGCGCAGGTGGCACAGGGCGTCTGAGGCCGTCGAGGGCTCCCCGGACACTTCGGCGCCCGCCGAACCGTGCGTGGCGCATCCTGGACGCATGACCGAGAGGGACGCCGGGGCTCCCGGCCTCGCACGACTGGCCGGGCTGCTCGCCGACGAGACGCGTGCCGCCTGCCTGCTGGCCCTGCTGGACGGGCGGGCCTGGACCGCCGGTGAGCTGGCCCGGCACGCCGGGGTCGCCGCGTCGACGCTCAGCGAGCACCTGGGCAAGCTGGTCGCGGGCGGGCTGCTGGCCGAGGAACGGCAGGGGCGGCACCGTTACGTGCGGATGGCCGACGACCGGGTGGCGCAGCTCGTGGAGGACCTGGCGGCGCAGGTCGCGCCCGAGGCCGCGGACCGGCGGCCACGCACCCTGCGGGCGTCGAGCGCCGGTTCGGCGATGGCCCGGGGGCGCACCTGCTACGACCATCTCGCCGGACGGCTCGGCATCGCGGTCACCGACGCGCTGACCGGACGCGGGCTGCTGCGCCAGGACACCGGCTTCGCGCTCACGGACGCGGGGCTCGGCTGGTTCGACACCGCCGGGATCCCGCTGCGGCCCACCGGTCGCCGCCCACTGGCCCGGGCCTGCCTCGACTGGACGGAACGCCGTCCCCACCTCGCGGGCGTGGCGGGCGCCGCCCTGTGCCGGCACGCCCTGGACACGGGCTGGTGCGTGCGCATCGGGTCGGAGCGGGCGGTGAAGGTGACGCCGTCGGGTGAGCGGGCGCTGTCCGAACTGCTGGGCATCCATGCGGCGGCGCTGCGCTGAGCACGGGTTCCCGGTCCGAAATCCGCCAGTGGGAGCGACCTTCCACTGCCTAGTCTCTGGAGCATGATGAGCACTGCCCGCACCTCCCCTGCCGCTCCCTGGCACCGCCGTCCCGAACTGCTCGCGGCCGGCGCGGCCACCGTCACCGTCGTGCTGTGGGCGTCCGCGTTCGTCTCCATCCGCAGCGCGGGCGAGGCGTACTCGCCGGGCGCGCTGGCGCTCGGCCGGCTGCTGTCGGGGGCCCTGACCCTCGGCGTGATCTGGCTGCTGCGCGGGGAAGGGCTGCCGCCGCGGTCCGCCTGGCGGGGGATCGCGATATCGGGGCTGCTGTGGTTCGGGTTCTACATGGTCGTCCTGAACTGGGGCGAGCAGCAGGTGGACGCCGGGACGGCCGCCCTCGTGGTCAACGTCGGCCCGATCCTCATCGCGCTGCTCGGTGCCCAGCTGCTGGGCGACGCGCTGCCGCCGCGGCTGCTGGCGGGGATGGCGGTGTCGTTCGCCGGTGCGGTGACCGTGGGCCTGTCCATGTCCGGCGAGGGCGGTTCCTCACTGTTCGGGGTGGTGCTGTGCCTGCTGGCCGCGGTGGCGTACGCGGGCGGGGTGGTGGCCCAGAAGCCCGCGCTGGCGCACGCGAGCGCCCTTCAGGTGACGACGTTCGGGTGCCTGGTCGGGGCGGTGCTCTGCCTGCCGTTCGCCGGGCAGCTGGTGCACGAGGCGGCCGGCGCGCCGGTCTCCGCCACGCTCAACATGGTGTACCTGGGCGTGTTCCCGACCGCGCTGGCGTTCACGACGTGGGCCTACGCCCTGGCCCGTACGACCGCCGGCCGCATGGGCGCGACCACGTACGCCGTGCCCGCGCTGGTCGTGCTGATGTCGTGGCTGGCACTGGGTGAGGTCCCGGGACTGCTCACCCTGGCAGGCGGAGCGCTGTGCCTGGCGGGCGTGGCGGTGTCCCGCTCGCGGAGGCGCCCTGCCGCGGTCCCCGACCGGGCCGAGCCCACGGCGGTGCCGCGGCGCGAGGACGCGGGGCGGCCCTAGGGGTGCCGTTCGGATCAGGCGGCCGGCCGCAGCCTGCGTTGCCTTGTGGCCGACCCGAGCGGGGGGGGGAGAGAGACGGGGCCCCTCCCGCGCATGGGGGTCCCCCGGCTCGAGCGCAGTCGGGAGTGGGGGAGAAGCCGAGCGTGCAGCCGCAAGGCGGAGGAGGGCGCCGGGGCGGTGCCCTGGCAACCGACGACAACTCCGCGGATGCGTGCCGGACCCCGCGACCCCGGCAAGATCCACACGACACCCCTTGGGCCCCGGACCGTCCGCGGCGCCGTGGCGTGAGAGACCGGGCCGCCTCTGTCACCGGCCCGCCTGCAGGGGAGGCCCGAGACCCACCGACATCGCGGCCTACGGGGGGCTTCCGCCCGGGCACGGACCTTGTCGGCACCGTACGGCCACAGGGCCCGCCCGGTCCCCAGAGGTTGCCCAGGCGTCCCCCGCTCCGCGCCATGGCGGCGATCGGGCTCGGAGGCCGCGGGCCCCGTCCAGGGTGCCGGCGGCCCCGCGAGAGACCCCGCCCGGACCGTCACACGGCCGGTCCCGGCCCGGGAGGGTTCCGTGGACGGCCCGGCGGGGCGCGGCGCACGGGTCGGGCTAGAAGACCACCAGTGCTCGTCCGCCCTTGCCCGCCAGCATGTTCTCGAAGGCCGCCGGGATGCCGTCCAGGGCGATGCGTTCGGTGACCAGGGCGCTGAGGTCGAGGCGGCCGGCGCGGGCGTGTTCGGCGAGGACCGGGAGGTCGCGGGCGGGGTCGGCGTTGCCGTAGACGCAGCCGGCCAGGGTGCGGCCCCAGTGGAAGATCTCCAGGGCGTTGAAGGTGACCTGCTGGTCCTTGCCGCCGATGCCGACGACCGTGGTGCGGCCGCCGCGCCGGGTGGATTCCCAGGCGGCGCGGATGGTGGCCGCGCGGCCCACGCACTCCACGGCGACGTCGACGCCCTGCTTGCCGGTGAGGGCGCGGATCTCGCGGGCGGTGGTGTCGGAGGCGAGGAGGTAGTCGGTGGCGCCCGCGGCGCGGGCCAGTTCCTCCTTCTCGGGGGACACGTCGACCGCGACGATCTTCGACGCGCCCGCGATCCGGGCCGCCTGGAGGGTGGCGAGGCCCACTCCGCCGACGCCGAAGACCGCGACCGTCTCGCCCTCGCGGACCTTCGCCGAGTGGTGGACGGCGCCGTAGCCGGTGAGGACGGCGCAGCCGAGCAGCGCCGCCTCGGTGAGGGGGATGCCCTCGGGGGCGGGCAGGACGCAGCCGGCGGCGACCACCGTCTCCTCGGCGAACGCGGCGACGTTCAGGCCGGGGTGCAGGTCGGTGCCGTCGTCGGCGCGGCGGGCGTGCACGTCGGCGGCGCCGGCGAGCGCGTTGGCGCACAGCCAGACCTCGCCGAGCGAGCAGGCGTGGCAGGCGCCGCAGGACGGAGCCCAGTTGAGGACGACCTCGTCGCCGGGCGCGACATGGGTGACGCCCTCGCCGACGGCGACGACGGTGCCGGCGCCCTCGTGGCCGAGGACGGCGGGCAGCGGCACCCGCATGGTGCCGTTGGACAGGGACAGGTCGGAGTGGCAGACCCCGGCGGCGGCGAGCTTCACCCGGACCCGGCCGGGGCCGGGCTCGGGCAGCTCGATGCCGGTGACCTCCAGCGGGGCCCCCAGGGCGGGTACGACGGCGGCACGGACTGCGGTACGGACGGCCATGACGTGGACGGCTCCCCTGCGGGCTAGAACTGGAGGGACTTGGTCTGGAGGTACTCGGTGAGGCCGTGCGCGCCCAGTTCGCGGCCCACGCCGGACTGCTTGTAGCCGCCGAAGGGCGCCAGCGGGTTGAACCGGCCGCCGTTGATGTCGACCTGCCCGGTGTCCATCCGGCGGGCGAAGGCGACCGCCTCGGCCTCCTCCCCGGCCCAGACGGCGCCGGCGAGGCCGTAGACCGTGCCGTTGGCGATGCGCAGGGCGTCGTCCTCGTCCTCGTAGCGGAGGATGGACAGGACGGGGCCGAAGATCTCCTCCTGGGCGATCGTCATCTCCTCGCTGACGTCGGCGAAGACCGTCGGGCTGACGAAGTAGCCCTGCTCGCGCGGGGCTTCGGGGCCGCCCGCGACCAGGCGCGCGCCCTCGGCGACGCCCTTCTCGATGTAGCCGCGCACCCGCGCCTGCTGCTTGGCGTTGACGACGGGGCCGATCCGGTCGCCGTACTTCGCGGCGGCCTCGGCGGCGAGCGACACCGCCTCGTCGTACTGGTCGCGGTGGACCAGCATGCGCGTCCAGGCGCTGCACGTCTGGCCGGAGTTGGACATGACGTTGGCGACGCCGACGTTGACCGCCTTGGCGAGGTCGGCGCTCGGGAGGATGACGTTGGCGGACTTGCCGCCGAGTTCGAGGGCGACCCGCTTGACGGCGGCGCCCGCGGTGGCGCCGATGCGGCGGCCGACGGCGGTGGAGCCGGTGAAGGAGACCAGGTCGACACCCGGGTGCTCGGCGAGCGCCTGTCCGGCGACCGGACCGAGTCCGGTGACGAGGTTGAAGACGCCCGCGGGGATCCCGGCCTCGTGCACCGCCTCGGCGAAGAGCTGCGCGACGAGCGGGGTGTCCTCGGCGGGCTTGAGCACCATCGTGCAGCCGGCCGCGAGCGCCGGGGCGGCCTTGGCGACGATCTGGTGGAGCGGGTAGTTCCAGGGGGTGATGGCGCCGACCACGCCGACCGGCTCCTGGTGGACCACGGAGTTGCCGACCTTCTCCTCGAAGGCGTGGGCCGCCGCCAGTTCGGCGTAGGAACCGGCGACCGCGATCGGGGCGCCCGCGTGCACGGCCTGCGAGAACTTCAGCGGGGAACCCAGCTCGGCGGTGACCGTCTCGGCGATCTCGTCCTTGCGGGCCACCAGGACGTCCCGCAGCGCGGCCAGGCGTGCCGCCCGCTCGGCGGGCGGGGTGGCGGCCCAGGCCGGCAGGGCGGCGCGGGCGGCCCGTACGGCGGTGTCGACGTCCAGGGCGTTGCCGGCCGGGACCTTGCCGATCACCTGCTCGTCGACCGGGTTCACGACGTCGATCGTGTCCCGTCCGTCGGCGGGGCGCCAGGCTCCGTCGATGTACATGCCGTCGTGTGCCTTCATCGGGTTCCTTCCGGGCGGGCCTCGTCGTCCGACCCCAAACTAGCGCCGTTAGTTTTACGGCACCAGGGGCTCCCCCGATGGTGGCGCGGCTCACCCTCCCGGAGTGCGGTGTCTCGACGTGATCACTCCTCCAGGTCCGGCAGCCGCGCCGGGGCGGGGCAGATCCGGTCGCCGTGCTGGTCGAAGACGAACAGGTGGGCGAGGTCGACGAGGAGGGGCACCTGCATGCCGTGGCGAAGGTCGATGTCGGGGGTGGTCCGGACGATGAGGTCGCCGGGGAGGCGGCCGTCGGGTGGGGCGACCGCGGGTTCGGGCTCCTCCGGTTCGTCCATGACGACCACCGGTCCGGCGCGCAGGGCGCCCGCCCGCTCCCGCAGCCGGTCCAGGACCGTGCCGTCGCGGCGGCGGCGCCTGACCGGGCGGGCGGCCGGGCGCGGGGCCTCCAGGTCGGGCACGACGGCCGGCTGTGAACCGGTGTTGAAGTGCACGAGCACCTCGTGGCCCTGGAACTCGACATGCTCCACGAGCCCGGTGAGCAGCACCTCGCCCGGGCGTGCGGACGAGGGTTTCGCGATCCGGACGGCCTCCGAGCGCAGGCCCACGATGACCTCGCGGCCCTGCTGGACGCGGAGCAGCTGGTGGTCCAGGGAGAGGGGTTCGGGCAGGCGCAGGAACTGCTTGCCCAGGCTGATGGTCATCGCCCCGTCCAGCGGGGCGCGCACGAGGCCGCGCAGCAGGTTGATGCGGGGGGTGCCGATGAAGGCGGCGACGAAGACGTTGCGGGGCAGGGCGTAGACGGCGCGCGGGGTGTCCACCTGCTGGAGGACGCCGCCGCGCAGGACGGCGACGCGGTCGCCCAGCGACATGGCCTCGGACTGGTCGTGGGTGACGTAGATCGTGGTCACGCCCAGCTCCCGGGTCAGCCGGGTGATCTCGGCGCGCAGGTGGTTGCGGAGCTTGGCGTCGAGGTTGGACAGCGGCTCGTCCATCAGGAAGGCGGTCGGGTGGCGGGAGATGGCCCGGCCCATGGCGACCCGCTGGCGTTCGCCGCCGGAGAGCTGGGCGGGGAGGCGGTCGAGGAGGTCCTCGATGCCCAGCATGCGGGCGGTGGCGTCCACGCGGGGTGTGTGGTCGGTCTGCGGGTCCTCGACACGCAGCGGGAAGCCGATGTTCCCGCGGGTGGTCATGTTGGGGTACAGGGCGAAGTTCTGGAAGACCATCGCCATCCGCCGCTCGGCGGGGAGCAGGTCGTTGGCGTACGCGCCGTCCAGCGTCAGCTCCCCCTCGGTGATCTCCTCCAGTCCGGCGATCATGCGCAGCACGGTCGACTTGCCGCAGCCGGAGGGGCCGAGCAGGACGAGGAACTCGCCCGGCGCGATGTCCAGCGACAGCCGGTCCACCACGCGGACGCCTCGCGCGTAGGTCTTGCTCACATCGTGCAGGGAGATGGCGCGTGTCATGGAGGTGCCCCCGGGGGCTCACTGAGCTCTGGTGCTCCGCGGTCGGACGCCCTCGTGCGGGTCGTACGGGGCGTGTGAGTCACGGAAGTTAACGGACCGTGCCCGGCCTGGGGAAGACACCCGACGACATCTCGACGCGACCGTCCATCTGGTGAGAAAGCGGACGGCCGGATTCAGGGGGCGGGGCGTCTCACGACGTGATCATGCCGGGACCGGCCGCCGCGTCAGCCGTCCGCCGCGTCAGCCGTCCGACGAGCCGTCCGGGTCGCCGCCTCCGCGGTTGCCGCCGGAGCGGCGGGAGGTGCGGACCAGCTCGCCCGCCGCCAGGGTCGCCGTCGCCACCGCGCGCGTCCACGGCGGGCCGCCCCGGCCCGCCCACACGACGCAGACGCAGCCGCCGACCACGAGGAGCAGGACGACGGACAGAACCATCAGGATCATGCTCATCCCTTCGACTCCCGGCACGGCCGGCTGTCGCCCGCCCCGTCCGGGACATCCTGCCCGACCTCCGGACTACGGGGACCGGCGGCCCGGCCGCCCGCACCGGCCGCACCGGCCGCGCCGGCCGAAGGCGAACGCAGAGCGACGCCCGAGGACAGCAGGAGGAGTGCGCCCAGCATCACGAAGGGGGCGGCCACGCCCGCGACGCCCGCGATCAGGCCCGCGGCCGCGGGGGCGGCGACCTGGCCGAGGCGGTTGCCGGTCAGGCGCAGGGCGAGGGCCGTGGAGCGCGCCGCGTCGGGGGCCGCCTGCACGACCGTGGTCATGGACAGCGGCTGGCCGACGCCCAGGCAGAAGCCGAGGACGACCAGCATCAGCGCGAGCGCCCACACCGGCACCGGCAGCGCGACCCCGGCGCACAGCAGAGCGGCCAGCAGACACGTGACCGTGAGCAGCACCGTGCGGCCGAGCAGCCGCAGCAGGGGCGTCAGCACGAGCCGGCAGGCGATCGTCGCGGCGGCCCGCAGGCTGAGCAGTACGCCGATCACGGCCGGGGAGATCCCCCGGTGCTCGCCGACCACCGGCAGGTAGGCCGTGAGGATGTCGGTCGCGGAGAGCACGGAGAGGCTGATCAGGATGCCCGCGGGCACGCCCCGGGCGCGCAGGATGCTCCCCACGGGCACGCGCGCACCCTGCTGCGTACGGGACTTGGCGGCCCCCGGGTACTCTATGCGCCACAGGGAGGTGAAGGCGACCGCCGCGCCCGCGCCCGCCACCACCAGGGCGAGCGCACTGCTGCCGGCCATGTCGGGGCCGCCGATGAGCGCGCCCGCGGCGACGGGGCCGATCAGCTGGCCGAGCGAGGCGCCGATGGTGAAGTGGCCGAAGTTGCGGTCCTGTTCGTGCGGCGCGGACTGGCGGGCGACCAATGACTGGGCGCCGATGACGAAGCAGAGGTGCCCGAGGCCCATGACCCCGCTCCACAGGGCCATCGTCCACAGGGACCCGGCGGCGCCGCTCAGCGCGCAGCCCCCGGCGATGAGCACCACCCCGACGGGCAGCAGCGGCGCACAGCGGCCGTGGTCGGTGCGGCGGCCCAGCGGAACGGCGGCGAACAGCGGCAGCAGTGCGTACACGCCGGCGATGACACCGACGGCCCGTTCGTCCGCGCCCAGCGCGAGGGCCCGGTAGGAGACGGCGGGCCGGGCCATCGACACCGCGGCCTGCGCGAAACCGAAGGCGATGACGAGGCGGAGCAGCCAGCCGCGGTTCCCACCGGGCACCATGATCGCGTTTCCTTCCGATGATCCGATGATCTCTGACGATCAGATGATGCCGAACAGGATGCCCGCCGCGAGGATCACCAGGCTCGTCAGGACGGCCCACTTCACCACGAACCGCGTGTGGTCGCCGAACTCGACCTTGGCCATGCCGACCAGGACGTACACGGCCGGGACGAGCGGGCTGGACATGTGCAGCGGCTGGCCGACGATCGAGGCGCGGGCGATCTCCAGCGTCGACACGCCGTGCGCCTGGCCGGCCTCGGCGAGCACCGGCAGGACGCCGAAGTAGAAGCCGTCGTTCGACATGAAGTACGTCAGCGGCAGGCTCAGCAGGCCGGTGACCAGACCCATCTGCGGGCCCATGCCGTCGGGGATGGTGTCCACGAGCCAGTTGGCCATGTGGTCGACCATGCCGGTGCCGGTGAGGACGCCGGTGAAGACGGCGGCGGCGAAGACCATGCCGGAGACGTTGAGGACGTTGTCGGCGTGGGCCGCGATGCGGGCCTTCTGGTCCGGGATGTGCGGGAAGTTGACGGTGAGGGCGAGCGCGGCGCCGATCAGGAAGAGCACCGGGATCGGCAGCAGCTCCATGATCATGGCGGTGAGCAGCGCGACCGTGAGCAGCGCGTTGAACCAGTACAGCTTGGGCCGCAGGGTGGGCCGGTTCGGGTCGAGGCCCTTGAAGTCGTCGTCGGACGTGCCGCCGGACTCGGCCTCCCGGTCGCCCGCCTCGCCGGAGCCCCCCGCGGCACCGCGACCCGCACCGGCACCGGCACCGGCACCGGCACGCACACCGGACGCCCCGGCGGCCCCCGTAGTCGCACCCGCACCGACCAGCACCGTCTCGGTCTCCGGCTCGCGCTCCAGTGCCTCGTCCAGCGACAGCGTGCCCAGCCGCCTGCGCTCGCGCAGACCGAGCACGTACGCCAGGACGACGACCGCGACCAGGCCCACGGCGAGGGCCGGGATCATCGGGACGAAGATGTCCGTGGCGTCGACCTTCAGGGCGGTGGCGGCGCGGGCGGTGGGGCCGCCCCAGGGCAGCGTGTTCATCACGCCGTTGGCCATCGCGGCGACGCCGGTCATCACGACCAGGCTCATCTTCAGCCGCTTGTACAGCGGGTACATCGCCGAGACCGTGATCATGAAGGTGGTGGAGCCGTCGCCGTCCAGCGAGACGATCGCGGCGAGCAGCGCCGTACCGACGACGATGCGCATCGGGTCGGCCTTGCAGAACTTCAGGATGGCCCGGACGATCGGGTCGAAGAGCCCGACGTCGATCATCACACCGAAGTAGACGATCGCGAACATGAGCATCGCCGCGGTGGGGGCGAGGCTGGACACGCCGTCGATGACGTAGTCGCCGAGATGGGCGCCCTTGCCGACGAACACGCAGAACAGCGCGGGAATCAGCACGAGCGCCGCGATCGGCGACATCTTCTTCATCATGATCAGGACCAGGAAGGTCGCGATCATGGCGAAGCCGAGGATGGTCAGCATGAGTGAGTACCTAACGTTCGCCCTTGAACATCCCACCGGGGCAGGCGGTGCGAGCGACGTTAGGTGGCGCGAAGCAGCGTTAACAAGACGTTGACATGCGAGCAATAAGCGCAGAACTCCAGGTCACAGCTCTGCGCCGGTCAGCGGTGTGAGCGTTACGGGTACGCCGTTGAGGACGGCGTTGCCCGAGAGCGGGTCGAGGGTGCTGCCGTCGAGGAGCTGGTTGACGTTGACGCCGGGATCGGCGGCGGCGTGCGTCTGGCGGGTGCCGGGCCGGTCGTGGCCCCAGCCGTGCGGGAGGCTGACCACGCCGGGGCGGACGGTGTCGGTGATTTCGGCGGGGACGGCCACCGCTCCCCCGGGCCCCTGCACGCGCACCGGTTGCGCACCGCGCAGACCCAGCCGTGCGGCGTCCTCGGGATGGACGTGCAGGGTGCAGCGGTTGGAGCCGCCGGTGAGGGCGGGGATGTTGTGCATCCAGCTGTTGTTGGAGCGCAGATGGCGGCGGCCGACCAGGACGATTCCGGCAGGGCGTTCGGCGAGGGCCCGCACCAGGCGCGGCAGGTCGGCGGCGATCGGCCCCGGGAGCAGCTCCACCTTGCCGCTGCGGGTCTTCAGGGGCTGCGGCAGGCGTGGGCGCAGCGGGCCGAGGTCGATGCCGTGCGGGTGGGCGAGGAGCCGCTCCAGGGTCAGCCCGTCGGGCCGGGCGCCGAAGCCGTCGCCGTAGGGGCCGAGGCGCAGCATCAGGTCGAGGCGCCGCTCGGGGCCGTCCTCACCGGTGAGCAGGGCGGTCAGTTCGCCGGGGTCGCGGCCGTGCACGGGTGAGTACGGCTCCCGTACGGACCTGGCGAGGGTCTGTTCGATCACCATGGTGTCGACGGCGGCGGGGTCGGTGCCGTGCCCGCCGCCGACGGCCAGGGTCAGCCGGGCGAGGATCTCCGTCTCGGCCCTCCTGCCGGGTTCGAGCGGGACGGCGGGGCGGGTGTAGCGGACCTGGTTGCGCACGGCGAGGGTGTTGAAGGCGAAGTCGTGGTGCGGGCTCTGGGCCGGCGGGGGCGGCGGCAGGACGACGTGGGCGTGGCGGGAGGTCTCGTTGAGGTAGGGGTCGACGCTCACCATGAAGTCGAGGGAGTCCAGCGCCTTGTCGAGCCGGTCGCCGTCGGGCGCGGACAGGACGGGGTTGGCGGCGATCGTGAGCAGCGCGCGGACGGGCTCGCCCGCGTCGGTGGCGGTGTCGATCTCCTCGGCGAGGGCGGACAGGGGCAGTTCGCCCTTCGCCTCCGGGTGTCCGCCCACCCGGGAGCGCCAGCGGCCGAGCGCGAAGCCGCGGCCGGGCCCGGCGGGGCGCGGGGTCCGGTCGGTGGCGGCCTGCGGGAAGAGCGCGCCGCCGGGCCGGTCGAGGTTGCCGGTGAGGATGTTGAGGACGTCCACGAGCCAGCTGGCGAGGGTGCCGTGCGGGACGGTGCAGCTGCCGATGCGGCCGTAGACGGCGGCGGTGGGGGCGGCGGCGAGTTCGCGGGCGAGGGCGCGGGTCACCTCCGGTGCCACGTCGCAGGCGGCGGCGACGGACTCGGGGGTGAAGTCGCGTACGGCGTGGCGGACTTCGTCGACCCCCTCGACGTGCGGCGCGAGTGCGCCGAGGTCGACCAGGCTCTCCTCGTACAGCACGTGGGCCATCGCGGCCAGCAGCAGCGCGTCGGTGCCGGGGCGGATCGCCACGTGCCGGTCGGCGAGCTTCGCGGTGCGGGTGCGGCGCGGGTCGACGACGGTGAGGGTGCCGCCGCGGGCCTTCAGGGCCTTGAGACGGCCGGGGAAGTCGGGGGCGGTGCACAGACTGCCGTTGGACTCCAGCGGGTTGGCGCCGATGAGCAGGAGGTGGTCGGTGCGGTCGAGGTCGGGCACCGGGATGGCGTTCGCGTCGCCGAAGAGCAGTCCGCTGGAGACGTGCTTGGGCATCTGGTCGAGCGTGGACGCGGTGAAGAGGCTGCGAGTGCCGAGGGCGCCGAGCAGGACGTTCGGGTAGAGGGCGCCGGCCACGGTGTGCACGTTGGGGTTGCCGAGGACCACGCCGACGGAGTGCGGCCCGTGCCGCTCGACGAGGGGCCGGACCCCGGCGGCGACCGCGTCGAAGGCCTCCTGCCAGGTGGCTTCGCGCAGTTCGCCGTCCCTGCGCACCAGGGGCGCGCGCAGCCGGTCGGGGTCGGCGTCGACGGCTCCGAAGGTGGCACCCTTGGGGCAGATGTAGCCGCGGCTGAAGACGTCGTCGCGGTCGCCGCGGGCGGCGGTGACCGTGCTGCCGTCGACGGTGAGGGCCAGGCCGCAGGTGGCCTCGCACAGGGGGCAGATACGCAGGGCGGTGCGGGGCACGGGGTCCTCCCGGAAGGCGGCGGTGGCGCGCTGTGCCCGGCGAGCATACCGACCGGTAGGCATGTTGGGGAGGGGTCGGACGGACGGCGGCAGGGGTGTTCGGGCGGTTGTGCGGCCGCGCCCGGTCAGTCGAGCACGCGCCCCAGATACGCCCGCAGCAGCTCCCGGGCCTCCTCGATGATCTTCTCGTCACCGTCCGGCGCGACCCGGAAGGCGAGCTGCACGAGGGTGTCGGCGGTCTCCACGGCCACGAGGAAGACGCGGCGCAGGTCGTCGTCGGGGCGGCGGCCAAGGTAGCCGGAGAGCAGTTCGGTGAGCCGCTCGGCGACGCGGTGGTTGGGGACGGCGTGGCGCCGGCCGACCGGGATCTGGTTGCCGAAGTCGATCAGGGAGAAGCCGGGCGCGGTCCGCTTCATCGCCAGGTACTCGTCGAGCACGGCGTCCAGCGCACCGCGCCAGCCGCCGTCGCCCGTCTCCGTCAGCCGTTCGGTCACGCGCTCCGCGTAGCGCTCCAGGTTGCGCTGGGCCAGGGCGTCGGCCATCTGCCGCTTGTTGCCGAAGAAGCGGTACACCGACCCGATGGGCACGTCCGCGCGCAGCGCCACGGCCCGGGTGCTGAGGGCGTCGTAACCGACCTCGTCGAGGAGGTCGGCGCAGGCGTCGAGGATCCGGGTCAGCCGTTCGGCGCTGCGTCGCTGCACGGGGGCGCGGCGGAGCGGGGTCGCGTGGGACACGGTCCTCATGATGCCCTGCCCACCCGGCCGGGTGAACCGTGGCCTCCGCTGCGGCCCCGGGCGCCCGCCGGGCCTCCGGGGCGCCGGAGGAGGGTGGCGGGCGCGCTCACCGCTCCGCCGCCGGTTCGGTGACCGTCCGGCCCTCGACCGTCTCCGGCCGGGTCGCCCCGGTCGGCTCGGCGTCCGACGCCGTGATGTCCGCCGTGCTCTCCACGGGCTTGCCGTCGACGGCCCAGACGGTGCCGTCGTCGGCGTACAGGCGGACCGTGAGCTGGTGCGTGCCGCGCGGGACCAGGCCGGCGGGGAGGCGGTACCGGGGGCCGCGCAGGAGGGTGAGGAGGTCGCCGTCGAGGAAGAGGTGGGCGACGCCGCGGCCGGCCACCGCTCTCGCCTCCGTGCCCTCCGGCGAGAACCTGAAGTCGCGGACGGTCAGGCGCACGTCCCAGCTGTCGTCGGTCTCGGGCTGCACCTCGATGCCGACTTCGGGAGCGCGCTCGGCGTCCACCTCGCGGTAGCGCCGGCCCTCCTCGTCGGTGTCCTCGAGCAGCTTGCCCACCGGAGTGGCCGAATCCCCGGCCTCCGGTTCCTCCACGTCACCGGAGCCGCAGCCCGCCGATCCCGTCAACAGCAGGACACAGACCGCGAGCACGGCGAGCACTCCCCGCGTCCACGACATGACGCGAGACTAGAACACGGGTCCGACAGTCCGGATCCCCCGGGGGTCTGGTTCCGGTCATCCTCACGACGGATGCCAGGACGGAGCGGACGAGCAGGAGCGGAGCGGGGAAGTCCTCTTGCGCCCTCTTGCGCGCGGGAAACCGCAATCCTACGGTGTGCCATAGGAATCGGGTGGGAATCGGGTTGCGAGGGAGCGATCAATGAGCGGGGACGCACGGAAGACCGCGGAGGGGCTGGCCTATCTGTCCGGTTTCGGCAACGAGCATGCCTCGGAAGCCGTCGCGGGCGCGCTGCCCGAGGGCCGGAACTCGCCGCAGCGTGCGCCGTTGGGCCTGTACGCGGAGCAGCTGAGCGGCACGGCGTTCACGGAGCCGAGGGCGCACAACCGGCGCTCGTGGCTGTACCGGATCCGCCCGTCGGCCGCACACCCGGCATTCACCCGTTCGGGCAACGGCACGATCCGCACCGCGCCCTTCAACCAGGCCGTGCCGGACCCGAACCGGCTGCGGTGGAACCCGCTGCCGGTGCCCGGGCCCGCCACGGACTTCGTCGAGGGGCTGTGGACGCTCGGTGGCAACGGCGACGCGACCCAGCGCACCGGCATGGCCGTGCACCTGTACCACGCCACCGCGTCCATGGAGCGCGTCTTCAGCGACGCGGACGGCGAGCTGCTGATCGTCCCGGAGCGCGGCGGCCTGCTGCTGCGCACCGAGTTCGGGCTGCTGCACGCCGAGCCGGGGCATGTGGCGCTGATCCCGCGCGGGGTCCGCTTCCGCGTGCAACTGCTGGACGAGGACGCCCGCGGCTACGTCTGCGAGAACTACGGCGCGCCGTTCCAGCTCCCCGACCTGGGCCCGATCGGCGCCAACGGCCTGGCCAACGCCCGGGACTTCCGCGCGCCGGTCGCCGCGTACGAGGACGACGAGAGCGCGCCGGGCCCGGTGGAGGTGGTCAACAAGTTCTGCGGCAACCTCTGGACGGCCGAGTACGACCACTCCCCGCTGGACGTCGTCGCCTGGCACGGCAACCACGTGCCCTACGTCTACGACCTGCGCCGCTTCAACGTCATCGGCTCCCTCTCGTACGACCACCCGGACCCGTCGATCTTCACGGTGCTCACCTCCCCGTCGGACACCCCGGGCCTGGCGGGCGTGGACTTCGTGGTGTTCGCGCCGCGCTGGCTGGTGGGCGAGGACACCTTCCGGCCGCCGTACTTCCACCGGAACGTGATGAGCGAGTACATGGGCCTGATCGAGGGCGCCTACGACGCGAAGGCGGAAGGCTTCGTGCCGGGCGGCGGGTCCCTGCACAACATGATGTCGGCGCACGGCCCGGACCGGGAGACCTTCGACCGGGCGAGCGCCGCGGAGCTGAAGCCGCAGCGGATCGACGACGGGCTGGCGTTCATGTTCGAGACGCGGTGGCCGGTGACCCTCACCCCCCAGGCGGCCCGCGCCGAGCACCTGCAAGCCCGCTACGACGACGTCTGGCAGGGCCTGGAGCGGCACTTCCGCCCCTTGCACTGAGGTTTTCCTACCGGTACGGATGGCCCGTGACCTCCTTCGCCCCGGACTCCATCGTCCTGAACCGCAAGCTGCCGCTCTGGTACCAGGTGTCGCAGTCGCTGCGCGCCTCGATACTCGGCCGCTCGCCCCGGGACCCGCTCCGTCTGCCCACCGAGGAGCAGCTGGCCGGGCACTACGGGGTGAGCGTGCTGACCATGCGGCAGGCGCTGAAGGAGCTGGAGGACGAGGGGCTGATCACCCGGCACCGCCGGCGGGGCACGTTCATCGAGCCGGACGCCCGCCGGGGCGCCCCGGTGCGGCTGCTCGGCTCGGTGGACGCGATCGTGGCCCAGCAGTCCGGCATGAAGGCCGAGCTGCTGGACCACGGCACCGCCGCCGTACCCCCCGAACTCGCCGAGTTCTTCCCGGAGCTGTTGGAAGTGGCGACATACCACCGGCTGCGCTGCGACGAGAAGACGGGCGAGCCGACCAACCACGCCCGCAACTACGTCCGTCCCGAACTGGCCGGCCGCATCGACCTGGACGACCTCGCCAGGTGGCCGATGACCAAGGTGCTGCGGGACGTGGTGGGCACGGACATCAGCCGGATCACGGACACGGTGGAGGCGCGGCTCGCGGACCCGGAGACGGCACGGCTGCTCGAAGTCCCGCTGCTCAGCCCGATCCTGCACTACACGGGCATCACCTACGACACCGACGGCCGGGTCCTCGACGTGGCGGTCATCCACTACCGGGGCGACCGCTTCTCCTTCACGGTCACCCTGGATGCCACGTGAGGCCGCGGTGCCCCGTCGTACGATGCCCGGCGTGACGCACGACGACGCCCCGCCGCTGGCGGACCTCATGCCGTGGTCCGTCGCACCGCCGCGGCTCGGCCGGGGGTGGCCGACGGCTCCCGACGCGGCGTCCCTCAAGGCCCGCTGGGACGCCCTGCTGAAGGCCGAGGGACCGGACCGCGCGACCCTGTTCGAGCCGACCCGTTCGCGCACGCCGTACTCGGCGGTCGGGCGGCTGCCGGGCGGCGCCGGGGGCACCGAGCGGCTGTCACGTGCCGCGGGGCCCTGTCCGGAGCCGGTCAGGGTGCTGCGGGCGCCGTTCGACGAGCAGTGGCTGATTCCCGACCACCGGCTGATCGACGCGGCCCGTCCGGAGCTGTGGCGGGTGGCCGACGCGCGGCAGGTGTTCGTCGTGGAGGCGCCCGACGCCGCCGGTCCGCCGCTGCTCCTCGCGACCTCGCTGCTGCCGCTGTTCGGGCCCGCCCGGATCCGACCGCTGCATCGCCGTCCCGGCGGCGCGGAGCCCAACCTCGCCCCGGGCCTCCTGGACCACCTGGCCGCCCGCCTCGGCCGGCGTCCCGACCCTGCGGACGTGCTCGCCTGGTCGGTGGCGGCCGTGCGGCCCGGCTCGCTGGTGCCGCTCACCGCGGACCCCGCGCTGTGGGAGCACGGGGTCGGACTGGGCCGGCGCGCCCTGTGGCTGATGCGCCGCGACGGCGAACGCCCCAGGCTGCCCGGCGGCCGCCGCCCGTACGTCCGCGCCCCTTTGCCCCCGCAGCCGCTGACCCTGCGCTACGACCGCGACGAGGAGGCCCTCCTCCTGGACGAGGGCCGCGTCTCCCCCGTGCCGGCCGGAGCCTGGGACTTCGAGGTGGGCGGGGTGCGGGTGCTCGAACAGTGGTTCGCGGCCCGCACGGCGGAGGGCGAACCGGGCACGCTGACCGCGATCCGCCCGGTGGGCTGGCCGCAGACCTGGACGTCCGAGCTGCTGGAGCTGATCACGGTGCTCGCACTCCTGGCCGAAGTGCGGGACGCATGCCGGGAGTTGACGATCACGGACGAAATCACCGCGACCGAGCTGCGCGAGACGGGCGTCCTGCCGGTCCCGGCGTCGGCCCGTCGGCCCGCCTCCGTCCTGGACGCCCGCGAGGAGGGGCCGGAGGGACAGCTGGCGCTGCTGTGACCCGCGGCACTGCTGTGACCCGCGACGCTGCTGTGACCCTCGGGGCCACCGGCCGCGGGAACACGGCCCCGGCTCAGGCGAACCCGTCGAGCACCCGGGTCAGCGCCCGCTCGAAGACTCCCTCCAGGTCGATCGGTCCCGCGTCCTCGGCGAAGGACGCCGCCAGCCGCGGGTAGGCGCCGCTCGCGACCTGCCGGCCGAGGTAGGCGATGCGCATCGCGGTCTCCTGCTCCTCGGACCAGGGCAGGGAGCGGGTGCGCTCCACGGTGGCGATCTCGTTGGCGACGTACGTCGTCACCACGCCGTTGACCATCGCGACCAGCTCCATCTTGGTGCCGTAGGGCGCCTCGAAGGGGTCGAGGCAGGCCAGGCAGTGCTCCAGGTAGCGCAGGGCGTTGGGGCTGAAGCCGTAGACGGGGGACATCAGGCGGGGCAACCAGGTGTGGCGGTGCATCAGGGCGCGGGTCTGGTGGGCGACCCGGATCAGGTCCGCGCGCCAGTCGCCGCTCGGCTCCCACAGCTCGTGCTCGCCGCTGACCGCGTCCATCATCAGCTCGTACAGGTCCTCCTTGCGGGGGACGTAGTTGTAGAGCGACATGGTGCCGCAGCCCAGCTCGCCGGCGACGCGGCGCATGGAGACCGCGTCCAGGCCCTCTGCGTCGGCGATCCGCACCGCGGCGGCGGCGATGTCGGCGCGGGTGTACGCCGGTCTCGGACCGCGGCCGGTGCGCTCGGGGCGCGACCAGATCACTTCGGGTACGGCCGCTCGGCCCGCCATCGTGCATCACCTCGGCCACCATCCTAGTTACGTACACCGTACGTAGTGCGCTATGGTCGATCCATGACTACTACGTACGCTGTACTTAGTGAGGGTCTGGAGAAGCGCTTCGGTGCCGTGCACGCGCTGCGCGGCCTGGATCTCGCGGTGGCCCAGGGCACCGTCTGCGGGCTGCTCGGGCCGAACGGGGCGGGCAAGACCACGGCGGTCCGGCTGCTGACGACCCTGCTGCGACCGGACGCGGGCTCGGCGCGGGTGGCCGGGCGCGACCTGGTGCGGGAGGCGACCGCGGTGCGTCGCCTGATCGGGGTGACCGGGCAGTACGCCTCGGTGGACGGAGACCTCACCGGGCGGCAGAACCTGCGGCTGTTCGCCCGGCTGCACCGGGTGCGGGACGCGGCGGCGCGGGCCGACGAGCTGCTGGACCGCTTCGGCCTGGCCGACGCCGCCGACCGGCCCGCCGCGACCCTGTCCGGCGGCATGCGGCGCCGTCTCGACCTGGCCGCGAGCCTGGTGCGCCGCCCCGAGGTGCTGTTCCTGGACGAGCCGACGACCGGGCTCGACCCGGCCAGCCGGAACCACATCTGGGAGGCCGTGCGCGCCTTGAAGGCGGACGGCACGACCGTGCTGCTGACCACGCAGTACCTGGAGGAGGCCGACCGCCTGGCCGACGACATCGCACTGGTGGACCGGGGCCGGGTCGCGCACACCGGGTCGCCGGCCGAACTCAAGGCTCTGGTGGGGGCCTACGCGGAGGCCGTCGTCCCGGACGCGGACGCCCTGGTGCGTGCGGCGGCGGTCCTGGACCGGCTGACCGGCGCCGAACCGGTCCTCGACCACGAGCGGCGCAGGGTCGGCGCCGTCAGCACCGATCCGACCCTGACCCTGCCCCGTCTGGTGCGCGAGCTCGACGCGGCGGGCGTGCCCCTGGCGGACGCGAGCCTGCGGCCGCCGACCCTCGACGACGTGTTCCTCCGCCTGACCGGCGGCAACGACAGCGACGAGAGCAACGACGGCAAGGAGCTGGTGGCATGAGCGCGGTGCCGACGGAGCCGCACGGCCCGGCGTACGGTCTGGCGTACGACGGCGCGGCCATGCTGGGACGCCAGTTGCGGCGGGCCCGCAACAACCCGGGTCTGCTGATCCTCACCCAGACCATGCCGATCACGATGCTGCTGTTCTTCGGCTATGTCTTCGGCAGCGCGCTGGCGATGCCGGGCGAGGAGTACCGGGCCTTCCTGGTGCCGGGCCTGCTGGTCGCCACCGCCGCGAACGGCATCATGACGGGCATGTTCCAGGCGGCCCAGGACACCCACCGGGGCGTGACGGACCGCCTGCGGACGCTGCCGGTGAGCCGGGCCGCCGTGCCGCTCGGGCAGTCGGTCGCCGACGTGCTCGTCACGGCCGCCGGGACGGTGCCGCTGCTGCTCGTCGGGCTCGCGGTGGGCTGGCGGGTGGAGGGCGGCGCGCTCGGCGCGGTGGGCGCGCTCGGGCTGTTGCTGCTGTTCCGGTTCGCGACGACGTGGATCGGGATCTTCCTGGGACTGCTCACCCGCAACGAGGAGGCCGCCGGTCAACTGGGCGGCGCGACCTTCATCCTTCCGCTGCTGTCCAACGCGTACATCCCGACCGACGGACTGCCGGGCTGGCTGCGCACGGTGGCGGAGTGGAACCCGATCAGCGCGGTCACCACGGCGCTGCGGGACCTCTTCGGCAACGCGCCGGTGCCGGACGGGGCCGCCTGGCCGGTGACGCATCCCGTCGCCGGGTCGCTGGCCTGGTGCGCGGTACTGCTGGCGGTGTTCGTCCCGCTCGCGGTACGCCGGTACGCGCACGGGAACCGCTGAACGGGCCGGGGCAGCGCGTCACCGCCGGTGGGGAGACGGCGGGGACGGGGACGTGCCGTGCGGGACGAGAACGTGCGAACGCGTGCGGGACGGACGTACGAGGTCGGGTGTACCGGGGACGACCCGCGCTCGGGGAGCACACCGGGGCGCCGCTGCGTGCCGTGGGGACGACGGACGAGTGCCGCGGCGCCGCGCCGGGAGGTGTGACCGCCGGAGCGCGGGCCTCAGTTGCCGCCGAACAGCGAGCGGCGCAGTCGACGCAGTGGCGCGAACAGCGAGACGCGGCGCACCCTGGCGCCCCGGTTGCTGCGCTTGTGTGCGGGCTCACGCGCGGTCAGCTCACGCATCAGCGACGTCGCCTCCACGGTCTCCCGCGGCGGGAGGGCGGGCCCTCCGAGTACCGCGAGATGACGGTCGAGGCGCGAGCTGGTCGCGCTGCTCCCGCAGGTGATCGCAGGGACCCTTGCCCTGCTGCGCACTGTTATCTGTTCCATGTCACTCCCCACCCGTACGAGTCCACCCGGCCCGGGCAGGGTAACCCTATCGCCCCGGTACGGCATGCGTGTATCGCGGTCACAGGATTCACCTTCCCCGTAAGGGGGTTGACGATTACTCTCCGAATCCGACAGATTCCAGGGCGAGTTGGACGACCGGCTCACTCGTCGGCAGGTCCGAGCCCCCGTCGGGTTCCACCGTCACCGCGAGTGACGTCGCGGAGCGGCTCAGGCCGGAGGCGATCAGGGGCGTGTCGCCGTCGAAGAGCCCGAGGGAGCGCGGCTCGGCGCCGGGGCGCAGCAGCCACAGTTGGCGCACGCGGTCGCCCGGCGGCTCGCCGTACCCGCTCAGGGTCACCACCGCGCGCCCCCTGGACACGGAGGCGACCACCGCGACACCGCGGCCGCGTGCGTCCGCACCACGCGCCGCCCGGGCGTCCGGAGCGGCGAGAACGTGGGCGATCTCACGTGCCCGGTCCCGTGCGGTGTCCAACTCGTCCCGGGTGTGGTCGGCCCGCACCGCGAAGAGCGAGGCGACCACGAGCGCCGCGGCGGCCGTCACCGTGGCGAACGGCACGAGCGGGGGACGCGGCCGGACGTGCCCGACCGACCGCCGCGGAACCGGTCCGCGCGCGGGCGCGGGCTCCTGCGCGGTGGTGCGTACGGCGGCCAGGACCCGCTCACGCAGGGCGGGCGGCGCGGGGGCGGCCGTGGAGCGGGCCAGCCGGACGGCGTCCTCGGACAGCGCCCGCACCTCGGCGGCGCAGCGGGCGCAGCCCTCCAGGTGCCGTTCGAAGCGGACCCGTTCGGCGCCCTCCAGGGCGTCCAGGGCGTAGGGGGCGGCGAGCGAGTGGCCGAAGAGGCTCATGCGGCGCCTCCCAGGCACTCGCGCAGGCGGCCCAGCCCGTCCCGCATCCGGGTCTTCACGGTGCCCAGCGGGAGGGAGAGGCGCTCGGCCACCTCCCGGTAGGTGTAGCCGTCGTAGTAGGCGAGGGTGACCGACTGGCGCTGGAGGGCGGTCAGCCGGTCCAGGCAGCGCCGCACCCCTTCGCGTTCGAGCCCCGCCTCGACCTCCTCCGCGACCTGGTCGAAGGCGGGGTGGTGGGAGCGGTGGGCCTCGCGCCGGTCGCGTTCGCCGGCGGCACGGGCGCTGCGCACCCGGTCGACGGCGCGGCGGTGGGCGACGGTGAGGATCCACGACAGGGCGCTCCCCCGGCGGGGGTCGAAGCGGGCCGCGGACCGCCACAGTTCGAGCATTACCTCCTGTGCCACCTCCTCGGACTGCGCCGGGTCGCGCACCACGCGCCGCACGAGCCCGAACACCGGCCCCGACACCAGCCCGTACAGCTCCTCGAAGGCCTTCTGGTCGCCGTCCGCCACCAGCACCAGCAGCTCGTCCGCCGCCACCCGGTCCTCCACCCGGTCGCCCTCCACCCCGTCCCCCTCTCCGCGGACCGCGTCCGGCCCGTCGACGCCACCGCCGGGCGCGCGGTGGCACGCCCTCCGCAGGGTTACGGACGCACGGCCCGAAAACGCCAGTCGCCGGGGCGGGATCGACGCCAAGGGGGTCGCGTCCGCGCAGGGTTGGGCTACTTTGTGAGGGTCCGCGCGCGACGTCATAGGGGGCGCCCGTGTCCGGAGAACCCGACGGCGAGCGTGTGATCGCCGGTCGCTACCGGCTCCTGTCGCCGCTCGGCGAGGGCGGCATGGGCACCGTGTGGCGCGCCCGCGACGAGGTGTTGCGCCGCGAGGTCGCCGTCAAGGAGGTGCGCGCCCCCGCCGGGCTGTCGCAGACCGACGTCGGGCGGATGTACGCCCGGCTGGAGCGCGAGGCGTGGGCCGCCGCCCGGATCTCCCACCCCAACGTGGTCACGGTGTACGACGTGGCCACCGACGGAGGCCGGCCCTGGATCGTGATGGAGCTGGTCCGCGGGCTGTCCCTGGCCGACCTGCTGGACGCCGAGGGCCCGTTGGAGCCCCGCCGGGCCGGGCTGATCGGCGCCGAGGTACTGGCCGCGCTGCGGGCCGCGCACGCCGCGGGGGTGCTGCACCGGGACGTGAAGCCGGCCAACGTGCTGCTGGCGAACGACGGCCGGGTGGTGCTCACCGACTTCGGGATCGCGAGGGTCGAGGGCAGCGAGGCGCTGACCATGACCGGTGAGGTCGTCGGCTCGCCCGAGTTCCTCGCCCCGGAGCGGGCGCTCGGCCGCACGCCCGGTCCCGCGTCCGACCTGTGGTCGCTGGGCGTGCTGCTGTACGCGGCGGTGGAGGGGGCCTCGCCGTTCCGTCAGGACACTCCCCTGAGCACCCTGCGGGCGATCGTCGACGAGGAGCTGCCGCCGCCGCACCGCGCGGGTCCGCTGGGGCCGGTGGTGGAGGGCCTGCTGCGCAAGGATCCCGCCGAGCGGCTCCCGGCGGAGGAGGCCGAGCGCGCGCTGCGCCTCGTGGGCACCGGCGGGGCACCGTCCGGCCGGGGTCCGCGCACCGGCGCGACGCCGTCCGGCGCGTTCGCCCCGACGGTCGTGGCCCACCCGGGGCCGCCCGCCGCGCCGACGCCGCCGATGCCCGTACCGGCGGCCGGGGACGCGTCCGCGGCGGGTGTCCCCGGTACGCCGGCGGGCCGGGACCGGCGGGCGCGTGCCGTGCTGGTGGTGGGGCTGGCCGTACTGGTCCTGGCGCTGGCAGGACTGACGTACACGCTGCTGGACCGCTCGGACGGCGGTGGCGGGACGGAGGGTTCGGGCGGGAGCCCGGGCCCGGGGGCCACGTCCGCGGCGACGAGCGGCGGCGCCGGGGAACCCAGCCCCTCGGCGTCGTCCGGGAGCGGCGGCGGGGAGAGCAGCCCCGCACCGCAGTCGGTGAAGGTGTCCGTGGCGGGCTCGCGCACCGGCTACTCGGGGGCCTGCCCGCCGCCGCACGACCGGGCGCCCTCGTTCACGGCGACGTTCACGGTCGGGCGGCTGCCCGCGGAGGTCGGCTACCGGTGGGTGACCGCGGACGGGTCGGTCTCCGACCCGGGGTGGCGGACGCTGTCCTTCCCCTCGGGCGGCGACCGCTCGCGTCAGGACAGCGTGGTGGTGACGACGCACGACGACACCGGCGCGTTCGAGAGCGCCGTGCGCGTGGAGGTGCGGAGCCCGGTGCGGGCCACGTCCAACGCGGTGGCGTTCTCGGTGACCTGCGGGACCGGGACCGGGACCGGGACGGAGACCGGGACGGAGACCCCGACGGGCGGGGCCTCCCACTCCTCGTCTCCCTCCGTTCCTTCTTCTTCTCCTGCCGCCTGAGGTCAGGCGGCGCCGTTGAGGACCGGCAGGTAGCCACCGGACTGGCCGGCCGCGGTGGGGTGGTACGACTCGCCGATGTTCAGCCAGTTGACGCTGTGCAGCCAGGGGCTGCCGGAGCACAGCTCGTGGCCGGTGAAGGTGGTGCGTACGTCGCCGAAGGTGAAGCCGTGGGCAGCGACGCGCTGGGCGATGACGGTGTTGAGGTGGTCGGAGGCCTTGTTGATCGCCGTCCGCTTGGTCTCGGACAGGCCGATGCAGGTGGCGCCGAGCTTGTAGAAGCGCGGGTAGCCGATGACGACGACGTGGGCGTTCGGTGCCTTGTCGCTGATCGCCGAGTAGACGCCGTCGAGCTTGCCGGGCAGCGTCGAGTCGACGTACGCCTCCGCGGTGGCGATCCGCGACAGGCAGGAGCTGTCGGACTGGAGCACACACGTCGTCATGACGTCGGCGAATCCGGCGTCGTTGCCGCCGATGCTGATCGAGACCAGGCCGGTGCCGGAGTTGAGCGGACCGAGCTGTCCGGCCAGAACTTCACCCGTACGGGCGCCGGAACAGGCGGTGAAGTCGAACGTGGAGGGTGAGTGGGCAGCCGCCCACAGGTACGGATGGGACTTCGTGCTGCGCTTGCAGTCGCCGCTCGAGCTGATGTAGCTGCCTGCTCCGACCCCGGAGGAGTAGGAGTCGCCGAGGGCCACATAGCCGTCGGCGGCGGCGGGTTGGGCCGCCTGGGCGGTCGCTGCCCCGGTGAGGGCGGCGCCGGCGGCGAGGAGGAACGAACTCAGGAAGCCGACAAGTCGGAAACGTCTCATGGAACCTCCCTTAGCAGGATTGCTGCCACAACCGTGGTAGCAGCTACGCGCGTTGACTGGAAGTGTGCATGCCAAGAAATGGCTGACACTCGTTCAAGTCCGGACGAAAGCCGACGGGAACGTGCCTGCCCCGTGTGCCCGGGAAAGCGGGTGCACGCGGCGGCCGGGTGCCCGATCATGGCGGCATGTCCGTGAACCCGCACGAAGTCCTGCCGATCCGGCTCAACGTGGACGACAGCGACTCCCCGTCCGATGTCGTCGACGCGCTGTTCCTCGGCCGTTTCGCCACGGGTGAGCAGCCGTACTCGCACGCGGCGAACATCGACCGCGTACGGTCCGGTGCCACGCTGCTGCCGCCCGGCGCGCGCGTACTGCGGATCGCCCGCGACGACGACCGCAGCGCGACGCTGGCGGAGGGCGACGGCTGGACGCTGCTGATCTCCCGCTGGAACCGGGGCGCCGACGTCACGGTGACGGCGACCAGCGCCGACCTCGCCGAGAAGGTGCTGGCCGAGGCGACGGACGGAGCGGCGGACGAACCCGAGCCGCAGCCGGAGAACGTGACGATGGGCTTCTGGTACGTCTCCCCGCGCCGCGGCCCGCACCGCACCACCCGTCAGATCGCCGCGGGCACCTGGGACGAGGTCCGGGCCAACTACACGGCGCCGGTCGCCGACGCGATGGACGGCCTGATGAAGACGACGCCCGAGGACATCGCGGGCCGGCTGCTGCTCCTGCACGGTCCGCCGGGCACCGGCAAGACCTCAGCGCTGCGCACGCTGGCCCGCTCCTGGCGGGACTGGTGCCAGGTGGACTGCGTCCTCGACCCGGAGCGGCTCTTCTCCGACGTCGGCTATCTGATGGACATCGCCATCGGCGAGGAGGACGAGGCGGGCAAGGGCCGCTGGCGGCTGCTGCTGCTGGAGGACTGCGACGAACTGATCCGCGGCGAGGCCAAGCACACGGCGGGCCAGGCGCTCTCCCGCCTGCTGAACCTCACCGACGGACTCCTGGGCCAGGGTCGCAACGTCCTGGTCGGCGTCACGACCAACGAGGACCTGGAGCGCCTGCACCCCGCCGTCGTCCGCCCCGGCCGCTGCCTGGCCCGCATCGAGGTCGGCCCGCTGACCCGGCGGGAGGCGGTGGACTGGCTCGGCACGGAGGAAGGGGTCGGCCGCGAGGGCGCCTCCCTGGCGGAGCTGTACGCCCTGCGCCGGGGCACCTCGCCGACCGCGCTGCCGGAGCCGCGGGCGGGCACGGAGGCCGGGCTGTACCTGTAGCCCGCCCGCCGCAGCGCGGTGCTTTGATAGTGATATGACCCTGTTCGTCGGCACGTCGGGCTGGCAGTACCGGGACTGGCGGGAGGCCTTCTACCCGCCCGGTCTGCCGGTCCGGCTCTGGCTGGAGCACTACGCGGCCGCCTTCGCGACGGTCGAGATCAACAACGCCTTCTACCGCCTGCCCGCCCGGGAGACCTTCGCCGCATGGCGGGACCGCGTCCCACCGGACTTCACGGTCGCGGTCAAGGCCAGCCGCTACCTGACGCACATCAAACGCCTGCGCGACCCGGCCGAACCGGTCGACCGCCTGATGACCCACGCGGCCGGCCTGGGCGAGCGTCTCGGCCCGGTCCTGCTGCAACTGCCCCCGACCCTGCGCGCCGACCCGGACCTCCTGGACACCTGCCTGGCCTGCTTCCCGCCGGGCACCCGGGTCGCGGTGGAACCCCGGCACGCGTCCTGGTGGACGCCCGAGACCCGCGAGGTCCTCGTGTCCCGGCGAGCGGCCCTGTGCTGGGCGGACGTTCGGGCCCGCCCCGTCACACCTCTGTGGCGCACCACCGACTGGGGCTACGTCCGCTTCCACGAGGGCCGGGCCGCGGCCTGGCCGCACTACGGCCGCCGCTCCCTGGCCACCTGGATCGACCGCATCACCACGACCTGGCCGAACACGAGCGACGTCTACGCCTACTTCAACAACGACCCGAAGGGGGCAGCAGTGACGGACGCGGCGTTGTTGGCCACACTGGCCCGCACTTCGAACCTCAGGGTCACCCGAACGCGCCCCAAAGGGGCGCGGGGCTGAGACATGTGCGGCTCCGCCGCGTGGGCGCGACCAGCCACAACGAACCCGCAGCAGGCTGGCGGCCCGAACCAAAACGGCGCTCACCCGTAAGCCGCCCGCAGGGCATCCCGCACCGCGGCGAGCGCGTCCCCCTCGCTGAGCCCGAGCCGCCGAGCCCGCTCGGCATATCCCTGGGCCGCGAGGGCCACCTCCCGCTGAGCCGCAGAGCCCGCGGCAGCGACGAACGTGCCGTTGCGCCCCCGCGTCTCGATCACCCCGTCCGCCTCCAGCGCCCGGTACGCCTTGGCGACCGTGTTCGCGGCGAGCCCGAGGGATTCGGCCAGTCCGCGCACGGTGGGCAGCCGGTACCCGACCGGCAGCGCTCCCGAGCGGGCCTGTTCGGAGATCTGCGCCCGCACCTGCTCGTAGGGCGGCGCGCCGTCGTCGACATGGATCTTCAAGGTCACCCGGCGATTGTCCCGTATCCCCGCGAAAATGAGAGGCACCCGACCGCCCGGCCGCCGTAGCGTGCGCCCCCATGACCGTTCTTGTACGCGACCTGCGTTCCGACGACCCGGCCGACGTCGCGGCCTTCGCCCAGGTCCGCCATCTCGCCGTGCCGTTCATGCTGTGGACGCCCGAGGCAGTCGTGCACCGGCTCGTCCACACCCACCCGGACGCCCGGAGCCGGTCCCTGGTCGCGGAGGAGGACGGGGAGGTGATCGGCACCGCCCAGCTCGGGCTGGTGCACGACAGCCCGGAGCCCGGTCAGGGCTACCTGAACGTCTACGTCCATCCCGAGCGGTTCCGGCGCGGGGCCGGTGGACTGCTGGTGCGTACGGCCGAGGAGTACCTGACCGGCGAGGGCGCCGGGAAGCTGTACTCCTGGGTGCTGGACGGGCCCGCCCACCTGGCCTTCGCCGAGCGGCACGGCTACGAACGGCGGCGCGCCTCGCACTTCCTCCGGCTGGACCTGGCGAACGCCGCGCTCCCGCCCCTGGCGTCCCCTCCCCCGGGTGTCGAGCTGCGCACCGCCGCCGACTACGCGGACGACCCCCGGCCCGTGTTCGAGCTGGACGCGGAGACGGTCGCGGACGAACCGAGCGACGTCGGCGTCGAGTTCACGGACTACGAGGCCTGGCTCGCGGAGACCTGGCGGCACCCGCTGCTCGACCGCGAACTGACCACGGTCGTGGTCGTCGACGGCCGCCCGGCCGCCTTCACCGTCGCCCACACCGACGGCACCCGGTACGCGACCGCGATGACGGGCACGGTCCGCGCCCGGCGCGGCCGGGGCCTGGCCAAGCTCGCCAAGACCGACTCCCTGCACCGGGCCCGCGCGGCCGGGTACACGGAGGCGCTCACCGGCAACGACACCGACAACGGCCCGATGCTCGCCGTCAACAAGTGGCTCGGGTACGAGATCTGCGCGACGGAGGTGCGCCATGTCCGTGAAGTCGGCTGAACCGCCCACCGAGGTGGACGTGATCCTGGTCAAGGCGGGCCGTACGAAGATCCGGTACGCGGCCGCGCTGCTGCACGACGACGGCGTCCGCCTCGCCGTGCGTGCCCCCTGGGCGGGGGACGGTGTGCGCGACTTCGGCTTCGTGCGCTTCGAGGCCGGGGACGTCTTCACCGAGTACTACTGGCGCGACCGGTGGTACTCGGTGAAGGAGGTCCGGACCGACGCCGGTGTGCTGAAGGGCTGGTACTGCGACATCGCCCGCCCCGCCGTCCTCACCGGCACGGAACTGGTCGTCGAGGACCTCGACCTGGACCTGTGGCGCTCCGCCGACGGCACGGACGTACGGCGCCTGGACGAGGACGAGTTCGCCGAGAGCGGACTGGCGGGCCGGGACCCGGAGGCCGCCGCCGCCGCGGTGGCCGCGCTGGAGGAACTGGAGCGGCTGGCCCGCGGGGACGGCTTCACCGGCCTGCTGGAGTAGGCCGCCGCGCGGCTCACCCGTACGTCGCCACCACCGCGTACCGCTCGTCCGCCACCTCCCTGCCCCACAGCGACGGGTCGTCCGACAGCCGCTCCACCCGGGCCTGCCCGGCGAGCGGGCCGAGCAGGGCGGTGACCCTGTCGGCCGGTATGCCGACCGGGGCGACGCTCCCCCACACGCCCTCGACCAGGACCAGCCGCCCTTCGGGGCGCAGCAACTGCCGCCAGTGCCGCAGCGCCCGGCCGGGGTCGGGCAGCGTCCACAGGACGTGCCGGACCAGCACGGCGTCGAAGCGCTGCTCCCCCACGGGCGGTGCCGCGGCGTCACCGGTGAGGAACACCGCGTCACGGCCGGCGAGTTTGGTCCTGGCCAGCTCCACCATGGCCGGGGAGAGGTCGACGCCGGTGACCCGGTGCCCCTGCTCGGCCGCGAGGAGTGACAGGCTGCCGGTGCCGCAGCCCAGGTCGAGCACGTCACCGGGGAGCGCGGGCAGCCAGGAGGCCAGCCTGGCCGCCCAGGCCCGGCGCACCTCCGCGTCGCGCAGGCCGTGGTCCGGCTCGTCGTCGAAGGAGGCGGCCAGCGCGTCCCAGTCGGCACCCGGTGCGGTCGCTTCGTCACTGTTCCCACTCATGCGCCCAGGGTGACACCCGCCACTGACAACGGAATCGGGGCGCGGGAACGTGACAACCGCCACTGACAGTCATGCATCGATGAGTGAGTCTCGGGGAAAGGGTCTACCTCCGTGAGAACGCGGAACCCGGTGGATCCGTAAGGAGGCAGCCATGCGCCGTCTGACCGTGCAGAAGCCCCTGAAGAAGACCGACGCCCGCCGAGTCCGCGAGGAGATCGACGAGCGCCCCTCCGGGCGCCCCGAGGTCCGCAAGGACATCGCGCGCACCTGGTGGCCGGAGAGCTGACCGGCAGGTCCGGGCATGAGACGCCTCAGAGCAGCAGCCGTTTGCGGTAGTGGACGCGGTCGTAGGGCCCGTCCACACGGCGTTCCACGACTTCGTAGCCGTACCTCGGGTAGATCTCCTGGTTCTCCCGCATCATCGCGTTCGTGTAGAGCCTGATCTCGGGCAGGCCCAGCGCCCGCGCGTGCGCCTCCACGAACCGCAGCAGCCGCCGGCCCACGCCCCTGCCGTGCGCGTCGGGGTGGACGGCGACGCTGTCGAGGAACAGGTGGTCGGCGTGCGCCTCGACGACGACGAGTCCCACGGGTCCCGCCCGGCCCGTGCCGGGCTCGTCCGTGACGAACACCTTCCCCGCCGCCACGTCCGCCGCGTGGTCCGCCTCCATGGGCTGCGGCACCACCCCGATGCGCTCGACGTAGGGGACGTACGCGGCGTCGGTCACGGCCTTCACCGCCGGCACGTCCGCGGCGGTCGCGGGCCGGATCCGTTCTCGTTCCATGCCGCGAACGGTAGCTACCTCAGCCCAGCCTGAGCACTCCCTTAACGCGACCATAAGGATCTCCGTCACCCGCCTCCAACAGGCGATTTCGCGGTCCTCCGGGGCTAGCTTGCTGATCAACCCCACGGGTTCCGGCCCGAGTTGCCGCATCCCCAGTGACCGTTTCGAGGAGTTCCCCATGCCCGCACCGTCCGCGTCCCGCAGGGCCGCAGCCGTCGTCGTCGCCGGTCTCGCCCCGCTCGCCCTGACCACGTTGGCCGCCGCCCCCGCCTCGGCGCACGGTTCGATGGGCGACCCGGTCAGCCGGGTGTCGCAGTGCCACGCCGAGGGGCCCGAGAGCCCGAAGTCGGCCGCGTGCAGGGCGGCGGTCGCGGCGGGCGGCACGCAGGCGCTCTACGACTGGAACGGCATCCGCATCGGCAACGCCGCCGGCAAGCACCAGGAGCTGATCCCGGACGGCAAGCTGTGCAGCGCGGGCGACCCGGCGTTCAAGGGCCTGGACCTGGCCCGCGCCGACTGGCCCGCGACCGGCGTGAGCAGCGGCTCGTACACCTTCAAGTACCGCGTGACGGCCCCGCACAAGGGCACGTTCAAGGTCTACATCACGAAGCCGGGCTACGACCCCTCGCAGCCGCTCGGCTGGGGCGACCTGGACCTGTCCGCCCCGGTGGCGACCTCCACCGACCCGGTCGCCTCGGGCGGCTTCTACACCTTCTCCGGCACGCTGCCGGAGCGGTCCGGCAAGCACCTGCTGTACGCGGTGTGGCAGCGCTCGGACAGCCCGGAGGCGTTCTACTCCTGCTCGGACGTCACCTTCGGCGGCAGCGACGGCGGCAGCGGCAGCGGCGACGGCACCGCGTCCGGCGACGCGGAGGCGGGCGCCGCCCCGGCTCCGGAGGCCTCCGCGCCCTCCGAGGAGCAGCTCGCGGCCGCGGCGGAGAAGTCGACGATCGAGCACCACGGTCACGGCGACCAGGACGCGGCGACCACCACGGACCCGACGGACCCGGCCGCCGCCCCGGAGCAGGCGCCCGGTACCGCCGCCGAGCCCAACCGGGTCAAGGCCGCCGGCGGGGGCACGGAGAACCTCGCCGAGACCGGCGGGGACAGCACCACGCCGTACATCGCCGTCGGCGGCGCCGCGGCCCTGGCCCTCGGCGCGGCCGTCCTGTTCGCGTCGGTCCGGCGACGCGCGACGACCGGTGGCCGGCACGGCCACTGACGCGGAACGCGGGGGAACCACGGGGGAACGGGGAAACGCGGGGCCCATCCGGCGGCTCAGGCCGGGCGGGCCCCGCGTGACGTGCGCCGGGGGGGGGCGGGGGCGGCGCCCGTCAGCCGAAGACCGAGGCGCAGGTGGTGGGCGTGGCGTGCGCCGGGTCCAGGGCGTTGGTCACCTCGTGGAAGGCGATCCGGTCGAACAGTCCGATCGCCAGGTGCTCGGAGAGGTCGAGCGGGCACAGGTCCTGGAGCAGGACGTTGCGCACGCCGGGGCCGTCGAGGAACTGGCTGCGGTACGGCGTGACCACCTCGTCGTACTTCGTGGCGAGGACGGTGTAGCGGACGCCGGGCACGGTGTCGCCGCCCGCGTTGAGCTTGGTGAGGACGTCGGAGCCGACGACCTGGTCGGCGAGGGCGGGGGTGTGCTCGTTGAGCAGGTCCTCGACGCCGGGGAAGTACGGCAGCAGGCGGGTGAGGCCGGACAGCGTGGTGCCGTGGTTGCTGGGCGCGATGCCGACCAGGGCGTTCACCTTGGCGGCTCCGCCGAGGAACCTGAGGTAGTAGCGGGGCATCATGCCGCCCTGCGAGTGGCCGACGAGGTCGGTCTCGGCGGCGCCGGTCGCGGCGAGCACCTTGTCGACGTGGGCGGCCAGTTGTTCCGCCGACTTCTCGACCGGTCCGAGCCCGTGGAAGAGCGGGACGCCGGGCAGTTGGCCGTAGTCGAGGGAGAAGACGCAGTAGCCGCGGTTCTTCAGGTAGGGCGCGAGGCCGAGCCAGTTGTCGACGGAGTTCCCGAAGGTGCCGTGGACGAGGACGACGGGGCGGGGGTGGGCGGCTGAGGGCTTGCAGGTGTAGTCGTTCCAGCCGGAGCCGGGGCGGGCGTCCGCGGTGGGGGCGGCGGTGGCGGTGACGGCGGGGACCAGGGCGACCGCGACGGCCAGCAGCAGTGCGGCCAGCGGTCTGAACACTCGACTCCAGGGCAGCATCGGGTGATCTCCTTGCGGATCGGGGGAGTTGCGACGGCAGGGATGCCCTGTGATCCGGATCACGGGATGCTGTTCACTCGTCAAGTTACGGGCGAGTAGTGCAAGTGTGAAGTTACGCGTCAGTAAAAACTTCCAGTGATAACCGACGCCGTCGGCACCGCAGGTGGCAGCGGGTCAGATCACCAGGTGGGCCGCATCGGCCCGTTCGGCGCCACGCGCAGCAGGCCGTCGCGCAGCGCCCGTACCCCGTCCTCGCCGAGCACGTCGGCCCACGCGCCCACGGCCTCCGCGGCCGCCGCCTCCGCCGCCCGCGTGCAGGCCCACCCCGCCTCCGTCATGACGACGAGCCGGGCGCGCGCGTCGGCGGGATGCGGCCGGCGCTCGGCGTACCCCTTGCGGACCAGCTCGTCGACGAGCTGACTGGCGGCCTGCTTGGTCACTCCGAGGTGCACGGCCAGGTCGGTGACCGTCGCGCCGTCCGGGGCGAGCCGGGCGAAGGCGAACCCGTGCGCGGGCCGCACCCCCTCGAAGCCGCGGGCGACGACCCCTTCATGGATGCGCTGCGTGAGTCCACCGGCCGCGGCGAGCAGGGCGGCGGTCAGGGCCATGGCGTCGGAGTTCTGCACGGGGGCATTGAAACACCCTTGACACGTTGGTCAAGCAGCTTGACCATAAGAGCCGTAAGGATAGTCAAGCCACTTGACCATGTTGGTCGTATGTCCAGAGGAGCCCCGTCATGCCCGTCGTCCGCTCGTCCGAAGGCGTCACCCACGAGATCCACGGCGCCCGCTTCGTCTCGTACGCCAGTCCCCGCGCCGGCAGCAAGGAGCTGTGCGCCTGGCGGGGCGAGATCCCGGCGGGGACGAAGGCGCCCGCGCACACCGTCGACCGGGAGGAGATCTTCCACCTGCTCACCGGCGAGCTGCTGATCACCCTCGACGGCCGCACCGAGCGCGTCGCCGCGGGCGACACCGTGATCATCGGTTCCGGGGCGACCCTCGCCGTCGAGAACCCCACCGACCGGACCGCGACCTCCTGGGTCACCACCTCCGTGGGCCTGACGGCGGAGCTGGCCGACGGCACCCGCCTCACTCCCCCGTGGGCCAACTGACCCGCGGGGGCCTCACGCCGCCAGCGACCCCGGCATCACCGCCCTCGGCCCGAACTTCGCCCGCGCGCGGTCCGCGACCTCCTCGATCCGGCGGACCTTCTCGTCCACGGGGTCGAAGGTGAGCTGGTGAGAGGCGTGTTCGGCGGACGTGAGGCTCTCCGCGCGCAGGGCGATCGAACGGACCCGGGCGCGCTGGAGGCCGAGCGCCTCGTACAGGTCGTACGCGGTCCGGGTCAGGGCCGCCGAGTGCGCGGTCGGCTCCTTCAGGGTGCGGCTGCGGGTGGTGGCCGACCGGTCGGCGTAGCGGACGGTGAGGGTGAGGGTGCGGCAGACCTTGTCCACGGCGCGCAGCCGGGCGCCCAGGTCTCCGGCGGCCGAGAGCAGGGCGCGGCGGTGGCGGTCGGGGTCGAGTTCGTCGCGGTCGAAGGGGCGGTCGGCGGCCAGGGACCGGGAGACGCCGTTGGGGACGACCCGGCCGCGGTCGACGCCCCGGGCCTTCTCGTGCAGTTCGCGGCCGGTCCTCGCGCCGACCAGGCGTTGGAGCGTGGACAGCGGCGCGGCGGCGACCCGGCCGAGGGTGTCGAGGCCGTACTCGCACAGGGTGCGGGCGGTCGCGGTGCCGACGCCGGGCAGTGCGGCGACGGGCCTGCCGTCGAGGAAGGCGCGCTCCTCGCCGCCGGACACCGCGCGGGTCAGTCCCGGCCGGGCGTCGCGCAGGGCCATGCGGGCCAGCATCGGGCCGGGTCCGGCGCCGATCGCGCAGTCCACGCCGTGCAGCGCGAGGGCGCGGACCCGGATCACCGAGGCCAGTGCCACGGCGTCGCGCCCGAAGTACCGTTCGGCGCCGCGCAGGTCGGCCAGCGCGCCGTCGGGCGGCAGCGCCTCGACGACCGGCGTGAACTCCTCCAGGAGCCCGAGCAGTTCGGGCAGGGCCGCCTCGCGCGTCGGCGGCAGCTGGAAACGTACGCAGAGGATCGTCATCCCGCACTCCCCGGACTCTGGTGCCACAACTTCCTTCCGACCGCGGGCCCTTCGCCCGCGGGGCGCAGATCGGCCCAGGGATGCATCTCGTACCCGGTGGACATGCGGATCCTCCGCTGCTCCATCGGGTCCTGGGCCGCGGACCCGGCCGGCGCGGGCCGCCCGTCCGAACCGGCGAGACGGCGGCGCGCCGGGCCGCCCTCGGGGTCGTCGTCCCCGGTCCCGTCCGCCCCCTGGGTCCCGCCCGTTCCGGCCAGCCGGGCGGCGACGCCCTCCAGGCCCTCCTCCCGGCGCACCTCCAGCAGGTCGGCGAGGTTCCAGGCGGCGGAGCCGACCACGCTGAGGCTGCGCGGGCCGCGCCGCTGCACCACCCCGCGCACCAGCAGCAGCCAGGAGTGGAAGACGGTGTGCGCGCAGGCGTCGTGCGAGTCGTCGAAGAAGGCGAGGTCGACCAGGCCGGAGCCGTCGTCCAGGGTGGAGAAGATGACGCGTCGCCCGGAGCGGACCGGCGGGGTCTGGGTGGCCGCCTTGGCGCCCGCGACCAGCACCGTCTCCCCGTGCCGTGCCTCGCGCAGCCGCTTGGCCGACACCACGCCCAACTCGCGCAGGAAGGTGCGGTGGTCGTCCATCAGGTTGCGCGAGGCGTCCATGGAGAGCACGCCGAGTTCGGCGCTGAGCCGCTCCGCCGAGGTGAGGTCGGGCAGTCCGGCGGAGGCGGTCTTGCGGCCCCCGGCCAGGGGGAGCTGGTCGCCGCGTCCGCCCCGGGCGCCGCGGTGCAGTTCGGTCAGGTGCAGTTGCAGGTCGCGGCGGTTGGCGCCGAACGCGTCCAGCGCGCCGACCTGGGCGAGCCGCCCGGCCAGCGGCCTGCTGGGGCGGGCCCGTTCCCAGAAGTCGAGCAGGGAGGCGTACGGCTGCCCCTCGGCGATCCGCTCCGCCTCGGCCTCGCTGATGCCGTGCACGTCCGAGAGGGCGAGGCGCAGGCCCCAGGTCTTCGCCCTGCGCGGCTTACCCGATTCAGACACCAGTTCGATCCGATGGGCGACCCCCGACTCGTTCACGTCCAGCGGCAGGATCGGCACCCCGCGCCGCCGCGCGTCCGCCAGCAGCAGCCGCTTGGGGTACATGCCGGGGTCGTGGGTGAGCAGGCCCGCGTAGAAGGCGGCCGGGTGATGGGCCTTCAGCCACGCCGACTGGTACGTCGGCACCGCGAAGGCGACGGCGTGCGCCTTGCAGAAGCCGTAGCTGCCGAAGGCCTCGACGATCTCCCAGGTGCGCTGAATCGTTTCCGCGTCGTAGCCGTTCGCCGTCGCGTGCTGGGCGAACCACACCTTGATCCGCCCCTGCGACTCCGGGTCGGAGAGCCCGCGGCGCACCCGGTCCGCCTCGCCGCGTCCGCAGCCGGTCATGATGGCGACGATGTCGATGATCTGCTCGTGGAAGACGACGACCCCGTACGTGCCCTCCAGCGGCTCCGCCAGGTCCTCGTGCGGGTAGCGCACCGGCGCCCGACCGTGCCGGGCCTCGATGAACGGCCGCACCATGTCGGCGGCGACCGGCCCCGGCCGGAAGAGCGAGATGTCGACCACGAGATCGTGGAAGGTGGCCGGCTGGAGCCGCCCCACCAGGTCCCGCTGGCCGGGCGACTCGATCTGGAAGCAGCCCAGCGTCTCGGCGGACCGGATCATCCGGTACGTCGCCGGGTCGCCCTCCGGTACGGCGTCCAGGTCGACCTCGGTGCCGGTCGCCCGCTTCACCTCGGCGACCGCGTGCGCCATCGCCGACTGCATCCGCACCCCGAGCACGTCCAGCTTGAGCAGCCCGAGGTCCTCCACGTCGTCCTTGTCGAACTGGGCCATCGGGAAGCCCTCGCCGCTGGTCGGCATGACCGGCGTACGGGAGAGCAGGGAGGCGTCGGACAGCAGGACGCCGCAGGGGTGCATGGCGACACCGCGCGGAAGGGCGTCGAGGCCCTCGACCAGCTCCCAGAGCTTCCCGTACTTCTCCTTCTCCCCCGCCAGCTCCCTCAGCTCGGGCAGCTCCTCCAGCGCCGCGCGGGCGTCGCGGGCGCGGATGTGCGGGAAGGACTTGGCGACCCGGTCGATCTCGGCCGGGTCCATGGACAGGGCGGCGCCGACGTCGCGGATGGCGTGGCGCACCCGGTACGTCTCCGGCATGGCGACCGTGGCGACCCGCTCGGTGCCGAACCGGCCGATGATCGCGCGGTAGACCTCGAGGCGGCGCGCGGACTCCACGTCGATGTCGATGTCGGGCAGCACCACCCGCTCCTTGGACAGGAACCGCTCCATCAGCAGCCCGTGCTCGACCGGGTCGGCGTGCGCGATGCCGAGCAGGTGGTTGACGAGCGAGCCCGCGCCGGAGCCGCGCGCGGCGACCCGGATGCCCATGTGCCGTACGTCGTCCACGACCTGGGCGACGGTGAGGAAGTACGAGGCGAAGCCGTGGTGGGCGATGATGTCCAGCTCGTGGTGCATCCGCTCCCAGTACGCGCGGTGGTCCGGCCGCCGGTCGTAGCCGCGCCGTACCATGCCCGACGCCGCCCGGGAGGCGAGCGCCCGCTGGGCGGTGCGGCGGCCGGCGCCCACCAGGTGCGGTTCGGGGAAGTGGACGGCGCCCATGCCGAGGTCGTCCTCGGGGTCGACCAGGCACTCGGCGGCCGTGGCCCGGGTCTGCTCCAGCAGCCGGTGTGCGGTGTCGCGCCTGAAGCCCGCGGACTCGACGATCCGCTCGGCGGCGCCCCGCATGGCACCGGCGTCCTTGAGCCAGGCCTCGCCGGAGTCCAGTTCCTTGGTGGCGTCGATCGGGACGAGGCGTCGGGCGGCGTCCAGGACGTCGGCGACCTCGCCCTGGCCGGGGTCGGCGTAGCGGACGGCGTTGGAGAGCACCGGCCGCACCCCCTGCTCGGCGGCGAAGCCGACGGTGCGGGCGGCCAGCCGCAGGGAGCCGGGGCTGGTGCCCTCGCGGCCGTGCCAGACGGCCTCCAGGCGCAGGGCGTCGCCGTAGACCTCACGCCAGGGGGCGAGGAGCCGCGCGGCGCGGTCGGGACGCCCGGCGGCGAGGGCGCGGCCGACGTCGGAGCCGGGGCCGAGCAGGACGGTCAGGCCGTCGGCGTGGTTGTCGGGCCAGGACAGCAGCGGGGTGCCCTCGGCCGTGTGGGCGGCGGAGACCAGGCGGCACAGGTCGGCCCAGCCGCGGGCGCCGTCACGGGCGAGGAAGGTCACCCTCGGGGCCGACTCGTCGACGAAGGCGCCGCCGCGCACGGGGACGCGGCGGCGGTCCCGGCGTACGGAGGTGTCCGTGCGGTCGGCTTCGGGCTCGGGGGCGGCGACCGCCAGCTCCGCGCCGAACAGCGGACGGACGCCCGCCTTCGCACAGGCCTTGGCGAAGCGGACCGTCCCCGCGAGGGTGTCGCGGTCGGTGAGGGCGAGGGCGTCCATGCCCCGCTCGAAGGCGCGCTCGGCCAGCCGCTCCGGGTGGGAGGCGCCGTAGCGGGCGGAGAACCCGGAGACGGTGTGCAGATGCGTGAAACCCGGCATCACGCACCTCCCGACTCATGAACCGACGCATGACCACGTATGCCCGAACGCCATTATCGAACGTCTGTTCTCAGCTACTCCACCCACCATACCCCCATCGTCGAATGTGTGTGCGACATCCGTTCGGCCCCGTCCCACCTGCGCAAACGCTCCCCGACCCGGACTGTGGGGACATGTCGCACACACCGGGCCCCGGCACGCGAAGAGGCACGCGAGGCGGCTCCTTCCTCGGTGAGGTGAAGGACGCCGTCACCCCGCGGGCCACCCTGCTCGTGCTCGGCGTGATCGCGCTCCAGCTGCTGTTCATCGCCTCCTACGTGGGGGCGCTGCACGACCCGCGGCCCAAGGACGTGCCCTTCGGAGTGGTCGCGCCCGGGGCGGCCGCCGGGCAGACGGTGGACCGGCTGGAAGGACTGCCCGGCTCCCCGCTGGACCCGCGCACGGTGGCCGACGAGGCGGCCGCCCGGCGGCAGATCATGAACCGGGAGATCGACGGCGCCCTGGTCCTGGACCCCGACGGCAGGCGGGACACCCTGCTGGTCGCCTCCGGCGGCGGCACCGTCCTCGCCACCACCCTGGAGGGCATCGTCGGCAAGGCGGAGCAGGCCGAGGGACGCGCGGTGCGGGCGGTCGACGTGGCCCCGGCCTCCCGTCACGACTTCGACGGGCTGTCGTCCTTCTACCTGGTCGTGGGCTGGTGCGTCGGCGGCTACCTGTGCGCCTCGATCCTGGCGATCAGCACCGGTGCCCGGCCGGCCAACCCGCGCCGGGCGGCGATCCGGCTCATCGTGATGGCCCTGGTCGCGATCGTCGGCGGGCTCGGCGGCGCGGTGATCATCGGGCCGATCCTGGGCGCACTGCCCGGCGGCGTGCTGGACCTGTGGGGGCTCGGCGCGCTGATCACCTTCGCGGTGGGCGCCGCCACGCTGGCCCTCCAGGGCGTCTTCGGGATCGTCGGCATCGGTCTCGCGATCCTGCTGGTGGTGATCGCGGGCAACCCGAGCGCGGGCGGCGCCTTCCCGCTGCCGCTGCTCCCGCCGTTCTGGAAGGCGATCGGCCCGTGGCTGCCGCCCGGTGCGGGCACCTGGACGGCCCGCTCGATCGCCTACTTCAAGGGGAACGACGTGACCGTCTCCCTGCTGGTGCTGTGGGCGTGGGCGGTCGCGGGGACGGTGATCACGATGCTGGCGGCCGTGCTGCCGCGCCGGGGGCGGCCGGAGACGGACCTGCCCACGTCACCGGCCGCCTGACCGTCGTACGCGCGGCCGGAGACGGACCTGCCCGCGCCGCCGGCCGCCTGACCGTCGTACGCGCGCGGGAATTCCGGCCGGACACGCGGAAGTCCCGCCCCTCGCGCGCGGGACGGGACTTCACAGGTGTGCGGGTGCTGCTCAGCCGATCTGCGTACCGGTGGCCGACAGGGCCTCCGTCACCGGCTGGAAGAAGGTCTCGCCGCCCGAGGTGCAGTCGCCGCTGCCGCCGGAGGTGAGGCCGATGGCCTGGTCGCCCGAGAAGAGCGAGCCGCCGCTGTCGCCGGGCTCGGCGCAGACGTCGGTCTGGATCAGGCCGTTGACGATGTCGCCGTTGCCGTAGTTCACGGTGGCGTCCAGGCCGGTCACCGTCCCGTCGTGCACCTGGGTGGTGGAACCGCTGCGGGTCACCTGCATGCCGACGGTGGCCTCGGCGGCGCCCGAGATGGCCTGCGAGGAGCCGTTGTAGAGGTTCACCTCGCTCGGGTGGTCCACGTCGGCGGTGTACTTGACCAGGCCGTAGTCGTTGTCCGGGAAGCTGGACGCCTCGTTCTCGCCGATGACGTTCCCGGAGGAGTCCGACCAGGTCGAGATGGACTCGGTGCAGTGGCCGGCGGTGATGAAGTACGGCTCGCCGCCCTTGGTCACGTTGAAGCCGAGCGAGCAGCGCCCGCCGCCTCCGGTGATGGCGTCGCCGCCCGAGACGAAGGGCTTGTACTCGCCCTTGGTCCGCTTGAGCTCGGCCTTGGCGCCCAGTCCGTCGACCACCTTGGTCAGCTTGGCCAGTTCGGCCTCGGAGACCGTGCGGTCGGCGGTGACGACGACCTTGTTGGTGGTCGGGTCGGTCGCCCAGGAAGTGCCCGGGATGGTCGCGTCCTCGGTGAGGGTGCTGCGCGCGCTCTTCAGGTCGGCGAGCGAGTTCTCGACGACTCTCGCCTTGGCGCCGGCCTCCTCGACGGTCTGCGCGGCGCTCTGGTCGAGCACGTTGACGACCAGGCTCTTGGCCTGCGCGTCGTAGTACGTGCCCGCCGCGTCGGTGCCGAGGTCGCCGAGCAGCGTGGAGGCGAGCTTTCCGGCTGCCGTGACCGACAGGGTCTCGGGCGCGGCGGTCTTCGGGGCCTCGCTGGCGTTCGCACTCTGGAAGGTGACTCCGGCCGCGACCAGTGCGGTGATTCCCGCACCTACCACGGCGGCCCGCCGCCTGGGTATGCGTCGGTGCTTCAACTCACGTCCTCCTGTGGGGGGTCGGTCCGCGAGGTTGTGGGGACCCCGTGGACCGGAAGGCTGGTTGACGAGCGTTAACTCTCCCGATCCCGCAGGCCGTACACAAGGTCGACTCCAGGACGTGCGCACGACAACTCCAGCGCGGTCACAAGGCCTTCACCTCCTCCTCGCGAGAGCGGGAGGCGGGCGGTGGCCTCCCCCTCTGGTCGGAGTCCGGGTTTCGACCGTGGGTGGAAGACGGGGAGACCGGCACGCCGGAGGCTTCGGGCATGACTTCTTCACGAGGTGCCGGGGGCCCGGCGGCCATCAGGGTCGAAGGGCTGACCAAGCGTTACGGCCGCAGAACGGCGGTCGACGACCTGTCCTTCACAGTCGGAACCGGGAGGGTGACGGGATTCTTCGGCCCGAACGGGGCGGGGAAGACCACCGCCCTCAAAGCGGTCGTCGGACTGGCGCGGCCGACGGCGGGCCGGGCGTTCGTACGGGGCACGCCGGTCGCCGCCCTCAGGCCCGACGCCCGTCTGCTCGGCGTGCACATCGAGCCCTGCGGGGCCCATCCCGGCCGCACCGGCAGGGCGCACCTGCGCTCGCTGGCCGCACTGGCCGGACTGCCCCGCCGCCGGGTCGGTGAGGTGCTGGAACTCGTCGGCCTGGAGGAGGCGGCCCGGGGCAGGGTCGGGAAGTACTCGATGGGCATGCGGCAGCGGCTCGGGCTCGCCGCGGCGCTCCTGGGCGATCCGGAGATCCTGGTGCTGGACGAGCCGGTGAACGGCCTGGACCCGCAGGGCATCCGCTGGTTGCGTACGCTGCTGCGGGAACGGGCCGCGAAGGGTGGCACGGTCCTGCTGTCCAGCCACATGCTGGGCGAGGCGGCCCAGACCGTCGACGACGTGGTCATGATCAACCGGGGTCGCCTGGTCCACGAAGGCGCGATCCGGGACCTCGAACGGTCCGGGGAAAGCGTGGTCGCGGTGCGCACCGCCGAGGCCGAGCGCCTGTCGGAGCTGGTGACCGCGGCCGGTGGCCGCACGAAGGCCGACGACGGAGGCGGACTGCTGGTCGAAGGGCTCGACGTCGCGGCGGTGGCGCGGCTGGCCCACCGCGAGGGCGTGCTGCTGGAGGAGATCACCGAGCGGACCGCGTCGCTGGAGGACGCGTTCTTCGGTCTCACGGGAGGGGCGGACCGGTGAGTCATCTGCTGCGCGGCGAACTGATCAAGACCGCGACCACCCGGACCGTACTGGGCTTCGCGGTGGGCACGGTCGCGTTCGCCGTCCTCAACGTCCTGGTGGTCGCGGCGTGGTCGGGCACGCTGGACGAGGTGCCCGAGAAGGAGGAGGCGCTGTCGGCGATGCCGGTCCTGCTCCTGCTCTGGGGACTGGTCGGTGCGGCCGGTGAGTACCGGCACCGGACGGCCGCGCCGGCGGCACTGGTGGGCCGCCGTGGCCGCGGGGTCGTGCTGTCGGCGAGAATTGCCGCCTACGCGCTGACCGGGCTCCTGCTCGGCGCGCTGACGACCGCGGTGTCGGTCGGGCTCGCGCTGCCGCTGCTGAGTGACCAGCCGGGTCCCGGTCTCTCCTCGGGAGACGTCGGCGCCGTCGTGGCGGGCAACCTGGTGGCGTTCGTCCTGTCCACGATCCTGGGTGCCGCCCTCGGCGCCCTGATCCGTAGCCCGGTCCTGGGAGTGGTCGTCCTGCTGGTGGTGAACTTCGCCGTGGTCCCGCTGCTGTCCGGCGTCTGGGAAGCGGGCGTCAACCTCACGCCGTTCGGCGCGGCCGGGATCCTGAGCCGGATGACGCACCACACGACCCTGTCGGTCGTCTCGGCCGGATGGGTGCTGGCCGCGTGGACGGTCGCGGTCACGCTGGTCGCGGTCGTCGTCGAGCGACGGCGCGATCTGGCGTGAACGGCCTCTTCGGGCGGGCCCGGGCGGCGTACGACCTGCTGGTCGCGCGCCGCTCGGCGCTGTTCGACCTCGCGTTGGCGATGATCACGACCGGCGTGGAGATCGGGCTGCTCTTCGACGGCGGCACCCCGGTCGTCGTCATCCCGGCCGACATGATCCCGGTCGGCGTGATCCCGGTCGTGGTGACGGTGCTGACCGGCTCCGCCCTGCTCCTCCGCCGGCGCGCCCCCCTGACCGTGCTCGTCACGGCCTGTGCGGGCGCCGCGATGCTCGTGCCGCTGGGCTACTCGCCGGGCGGGGCGCCTGTCGTGGTCGCCCTCGCCTCGCTCGCCGACCTGCGCGACCGGAGGGTGTCGGTGGCGGCGCTCGTCCCGACGGCGCTGTTCCTGCTGCTGGCGAGCATCTCCTCGCCGCCCGTCCCGATCGGCGCGTGGGCCCTCGGCTCGTACCTCCAGACCCGGCGGCGCTACACCCGGGCGCTGGAGGACCGCGCGGCCACCCTGGAACGCGAGCGCGAGCAGCTCGACCAGCTCGCGGCACAGCGGGAACGCACCTCCATCGCCCGCGAACTCCACGACATCGTCGCCCACTCGGTCACCGTCATGCTGATCGGTGTGCGCGGCGCCCGGGACGTCCTGCCGACCGACCTCCGGGTCGCGGCCGAGACCCTGGAACGGGTCGAGGTCAACGCGGAGCAGAGCCTGGCCGAACTCCGCCGGATCCTCGGCCTGCTGCGCACGCCGGACAACGGCGCCCAGTGGCGGCCGCAGCCCTCGCTCGGCCAGCTCCCCGAGCTGGTTTCCGGATACCGGACAGCCGGGATGCCCGTGCGCCTGGAGTTCACCGGCGAGGCCCGGCCGCTGGCCGGCGGCCTCGAGCTGTCGGCCTACCGAATAGTCGAGGAGGCACTGACCAACGTGCTCAGACACACCGACCCCACCCGGGTCACGGTGACGCTCCACTACGGCCGTACGCGGCTGGACGTCACGGTCGAGGACGACGGCGGCGGCCGCGACCCGGCCCCCTCGGTCGCCGGGCACGGCATCCTCGGGATGCGGGAACGTGCGGCCGTGACGGGCGGCAGCCTGGACGCCCGCCGTACCGCCGACGGGTTCGTGGTGACCGCCCGGCTGCCCGTCGAGGACGCCGGGGACGCCGGGGATGCCGGGGATGCCGGGGACACCGGGGACGCGGCATGACCGTCCGCCTGCTGATCGTCGACGACCAGGAGCTGATCCGTACCGGCTTCCGGCTGTTCCTCCAGACCCAGAACGACCTCGAGGTCGTCGGGGAGGCCGACGACGGTCACGAGGCACTCGCACAAGCTGCCGCCCTGCGCCCCGACGTGGTCCTGATGGACATCCGCATGCCCCGCATGGACGGTGTCGAGGCCACCTCCCGGCTGACCGCCTCCGGCACCCCGCCCCGGGTGCTGATCCTCACCACCTACGACCTGGACGAGTACGTCTTCGGCGCACTGCGGGCGGGCGCCTCCGGTTTCCTGCTGAAGGACGCCTCGCGCGCCCGCCTGCTGGAGGCGATCCGCGTCGTGCACGCCGGTGAGGCCCTGCTGTCGCCGTCGATCACCCGCAGGCTGATCGAGGACTACGCCACCCGCGCCGCACCGGTCCGGCCGCGGGAGGCGGTGCTGGCCGGTCTGACCCCACGGGAACGGGAGATCCTCCTCCTGGTGGCCAGGGGCCTGTCGAACCCGGAGATCGCCGCGCGCCTGGTCGTGACCGAGGCGACGGTGAAGAGCCACGTCGGCAGCATGTTCGCCAAGCTCCACCTGCGGGACCGCGCCCAGGCCGTGGTGTTCGCCTACGAGAACGGCATCGTCCTGCCCGGCAGCACGGGCTGAGCCCCCGCACACCGTGGCCGCGGTGTACGGGGGCTCGTCGCGCTGCCGGCTGCGCTCGACGGCCGACTAGTAGACGCTGACGCCGTAGGCGCTCAGGGCCTCCGTCACCGGCTGGAAGAAGGTCGTACCGCCGGAGGAGCAGTTGCCGCTGCCGCCGGAGGTCAGACCGTACGCGGTGCCGTTGCTGCCGTAGAGCGAGCCGCCGGAGTCGCCGGGCTCGGCGCAGACCGTGGTCTGGATCAGCCCGCCGACGACATCGCCGCCGCCGTAGTTGACGGTGGCGTTCAGGGCGGTGACCCGCCCGCTGTGGGTGCCGGTGGTGGAGCCGTCGCGGATGACGGTGGTGCCCACGCTCGGGGTGGCCGCACGGGTGATGTCCACGCCGTTGGCGGTGCCGGGCCGGGAGACGGACCCCGTGTACTGCACGATGCCGTAGTCGTTGCCCGGGAAGCTGGAGCCCGCCGTCTGGCCGATGACGGTGCCTCCGGAGCTGGACCGCCAGGCACCGGCGCCGTCGGTGCAGTGACCGGCGGTCAGGAAGTACTCGGCGCCGCTACTGGTGCGGACGTTGAAGCCGAGGGAGCAGCGCCAGCTGCTCGCGTAGATGGCGTCGCCGCCCTGGATGAGCTTGTTGAACTTGCCGGGGGTGCGCTTGATCGTGAGCGCGTCGGCCTTGTCGCCGGCCTGCTCCTTGATCTTCGCTATCTCGGCCTGGGAGACGGTGCTGTCGACGGTGAGCAGCACCCGGCCGGACTTGCTGTCGACGGCCCAGGCGGTGCCCGGGACGTCGGCCTTGAGCACCGCGCTGCCGGCGCTGCTCAGCTCGGCGGCACTGAAGGTGGCCGGGGTGGATGCCGCGTTCGCGCTGGGGATCGCGACGGCGGCCGCGGCCACGAGACCGGTGGATACGGCGATCAGCCGAGTCCGTCTCGTGATGCCGCTGCGGGGGGTGGTGCGCTTGATCCTCACTTTTCGTTCCTCCACAGGGGAAGTCGGGGGCCCCTCTCGTGGGGGTGGGGGCCCGTGAGGCGCAGCCAGGGGCGGACCTCCGGGTTCCGGATGCGTCGTGCTCCTGACAAGCGCTGAGGTTGGAGTATTCGGCCGAACGTCCGGTCGGCGCAAGAGCGCCTTTCGGCCGTCAAGCTTTGAACGACCTTTACCAACCCCCGTCGGTCTCAGCGCAGTTCGCGCTCCCCCGCCTCGACGCGGGCCCCCAGGGTGTTCCCCGGTGGCGGGAAGGGGCAGACGAAGTGGTCGGCGAACGCGCACGGCGGCAGCAGCGCACGGTTGAGGTCGACCGTCGTACGCCCCTCGTCGTCCGGCGCGGCCGGGCGCAGGAACCGGAAGCGGTAACTGGTGCTCCCGCTGGTGGCGTCGGCGAAGACGGCCCACAGGGAGCCGTCGTCCTCGACGCCCACCTGGAGCGTGTGCGCCCTTCCGTCCAGCTCGAAGGCCAGTTCCCCGCCGAGCGCCAGCCCGCGCTCCCGGCCGTCCGCGTTCGGCACCCGCACACTGCGCCGCCCCGTGTCGTACGGGGTGAAAAGGCCCGGCACCGCCCAGCGCGGGTCGTACGGGGTGGCCGTGATGCCGCGGAACGCCCGCCGTGCGGGGGCGGCCGGGTCGAAGTCACGGACACCCCACAGCCCCTCGCGGACCAGCACCACCAGCCGCCGCTCGCCGCAGGCCACCCGGGCAGCACCCACCGGTCCCCGGTCGGCCGTGAGCCGTGCCTCGCCGTCCAGGAGCCGCCCGTCCACGGTGAGCCCGTCCGCGCGGCCGGCCGTCAGCAGCACCGCGTCGCCGTCCGTCGTCCACCGGCCGGGGATGTCCGGAAGTTGCCCGTCCGGATGATCCTCCAGCCAGTGCGTGCCGGTCAGCGCGAGCGGCCCGTAGGGCGCCGAGACCGTCACGACGCGCTGCTCGTGCCACTGCTTCCACGCGTCGGCAGCTTCGGACGCGTCGGACGCGTCGGACGCTTCGCCGGGTGAGCCCTGTGTCATGGCTCAAGCCTTCCACACCGGATCTCGACCGACGGAGATTGACGGAGGCTGACGGGGCTTCAGCAGCTGCAGCCGCAGTCGCAACCGTCACAGCCGCAGTCGCAGCCGTCGTCGCCGCAGCAGTTGCTGCAGCAGTCACAGCAGTCGCAGCAGTTGCCGCAGTCGCACTGGGAGCAGAGCCCTTCCCTGCGCTGCCCGCTCCAGGGGTCGTTGAAGGTGCCGCAGCACATCTGGCACGTGCAGGCCAGCCCGAGCCACACGGCGCAGCCCGCGAGCAGCCCGCGCCGGTCGCGGCGGGGCGGCTCCGGGGGCGTCGGCCCACCCGGGCCGCCGGGCGCGCCGGGGGCGCCCGGGGTGCTGCCGGGAGGGGCGTACGGATGGCCGCCGTGGGCGCACGAGACGGTGCCGAACGCGCGGTCCACGGAGGCGCCCAGCTCGTGCACGAGCAGCCGGTGCACCAGCCGGCCGTCGGTGAACTCGGCCTCCCGCAGGGCCAGCCGCACCCCGTGCACGGCGTCGTCGGCGAGCCGCCGGGCCTCGGTGAGCGGCGTCCCGGTGGCGGTGAGCGGGTTCCAGGCGCCGGACGCGGCGTCGGCCTCCCGGTCCTCCACGGCGTCCAGGAGATGGGCGAGCCGGCCGAAGAGCCGCCCGGCCTCGGCGAGCGGCGCGGCGTTGTGCGGCCGCCCGGCGAGGTGTGCGGTGTGCGCGAAGGCGGCGGCGGTCGCGGTCTCGGTCGGTTCGGTGACCGTGAGCAGGGGCGTTCCGGGCCCGGCGAGCGCCTCGATGCCGCCCTGCCGGTCCACGGCGTCGACCAGCACGGCGGTGTCGAAGCCGACGGCACTGCCGCCGCGCGCCCCGGCCGCGTCCCAGCCGGTGGCGATCCGGCGGGCGGCGAGCGCCACCGGACGGCGGGCCAGCAGGCCGTCCCCGTCGGCGACGTGGTCGCGCACCTTGGCCGAGGCCAGCACCAGCGAGACGGCCGCCGCGAGCCGGGCCCCCTCGCCGTGCGCGACGGACGCGGTGCGCATCCCGCGCAGCGGGCAGGGCCCGGCGGTGCGCCGCCCGGCGCCCGCACCGCCCCGCTCGGCCTGAGCCTCCGTCAAAACCGATATGAGCAACCCGTCGTAGTTCGTCACGATCCGCGCGAACTGTCCGTGGTCCTTGCGCAGTGCGAGGCACAACCCGCACAAATGAGCCATCCACTGGCTCGTGAGGCTCTCTCCGAGCCGGTGCCTGCACGGCCTGACGATTCCGAACACGACGCTCCCCCGTGGTTGGTACGACGCTGAGCTGCGGCATCGTACCGACCGCCGCCATCACCCGTACGCACCCGTCCTCACCCGTGTGCCGTGAAGAATCATATTTCACTCACAGTCAGCAGCCGTTTGGGAAACGACCCTTGGGACACAAGGACTCTCGACGTATCCGCTGTGCACCAGTACCGTCACAAACCCCCCGCGCGGCGTCTATCCACTTGGCGCGACGTCCGCATCATGGATGACCATAGGGATGCGGAAGCACGAAAGACAGCTGTGAGAGGAGGCGTCCATGGGATCGGTACGCAAGGCGAGTGCGTGGCTCGGCCTCGTCGACGACAACAACGATGACGAGCGTTACTACGACGACGACTACTCCGAGGGCACCGAGCCCGGGGACGCCTGGGTCACGGACCCGCGGGTCAAGGTGGCTTCGGACGTGGCCGAGGAGAAGGGCCGCCGCATCGCGACGGTCACCCCGGACAGCTTCCGGGACGCACGGGCCATCGGTGAGCTGTTCCGGGACGGGGTCCCGGTCATCGTGAACCTGACGGCCATGGAGGGCACCGACGCCAAGCGCGTGGTCGACTTCGCGGCGGGCCTCATCTTCGGCCTGCGCGGTTCGATCGAGCGGGTGTCCACCCGGGTGTTCCTGCTGAGCCCGGCCGACACCCAGGTGATCAGCGGCGAGTCCGGCGCGCACCGTTCCGACGGTTTCTTCAACCAGAGCTGAGGCGGGGCCGAGAACCACGGCCCCGCCCCATCCCCGCCCCACCCCCGGGCCTCTTACCGGAAGGCGTCGAGTCCGGTGAGCGCCTTGCCCAGCACCAGCTGGTGCATCTCGACGGTGCCCTCGTAGGTGAGCACCGATTCCAGGTTCGTCGCGTGCCGCATCACGGGGTATTCGAGGGAGATCCCGTTGGCGCCGAGGATCGTGCGGGCCGTACGGCAGATGTCGATGGCCTCGCGTACGTTGTTGAGCTTGCCGAAGCTGACCTGCTCGGGACGCAGGCGGCCGGCGTCCATGCGCCGCCCCAGGTGGTGGGCGAGCAGGATCCCCTTGTGCAGTTCGACCGCCATGTCGGCGAGCTTGGCCTGGGTCAGCTGGAAGCCGCCGATGGCCCGCCCGAACTGCTCCCGCGACTTCGCGTACTCCAGGGCCGCCTCGAAGGAGCTGCGCGCCGCCCCCATGGAGCCCCAGACGATCCCGTAACGGGCGTGCGACAGACAGCTCAGCGGCCCGCGCAGCCCGGTCACCTCCGGCAGCACGGCGTCGGCGGGCAGCCGTACGTCGTCGAGGACGAGCTCACTGGTGACGCTGGCGCGCAGGGACCACTTGTGCTTGATCTCGGGGGCAAAGAAGCCGGGGCTGTCGGTCGGCACGACGAACCCGCGTACGCCCTCCTCGGTCTGCGCCCAGACCACGGCGACGCCGGCCACCGAGCCGTTGGTGATCCACATCTTGCGCCCGCCCAGCACCCAGTCGCCACCGGCGTCCCGCTTGGCGCGGGTACGCATGTTGGCCGGGTCGGACCCGTGGTCGGGCTCGGTCAGCCCGAAGCATCCGATGACCTCACCGGCGGCCATGCGCGGCAGCCACTGCTGCCTCTGCTCCTCACTCCCGAAGCGGTGGATGGCGTACATCGCGAGGGAGCCCTGCACGGAGACCAGGGAGCGGATGCCGGAGTCGGCCGCCTCCAGCTCCAGACAGGCGAGCCCGTACTGGACGGCGGACGCACCGGCGCAGCCGTACCCCTCGAGCGACATGCCGAGCGCGCCGATGCCCCCGAGCTCCCGCGCGAGCTCCCGGACGCCGGGCAGCTCGCCGCTCTCGTACCAGTCCGCGATGTGCGGCAGCACGCGGTCCGCGGCCCAGCTCCGCACGGTGTCCCGGACGGCGAGGTCCTCCGGCTCGAGCAGGTCGTCGATGCCGAGGGGGTCGGCGGGGTCGAACGCGGGCAACTTCGAGGACGCGGCCATGGTGACACCCTTCGGGACTCTTAAAACTAGCGCCGCTAGTCACGGCTGTCGTTGCCGACGTTACGATGCGGCGCTCCGCTCGTCCACCATGCCCGTCTCCCACCCACGCACCACCCGTTCACCGTGGGGAACGAGGTGGACGTCGCCCGTGGGGGTGATCCACCGCCGGCGGCTTGCGGTGGGCAGGGCAGGAGCCCCACGCGGACGCCCCATACCCGCCAACGCTACGACCCGCAGCCGCCGACGCTCCTCAACCACCCACAGGCAACGCCCACCCCGCTACCGACGGCGAACGGGTGGTGCGTGGGTGGGAGACAAACGGCGACGGCCCGCAGCCGCCGACGCTCCTCAGCCACCCACGGACAACGCCACCCGCTCACACCGAGACACGGGACTGGGACTCCACCGCCCCCCGGGGCGCAGGCACGGAGACCTCCTCCTCGCACTGCATCACCCGCGGCAACCGCAACGCCATCACCGCCCCCAGCAGCAACAACCCCGCACTCACCACCAACGTCACATGCAGCCCGTGCACGAACGCATCCCCCGCGGCCCGCCGCAACGCAACCCCCGCAGGCCCCCCGAGCTGCGCAGCAACCTCGTACGCCTCCCCCAGCGAATGCCCCGCCGCCACCGACGCCGGCGCCGGCACCCCCGGCACGCCCCCCGTCAGCCCGGGCGCGTACGCCGCGTTCATCACGCTGCCCAGCAGCGCGATGCCGATCCCGGCGCCCAGCTGGTAAGAGGTCTCCCCGATCGCCGCCGCGCCCCCCGACTGCTCCTGCGGCGCCTCGCTCAGCATCGACTCGTACGCCCCGAACAGCGTCGTCTCCAGACCGAAGCCCAGCAGCACGAACCCGGTCAGCAGCAGCGCGCAGTTGTCGGCCCGGCCCATCGCCGTGAGCAGCACCACCGCGAAGGCCGTCAGGCAGAACCCCGCGCACACCATCCGCCGCGGCCCGAAACGCCGCAGCAGCCGCGCACCCGCGAGCCCCGCCGCCATCGCCGCGAAGGTCAGCGGCAGCAGCCGCAGCCCGGTCTCCAGCGGGGAAAGACCGAGCACCAGCTGCAGGTACTGCGCCGCGATCAGCTCAAGCCCCACCAGCGCCAGCATGGCCAGCACGATGCACCCCACCGACGTACTGAACGCCGGCCGCCGGAACATCGCGAGATCGACCAGCGGATACGCACGCCGCCGCTGCCGCCGTACGAAGCCCGCCAGCAGCGCCGCGCCCAGCACCAGCGGCAGCACGGTGAACAGGCTCGCCACCGGCTCTCCGCCGCCCAGCCGCTTCACACCCAGGACGACGCCGAACAGACCGCCCGCCGCCATCAGCGCGCCGACCACGTCCCAGGGCCCGCGGCCGTCGCCCTTCGACTCGGGCAGCAGCAGCCGCCCCACCGGCAGGCTGACCAGCATCAGCGGGATGTTGACGAGGAAGACCGAGCCCCACCAGAAGTGCTCGAGGAGGAAGCCGCCGAGCAGCGGACCGACCGCCGCGCCGACCGCGGCCACGGCACTCCAGATGCCGATGGCCAGGGCCCGCTCCCGCCGGTCGGGGAAGACCTGCCGCAGGATCGACAGCGTCGCCGGCATGATCATGGCGCCGCCGACGCCGAGCAGCGCGCGGGCCGCGATCAGCACCTGGGCGGTGTCGGCCAGGGCCGCGAGCGCGGAGGCGACGCCGAAGAGGGCGTAGCCGAGCAGCAGGACCCGTCTGCGGCCCACCCGGTCGCCCAGCGTGCCGAAGAGGATCAGCAGCGAGGCGCAGACGAGCGGGTAGACGTCGACGATCCAGAGCAGTTCGATGGCACCGGGCCTGAGATCCTCGGTGACGGCGGGGACCGCCACGTGCAGCACGGTCGCGTCGACGGCGACGAGCAGCAGGCTGACGCAGAGGACGACCAGGACCACCCAGCGGTTGGCACCGGCCCCGGCCGCCCGACGGCGCGGCGCGGCGGCAGCCGTGGTCGTCCCGGACATGTACGTACCTCCAAGATGTTCCCTCGCGTCCGGCGGGCCGTGGGGTGGGGACTCCCCTGCGGCTCGGCCGGAGAGGAGCGGGGGGCTCCGGGCCGTGCAACGGAACGCGAGTGACTCGCCAGAGTACGCGAGACCGGGCACCGCACACGTGTCGGGTCTCACACATCCCGCGTCACCTGTGTGGCATGCACCACTGCGGCCACCATGTCACCCGCCCCGGCGGGACGCCCGCCCCCGCGGCCGACGGATAATCGGGCCCGTGACCGATCTTGAAACGCGCGGCGCGGCCCGCCTGGGCGCCCCGGGTCCGTCCGGTGCCCTGCGCCGGGCCGTCCCGGCGCTCCTCGGCTACGCGGCCGTGCGCGCGCTGGGCCTGCTCGCCCTGGCCCTGTGGAGTGCCGCGCGCGACAAGAGCGCGTACACGCTGCTGACGGCCCGCTGGGACTCCCTCTGGTACACCAGGGTCGCCGAACTGGGGTACGGCTACGAGGTGCGGCTGCCGAACGGCGACGTGCACTCCAACCTGGCGTTCTTCCCGCTGCTGCCCTGGCTGGAGCGGCTCGGCGCGGCGGTGACGCCCCTGTCGTACGCCGACGCCGGGTTCGTCGTCTCCCTGCTCGCCTCGCTCGCCGCGGCCTGGGGGATCTTCGCGGTCGCGGAGCACGTCCACGACCGCCGCGCCGGCGTGTGCGCGGTGCTGCTGTGGGCCGTGCTGCCGGTCGGGGTCGTGCAGTCGATGGCCTACAGCGAGTCCCTGTTCACGGCACTGGCCGCCTGGTCGCTGTACGCGGTGCTGACCGGGCGCTGGGTGACGGCCGGGACACTGGCCGCGCTGGCCGGGCTGACCCGACCGGTGGGGCTCGCGGTGACGGCGGCGGTGTGGGTGGCCGCGATCGCGGCGTTCGCACGAGACCGGGAGGACCGCGACGGCCGGGACCGCGCGCGGCGCGTGCTCGGCATGCTGCTCGCACCGCTGGGAGCGGCCGGGTACGTCCTGTGGGTCGGCCACCGCACCGGCAAGGGCCCGCTCGGCTATCTCGACGTGCAGGCCGGCTGGCGCAACGGCTTCGACGGCGGCGCGGCCTTCGCCCGTTTCGTCGCCGCCAAGTTCACGTCGTTCCCGGCGGCCCTGGCGGGCGTCGGGCTGATCGTCGGGGTCGCGCTCCTGGTCTGGCTGTACGTGGTGTGCGTACGGCAGCGCCAGCCGCTCCCGCTGCTGGTGTACGCGGGGCTCGTCACCGTGCTCGCCCTGTGCGCGTCGAGCTACTTCGGTTCGAAGCCCCGGCTGCTGCTGCCCGCCTTCCCGCTGCTGTTCCCCCTGGCCGTGGGCCTGGCCCGGCTGCGCACCGCCAGGTCGGCGCCGGTCGTGTGCGGTGTCGCGGTGGCGGCGGCGGTGTACGGGGCGTTCTGGCTGAACGGCTCCGGCCCGCCCTGACCGGCGCCGCGGGCCCGGTGACCGCCGGGACAATTCCGCACCAGCATTCGGTGAACGAATTCATAAGCACGATAAAACCGTCGGCCGGACAGATCAAAAGAATTGAAGTCCACGGCCGGACGGGATTGCGGATTAGCCGGAAATAAGGCGCGCCGCCTGAGAGGAATCCCACATCACATCGTCATCACAAAGCCGTTGATTCGGCCGGGATCACTCCTCACTCGCTGTAACGTCGATTGGGTGCGTACCGAACGGAAGCCCACCCGTCTGGACCGGGTGTTCGCGAGACTGGACCGGGAGCCGGAACGACCGGCGCTCCTGGACGTGCCGGAGATGTCCCGGCACAGGATCGCGCTGTTCGCCGGGACCCTCGCGTTCTACATCGCGATCGTGTGGGCCGTAGTGATCACCTCGTGGCTGGTCCGGCTCGACTGGCAGGTCATGTTCTTCCGGCCCTACCAGCAGTGGCCGGAGATCCACGCGTTCGTCGACTACTACGTGGTGCTCGGCCAGCGCGGCCCCACCGCGGTGATGGTCGCGGCCTGGCTCGGCTGGCGCTCCTGGCGGCAGCACACCCTGCGTCCGCTGCTGGCGCTGGGCGTCTCACTGCTCCTGCTGAACGTCACGGTCGGCGCCGCCAAGTACGGCATGGGGCGGCTGGGACCGCACTACGCGACCACGATCGGCGCCAACGAGATGTGGCTCGGCGGCGATATATTTCCGAGCGGTCACACCGCGAACGCCGTCGTCACCTGGGGCATCCTCGCCTACCTGGCCTCGACGCACCGAACCCGGCGCTGGCTGTCCGCGATCTCCGCGGTCACCTCGCTCGGGGTGGGCATGTCCACCGTCTACCTCGGCACGCACTGGCTCAGCGACGTGCTCCTCGGCTGGGTGGCGGGCCTGCTGATCCTGCTGGCGCTTCCCTGGTTCGAGCCGCTGATCACCCGTGCGGAGGCGTGGATCCTCGGCCTGCGCGACCGCTGGTACGCCCGCCGCGACCGCGAGAGGACGACGAAGCGGCCGCTCGGCCCGCCCGTGCCCGTCACCCCGCCCGGCTCCGGCAGCCGGCCCGAGACACCGGCCCGCGAGCCGGTCGCCGCGCCCCGCACCGCCCGGGCTCCGGCACACCTGGCGCCGGGCCCGCACACGGCCCGCTCGGACCGTACGCCGGTGAGTCCGGCCGGCAGCCGCCGCCCGCCGCACACCGACCGCCACACGCGCAACACGGCCCCCACCGCCCGGCCCCTGTCCGGCGGCTGACCGGCCCCGGAGCCTGTCTTAGCCCTTCCAGGCCCGGGACACCCGGCCGTCCTTCACCTCGAAGTTGAGGCGGCCCACCCGGTACTCCATGGTGATGACCGTGCCCGGCGCCAGCGACCGCACCGTCGACCAGCCCCGCTCCCGCGCCAGCCGTTCGGCCGTGTCGGAATCGAGGCCGACGTAGGTGTCCGGACTGTCCTGGGGCTCGGCTGGAGGTGTCGGAATCGGTGCCATGCCGCCACGCTATGCCCTGCCCGGGGAGCGGGGAAGCCCGGGCCGGTAACACGGGCCACGGATGCACCTACGGTCACATTTCTGTCACAAGACCATGGGGCGCGTTTTACTGGAACCCGTTCACACGGAAGGACGGTTTTCATGCGTTCCACGAGTGGCCGAAGCCTATTTCCGCGTCTCTCGGCAGCCGGTCGGAGAAAGCGCGGCGGACGCCCGGGCAAAAGACTTCGGGGCGCCCCCGCCGGGGCCCCGCATTCCGTACCCGAACACTCCCGAGCACATCCGTACGCCCTTGCGGAACGACCCGCGGATCACTTACACGAATCGAACATCGGACACCCGGTCAGGCGTCCAGCGGGCTGACGGCGAGCGACAGGTCGTTGTCCCGGGTGTAGTACGGCCCGGCCTCCACGGGGCCGTGGGGCGTCCGCACGCGTGCGCGGGGAAACGTGAGGACCGGGTTCTTGTCGGCGACGTCGTCCAGCAGCCGCGCGAGACGCACCACCGGACCGGCGTCACCGGCGGGACGCAGCCACAGGTCCCAGACGCCGGGCGCCAGGCCGTCGTAGGGCACGGTGAAGACGAACTCCGTCCGCTCGGCCATGAGGCGCACCCGGCGTACGCCGTCGCCCGCGCCACCCTCTTCGCCGCCGGGCCGGGCGCGCAGTTCGGCGTCCGCCCCGGGCACGAGCTGGGTGCCGTACACCCGCCCGCGTACGGTCAGGCCGCCGCTCACGAGGCGCAGCTCCACCGCCTCCGCGTGCGGGGCGCGCAGCCAGCTGCGGACCGTGAGGTTGCCCTGCCGGGTGGCGTACGGGATGCGGACGGCGACGTGGCCCAGCAGTCCGCTGGGGGTGCGCTCGGCGAGGGAGCGCAGGTCGGTGACGCCGGGCACCAGGCGTCGCGGCTCGCCGCCGGAGAGGAGGGCGTAGGCGTCCCAGCGGCCCTCGGGCAGGGACACACTGCTGGGCAGTGCGGCACGCAGCCGGCCCTCCGCCGCCGGGGCCAGCGGCAGGCTGACCGTCTCTCCCGTGCCGTCGAGGGCGTCGGTGGCCCGGCGGCGGAGGATGAGCAGGGCCGCCCCGGCGTTTCCGCGCGCGGCTACGTCGAAGGTCAGACCGCCCGCGGAGTCGCCGATGCAGTCGGCGCGCAGCGGGGCGGCCGGCGGGGGCGGCGGCGTCATGCGGTGCGGTTCCTCCCATGGGCTTCTCGTCGTCCGGTTAGACCCGGAACCCTGCCTTCTGGTTGTCCGTGTCCGATTGCGATGTGGTCACGACGCGGACGAGCGTCCGGCGGCACTCCTTTTCGGTCACCCGGTTCATTCGCTGATTTCCTGATTTGTCGACTCGCAGGCAGGACGTTCCGGCCCGTTCCAGCAGCCCAACCCCGTTCTGCCGCACCCCACTTGGGCATGCGGCGGCGCTCGCGGCCCCCGGACGGTCGCGAGCGCCGCATGGTTCGATTCCGTCGTCCGTGGGGCGTGACTCCCGCCACTGATCCCCCGTTGTCCTTGCATGAGCCGGGGACCCGCCCGGACCACGGCCCGGGAGCCACCCGGTCCGGCCACGCACCGCATCCCGAGGGAGCCACCCGTGCCGCGCATGCTCGACGTCAGCGACGACGTACGCGCCGAGATCGGCGACGAAGAAGCCGACCGCCTGCTGGCCGGGGAGTCCGCCCCGGGCAGCTACGACTGCACGTCCTGCCGCACCCCGGGCGACTGTGAGCAGGAGCGCACCAGCACCGTCCTCTTCATCGGGGACGAGACCGCCGTGCTGGCGTTCGCCCACGCGGGCTGCCTGCCCTCGCAGGTCGTCAAGGTCACCGAGGAGCAGCTCCAGGGGGCGGTGCGGTCCATCAGCGCCGACCAGGCCCGCTCCGAGCCCGCTCCCGCGGCCCCCGAGAAGGCCGCGCCCGAGCAGGCCGTGCTCGGTGTCACCAGCGGGCTGATCCTGATCGCCGGGGAGCTGCACCCGGCCCTCGTGGTGGAGCCGACCGCTCCCATCGCGCGGCCCGGCACGTCCGGCGCCGGTGACGACTTCCTGCCGCTGCTGATCGAGCAGGGCTTCATGCCGGTCACCGAGCTGGCGTCCACGCCGGCCGTGCTGCACGGCTGGTCGGTCCTGCTCGCGATGGGCCAGCTGCACGCGGTGCTCCAGCCCGGGACGAACGGCGGCCGGCCGGTGGCCTGGTGGCAGGCGCACCAGCCGCTCCAGGTCACCGAGGGCTGGCGTACGGCGGCCAACAAGCACCAGCAGGTGCTGATGTTCGCCGCGCCCGTCGGGTCGATCGGCCGGCAGCCGCGCGAGGACCTGCTGCGGGACGCGCTGGACAAGGCGGCGGCGAACGGACAGCTGGTCGCGGCGGCGCTGCCGCTGGCGGGAACCTGAGCCCGTCCGGTCGGCTGCCGGACGGCCGTCACCTGGGCCGCATCCCTTCCTGCGCGGGGTCGTTTGGACATACGTGTACGCATACGACGCCTTCCACCGCCACGGCGGCCCCTCGGCCACGCCGATCTACGACGCGCTCTACGCCGAGTACGTCAGGTCCTTCCGATCGCTGCCGGGCGATCGCAGCGGTGAGGAGGAGCTGGGATTCACGGCCTTCAGGAGCATCCCGCGCGGCAGAGGCGGCTACAGCGCCTACAGCGCGGGGGCCCAGAGCGCCCGCGTCGGCCAGCAGTCGGTGTGGCAGCGCGTCGGCGGCACGCACCACGTCCCGGCGGCGCTGCCACCGGCCCCGCGGTCCGGTACCTGACCGCCGGACGACCGACGCGTGAGGGGCGCCCCCGGCCGGGGGCGCCCCTCACGCGTCGCTGGGTGGTGTTCCCAGGGTGTTCCTACTTCTTCTTCGCGCCGCGCTTCTCGCGCACCCGCACGGAGATGTGGATCGGCGTCCCCTCGAAGGCGAACTCCTCGCGCAGCCGGCGTTCGATGAAGCGCCGGTAGCCCGCCTCGATGAAGCCGGAGGCGAAGAGCACGAACCGCGGCGGCTTGGTGCCCGCCTGGGTACCGAAGAGGATCCGCGGCTGCTTGCCGCCCCGCACCGGGTGCGGGTGGGCGGCGACCAGCTCGCCGAGGAAGGCGTTCAGCCGGCCCGTCGGGACCCGGGTCTCCCAGCCCGCGAGGGCGGTCTCGATCGCCGGGACGAGCTTCTCCATGTGCCGGCCGGTCTGCGCCGAGACGTTGACCCGCGGCGCCCACGCCACCTGGCCCAGCTCCGTCTCGATCTCCCGCTCCAGGTAGTAGCGGCGCTCCTCGTCGAGGGTGTCCCACTTGTTGTAGGCGACGACGATCGCGCGGCCCGCCTCGACGGCCATGGTGACGATCCGCTGGTCCTGGACCGAGATCGACTCGGAGGCGTCGATGAGGATGACGGCGACCTCCGCCTTCTCGACGGCGGCGGCGGTGCGCAGCGAGGCGTAGTAGTCGGCGCCCTGCTGCAGGTGGACGCGCTTGCGGATGCCCGCCGTGTCGACGAACTTCCAGGTGACGCCGCCCAGCTCGATCAGCTCGTCGACCGGGTCGCGGGTGGTGCCGGCCAGTTCGTTGACGACGACGCGCTCCTCGCCCGCGACCTTGTTCAGCAGTGAGGACTTGCCGACGTTGGGGCGGCCGATCAGGGCGATGCGGCGCGGGCCGCCGACGGCGGTGCCGAAGGTCTGGACCGGGGCCTCGGGCAGGGCCTCCAGGACCTTGTCCAGCATGTCGCCGGTGCCTCGGCCGTGCAGTGCGGAGACCGGGTGCGGCTCGCCCAGGCCCAGCGACCACAGGTAGGAGGCGTCGGCCTCGCCGCTCGGGCCGTCGACCTTGTTGGCGCACAGCACGACGGGCTTGCCGGCCTTGCGCAGCAGCCGGACGACCGCCTCGTCGGTGTCGGTGGCGCCGACCTTGGCGTCCACCACGAAGACGACCGCGTCGGCGGCCTCGATCGCGTACTCGGCCTGCGCGGCCACGGAGGCGTCGATGCCGAGGACGTCCTGCTCCCAGCCGCCGGTGTCGACGACCTTGAAGCGGCGCCCGGCCCACTCGGCCTCGTAGGTGACGCGGTCGCGGGTGACGCCGGGCTTGTCCTCGACGACGGCCTCGCGGCGGCCGATGATGCGGTTCACGAGGGTCGACTTGCCGACATTGGGGCGGCCGACGACGGCGAGGACGGGCAGCGGGCCGTGCCCGGCCTCCTCGATCGCGCCCTCGACCTCCTCGATGTCGAAGCCCTCTTCGGCGGCCAGCTCCATGAACTGCGCGTACTCGGCGTCGCCGAGCGCCCCGTGGTCGTGCTCCTCGCCCGAGCCCTCGGGGTGGATGTGGTCGTTCATGAAGTCCGTACCTCGTTCATCGTGGTGATCGGTGGAACACCCCTGTACCGGGTGATCCACTACTCAAGTGTCACTCAGCGCCCGGTGAGGCGCCTGGCGTTTTCCAGGTGCGCGGTGAGCTGCTTCTGGATGCGTTCGGTGGCCTCGTCCAGCGCCTTGCGGGTGCGCCGCCCGCTGCCGTCGCCCGCGTCGAAGGGGTCGCCGAAGACGACGTCGACGCGGGAGCGCAGCGGGGGCAGCGCCTTTATCAACCGTCCGGGACGGTCCGTGCTTCCCAGCACCGCGACCGGGACGATCGGCGCGCCGCTGCGCACCGCGAAGTAGGCCAGCCCGGCGCGCAGCGAGGCGAAGTCGCCCTCGCCCCGGGTGCCCTCCGGGAAGATGCCGAGCACGCCGCCGTCCGCCAGCACGCCCAGCGCCTGCCCTATGGCCGCGCGGTCGGCGGAGTGGCGGTCCACCTTCAACTGGCCGATGCCGGTCAGGAAGCGTCCGAGCGGGCCGACGAACGCCTCCTTCTTGATCAGGAAGTGCGTCGGCCGGGGCGCCACGCCCATGACCATCGGGCCGTCGATGTTGTGCGCGTGGTTGACGGCGTAGATCACCGGGCCGGTGGCGGGCACCCGCCAGGCGCCGAGCACGCGCGGCCTCCACAGCCCGTACATCAGGCCGACGCCGATGCGTCTGCCGACCTCGGCGCCCTTCTCGGAGGGGGCGGGCGCGGCGGAGGATGCGGTCACTTGCCCGCCCGCTTCTCCTCGACGAGGGTGACGACGCACTCGATGACCTGCGGAAGGGTGAGGGCGGTGGTGTCCACCTCGACCGCGTCGCCGGCCTTGGCCAGCGGGGAGGTCTTGCGGCTGGAGTCGGCCGCGTCCCGCTTGATCAGGGCCTCGCGGGTGGCGTGGACGTCGGCGCCCTTCAGCTCGCCGCTGCGGCGGGCGGCGCGGGCCTCCGCCGAGGCGGTGAGGAAGATCTTGAGGTCGGCGTCGGGCAGCACGGTGGTGCCGATGTCGCGGCCCTCGACGACGATGCCGAGCGGCGCGGCGGCGGCGATGGTGCGCTGAAGCTCGGTGATCCGGGCGCGGATCTCCGGTACGGCGCTGACCGCGCTGACCTTGGAGGTGACCTCCTGGGTGCGGATCGGTCCGGCCACGTCCACGCCGTCGACCGTGATGGTCGGGCCGGCCGGGTCGGTGCCGGAGACGATCTCGGGCTTGCCGGCCGCGGCGGCGACGGCGTGCGGGTCGTCGGTGTCGATGCCGTTGCTGACCATCCACCACGTGATCGCCCGGTACTGCGCACCGGTGTCCAGGTAGCTCAGGCCGAGCTGCGCGGCCACGGCCTTCGACGTGCTCGACTTGCCCGTGCCGGAGGGGCCGTCGATGGCGACAATCACGGCCGGGGCGGTCGGGGCGGCGCCGTTTTCCACGAGGGGACACCTTCCTGGTGCGGTGCGGTGGGTGGTGTGCGGGACGCGAACGCGTCCCGCACAAGGTTACCGGGCCTTGGCGACCCCTCCGACAGGCGTCCGGCGCCCCACGATCACTGGCGGATCGCCCAGCCCCGCTCCTTCAGGGCCGCCGTGAGGTCGGCGGCGGCCTTCGGCTCGACCATCAGCTGCACCAGACCCGCCTGCTGACCGGTCGCGTGCTCGATCCGTACGTCCTCGACGTTGACCCCGGCCCGTCCCGCGTCGGCGAAGATGCGGGCCAGCTGGCCGGGCTGGTCGTCGATGAGGACGGCCACCGTCTCGTAGGACCGGGGGGCCGACCCGTGCTTGCCGGGGACGCGGACCTGTCCGGCGTTGCCGCGTCGCAGCACCTCGGCGATGCCGGTGCCGCCCTCGCGGCGCTTGTCCTCGTCGGCGGACTGGAGGGCGCGCAGGGCCCGTACCGTCTCCTCCAGGTCGGCGGCGACGTCGGTGAGCAGGTCGGCGACCGGCCCCGGGTTGGCGGAGAGGATGTCGATCCACATCCGGGGGTCGGAGGCGGCGATCCGGGTCACGTCACGGATGCCCTGCCCGCACAGCCGTACGGCGGCCTCCTCGGCGTGCTCCAGGCGCGCGGCGACCATGCTGGAGACCAGGTGGGGCATGTGGGAGACGAGGGCCACGGCGCGGTCGTGGGCGTCCGCGTCCATCACCACGGGCACCGCGCGGCAGTGCGAGACCAGCTCCAGGGCGAGGTTCAGCACCTCGGTGTCGGTGTCCCGGGTCGGGGTCAGCACCCAGGGGCGGCCCTCGAAGAGGTCGGCGGTGGCGGCCAGCGGGCCGGACTTCTCCCGGCCGGACATGGGGTGGGTGCCGATGTACGCCGACAGGTCGAGACCGCGTGCCTCCAGCTCCCGCCGGGGGCCGCCCTTCACGCTGGCCACGTCGATGTAGCCGCGGGCGGCGCCGCGGGCCATGGCGTCGGCGAGCACGTCGGCCACCAGGGCGGGCGGTGCGGCGACGATCGCGAGGTCGACCCGCCCGTCCGGGGCCTCGTCGGTGCCGGCGCCGAGCGCCGCGGCGGTGCGGGCCTGCTCGGGGTCGTGGTCCGCGAGGTGGACGGTGACACCGCGTTCGGTGAGGGCGAGGGCGGCGGAGGTGCCGATGAGGCCGGTGCCGATGACGAGTGCGGTTCTCACTGGGCGATGTCCTTGCGCAGGGCCGCGGCGGCGCCGAGGTAGACGTGGGCGATCTCGGCGCGGGGCCGGTCGGACTCGATGTGGGCGAGGACCCGGACGACGCGGGGCATGGCGCCCTCGATGTCCAGCTCCTGGGCGCAGATCAGCGGCACGTCGGTGATGCCGAGCCCGCGGGCCGCGGCGGCCGGGAAGTCGCTGTGCAGATCGGGGGTGGCGGTGAACCACAGGCTGATCAGGTCGTCGACCGTCAGGCCGTTGCGCTCCATGAGGGCGGTCAGCAGGGCCGCGACCTGCTCGTCCATGTGTCCCGCCTCGTCCCGCTCCAGTTGGACGGCGCCCCGGACCGCTCGTACCGCCACGGCGATGCTCCTTGCTGACGTTGCTGTTGTTGCTGACGCGTGTATCGGTTCTTGGTCCGTCCAGCCTAGTCAGCCCGCCGCGTACCGGCCCGCGGCGCCCGTCTCCTGAGACGCTGACGGCGGCCCGAACCCCCCTCCCCCGGAGTTGCGACATGACCCAGACCCCGACCCGCCGCACGGTCCTCCTCTGCACGGGCGCGGGCGCGGCGGCGGCCTGCGTGGGCTGTGGAGGAGGCGGCGACGGCGACTCGTCGGACACCTCGCCCGGGCAGGAACTGGCGCGGACGGGCGACATCCCGGTCGCCGGCGGCAAGGTTCTCACCGAGGAGAAGATCGTGGTGACCCAGCCGGAGCAGGGCGAGTTCAAGGCGTTCTCGGCGGTCTGCACCCATCAGGGCTGCATCGTGTCGGACGTGCGGGACGGCACCATCGACTGCGCCTGCCACGGCAGCAGGTTCGCCGTCGCCGACGGCTCGGTGGTGCGGGGTCCGGCCACGAAGCCGCTGCCCGGGAAGCGGATCACGGTGGAGGGAAATTCGGTCCGCCTGGCGTGAGGGTCCCGCGTACGCTCCCGCCATGCGTCCCGAAGCCCCCGAGAGCCACGAGGCCCTGGTCCGCGACCACACGGTCTACGCCTGTGTCATGGGTTCGCGCGCCTTCGGTCTGGCGACGGAGGACAGCGACACGGACCGCCGGGGCGTCTTCCTCGCGCCGACCGCCCTGTTCTGGCGCTTCGAGAAGCCGCCGACGCACGTGGAGGGTCCGGGGGAGGAGCAGTTCAGCTGGGAGCTGGAGCGCTTCTGCGAGCTGGCCCTGCGTGCGAACCCGAACATCCTGGAGTGCCTGCACTCCCCGCTGGTGGAGTCCGTGGACGACACCGGCCTCGAACTCCTCTCCCTCCGCGAGGCGTTCCTCTCCCGCCGGGCCTACGAGACGTTCACCCGTTACGCGCACGGCCAGCGCCGCAAACTGGACGCCGACGTACGCACCCACGGCGCCCCGCGCTGGAAGCACGCGATGCACCTGCTGCGGCTGCTGGCCAGCGCCCGCGACCTGCTGCGCACGGGCGTCCTGACGATCGACGTCGGCGAGGCGCGGGAGCCGCTCCTCGCCGTGAAGCGCGGCGAGGTGCCCTGGCGGGAGGTGGAGGCGCGGATGAACCGTTTGGCGCGGGAGGGCGAGGAGGCAGCCCGGCACAGCCCCCTGCCCGACGAGCCGGACCGGCGCCGCGTGGAGGACTTCCTGATCCGCACCCGCCGGGCCTCAGCGGGCCAGCCGGGTCCGTACGACGAAGTCGTGCAGGGCGTCGTACGCGGTCGGGGCGTCGGGGAGCACTGACGCGGCCTGCGCGCCGTCCAGCACGCTGTGCAGCCGCTCGACGTCGGCGCGCACGCGCGCGTGGTCGACGCCGGCGTCCCCGTGCTCCCGCTCGGCCTTGGCGGCGACCAGCTCGGGCAGGTACACCGGGGCGGCGTCGACCTCCTCGGCGAGGGTCGGCAGGTGGGGCTGCACCTCGCCGGTGCGCATCAGGTGGATGCCCGTGAGGAGCACCCGGAAGGTGTACAGGAGCGGCTTCAGCTCGCCGGTCTTCTCGAACAGCCGCCACTGGGTCTGTGCGAACCCCCGGTAGTGGTGGGCGTGGTGGCTGGTGAGGACAGCCGGTGCGAATCCGGCCAGTTCCCGGTGCGCCTCGGTGGTGTGCACGATCAGCGGCGACAACAGCTGCTCCAGCACGTAGCCGTTGCGGCGGAGCATCAGCCGGACGAACTTGCGCAGGTCGTGCGTGACCAGGTCCATCTCGACGCCGTCCCGGTCCCACATCCGCGACCTGGTCTCCTCCGGCTCGCGCAGCCCGACCAGGTCGGCGGCGGGCAGCAGGTGCGCGCCGCGCAGGTCCACGTCGGAGTCGCGGGAGGGGAAGCCGTAGAGGTGGGCGCCGGAGACGGTGGCGAACAGCACCGGGAAGGGCTGTTCGGCCACCACCGGGGCCAGGTCGATGTCCAGGGCGTCGATCACGGGCTCAAGCGTCCCAGAGCGCTCCGAGGGCCAGCAGGTCGCCCCGGTACTCGATGCGGTCCGCCCAGTCGGCGGGCCAGGCGTCGGCCCCTAGGTGCGCGCCCGCGAAGGCGCCCGCGAGGCAGGCGATGGAGTCGGAGTCGCCGGAGGTGCAGGCGCCGCGGCGCAGGGCGGTGAGCGGTTCGTCGACGAAGAGCAGGAAGCAGAGCAGCCCGGCCGCCATGGCCTCCTCGGCGATCCAGCCCTCGCCGACGGCCAGGCAGGGGTCGGTCTCGGGCGAGGCGGTGCGCACCGCCTCCTGGAGCCGGTCGAGGGTGGCCAGGCACTCGTCCCAGCCGCGCGCGATGAAGTGCTCGGGCGTCGGGTCCTGGGCGCGGCTCCACAGGTCGCCGAGCCAGCGCTCGTGGTAGCGGGTGCGGTTGTCGTAGGCGTACGAGCGCAGCAGCCCGACCAGGCCGGTCGGCTCGGCGCCCTCGGCGAGCAGCCGTACGGCGTGCGCGGTGAGGTCGGAGGCGGCGAGCGCGGTGGGGTGGCCGTGGGTGAGCGCGGACTGCAACTGGGCGGCGCCCGCGCGCTGTTCGTCGCTGAGGCCGGGCACGAGGCCGACCGGTGCGACGCGCATGTTGGCGCCGCAGCCCTTGGAGTGGATCTGGCTGGCGTCCTGCCAGGGGCGGTCCGGGGTCTTGAGGAGGTGGCAGGCCTTGAGACAGGTGTTGCCCGGCGCCCGGTTGTTCTCCGGCGACTGGTACCAGTCGACGAACTCCTCCCGCACCGGCCGTTCCATCCGCTTCGGGCCGAGCAGCCCCCGGTCCATGGCCGTCCGCAGCCCCTTGCCGAGCGCCAGCGTCATCTGGGTGTCGTCGGTGACGATCGCGGGCCTGGGCAGCGCCATCTCCCGCCAGGGCCCGCACTTGGCGAGGATGGACGGGACGTCGTTGAACTCGGTGGGGAAGCCCAGCGCGTCGCCGAGGGCGAGGCCGGTGAGCGCTCCGGTGGCGGCGCGCTTGGTGCCTGGGGTCGTGGTCATGCGGGACGTCCTTCCCGAGGGGTGCGGAGCAGGGGCGGGTGCAGGGTGGTGGCCGGTCCCGCGCGGTACACGGCGGCGGGTTTGCCGCGGCCTCCGGTCAGGCGGGCGGCGCCGGGGACCGCCTCGACGAAACCCGGTGTGGCGAGGACCTTGCGGCGGAAGTTGGGCCGGTCCAGGGCCGTGCCCCACACCGTCTCGTAGACCTGTTGGAGCTCGCCGAGGGTGAACTCGGCCGGGCAGAAGGCGGTGGCCAGGCAGGTGTACTCCAGCTTGGCGCCGACCCGGTCCCGGGCGTCGGCCACGATCCGGTCGTGGTCGAAGGCGAGGCCCCGGGCCTCGTCGTACGGCACCCAGCGGGCCGCGGCAGCGTCACCGCCGCCGTGCGGTTCGGGAGGGTCCGGCAGCAGCGCGGCGAAGGCCACGGACACGACCCGCATGCGGGGGTCGCGGCCGGGTTCGCTGTAGGTCCGCAGCTGCTCCAGGTGCAGCCCGGTCACGTCCGCCAGGCCGGTCTCCTCGGTCAGCTCCCGGCGGGCGGCCGTCTCCGCCGACTCCTCGGGGAGCAGGAAGCCCCCGGGCAGTGCCCAGCGGCCCGCGTACGGCTCCTGTCCCCGCTCGACGAGCAGCACGTGCAGCGCGCCGGCGCGGAGCGTGAGGACGGCGAGGTCGACGGTGACGGCGAAGGGTTCGAAAGCGTGCTTGTCGTAGCCGCGCACGACCGGCCACCCCCTTAATAGTCACTACGACTATAAAAGGGGGTGGCCGGTCGGCACAAGCCTCGTGGGGGCAGGGGCTGCCCAGAGGTCGGTCTAGAGGTCGACCTCCTGCATCAGCATCCCGACCTCCGTGTTGGACAGGCGGCGCAGCCAGCCCGACTTCTGGTCGCCCAGGGTGATCGGGCCGAAGGCGGTGCGCACCAGCTTGTCGACGGGGAAGCCCGCCTCCGCCAGCATCCGCCGGACGATGTGCTTGCGGCCCTCGTGGAGCGTGACCTCGACCAGGTAGTTCTTGCCGGTCTGCTCGACGACCCGGAAGTGGTCCGCGCGCGCGTACCCGTCCTCCAGCTGGATGCCGTCCTTGAGCTGCTTGCCGAGGTCGCGCGGGATCGGGCCCACGATGTGCGCGAGGTACGTCTTCTTCACGCCGTACCGGGGGTGGGTCAGGCGGTGGGCCAGCTCGCCGTGGTTGGTGAGCAGGATGACGCCCTCGGTCTCGGTGTCGAGCCGGCCCACGTGGAAGAGACGGGTCTCACGGTTGGTGACGTAGTCGCCGAGGCACTGGCGGCCCTCCGGGTCCTCCATGGTGGAGACGACACCGGCGGGCTTGTTGAGCGAGAAGAACTGGTACGACTGCGTGGCGACGGTCAGACCGTCGACCTTGACCTCGTCCTTCTCCGGGTCGACGCGGCGGCCCTGCTCCAGCACGATCTCGCCGTTGATCTCGACCCTGGCCTGCTCGATCAGCTCCTCGCAGGCGCGCCGGGAGCCGTAGCCCGCGCGCGCGAGGACCTTCTGCAGCCGCTCGCCCTCCTGCTCGGCGCCCGGGAAGGTCTTGGGCGGCTTGACGTCCTTCTTCCCCGCGTACCGCTCGCGGTTGCGCTCCTCGGCCCGCGTCTCGTACTCGCGGGACGTGGCGGGCGCGCTGCGGCCGCGCTGCTGGGGCCGCTTCGGACCGCCCTTGGCGCCGCCGCGGGCCGAGGGCCCGCGGCCCGACTTCGGGCCGTCCTGGGTGGCGCCGGGGCCCACGTCGTAGCGCCGCTCCTCCGGGCGCGGCTTCTTGGGACGGCCGCCCTGCTTGTCGTCGCGGTTGTTGCCGGCGCCGCGGTAGTTGCCGCGGCCACCGCCACTCCCGCCGCGGCCGCCGCTGTTGCCACCACGGCTCCCGCCGTTGTTTCCGCTGCTGTTCCTGCCGCTGCTGCTTCGCATCAAAATTCCGTCTTGTCGTGTGCGCCCTCGGAATCCGGGGCGTCCGGATCGAACGACGGGACCGCTTCCAGCGTCTCGGCCTCGATCGCCTCCGCCTCCGGGAGGAAGGGCGCGAGCTCCGGGAGCTCGTCCAGGCCGCGCAGGCCCATCCGCTCCAGGAAGTAGTTCGTCGTCACGTACAGGATCGCACCTGTTTCGGGTTCCGTGCCCGCCTCCTCGACCAGACCCCGCTGGAGGAGGGTGCGCATCACGCCGTCGCAGTTCACGCCGCGCACCGCGGAGACGCGGCTGCGGCTGACCGGCTGGCGGTAGGCGACGACGGCGAGGGTCTCCAGGGCGGCCTGGGTGAGGCGGGCGTGCTGGCCGTCCAGGACGAAGCCCTCGACGGCCGCGGCGTACTCGGGGCGGCTGTAGAAGCGCCAGCCGCCCGCGACCAGGCGCAGCTCGAAGCCCCGGCCCTGGACGGCGTACTCGTCGGCCAGCTCGCGCAGGGCGTCCGCGATCCGCCGCCGGGGCCGCTGCAGTATCTTCGCCAGCCGCTCCTCGGTCGCGGGCTCGTCGACGACCATGAGGACGGCCTCCAGGGCGGGCTTGAGGTCGAGGCCCGCGACCCCGTCCAGCCCGCTCTCGGTCTCCTCGGCCTCCGCGGCCCCCGTGGTCTGCTCACTCACGCCTTCTGCTCCTCCTTCGGCGCCTCGGGCGGCCGGTCGAACTCGTCGGTCACCGACGGCTGCGTCTCCCCGTCGCCGCCCGTCCAGCGGACCAGGAGGTCGCCGAGGGCGGTCTCCTGGTCCAGCTCGACGGCCTTCTCCCGGTACAGCTCCAGCAGGGCCAGGAAGCGGGCGACGACGGTCAGCGTGTCCTGGGTGTCCTGGACCAGCACCCGGAAGCTGGCCTCGCCCAGCTCCTTCAGGCGGGCGACCACGATCCCGGCCTGCTCCTGCACGCTGACCAGGGGCGCGTGGATGTGCTCGACGTACACCTGCGGCTTGGGTTTCGGCTGCATCGCCTTCACGGCGAGCTTGGCGAAGCCCTCGGGGCCGATGCTGATGACGACCTCGGGCAGCAGCTCGGATTGGTGGGGCTCCAGGCCGACGGTACGGGGATAGCGGCGGGCCTCGGCCTCCAGCCGGTCGTTGAAGATCTCCGCGATCTGCTTGTACGCGCGGTACTGGAGCAGGCGGGCGAAGAGCAGGTCGCGGGCCTCCAGCAGGGCCAGGTCGGCCTCGTCCTCGACCTCGGCGGCGGGCAGCAGCCGGGCCGCCTTGAGGTCGAGCAGCGTGGCCGCGACCACCAGGAACTCGGTGGTCTGGTCGAGGTCCCAGTCCGGCCCCATCGCCCGGATGTGCGCCATGAACTCGTCGGTCACCTTCGACAGCGCGACCTCGGTGACGTCCATCTTGTGCTTGGAGATCAGCTGGAGCAGCAGGTCGAACGGCCCCTCGAAGTTGGCGAGCCGCACCTTGAAGACACCGTCACCGGCGTCGTCGGAGCTCTCCTCCGGGGACTCCGGGGACTCCGGGGACTCCGGGGACTCCGGGGACTCCGGGGACTCCGGGGACTCCGGGGACTCCGGGGACTCCGGGGACTCCGGGGACTCATAGGACTCATAGGACTCATGGGACTCGTGGGACGAGGCGGCGCCGTGCCGGCCGGAGACGTCCTCGGCCTGCTCCCCGGGCGCGCCCGCGCCCGTCGGCACCCCGGCCGCCTGGACCGGCCGCTCGACCGGCCCGGGCCGCTCGACCGGCCCGGGACGCTCACGGTCCGCGGTCCGGGGAGCCAGTTCCGGCACGGGGGACGGATCCGCGGCGGGAACGGCGCCGGGCGGGCCGTCCGCCCGTGCCCGCCGGGCGGCGGACGCGGCGGCCTGTCGGCCGGGTGCGGCCGGGACGCGCCCGACCGCCGCCGGCGCCTCCGTCTCCGTTCCCTCGTCGGTCGGCTCCGCCTCCGTGCGCACGGCGGGGCCCGTGAGGCCCGGTTCCGCTTCGGGCACGGCCGTGCCCGGAGTCCCGAGCTGGTACTCCTCCGCGTCCGGCGCCGCCGTCTCGCGGATCCGCGCCGCGTCTCCGGGGGCAGCGGCCGACGCCCCGGCCGATGCGGCGGCCGGTCCGGCGGGGGCGGGCGCCGGTCCGGCCCGGAGGTCCTGTTCGGTGAGTGCCGCTCCGGCGGTCCCGGACGCGCCGTCGCCGGAAGGCGTCTCCTCGGGCAGCGGCGCGGCCGCCGCCTCCGGGCCCCTGCCCAGCGCACGCCGGCGGCCGGGGCCGGGGCGGGGGCCGCGGTCGGGGCGGGGGGCGTCGTTCGAGGTCATGGCCCCCGCAGGCTACCGCTACCGCCCGCGCAGCCGTCGTACGAGGATGCTGGCGTCCCCGCGGGTCTCCAGGTCGGCCAGGACCACGGCGACCGCCTCGCGGACGATGCGGCCGCGGTCGACGGCCAGGCCGTGCTCGCCCCGGAGCACCAGGCGGGCGTGCTCCAGGTCCATCAGCTCCTCGGCGGAGACGTACACGGTGATCTTCTCGTCGTGGCGCTCACGCCCGCTGGGACGGCGCGAGGGCGACCGTCCCCGCTTGCGGGGCCGGTCGGCGGCAGAACCTTCCTGCGCGCCCGTACCGGGCCCGGAAGCACGTGCGGAGCGCTCCGTGCCCCGGGTGCGCGACTCGCCCGCCGAGCCCGGTTCCGCGTCCGTCGCGGAATGCTCCGCGCCCTCGCCGTCACCGCCCTGCGCGGGCACCGACTGCGGTGCGTCCTCGGCGGCGGCCTGGTCGCTCTCCCCCGCCGGGGCCGGCACCCGGGCCTCGCCGCCCGCCGGTCGCCGCGGGGTGGACGCCTGGAGCGCCGTTCCCCCTGTCGTACGGAAGAGTTCGTCGGCCCCCGGCAGACTCACTCGGCGTGACACCGGGCGAGCACCTCCCTGGCGAGCTGGCGGTAGGCGGCGGCACCGACGGAGTTGGACGCGTACGTGGTGATCGGCTCTCCGGCGACCGTGGTCTCCGGGAAGCGGACCGTGCGCCCGATGACCGTGTGGTAGACGTGGTCGTCGAACGCCTCGACGACCCGCGCGAGCACCTCACGGCTGTGCACGGTGCGCGAGTCGTACATCGTGGCGAGGATGCCGTCGAGCTCCAGGTCGGGGTTGAGCCGCTCCTGGACCTTCTCGATCGTCTCGGTCAGCAGTGCCACACCGCGCAGCGCGAAGAACTCGCACTCCAGCGGCACGATCACCTTGTGCGCGGCGGTCAGCGCGTTGACCGTGAGCAGGCCGAGCGAGGGCTGGCAGTCGATCACGATGTAGTCGTAGTCGTCCATCAGCGGCTTCAGGGCCCGCTGGAGGGTGGACTCGCGCGCGACCTCGCTCACCAGCTGCACCTCGGCCGCCGACAGGTCGATGTTGCTGGGCAGCAGGTCCATGTTGGGGACCGCGGTCTTCAGCAGCACCTCGTCGGCCGCCATGCCCCGCTCCATGAGCAGGTTGTAGACGGTGAGGTCGAGCTCCATCGGGTTGACGCCGAGTCCGACCGACAGCGCGCCCTGCGGGTCGAAGTCGACGAGCAGCACCCGGCGCCCGTACTCGGCGAGCGCGGCACCCAGGTTGATGGTCGACGTGGTCTTGCCCACGCCGCCCTTCTGGTTGCACATCGCGATGATCTTGGCGGGGCCGTGGTCGGTCAGCGGGCCCGGGATCGGGAAGTACGGCAGCGGGCGTCCGGTCGGGCCGATGCGCTCACGGCGCTGTCGGGCCGCGTCGGGCGCGAGCGTGGCGGCGTACTCGGGATCCGGCTCGTACTCCGCGTCCGGGTCGTAGAAGTGCCCCTCGGGCAGTTCGTCGTAGTCGGCGAAGTGGTTGCGGGGCGCGCCACTTCCGTCGCCGGCCATGGCGTTCACGTGTTGGCCATCCATACTCATGTGTGCTGTCCGAGTTGCCTGCGGACTGTGGTGGTCGGCTGCGGAGGTGCGTACAGCTACGGAGCCGACAGCCTCGAGACGCCCGGGACCGTGGGTCCGCGTCGGCATTCCTGGTTGACCACCCCCGGGAGTAAATGTCGACTCATTCACAAGTCGTCTTACCTCCTTGGTGACCAGGGAACTTCTAGACAGGTCAGCGTGGCACCATGCCGACGTTCGGCGACTCTATGGCGTGTCGGCCGTCCGCAGCAACACAATCCGCCGGACCCGGCCCGATGTGTCGGCAATGAAACATCCCTCTGTCAAGGGCGTACGGCCGTCGCACAGCAGGTTTCACCGGTGCGCGAATCGGTTGAAGCGTTACGTTCGAGGCGAGTTGACCGAGAATCGCAAAGTGACCATACACACACCCGGCCGGACCTTGTCGGGCAAGGTCCGGCCGGGTGTGTGGCGTTGACGGCGCCTGTTGACGTATCGCCTTTACCGCTTGACGACTTAGGCGAGCAGCGAGGCCAGCTCCACGTGCTCCAGGCCGTGCGCCTCGGCGACCTCCCGGTAAACGACCTTGCCGTCATGGGTGTTGAGACCCTTGGCCAGCGCGGGGTCGCGGCGCAGCGCCTCGGCCCAGCCGCGGTTGGCCAGCTCCACGATGTACGGCAGCGTGGCGTTGGTCAGCGCGTAGGTGGAGGTGTTGGGCACCGCGCCGGGCATGTTGGCGACGCAGTAGAAGACCGAGTTGTGGACCGGGAAGGTCGGCTCGGCGTGGGTGGTCGGGTGGGAGTCCTCGAAGCAGCCGCCCTGGTCGATCGCGATGTCGACAAGGACACTTCCGGGCTTCATCCGGGACACCAGCTCGTTGGTGACCAGCTTCGGGGCCTTGGCACCCGGGATCAGCACGGCGCCGATCACGAGGTCGGCCTCCAGGCAGGCCTTCTCCAGCTCGAAGGCGTTGGAGACGACGGTCTGGATCTTCGTGCCGAAGATCTTGTCGGCTTCCTTGAGCTTGGTGATGTCCTTGTCGAGCAGGGTGACGTGGAAGCCCAGACCGATGGCGATCTGCGCCGCGTTCCAGCCGGAGACGCCGCCGCCGATGACGACGGCGCGGCCCGCGAGCACACCGGGGACACCGCCCGGCAGCACACCGCGGCCGCCGTTGGCGGCCATCAGGTGGTAGGCGCCGACCTGCGGGGCGAGGCGGCCCGCGACCTCGGACATCGGGGCCAGCAGCGGCAGGGCGCGGCTGGGCAGCTCGACCGTCTCGTAGGCGATGGCGGTGGTGCCGGACTCGATGAGCGCGTCCGTGCACTCCTTGGAGGCGGCCAGGTGCAGGTAGGTGAAGAGCGTCTGGTCCTTGCGCAGGCGGTGGTACTCCTCCGCGATCGGCTCCTTGACCTTCAGGAGCAGGTCCGCGGTGGCCCAGACCTCGTCGGCGGTGTCGAGGATCCGCGCACCGGCCGTGACGTACTCCTCGTCGGGGATCGAGGAGCCGACTCCGGCGTTGCGCTCGACGACGACCTGGTGACCGTGGCGCACCAGTTCGTGCACGCCGGCGGGGGTGATGGCCACCCGGAACTCGTTGTTCTTGACCTCGCGGGGGATGCCGACCTTCACGTGGATCACGGTCCTTGGCTCAGAGGATGGGCTATTACAAGGCATACCCGCTCAAGCGCGGGCACACCGGGTCAGACCGCAGGAGAACGTGCGGCAGAGCCAGTTTAATGAAGGTGTTCTCTCTGTCTAGCCTTTCAAAGCATTAATCTTCAGACGATGTGCTGCGGATTTCGCAGGCATCTGCGGGATCTTCCCTCAGCATCCGTTCGGCCGTGCTCCGCTCCAGGCCCGCCGCGGTGGGGTCGCCGAGCCGGTCCAGCGTGTCGGCCAGCCGCAGGTGCAGCGCGGCCTGGAGCCGTACGTCCTCGGCCCGGCGGGCCCAGTCGACGGCCTCCTGGCAGGTGCGCAGCGACTCCTCGGGCCGACCGGCGTACTCCTGGACCCGGGCCAGCTCGGACAGCGCCCGCGCGTGCGCGGCCACGTCCCCCGCCTTGCGGTGCCCGGCCACCGCGGCCCGCCAGGAGCGCACCGCCTCGCCGTAGCGTCCGGCGTAGGTGTGGGCGGTGGCGAGACGGCCGTAGACCCGGGCGGCGTCGGCGCGCTCGTCCCGGGCGAGGCGCTCGGCGAGGGCCCGGCCGAACCAGTCGGCGGCCCGGTCGTAGTCCCCCAGCTCCAGATGGGCGCCGCCCACGGATTCCATCGCGCGGCCGGTCGCGTACGGGTCGTTCGCCTCCCGTCCGGCGTCCAGCGCGGCCCGGTAGCGCACCAGCGCCTCGGCGGTGCGGCCGGTGCGGGCGTCCAGGTCGGCCAGGTTCAGCAGGGCCGCCGCCTTCTCCCGGGGCAGTTCGCGGCGCTCGGCCACGTCGAGGACGAGCCGGTGGATCCCGTACAGGTCGGGGGCCGCGGCCCGGGTTCCGAAGTGGGCCACCATGGCCCGCACCAGCTGGGACATGAGTCTGCGGGCGAGGGTGTCCAGCTCGCCGTCGGCGACCGCGAGGCGGGCCGCCGCCAGCAGGGCGGGGCGCCGGGCGCCCAGCCAGTCGGCGGCGGCCCTCGGGTGCGGGAAGCGCAGGTCGCGCGGCGTGGCGAGGAGCTTCTCGCGGGCCTGCGGGCTGTCGGTCTCGGTGACCGCCCGGCAGGACTGGAGCAGCCGCACCGTCCGCTCCAGCATGCGGGCGCGGGCCAGTTGCAGCTCGGCGGGCCGGTCGTGCTTGCGGGCCAGGGCGGCGAGCCGGCCGTGCAGGCACCCGGGGACCTCGTACTCGGGCAGCGGCGAGTCGACGGCGCGCAGCAGGCCGTGGGCGACGAAGTCGTCCAGGGTGGTGCGGGCGCCGCTCACCGAGCAGCCGGCGAGCGCGGAGGCGGTGTGCGGGTCGACCAGGCCCGCCGGGGCCAGGGAGAGCAGCCTCAGCATCCGGGCGGCGGTGCTGGGCAGCGACGCGTAGACGAGGCCGAAGACACGGCCGAGCGCGCCCGGCTCGTCGCTCTCCGCGTGCACGTGCTTGGCGAGGTCCGCGACGGCCGCCTGGGGCCGGGCCGCGAGCCAGCCGCCGGCCAGGGTCAGCGCGGCGGGCTGGGCCTGGCACAGCTCGACCAGTTGCTCGGCGGCCCGGGGATCGACCGTGATGCGGACCGAGCCGGTGTGGCGGGAGAGCAGTTCCACGGCCGACTTGGTGTCCAGGCCGCCCAGCGTGCACGGGCGGACGTCCGCGATGCCGGTCAGCGGGCCCTCGGCCACGGCGACGGCCAGGCAGTCCGGGCTGTCCGGCAGCAGCGCGTCGACCTGCTCGGCGTCGGCGACGGCGTCGAGCAGGAGCAGGACCCTGCGGTCGGCGAGCGCGGCGCGCAGGGCCTCGGTGAGGTCGTCCTCGTCGGCCCCGGGCGGCGCGCTGCGGTCCAGTGCGGTGAGCAGGTCCCGGGCGAGGCGTCCGACGGGGACGCGGGTGCCGTCCGGCTCGCTCAGCCGGGCCCGCAGCACGCCGTCGGGGTAGTCGGGCGCGACCCGCGCGGCCAGCTCCTCGGCGAGCGCGGTGCGGCCCGAGCCGGGGCGGCCCGCGATGAGCAGCACGCGCGCGCGAGGGGCCTTGCGGCCGGAGAGGGTGTCGAGTCCGGCGCGCTCGATGTCGGCGCGCAGCTCCTTCAGCTCCCGGGTGCGGCCCAGGAACCCGCTCTCCTCAGCAGGGTCCTGGGACAGTCGTACGCCGTCCGTGTCCACCGCCTGATCCGTCACGGGCCACACTCCCGATCCCACCGCACGCCGGTGCCCGCCGGAAGCCCGGTTCGGGCGTTTGAGAGCCTAGTTCACGCTCTGCGACGTTCCCGGTGGAGCGCGGCGGGCACATCCCCCGATCGGATCAGCCGATGGTCACACCGGTGGGGTTGCGGGGCCGTCCTCAGGCCTCGAAGGGGCGGGCCGGCCACGGCGCCAGGGCCGGACGGAGCGCGTCGAGCCCGTCGCCCCGCTCCGCCGCGACCAGCGCGAGCACGCCCACGACCAGGCAGTTGTTGTGCAGTTCTCCCGCGAGCACCCCCTGGACCAGGTCGGCGACGGGCACCCGCGCCAGCTCCATGTCGGCCTCTTCGTCCTCGACCTCGAAGCGCTCACCGGCGGCCTCGGACAGGTCCCGGGCGAGGAAGATCCGTACGGCCTCGTCGCAGCCGCCGGGTGTGGTGTAGACGTCGGTCAGCACCCGCCAGTCCTCGGCCTTGACGTGCGCCTCCTCGTACAGCTCGCGCTGGGCGGCGTGCAGCGGGTTCTCGCCGGGGACGTCGAGCAGGCCGGCCGGGATCTCCCACAGCTTCTCGCGCACCGGGTGCCGGTACTGCCGGATGACCAGCGCCCGGCCCTCCCCGTCCAGGGCGAGGACGGCCACCGAGCCGGGGTGGACCTGGTAGTCGCGGCTCACCACGGAGCCGTCGGGCATCACCACGTCGTCCGTGCGGACCGAGGTCTTCTTGCCCCGGAAGGGGGTCTGGCTGCCCCGGATCTCCCACTCCTCCGGAGTGTCCTTGATCGTGCTGCCCGTCATTGCCTGACCTGCCCTTCCAGACGTACGCGAAAGCCGGGGCCCGCGCAGTTGAGTGCGCGCGCCCCGGCCACCGTACAACTGGTGTGCTACTTCGACGTCTTCCGCTCGACCGCGGCCTTGACCAGCCCGGCGAAGAGCGGGTGCGGGCGGGTCGGGCGCGAGCGCAGCTCCGGGTGCGCCTGCGTGGCGACCAGGTAGGGGTGGACGTCGCGCGGGTACTCGACGTACTCGACGAGCTTGCCGTCCGGGGACGTGCCCGAGAAGACGATGCCGGCCTTCTTCTCCAGCTCCGCGCGGTAGGCGTTGTTCACCTCGTAGCGGTGGCGGTGCCGCTCCTCGACGTACTCCTTGCCGTCGTAGACCTCGCGCACGATGGAGCCCTCGGCCAGCTTCGCCGGGTACATGCCGAGCCGCATGGTGCCGCCCATGTCGCCCTCGCCGGCCACGATGTCCAGCTGCTCGGCCATGGTGGAGACGACCGGGTGGGCGGTGGCGGGGTCGAACTCGGTGGAGTTGGCGTCCGCGACGCCGGCCAGGTTGCGCGCGGCCTCGACGACGATGCACTGCAGGCCGAGGCAGAGGCCGAGCAGCGGGATCCCGTTCTCACGGGCGTACTGGATCGCGCCCACCTTGCCGGTCACACCGCGCTCGCCGAAACCGCCCGGGATGCAGATCGCGTCGACGTCGCCGAGCTGCGCCTTGGCGCCGGCCGGGGTCTTGCAGTCGTCGGACGTGACCCACTTGATCTTCACCCGCGCCTTGTTGGCGAAGCCGCCCGCGCGCAGCGCCTCGGTGACCGAGAGGTAGGCGTCGGGCAGGTCGATGTACTTGCCGACCAGGGCCATGACGATCTCGTGCGCGGGGTTGTGGACGCGGTCGAGCAGGTCGTCCCAGGTGGTCCAGTCCACGTCCCGGAACGGCAGGTCCATCCTGCGGACGACGTAGGCGTCCAGGCCCTCGGTGTGGATGACCTTCGGGATGTCGTAGATGGAGCGGGCGTCGGGGCAGGCCACCACGGCCGCCTCGTCGACATCGCACATCAGGGAGATCTTGCGCTTGATCGCGGTCGGGACCTCGCGGTCGCAGCGCAGGACGATCGCGTCCGGCTGGATGCCGATGTTGCGCAGGGCGGCGACGCTGTGCTGGGTGGGCTTGGTCTTCAGCTCGCCCGACGGGCCGATGTAGGGCAGGAGCGAGATGTGCACGACGAACACGTTGTCGCGGCCCACCTCGTGCCGGACCTGGCGGACGGTCTCCAGGAACGGCAGCGACTCGATGTCGCCGACGGTGCCGCCGACCTCGGTGATCACGACGTCGACCTCGTCCGTCGCCATGCGGCGGATGCGGTGCTTGATCTCGTTGGTGATGTGCGGGATGACCTGGACGGTGTCGCCCAGGTACTCGCCGCGCCGCTCCTTGGCGATCACCGTGGAGTACACCTGGCCGGTGGTGACGTTGGCCGAGCCGTCGAGGTCGCGGTCGAGGAAGCGCTCGTAGTGGCCGATGTCCAGGTCGGTCTCGGCGCCGTCGTTGGTGACGAACACCTCACCGTGCTGGAAGGGGTTCATCGTGCCGGGGTCGACGTTCAGGTACGGGTCGAGCTTCTGCATCACGACGCGCAGGCCCCGGGCCTTGAGCAGCATGCCGAGGCTCGAGGCGGTGAGCCCCTTGCCGAGCGAGGAGGCGACACCCCCGGTGACGAAGATGTGCTTGGTCGTCGAAGATTTGGGCGGCATGGCCAAGAGGGGGCTCCCGTGGTCGCGGTCTGGGGTGCGGTGCGTTCGTCCTCCGCCCCGGTCGTCCCGGGTGTCGTCGGCGGCGCCGTCGCTGCGGTTCCGGGGTTTTTCTCCCACCGGTCCACGGGCTACCAGCGTATCAGCGCCTCGGGGCGATGGCGTCCGGCCACCCTCCGCGCACGCCCGGACACGCAGGTGGGAAGGTCACCGTTTCCTCACCGGCTGGTCACCCGTTCGGCGGACCCGGGTTGCCCGGAGCGGCACACAGATCATCTACGTGCGTCGTATCCTGCTCGGACGTTCGCTGCCGAGCCCGCCCGGCGACACGGCACCACCCCTCGCCCGTCAGCACCGGAACAACGAGAGCTCGTCAGTTCGTTGAGCAACAATTGTCGTTCGGGGCACCACGTTTGGCTGCACGGCCGGACGGCTGCTTTGCTTCATGACTCAACGAGGCATGGCACGCAGGACACCCGTCCCCGACACACATTCCTGACACACACCCCTGACCCCACCCTTGACCGCTGACCGCACTAGCGACCGCCCCCATGCGGGGTGACGTGGCCGTTCGACTGGAGTTGCACGTGGCCGGGCGCATCGAAGACTACGCACTCATCGGAGACATGCAGACCGCTGCGCTGGTCTGCCGGGACGGCACAGTCGACTGGCTGTGCCTGCCCCGCTTCGACTCGCATGCCATCTTCGCCGGCCTGCTGGGCACCGGGGAGCACGGCTTCTGGCGGCTCGGCCCCGCGTACGCCCCCGGCGCCGAACCGCCCACCTCGGCCCGGCGGACCTACCGCGGCGACTCGCTGATCCTGGAATCCGAGTGGGACACCCCGCGCGGCACCGTCAGAGTGATCGATTTCATGCCGCCGCGCGACGGCGCGCCGCAGCTGATCCGGATCGTGGAGGGCGTCTCCGGCCGGGTGCCGATGCGCTCGGAGCTGCGGATGCGGTTCAGTTACGGCCGGGTGGTCCCCTGGGTCCACAAGCACGAGGGCCGCACGGTGGCCGTCGCGGGCCCGGACTCCGTGTGGTTCGACACGGAGGCGGAGACGTACGGCAAGGCGCTCACCACGTACGCGGACTTCACGGTCGCGCCGGGTGACCGGATCGCGTTCACCATCTCGTGGGAGCCCTCGCACAAGGAGCCGCCGGCGCTGCCGGAGCCCGAGCAGTCGCTGGTGGCCACCGAGGACTTCTGGCGCGACTGGGTCGAGCACTGCACGTACCACGGCCCCTACCGCGAGGCGGTGGTCCGCTCCCTGATCACGCTGAAGGCCCTGACGTACGCCCCCACCGGCGGCATCGTCGCCGCGCCCACCACCTCCCTGCCGGAGGACATCGGCGGCGTCCGCAACTGGGACTACCGCTACACCTGGCTGCGCGACGCGGCGATCACGCTGTCCTCGCTGCTGCGCACCGGTTACCGCGAGGAGGCCCGCGCCTGGCGCGAGTGGCTGCTGCGCGCGGTCGCCGGCGACCCCGAGAACCTGCAGATCATGTACGGCATCGCGGGCGAGCGGGAGCTGGGCGAGGCGGAGCTGGACTGGCTGCCGGGCTACGCGAACTCGACGCCGGTCCGGGTCGGCAACGGCGCGGCCCACCAGCTCCAGCTGGACGTCTACGGCGAGGTGACCGAGGCCCTGCACCTGGGCCACATGACGGGCCTGGCCCGCAACGACTACGCCTCGGTGCTCCAGCTCAAGCTGATCCGCTACCTGGAGGACCACTGGAACGAGCCGGACGAGGGCATCTGGGAGGTGCGCGGCCCGCGCCGCCACTTCGTGCACTCCAAGGTGATGGCCTGGGTCGCCGTCGACCGCACCATCAAGCTGATCGAGTCCGGCGACGCGGACGGCCCGCTGGAGCGCTGGAAGCAGCTGCGCGACGACATCCACCGGGACGTGTGCGAGAAGGGCTACGACAAGGAACGCAACACCTTCACGCAGTCCTACGGCTCCCAGGAGCTGGACGCCTCCCTGCTGCTGATCCCGCAGATGGGCTTCCTGCCGCCGGACGACAAGCGGGTCATCGGCACCATCGAGGCCATCCAGCGCGAGCTGTCCACCTCGGACGGCTTCATCCTGCGCTACCCGACGGACGGCAAGGACGAGGGCGTCGACGGTCTGCCGGGCGACGAGGGTGCCTTCCTCGCCTGCTCGTTCTGGATGGCGGACGACCTGGCGATGATCGGCCGGGTCGACGAGGCGCGCAAACTCTTCGAGAAGCTCCTCTCCCTGCGCAACGACCTCGGCCTGCTCGCCGAGGAGTGGGACCCCCGCCTGCAGCGCCAGGTCGGCAACTTCCCCCAGGCCTTCAGCCACGTGCCCCTGATCGACACGGCCCTCAGGCTGACGGCGAGCGGCGCCTACGGCGGCTGACCGGACACCGGGCCCCGCGCTGCCGGGGCCCGGTGCTGCCGGGGCCCGGTGCTGTCCGTGGGCTGTGGCTGCGGTCCGTTCAGGGGGCCAGTGCCGTCAGGGTCCGTTCGCCGCCCGGGTCGCCCGCCGTCGCCGGTACCAGGGCCATCTCGTCCAGGCCCGCCTCGGCGTAGGCGGCCATCCGGGCCCGTGCGGTGGCGACGTCGCCGATGAGGCCGACGGTGGCCGCCGCCTCCTCCGGCAGCGCCCGCAGGAGGGTGTCCGCGTCGGCTCCCGTACGGGCCTGCGCGACCGCCTCGCCGAAGCCGGCCTCCTCGAACATCTCGCGGTAGCCGGGCACCGTGAGGTAGCCCACGACGCCGCGCATGACCTGGGTGAGGGAGGCGGGGTCGGGGTCGACGGCGGCGGGGACCCAGGCGGCCAGCTTCGGCGGGGTCCGCCCGGCCTCGTCGGCCGCGGCGACCAGCTTGGCGCGCAGGGTGCGGACCTGCTCGGGCGAGACCACGTCGAGGAGCATGCGGTCGGCGTACCGGGCGGCGACGGAGATCGCGCGGTCGCCGAAGGCCGCCACGGTGAGCGGACCGCCGGGCGGCCGGTGGCGGCGCGGAAAGACGCTGCCGGGCACGACCGGCCCGCCCGGCGCGCCGTGGAGCAGCTCCCGCAGGGCCGCGGCGGTCGCCTCCAGTACCGCCGCCGGACGTTCCCGGGCCCGGCCGTGCACGCCCTCGACCACCCGCTTGCTGGACGTGCCCAGCGCCACGCCGACCGGGCGGCCGGTGACCGCGGCCACCGAGGCCGCGCCCCGCGCGATGCCGTGCGGGTCGCGTACCGACACGGCGACCGGCCCGGCGGTGAGCGCGATCCGCCGCGTACCCGTTCCGACGGCCGCGGCCAGCACGAACGCGTCCCAGGTCGGCCCCTCCCCCAGCCACACCTCCGGGTATCCCAGCCGGTCTGCCTGCCCAGCCACCCGCAAGGGCTCGTCGAGGGGGCTGGCGTCCTCACGTGCGGCGGCCACGACGGTGATGTCCATGTCGGGTGCCCTACCCACCGGGCGCCCCCCGATCCGCGGGAGGCCGGGCGGACGTCCCGGGCGGACGTCCCGGGCGGATGTCCCGGGCGGGTCGCGCCGGGTAGCGTCCGGCTCATGGACAGCGGCACGAACAGCGGATTCGACACGCAGGGCGTCGGGATCACCGTGCGCCGGGCCCTGGAGCTGCCCGGACTGCGCAGCGGTCTGCCGGAGATCCTCGCGGGCGCCGACCGCATGCAGCGCACGGTGCGCTGGGTGCACGCCGGTGAGGTGCCCAACATCGCCTCGCTGCTCAAGGGCGGCGAACTGCTGCTGACCACGGGGTACGGCCTCGGCACCCGTCCCGCCGAGCAGCGGGCGTTCGTGCGCACGCTGGCCGACCGCGGCATCGCGGCCCTCGTCGTGGAGCTGGGCCCGCGCTTCACCCGGCTGCCCGCGGCGCTGGTCGACACGGCCCGTGCGGCCGGGCTGCCGCTGGTGCAGCTGCACCGCGAGGTGCCGTTCGTGGCGGTCACCGAGGAGATCCACACCGAGATCGTCAACGGCCACTACGCGCTGCTCCAGCGGGCCGAGGAGGTGCACCGCCGCTGCACCGAGGCGCTGCTGGGCGGCGGCGGAGTGCCCCAGGTCCTCGCCATTCTGGCCGACTTCGCCGGCAACCCGGTCTTCCTGGAGACCACCGACGGCCGCCTGCTGTACGCCGCCGGTGCCGGGCCCGAGGGGGCCGACCCCCTCCAGGTCTGGGAGGGGCTGCGGGACCCGCACAAGGACGCGCCGCCTCCGGCGGGCTCGGTCCTCGTGGACGTGCCCGGCGGCGGCCCCGGCGCCGGGTCGGTGCGCGCCCGCCTCGTCCTGCTGCCGGTACGGTCCTCGCCCGCGCCGGTGCACCGGATGGCGGCGGAGCGGGCGGCGGGCATCCTCGCCGTGGTGCTGATGCAGGCGCGGCAGGAGGAGGAGCTGGCGGCACGCGGGCGGGGCGACTTCCTCACCGACCTCGCCGAGGGCCGGATCACCGCCGAGGACGCCCCCGCACAGGCCCGCGTCCTGGGCTTCAAGCCGGGCGCCGGCCCGCTGCTCCCGGTGGTGATGCGGCTCGGCGACGCCCTGTCCCCGGCGGGCGGCGGCTGGGCCGTGCTGGCCCGCGCGGTCGCCGAGGAGCTGGCGTCGGTGGGAGTGCCGGTCCTGCTGGGCGTGCGGCCGGTGGAGGGGCGGGTCCCGCTGCTGCTGGGGCTGCGGTCGGAGTCCGAGCGGGCGGCGGTCGCCGACCGGGTCGCGGCTGCGCTGCGGGCGGGCGTGGAGCGGGCCGGGATGCGGCGTCCCGGGGCGCAGCCCCCCGTCGTGGTCGTCGGGGTGTCCGGCGGCTGGGCGGCGGCCTCGGCGGGCCTCAGGCACGCGGCGGAGACGGCGAGCGCGGCGCAGGGCCTGACCGACCGGCCCTGGTACGACGCGCGGCGCCTGGACATCGACCTGCTGCTGTGGCGGCTGCGCGACCACCCGGACCTCGCCGCGTTCGTGGACCGGGCGATCGGCCCGCTGCGGGACCACGACGACCGCTCCAAGCCGCCCCTGCTGCCCACCCTCCAGACGTACTTGGCCCACGCCGGCCGCAAGGCGGAGACGGCGCGCGAACTCCACCTCAACCGGCAGACCCTCTACAACCGGCTCGCCAGGATCGGGGAGTTGCTGGGCACGGACCTCGACGACCCGCAGACCGTACTGGCGTTGAGCCTGGCCCTGCGCGCCCGTCGGCACGTGCCGTAGGCGGCGGGGCCCGGGCGGGTGCCTAGAGCAACGGCGTGGGCTGCGTCAACTCGTCGTAGATGCTCAGCACCTGCGCGACGGTCTCGTCCTCGGTCGGCCACGTGGCCGCCTGCCGCGCGCCCCGCTCGCGGAGTTCGTCCTGCCGCCCGGGGTCGGCGAGCAGACGGACCACGGCGTCGGCGAGGGCCTCCGCGTCCCCCGGCGGGACGAGTTCGGCGGCGTCGCCGACCAGCTCGGGGATGCCGCCGACGGCACAGGCCACGAGTGGTACGCGCGCGTGGAGCGCCTCCTGGGCGAGGACGGAACGCCCCGGCTCCCGGCGGCTCGGCAGCAGCGCGAGGTCGGCCGCCGCCAGCAGGTCGGGCACGTCGTCGCGGCTGCCGACGAGCACCACCGGCAGCCCCTCGCCCTCGATCCGGCCCTGCAACTCGCCGCGCAGCGGCCCCTCCCCGGCGACCACCACCAGCGGCGCCGGGTCGAGGCGGCGCCACACCCGGGCGGCGTCGAGCAGCACGTCGTACCCGCGGTGCCGTTCGAGCGATCCGACCGCCACCAGCAACGGCCGGTCGATGGCGCCGAGTTCGGCCCGGACCTTGGGGCGCAGCCGGTCGGGGTCGTCGGGTCCGGCCGGGGGGCCCGGCCGGCCGGGGAGTGCGACGGGCCCGAGGCGGGCGTCCCGGGCGCCCGTCCGCCGTGCCCCGTCGACCAGTTCCGAGGTGGCGCCGAGCACGACGGTGGCGGCCTTCATCACCCGCCGCTCCAGCACGCGCAGCAGCTGGCCGCGGGCCCCCTCGGCGTGCGCCCGGTCGTGCCAGGTGACGACGAGCGGAGTGCGTACGCGCCGTCCGCCGAGGGCCAGGGCGGCCCGGAAGGAGGCGTGCAGTCCGTGCGCGTGCACCAGGTCGGCTTCCGCGCACACCGTCCGCAGCGCGGCCACCGAGACGGGATCGCTGCTGCGCGGCACGTGCACGTGGTCGGCCCCGGCGCCGGTGAAGTCGTAGGTGCACTCCGCATCGGAGGGGGCGCACACCGTCACCTTCACGCCCCGCGCGACGAGCCCGGCGGCCAGTGAGCGCACGTGCGCGCTGCTGCCGGCGTTGCCACCGCCCAGCACCTGCACGGTGCGCAGCGGCGACTGGCCGTGCGGTGACTGGCTGCTCACGGGGGTCACCTGGCCGGGGCTCCTGGTTCGGCGGGAGACGGTCACGAAGGACGTGGGAACGCGGGGACGGTCACGAAGAACGTACAGAAGGATGGTGCGGACGGGGTGCGCCGGGCGGATTCCCGTGCGCCGCTCCGTCAAGGATGCCAGGCCGCACGGGTGTTCCGGGAACGACGACCGCCACGACCGGACGACCGGCGGGACAACGACACGGAACCACCCCACTCTTACGAGTGAACGTCACGCCGTCGCACCGGCCACCCGGGGCGTACGTCCAGGAGACCGACGACGTACGCCCGCCCGGCCCCGGAGTCCCTACCGGTCGTCCTGGGCAGCCCGGAGTCCCTACCGGTCGGCCCGGGCCGTTTCCAGCAGTTCCTCCGCGTGGGCGCGGGCCGTCTCCGAGTCCTCCTGGCCGGCGAGCATGCGGGAGAGTTCCCGGACGCGTTCCTCGCCCTCCAGGACCTTCACGCCGGAGCGGGTCACCGAGCCGTCGTTCGTCTTCTCCACCAGCAGCTGCCGGTCGGCGAACGCGGCCACCTGCGGCAGATGTGTGACGACCACGACCTGCGCGCTCTTCGCCAGCCGCGCCAGCCGCCGCCCGATCTCCACCGCCGCCTTGCCGCCGACCCCGGCGTCGACCTCGTCGAACAGGTAGGTCGGCACGGGATCGGTGCCCGCGAAGACGACCTCCACCGCCAGCATCACACGCGACAGCTCACCACCGGAGGCGCCCTTGGCGATCGGCCGCGGCGGCGCTCCGGGGTGCGGGGCCAGCAGCAGCTCGACCTCGTCGGCGCCCGACGGCCCGCAGGCGACCGTCCGCCCGCCGACCTCGACGCCCTCCGGATCCTCGGTCTGCCGGATGTCGAACGACACGCGCGCGTGGGGCATGGCGAGCGACGCCAGCTCGGCGGTCACCGCCGCGGCGAACCGCTCGGCGGCCTCGGTCCGCGCGTCGGTCAGTGCCTGGGCGAGCCCGCCCAGTTCCGCCCGCAGCGCGTCCCGCTCGGCGGTCAGCTCGCCGATCCGCTCGTCGTCGCCGTCCAGCTCGGTCAGCCGCGCGGCACTCTGCTCGGCCCAGCTCAGCACGGCCGCGACGTCCTCGCCGTACTTCCGGGTCAGCGCGGTGAGCGCGGCCCGGCGCTCCTCGACCGCCGCCAGCCGCAGCGGGTCGGCGTCCAGGTCGTCGGCGTAACCGGCGAGCTCCCCGGCCACGTCGCGCAGCAGGATGCCGACCTCACCGATCCGCTCGGCGAGCCCGGCCAGCGCCGGGTCGTGGGACCGTACGGCGTCCAGGGCCCGCTGCGCGCCCGCGACGAGCGTGGCGCCGTCCACGCCCTCGGGATCCTCCGGGTCGCCCGCCAGGGCGGCGTGCGCGACCGTGGCGGCCGACGCGAGCGCCTCGGCGTGTCCCAGCCGCTCCGCCTCCTCCGCCAGCTCCACGTCCTCACCGGCACGCGGCTCGACCGCCGCGATCTCGTCGAGGCCGTAGCGCAGCAGATCGGCCTCCTGGGCGCGCTCACGCGCGCGTGTGGTGATCTCCTCCAGCTCACGGGCGACGGCCCGCAGCCGACGGTAGGCCTCCGCGTACTTGGCGAGCGGCCCGGCGACCGCGTCGCCCGCGTACCGGTCCAGGGCCTGACGCTGCCGGGTCAGTTTCAGCAGTCCCTGCTGGTCGGTCTGCCCGTGCACGGCCACCAGCTCGTCGGCCAGCTCGGCGAGCATCCCCACCGGCACCGACCGCCCGCCCAGGTGCGCGCGCGATCTCCCCTCGGCGGAAACGGTACGGCTGATCAGCAGCGCCCCGTCGTCCAGCTCGGCCCCGGCCTCCTCGGCCCGCACGGCGGCCGCGGCGTCGCCGGGCACGGCGATACGCCCCTCGACGACCGCGTTCTTCGCCCCGATCCGCACCAGCGCCGCGTCGGCGCGTCCGCCCAGGAGCAGCCCCAGACTGGTGACCACCATGGTCTTGCCGGCACCCGTCTCACCGGTGACAGCGGTGAACCCGGGCGACAGCTCGACCACGGCGTCGTCGATGACCCCGAGCGACCGTATCCGCATCTCCTCAAGCACGGACACGACCTTACGAGGTCGAGGGTGGAAAGCGCACACAGGCCGCCCTCGTCACGCCGGGCGAGCGCATGCCGCCCAGGGGCGCGGGACGTGCTGACAGCGGCTGCGCCGCGGGCGCGACCAGCCACAACGCACCCGCACCCCGCGACGCACCGAAACCACCCCTTCGAGACCGCTAGTGCGGCGCCCCGCGCCACCCCGACACCGGCAACGCGAACTTCGCCACCAGCCGGTCGGTAAACGACGCATGGTGCAACCGGGCCAACCGCACCGGCACCGCCCCCCGCCGCACCTCCACCCGCGCCCCGGGCGGCAACTCCACCGTCCGCCGCCCGTCACACCACAACACCCCCGGCGGGACGTGCGGCAGCACCTCCACCGCGAGCACCGAGTCCGGCGAGGTCACCAGCGGCTTCGCGAACAGCGCGTGGGCGCTGATCGGCACCATCAGCAGCGCCTCCACCTCGGGCCACACCACAGGACCGCCGGCCGAGAAGGCGTACGCCGTCGACCCGGTCGGCGTGGACAGCACGATGCCGTCGCAGCCGAACCCGGTCACCGGCCGACCGTCGATCTCCAGCACGACTTCCAGCAGCTTCTCGGCGCCGGCTTTCTGCACGGCCGCCTCGTTGAGCGCCCAGTCGGTGTGCACGATGTCGCCGTTGCGGTGCACGACGACGTCGACGGTCATCCGCTCCTCGACCTCGTAGGCCCGGTTCACCACCCGGTCGACGACCTTGTCGAGGTCGTCGCGCTCGGCCTCCGCGAGGAAGCCCACCCGGCCGAGGTTGACGCCGAGCATCGGCACCCCGGAGGCGCGGGCGAACTCGGCGCCGCGCAGCAGCGTGCCGTCGCCGCCCAGCACGATCAGCAGCTCGCACCCGTCCAGGCACTGCGGAGTGGCCTCGCCGACCAGCCCCACCTCACCCGGCAGCGGCAGGTCGCGCGCCTCGGCCTCCAGGACCCGTACGCCGATCCCGGCCCGCAGCAGCCCCTTGACCACCAGCTCCGCGCTGCGGATGGCAGCGGGGCGCCCGGTGTGGGCGAGCAGGAAAACAGTACGCGCTCGGTTCTGTGTCAACGCGGCCCCTCCGCCACTGCACGGTCAACGTCGGCCGGGTCCAGTTCACCGGCCCCGGCCCGCAGCCACAGAAAGTACTCGACGTTCCCGGAGGGACCCGGCAGCGGACTGGCGGTGACCCCCTTCACCCCGAGCCCCAGCTCCCAGGCCTTCCGCGCGACTCCCCGCACGGCCTCGGCCCGCAGCTGCGCGCTGCGTACCACTCCCCCGCTGCCCAGCCGCTCCTTCCCCACCTCGAACTGCGGCTTCACCATCATCACCAGGTCGGCGTCCGGCCGGGTGCACCGCACCAGGGCCGGCAGTACCAGTCCGAGCGGGATGAAGGACAGATCCCCCACGACCAGGTCCACGGGCTCCCCATCGATCGCTTCCGGTGTCAACTCCCGTACGTTCGTACGGTCCTTGACGGTCACGCGTTCATCCTGCCGGAGACTCCACGCGAGTTGTCCGTATCCGACGTCCACGGCGACGACGTGCGCGGCGCCCGACCGCAGCAGTACGTCGGTGAAGCCGCCGGTGGAGGCGCCGGCGTCCAGGGCCCGCCGCCCCTCGACGACGAGGCCCTGCGGTACGAAGGCGGCGAGGGCGCCGGCGAGCTTGTGGCCGCCGCGCGAGACGTAGTCGGGGTCGTCGTCGTCGGCGGTCACGACGATCGCGGCGGCGGTCTCGACCTGCGTGGCGGGTTTGGTCGCGACGGTCTTGCCGACGGTGACCCGCCCGGCGGCGATCAGCTGGCTCGCGTGCTCGCGCGAGCGCGCCAGCTTGCGGCGCACCAGCTCCGCGTCGAGACGGCGGCGTGCGACTCCTGCCACGTTCGGTTCAGCTCCTGCGGTCGTACGGTGATGGCGACGGGGGCGCCGGTGGTCCCGGGCGCCCCGGAGGTTCCGGCGGTCCCGGGCGGGCGTCGAGCGCGGTGAGCGCGTCGCGCAGCCCCCGGTGTACATCCTCGTACACCTCCACGTGTCCGTCGGTGGCGAGGTGGTCGGCGTCGGCCAGCCGCGCCAGCCGGGCGTCGACCTCGGCGTTCCCGGTGGGGGTGCGGGGGACGTCCAGCGGTGCGGGGGCGGCCGGCTCGTACCCGGGGCCCGGGTGGGCACCGGGCTCCGTCTCCTGGGGCTGGGGCTGGGGCTCCGGTACTGCGTCGCTCATGCCCCGACGCTACCGCGTGGCTGGGGTACGGTCGGTCCCGATGGCGACGACTGAGGAGTGCCGTGCCGCACTCGACAAGCTCTCGGACAACATGCGGGGCGCCGAAGGGGACGTGCGGTCGGCCACGGAGCTGGACCGCTCGGTGAGCTGCCACATCACCGACCTGGACGTCACCTTCGCCGGACGCATGGCCGACGGCCGCATCGACGTGCGCGAGACCCTGGAGGGGCCGCCGCGCGAGAAGGCGGAGATCAGGCTGGCGATGACCGGCGACGACCTGGTGGCCCTGGTGGCGGGCGAACTGAACTTCGCCAAGGCGTGGGGCTCGGGCCGGGTGAGGCTGGAGGCGGGCCTGCGCGATCTGTTCCGGCTCAGGAAGCTCCTGTAGCGACCGCCCTCACCTGCTTGTTCACCTGCTTGGTGCGCCCCTTGCGGGCGGCCGGCACCACCAGCGGCGTACCCGTCTCCGGGTCGTCGATGACCTGGCAGCGCAGCCCGAAGACCCGCTCGACCAAGTCGGCGGTGACGATCTCCTTCGGCGCGCCCTCGGCGATGACCTGCCCGTCGCGCAGGGCGATGAGGTGGGTGGCGTAGCGGGCGGCGTGGTTGAGGTCGTGCAGCACGGCCACGAGGGTGCGGCCCTGCTCCTCGTGGAGTTCCGCGCACAGGTCGAGGACGTCGATCTGGTGCTGGATGTCCAGGTACGTCGTCGGCTCGTCGAGCAGCAGCAGCGGGGTCTGCTGGGCGAGCGCCATGGCGATCCACACGCGCTGGCGCTGTCCGCCGGAGAGTTCGTCGACGTAGCGGTCGGCCAGCTCGGAGATGCCGGTCTGGGCCATCGACTCCTGGACGACCCGCTCGTCCTCGGTCGACCACTGGCGCAGGATGCCCTGGTGCGGGTAGCGGCCGCGGCCGACGAGGTCGCCGACGGTGATGCCGTCGGGCGCGATGGAGGACTGCGGGAGCAGGCCGAGGGTCCGGGCGACCTGCTTGGCGGGCATCGACTGGATGACCGACCCGTCGAGCAGCACCCGGCCCTGGCTCGGCTTGAGCATCCGTGACAGGGCGCGCAGCAGGGTGGACTTGCCGCACGCGTTCGGGCCGACGATCACGGTGAAGGAGTTGTCGGGTATCTCCACCGACAGCTTCTCCGCGATGACCCGCTGGTCGTAGGCGAGGGTGACGTTCTCGGCGGTCAGGCGGTTCACGTTGCTCCTTTGGTTCTCGGGCCCGCTGCGGGTGTCGGCGCCGGCGCTCATACCCGGCCCGCCTTGCGCTCGGTGACCAGCAGCCACAGCAGGTAGACGCCGCCCAGTACGCCGGTGACGACGCCCACGGGCAGCTGGTCGGCACCGAAGACACGCTGGGAGACGAAGTCCGCGCTGACCAGCAGGGCTGCGCCCATGCACAGGGACGGCAGCAGGTTGGGGCCGGGCGAGCGGGTCAGGCGCCGGGCGAGCTGCGGCGCGGTGAGCGCCACGAAGCCGACCGGTCCGGCGGCGGCGGTGGCCGAGGCGGTGAGCAGCACCGCGGCCACCATCAGCAGCGCCCGCACCCGCTCGACCCGCACACCGAGGGCGTAGGAGATGTCGTCGCCCATCTCCATCATCCGCAGCGCCCGTCCGTTGGTGAGCACGAGCGGCACGAGCACGGCGCACAGCGTGAGCAGGGGCCAGACCTGGTCCCAGTCGCGGCCGTTGAGGGAGCCGGTCATCCAGACGACGGCGCGGGAGGCGTCGACGATGTCGGCCCGGGTGAGCAGGTAGCCGTTGACCGCCGTGACCATCGCGGACACGCCGATGCCGACCAGGACCAGCCGGTATCCGTGCACGCCCCGCTTCCAGGCGAGCAGATAGATGGCGAGACCGGTCACCAGGCCGCCGACGAGCGCGCCCACGGTGACCTGGGCCGAGCTGCCGGAGAACAGGACGATCATGATGAGCGCGCCGGCCGTCGCACCCTGCCCGAGGCCGAGCACGTCCGGACTGCCGAGCGGGTTGCGGGAGATGGCCTGGAAGAGGGCACCGCCGACGCCGAGTGCGCCGCCGACGAGCAGTCCGACCAGGACCCGCGGCAGCCGCAGCTCGTTGACGATGAACTCCTGTCCGGCGTTGCCCTGGCCGACCAGGGTCTTCAGCACGTCGGCGGCCGGTATGTCGAAGTCGCCGGTGCCGATCAGCAGCACGCTCGCGGCGAGCGCGAGGAGCAACAGCAGCGCGACGACGACCACGGCCCGCACGTCCAGGCGGAAGGACAGCCCGCCCGGGTTGCGCACGGCACGGTTGCTCTTCCCGGTCTTTCCGGTCTTTCCGGTTTTCCCGGTCTTCTCGGTCTTCTCGGTCTTCTCGGTCTTCTCGGTCTTCACAGCTGGGCCGTCCTCCGCCGTCGTACGAGAAAGATGAAGACCGGCCCGCCGAGGACGGCGGTGACGATGCCGACCTGGAGTTCCGAGGGCCGGGCGACGATCCGGCCGAGGACGTCCGCGCCCAGCAGCAGCACCGGGGACAGGATCGCCGCGTAGGGCAGGATCCAACGCATGTCGGGTCCGGTGAAGGAGCGGACGATGTGCGGGATCATCAGCCCGACGAAGACGATCGGCCCGCAGGCCGCGGTCGCGGCGCCGCACAGCACGGTCGCGGCGAGCATGGACAGCGCCCGGGTGCGGTTCAGGTTGGCACCGAGGGCCTTGGCGGTGTCGTCGCCCATCTCCATGGCGTTGAGCGGCCGGGCGAGTGCGAGGGCGAGCACCGTGCCCACCACGAAGAACGGCAGCACCTCCCGGATGGTGCCGGTCGTCGCCGAGGCGAGCGAACCGACCGTCCAGAAGCGCATCCTGCCCAGCGCCGCGTCGTCCATGATCATCACGGCCTGGAGGTAGCCGAAGAGCGCGGCGCTGATCGCGGTGCCGGCCAGCACGAGCCGCACCGGCGTGGCCCCCCGGCTGCCGCCCAGGAACCAGACCAGCGCGCCGACTCCCGCCGCACCGGCGAAGGCGAACCACACGTATCCGGTCAGCGAGGTGACGCCGAAGAAGGTGATGCCCGTGACCACGGCCGCGGAGGCGCCCGCGTTGATGCCGAGCAGTCCCGGGTCGGCCAGCGGATTACGGGTCAGTGCCTGCAGCACGGCTCCCGCGAGGCCGAGGGCGGCCCCGGCCAGCAGACCGAGGACGGTGCGCGACAGCCGCTCGCCGACCACGACGTCGCCGTAGGTGCCCGAGTCGTGGAAGAGGCCGTGCCAGACCTCCGCCAGGGACAGGTCCTTCGCGCCGATCGCGATGCTCGCCAACACGATCAACACCAGGACCGCCACGGCGACGGGCAGCCCCGCGGCACGCAGGACACGGCGCTTGGCGGGCGGCGCGGGAGCGGTCTCCGCGCGCTGTTCGGGGGGACTGTCGACCAACACGCAGTTAGGTTAGCCTACCCTGCCAATCGATCACGATCCCCGAGCCTTCCCGGGGCCGCCCGGCCCGGCACACACGCACCCTGTACGCACACCGGTCCGCGACCGGACGCCTTCCCCGTACTCCGCGTCACAACCCCAACCGCGCCAGCGCCTTCCCCGAGTCCAGCCCGCATCCCTGCTCTCCGCCGGCCGTCCAGGCCGCCGCGCACAGGACACGCAGCCCGTCCAGCGCCGCGCCGTCGCCGTCCAGCTCCAGCCGCTCCCCGCCGGCCGTCGCCGTCCAACCCCCGCAGCGAAAGCCTCCCTCCGCGTCGCCGGTGACCTCCGGCTGTCCGGTGAGCAGCCCGCGCAGATCGGCGTCGACGTACGTCGGCCGGTGCCGCGGCGGCGCCGCCAGCAGCTGCGCCCCGTCGGTCACACCGGTCAGGACGAGCAGCGAGTCGACCTCCCCGTTGAACGCCCCCTCGATGTCCGTGTCCAGCCGGTCGCCCACCACCAACGGACGCCGGGCGCCGGTCCGCAGGATCGTCTCCCGGTGCATGGGGGGCAAGGGCTTGCCCGCGACCTGCGGCTCGGCGCCGGTCGCGATCCGCACGACCTCCACCGCCGCGCCGTTGCCCGGGGCGATCCCGCGGGCGCCCGGGATGGTCAGGTCGGTGTTGGAGGCGTACCAGGGCACGCCCCGCGCGATCGCGTAGCAGGCCTCGGCGAACCGGCCCCACGGCAGCTCCGGCCCGCCGAAGCCCTGCACCACGGCCGCCGGATCGTCCTCGGCCGACTCCACGGGCTCGAGACCGCGCTCACGCAGCGCCACGCGCAGCCCTTCGCCGCCGATCACCAGCACCCGCGCCCCCGGGGGCAGCTGCTCGGCCATCAGCCGGGCCACCGCCTGCGCCGACGTGATGACGTCCTCGGCGCCCGTCGGTATGCCCAGCTCGGTCAGGTGCGCGGCCACCACGTCGGGGGTCCGGAGCGCGTTGTTGGTGACGTAGGCCAGGCGCATGCCGCCGTCGCGGGCCGCGGCGAGGGAGTCGACGGCGTGAGCGATCGCGTTCCCCCCGGCGTACACCACGCCGTCCAGGTCGAGCAGCGCCGTGTCGTACGCCTCACTCAGGTCCGGCCCGCTGCCCGCGGGCCTCGTCCTGACGCTCCGGCTCATTGCACATCGCTCCTCGTTCGTCGCCTTTCCCCCGATCATCCCCCATGCCACTGACACACGTACGATGCCGGGATGAACTCTGCAGGTCACCCGGAAGCAACGGCGCGCCGGGGCCTGGAACTCACCCCGTTCCGAGGCCTCCGCTACGACCCCGACCGGGTCGGCAGCCTGGCCGCCGTGACCTCCCCTCCCTACGACGTCGTGGTCCGCCCCGACGGCCTGCTCCACCTCGAGTCCGCCGACCCGTACAACATCGTCCGGCTGATCCTGCCCCAGGCCGCCACCCCCGAGGCGCGCAACGAGCAGGCCGCCCGCACCCTGCGGCGCTGGACGGCGGAGGGCGTCCTGACCACCGACCCCGAACCGGGCCTGTACGTCTACGAACAACGCGACCGCGAGGGCATGCTGCAGCGCGGCATCATCGGCGCCCTGCGCGTGTCGGACCCCTCCGAGCAGGTGGTCCTGCCGCACGAGGACGTCATGCCCCACGTCGTCGCCGACCGCGCGGCACTCATGCGGGCCACCCGGGCGAACCTCGAGCCCCTCCTGCTGACCTACCGTGGCGACGACGGGACGCCGGCCACCACCGCCCTCCTGGAGCGCACCGCCGAGCAGCCGCCGCTCCTCTCCACGACCACGGAGGACGGCTTCTGCCACCGCCTGTGGTCGGTCACCGACCCGGACACCGTGGCCCGCGTCCGGGCCGAGCTGTCCCGGCACCAGGCCCTCATCGCCGACGGCCACCACCGCTGGGCCACCTACCGCACCCTCCGCGCCGAGCACCCTTCGCCCAGCCCGTGGGACCACGGCCTGGTCCTCCTGGTCGACACGGCCCGCTACCCGCTCCGCGTCCGCGCCATCCACCGGCTGCTGCACGGCGTCCCGGTGCACGAGGCCGTGGCCGCCCTCGCCGGACACTTCCGCGTCCGCCGCCTCGGCACGCCCCTGGACGAGTCACTGGAAACCTTGGCGAAGGCGGCCGACGCGGGCAACGCCTTCCTCCTCGCCGGCGACGGCGCCTTCCACCTCGTCGACCTGCCCGACCCCGGACTGCTGGCCCGCACGGTCCCCACCGACCGGCCCGAGGCCTGGCGCACGCTGGACGCCACCGTCCTGCACGCCGCACTCCTCGCCCACGTCTGGCACGTTCCGGACGACTCGGCGTCCCACATCTCCTACATCCACGACACGGCGGCCACCGTCGAGAAGGCCGAGCGCGACGGCGGTACGGCGGTGCTGATGCACCCGGTCCGCGAGGAGGTCGTCCGCGAACTGGCCCGACAAGGCGTCACGATGCCCCGCAAGTCGACGTCCTTCGGCCCGAAGCCGGCCTCGGGCCTGGTACTGCGCCCACTCGACGCCTGACGGGGCCCGACGAACGCCGAGGGGGCGGGCCCGTGAACCGGTCCCGCCCCCTCGACTCGCCGTCAGGCATCAAGCCGTCAGGCCATCAGTCCTTGTCGCCGTCCTCGGCGGAAGGGCTCTCCCCGTCGCTCTCGGACTCACCCTCGTCCAGAGCGTCCATGAACTCCACGCCGTCCAGCTCGGCGAGCCGGTCGGAGGCGTCCGTGCTGCCGTCCCGGTCCGACTCCACGGCCTTCGCGAACCACTCCCGCGCCTCCTGCTCCCGGCCTGCGGCCAGCAGCGCGTCGGCGTAGGCGTACCGCAGCCGCGCGGTCCACGGCTGCACGGAGTTGGAGGCGAGCTCGGGGCTCTGCAGCGTGACGATGGCCGCGTCCAGCTGCCCCATGTCACGCCGGGCACCGGCCGCGACGAGGCGCATCTCGACCTGACCGGCCTTGTCCAGCTTGTGCACCTCGGAGGCACCGGCCATGTCCAGCGCCTTCTCCGGCCGGCCGAGCCCGCGCTCGCAGTCGGCCATGACCGGCCACAGCTCGACGGAACCGGTCATCCGCCGAGCGGCCCGGAACTCCGCCAGTGCCTCGGCGTACTTCTGGTTGGCGTACGCGGCGAACCCGGCCGCCTCCCGTACGGCGGCGACGCGCGAGGCCAGGCGCAGGGCGACCCTGGAGTATCCGTACGCAGCCTCCGGGTCCTCGTCGAGCAGCCGCGCGACCATCACCAGGTTCCTGGCGACGTCCTCCGCGAGCGTCTTGGGCAGGCTCTGCAGTTCCTGCCGTACGTCCTTGTCGATCTCGTCACCCGTGACCTCCTCGGGGATCGGCAGCCGCTTGATCGGCTCCCGGTCCCGGTCGCGCTCCTCACGGAAGCGGCCACCGCCACCCTGCCGGTCGTCCCGGCCCCGGTAGCCGCCGGGCCGCCCTCCGCGGTCGTCACGACGAGGCCCACGGCTGCCACGGTCGTCGCGCCCGCGGAACCCACCACGGTCGCCACCCCGGCCGTCGTCACGCCGGTCGTCACGCCGGCCGAATCCGCCGCGCTCACCACGGTTGTCGTCCCGACGGAAGCCGCCACGCTCGCCACGGTCGTCCCGACGGTCGTCGCGCCGGAAGGCAGGACGGTCGTCCCGACGGGCATCACGCCGGTCGTCGCGCCGGTCATCGCGCCGGAAGGGAGGACGATCATCACGACGGTCGTCACGGCGATCGTCCCGACGGTCATCCCTGCGGTCGTCCCTGCGGTCGTCCCTGCGGTACGAGGGACGATCGCCGCGGTCATCGCGCCGGAAGGCGGGACGGTCGCCCCGGTCCCCGCGGTCGTCACGACGGTACGGGGGACGGTCGCCCCGGTCCCCGCGCTCACCGCGGTCGTCGCGGCGGAAGGACGGACGGTCACCACTCCGGTCATCCCGACGGAAACCCCGGTCGCCACCACGGTCCCGGTCGTCCCGACGCCCGTACCCGCCACCGCGGTTGTCCTCGCGACGACCGTCGCGGCGGTCGTCACGGCGGTCGTCACGGCGGTCGTCACGGCGGTCGTCGCGGCGGTCGTCCCGACGGAAGCCACCGCGCTGCCCACCACGGTCATCGCGCCGGTCGTCCCGACGGTCGTCGCGCCGGAAGGCGGGACGGTCGCCGCGCTCTCCGCGGTCGTCACGACGGTACGGGGGACGGTCGCCCCGGTCCGTGCGCTCACCGCGGTCGTCGCGGCGGAAGGACGGACGGTCACCACTCCGGTCATCCCGACGGAAACCCCGGTCGCCACCGCGATCGCGATCGTCCCGACGCGGCCCACGGTCTCGGTCGTCCCGGCCGAAGCCACCGCGCTGTCCGTGTCCGCCACGGTCGTCGCCCCGGCGGTCGTCTCGGCGGAACCCTCCGCGGTCCCCGCGCTGATCCCTGCGGTCACCGCGGTCACCACTGTCCCGTCGGCGCTGGTCGCGCTCCGGTCGGTCGTCGGGAGAGTTGGTGGCCATCGGTGACTCCTGTCTTCGGTACTGCAAGTCATTCTCGCGCAGCCGGGTACCCGGTGCGCCCTGGAAAAACGAAAGGACCCCTGGTCCCCAGCTGAACGCTGGGGACCAGGGGTCCTTTCCAAAGATTGTTCGGCGGCGTCCTACTCTCCCACAGGGTCCCCCCTGCAGTACCATCGGCGCTGTAAGGCTTAGCTTCCGGGTTCGAAATGTAACCGGGC